>CAWHQK010000110.1:0-11777 GCA_963831435.1 uncultured Acidobacteriota bacterium
CTATGGCGCGGACAATCCTTATGCCAGAAACGCGGAGTATGCCACGGTGGCCGCAGTCACCCGACAGGACCTGGTGGATTGGCACAAAGCGCATGTGCATCCCAACAACATAATTCTTGGCATTGTGGGTGACTTTGACTCCGCGGCGCTGGAAGCAAAACTGCGCGCGCTTTATGGATCATGGGCGAAAGGCCCGGCAGTCACCGCGCCCGAGATCACCTTCCATCCCGCGAAGCCG
This sequence comes from uncultured Acidobacteriota bacterium, assembly GCA_963831435.1. Taxonomy (GTDB): domain Bacteria; phylum Acidobacteriota; class Terriglobia; order Terriglobales; family Acidobacteriaceae; genus JAICKN01. The sequence continues at coordinate 239 of CAWHQK010000110.1, forward strand.
GGATATTATCTGGCGAAAAAGACTGACGTGAACCAAAGCAATGTGGCCATGCTCGGAGTGGGCATTCGCCGCGACAATCCTGATTTTTATGCGGTGGAGGTTTTCGACGAGGCATTCGGCGGCGGCTTCTCTTCCCGGCTGTTCAAGGACATTCGCACCCTTAAAGGACTGGCTTATGGCGTGGGCGGCGGTATTGGCACATCGTTCGACCATCCGGGAATGCTGCGCATCTCCACCGCCACAAAAAGCGAGAGCACGATAGAAACAATTTCCGCGATTTACGAAGAGATAGACAAGCTGCAGACGGACCCGATCTCCGACAGCGAAATCAAGCTGGCGAAGGATTCCATCCTGAACTCTTTCGTATTCAATTACGACACGCCGGAAAAAGTGTTGCGCGAGCGCATGGCCTATGAGTTCTACGGCTATCCGGCGGATTTTCTGGAGCGCTTCCGCACCGGGATTGAAGGCGTGACCAAGGAAGACGTGGCGCGGGTCATTCCCAAGTACCTGCATAAAGATCAATTGGCAGTGCTGGTGGTGGGCAATCCCGAGGGATTCGCGAAGCCTCTCTCCTCGCTTGGCCCGGTCACCGACGAAGACCTGACCATTCCTCCGATGCCCGGAGAGGACGAAAGCAGCAAAGGCCCCACGGCATCAAATCCCGAAGGCAAAGCGCTGATGGCAAAGGTAGCACAAGCGCTCGGCGGGGTAGCCAAATTGAAGTCGGTAAAATCACTGGCGGAAAATTTAACGCTTACGCAAAAATCGCCGCAAGGCGATTCGCAGATGACCATGCGCACTACCCTGCTCTTCCCCGACCACATGCACGTTGACATACAGGGCCCTCCGGGGAACGTGACTTACGTAGTCACGCCCTCTGGCGCCTTCGTATCAATGCAGGACCGCCAACAGGAGATTCCCGGCCCTCAAGCGGCCGAGATGCTGAAACAGGTAAAGCGCAATTTAATTTATCTGGGACAGCATGCGGACGATCCTGCATTTATTTTCGCTGCCAGCGGAACGGAGAAGATCGGAGACGTGGAGACCGCAATTCTCGACCTAAGCGGGCCGGATATTTCGGTGCAGCTTTACGTGGATCCGCAAAGCGGCCGCGTGTTGCGGGAAAAATACCAAGGCATGGGCCGCAGCGGGCCATCCATGCAGGAAACCGACTTGAGCAACTGGAAGACCAGCGACGGCATAACGATTCCCCACCTCCACACCAACAAACAGAACGGCGAAGTCACCAGCACATCTGAAGTTCAATCGCTGGAATTGAATCCGCCGGCAGATCCGAAGATGTTTGAAAAGCCGGCAGCGCAACCAGCACAGTAAGTAGCGGTAGAATTCTCTGCCTGTTTTCAGAAATATTTTCACGCCAGGGAGTCGCAGATCATGCGATTCCTTGTGGATCATTGTTGCGTATTCGACATCGAACTTTGGCCGATCTGCCCATTGACTGGCAGTATCTTCAGGCGTAATTTCGCTTCTATTCATAGAAACCGGTGGAATTCCGCCCAGGAGGAAGATTATGTCTGCAACAATGACCGACACCCTCAACGAAAGCAAGCTGCACGAATTTGTCATGAAAGCCGTGGGAGAAATGGGCGCTGCCATGAATGCGGCACTCATTCTCGTCGGCGATAAACTTGGACTCTATAAAGGAATGGCCGGCGCGGGCCCCATGACCCCCGCCGAACTGGCCAGCAAAACCAAAACGCACGAACGCTACGTCCGGGAATGGCTGTCCGCGCAAGCCGCCGGCGGATTCGTTACCTATGACGCGGCAAGCGGCCGCTATACGCTTCCGCCCGAACAGGCCTTCGCCATGGCCGATGAGAACAGTCCCGTATTTCTTCCCGGCTTCTTTGAAGTCGTCGACGCCTGCATGAAGGGAGTTCCTAAGATTACTGATGCATTCCGCTCCGGCAAGGGGGTCGGCTGGCACGAGCAGGATGCCTGCCTGTTCGCCGGCACCGAGCGCTTCTTCCGTCCAAACTATCGCGCTCATCTGGTCAAAGAATGGATTCCCGCGCTTACCGGCGTTGACGCAAAACTGAAGGCTGGCGGAAAGGTAGCTGATGTGGGCTGCGGACTTGGAACGTCAACCGTGCTGATGGCGCAGGCCTATCCGAAATCCACTTTTATAGGATTTGACTACCACCAGCGCTCCATTGAGCTGGCGCGCGAATCTGCCGCCAAGGCTGGCGTGGGCGATCGGGTGAAGTTTGAAATCGCCAAGGCCAAGGATTACCCCGGCAAGGGATATGACTTCATCGCCTTCTTCGATTGCCTCCACGACATGGGCGATCCCGAAGGCGCCGCGCGACATGTGCTGCAATCGCTCGACCCAGATGGTACCTGGATGATCGTGGAGCCCTTCGCCAATGACAAACTGGAAGACAATCTCAATCCCATTGGGCGCGTCTTCTATGGGGCCTCCACCATGTTGTGCACGCCGTCATCGCTGTCGCAGGAAGTCGGCGCAGCGCTGGGCGCCCAAGCGGGAGAAGGACGATTGACAAAAGTGCTGAAGGCTGCCGGCTTCAGTCGCGTACGTCGAGCGGCGGAAACGCCGTTTAATATTGTTCTGGAAGCGCGGCCGTAGGCGCTCGATTTGATCGCCGCATCAGCTGCGATGCGGCGATCAAATTAGTCGAAATCTTCGATTAATCTTGTGAGCAACGATGAGCCCGCCCGCGGCGCCAAGAAAGCCGCCTGCAACAATCGCGCCAAAATATCCTACGATCGCAAGAATTATTAAATGAAAACTGAAGTGACCTATCGCAAGAAGGACTGCGGTGGAAAGCAAAAATGAAACTAAGGTAAGCCCGGTTGAGCCGAAGAGGAGATAACTAGCGAGGAAACGCAGTCGTCGGAAACACAGAAGGACGCAGCCTGCAAGCAGGCAGAGAATCCAGCCGAAGCCGATAAAGAAAAACGGCATGACTTCACCATGATGTCCGAAATGGAACTTATGAAAAAGTTACTCGAGTACTCTCCCTAGGCGGATAGTTTTGGCGCAGGCTGCAATCAGTCATGTTCCGGGTGTTTCCCTTGCTGCGGCGCGTGGACAACCAGCACATGATAGGCAACGTTGTCCCAGGCATTATGAATGCCGATGAGGAGCAATAACAGCACTGCCCCTCCAACACCAAACAGGGCTCCGCCAGTGTGAGACGGCGTGGCGAAAAAACTTAATCCGAGCACGCCATACGCGATCAAAGGGAGCACTGCATGAAACATCCAGTCTTCGAAAACCGGTTTATATGCGGACTGGCCCCGTACGCGTTGAAGCACATTCACTGTGTATGCAGTTCCACCCAAACCGATCAGACCCCAGAGAACCGCAATTACGTTGATGGTTTGCCATGGGACCTGCAATAGCGCCGATAAAAACAAAGCAGTGCTGAAATAAACGATGGTCGGGCTGGCAAATGCAGCGCCCGCTTCCCCGACGCCTTTTGGACGCCTTTCGGCAATCAGCGTGAGGACGACGAACTGCAACCCGATCAGCGCACCCGCCGCGGAGCCGACGATCACGTAGAAGTTGTCCCATTTGCCAAGAAGTTCCATCATAGAATTCACTTTCACAATCGCTCAAAACGATACGCCAGTTTCGGGCCGCCCTTGCCCTCATACGCAAGCTGCGCCATAAGCAGCGTAAATGGTTCAGTGTAACGCGCGTTCTCGAGAGCCCCAGCATCAATAGGATCGAACCCGACATCGTGAATGATGCGGGCCGCCACCTTCTTCGCGCGCTTGTTATCGCCACAAAACACCAGACTAGGTCGCGTCTTCTTGCGCCTTGCCTCAAAGACATCGAATAGCACCTCGCTCGGCACAGTATTAAATGCACTTATCACGTTGGCCTTGGGCGCTTTCTCAGCCAGCTTCTCCGCGCCTGAAGAGGTCTTTCCAATAACGAGCCGCGTGTCGTCAGCATTCATCGGCAGGCTGCACGTGATGAGCACCTTTCCTGATAGATCGCCCGCCTGCTTCAACACGTCGTTCACGCGGGACCAATGCACGGCAAGAAATACCGCTTTCGCGTCCTTCGCTGCTTCGCGCGGGGTACCGGCGCTTGCATTGCCTCCAGCATTTCTCGCCAGCTTCTTGAGCTTTTCCTCGCTGTGCGAATAGCTGAATACAACCGTGTGCCCGGCACGAGTGAGGATCGTTCCCAGCTTGCCGCCCATTAACCCTGAACCTAAAATAGCGATCTTCATCCTGGCTCCTTCCCTGCCATCCGGATTTTCCAAAAGCAAACGCCGATCCCGCATTGGGACCGGCGCTTTGAATCTTAAATTCTGATTAGAGCTTTACTCTCCTGGAGCAACCTTGGCTGGAGCCCCGCCCAGCACTTCTACCTGATTGAAAACGGCATTGGCTCCAATATGCGCTGGAATGGGAGCGAGCATCTGCTCTTTGCGGTACACCAGATTGCTGGCGTTGAAAGTTGCCAACTCAAAGCCGTGGCCGTGCGTGATGGCGTCGGTCGGGCAGGCTTCCACGCAATAGCCGCAGAAGATGCAGCGGTTGTAGTCAATGTTGTAAACCTTGGCGTAGCGTTCGGCGCCGCTTACACGCTTTTCGGCGGTGTTGTCGGCGGCCTCGATGTAAATGCAGTTGGAAGGGCAAGCCGCCGCACACAGGAAACAGGCCACGCACTTTTCCAATCCATTCTCATCGCGTTGCAAAACGTGGACTCCGCGGTAGCGCTCCTGAAACTTCGCGCCCCGCAGCGGGCCTTTACCATCGGGATAGTTTTCCACCACGGTAGGCTGAAACATCTCCATGAAGGTGATGCTCATCCCCTTGGCAATCGCGGCAATGTTCTCTAGCACTGACATTTGTAGTTAGTATAAACGATGACTAGAACATCTGCCGATTGGAAATTGTTAACTGCCCTATTGCAGGAGAGATATTGATTTTTACAGGCCTAGGGCGATTCGTTCATCTCCCAACAATTACGTCATCCCGACGTTGAGTGCAGCGAAGACGGAGGGACCCTACGACAGAGGAGCCCACTTAGCTGTCGGCGGGAATATTGATCTCGTTTATTGCATCAAAGATTTAGACCCTCGTAAGGTCCCTCGCAGCTAAAGCTACTCGGGATGACATGGATTGAGGATTTGTGGCGGAGATCGCAGATAGATTCACTGCTGCTCAACGTCAGGACAAAATGTCTAACCTTAGCGTTTTTGCACATTCTCTGTTTTTTTCTCGATCTTGGTCCAGGTATCTTTCAGAGCGACGGTGCGATTGAAGACCAGTTGTTCCGGCGCGGAGTCGGCGTCCACGCAGAAATATCCCAAACGTTCGAACTGATACCGGGCCTCCACCGGAGCGCCTTGCAAGGAAGGTTCGAGCTTGGCGTCGCTTACAACCTCCAGCGAATGTGGGTTGAGGTTTGCGGTGAACTCTTGTCCGTCTTCAGTTTTGTTGGGATCTTCGGTGATAAAAAGATTTTCGTAAAGGCGTACTTCTGCGTCGAGCGCGTGTGCGGCTGAAACCCAGTGAATCGTGGACTTCACCTTGCGGCCATCGGGAGAATTTCCGCCGCGGCTGGCCGGGTCGTAGGTGCAATGGACTTCCATGACTTCTCCGCGTCGTTTTTCACCACGCCGGTGCAGGTCATAAAATAGGCGTAACGCAGGCGCACTTCGCGGCCCGGAGACAAGCGGTAATACTGTTTGGCGGATCTTCGCGGAAGTCGTCTTGCTCAATGTAGAGCACTCGTGAGAATGGAACTTTGCGCGTGCCGGCGCTGGCGTCTTCGGGATTGTTGACCGCGTCCATCTCTCCATTTGCCCTTCCGGATAGTTGTCGATCACCACCTTCAGCGGACGCAGCACGGCCATCACGCGCGGAGCGCGCTTGTTCAGATCTTCGCGGACGAAGTGCTCAAGCATCCCCAGCTCAATGGTGCCGTTGGTTTTGGAAAGCCGATGGCCGAGCAGAAATTGCGGATTGCCTCCGGCGTGTAACCGCGCCGCCGGATGCCCGCAGATCGTGGGCATCCGAGGATCGTCCCAGCCGCGGACATGGCGCTTCTTGACCAGCGTGAGCAGCTTGCGTTTGCTCAGCAGGGTGTACGTAAGATTGAGGCGGTCGAATTCAATTTGCTGCGGATGATAAATGCCCAACTGCTCCACGAACCAGTTGTAGAGCGGACGATGGTCTTCAAACTCAAGCGTGCAGATGGAGTGCGTGATGCGCTCGATGGAGTCGGATTGCCCGTGCGCAAAATCGTACATGGGATAGATGCACCATTTTTTTCCGGTGCGATGATGCTCGGCATGCACAATGCGGTACATGACCGGGTCTCGCATGTTGAGGTTCGGCGATGCCATGTCGATCTTCGGCCCGCAAGATCCGCGAGCCATCGGCAAATTCGCCCTCCTGCATGCGTGCGAACAGACTCCAAATTTTCTTCCACGGACCGGTTGCGGTAGGACTTTCTTTTCCGGGCTCCGTCGGAGTTCCGCGGTGTTCGCGGATTTCATCGGCGGTTAGATCGCGACATAGGCCTTGCCATCTTTAATCAGCTGCACTGCCCATTCATAGAGCTGCCCGAAATAGTCTGAAGCGTAAAAAATGCGGTCTTCCCAATCGAAGCCTAGCCAGCGAACATTGTCCTTGATGGACTCAACATATTCGGTTTCTTCCTTCGAGGGATTGGTGTCGTCGAAGCGCAGGTTGGTTTTGCCGCCGAACTCCTTTGCCAGGCCGAAATTCAGGCAGATGGATTTTGCGTGGCCGAGATGAAGATATCCGTTTGGCTCGGGAGGAAAGCGGGTATGGACGCGGCCCTGATACTTCCCTGTCTTGATGTCTTCGCGAACGATTTCGCGGATAAAATTCGAAGGCGCTGACGGCGTTTCAGCCGAAGCTGACATGGCTTCTACATTGGAGGAGTCGGACATATATAAGTTTGCCAATGCGAACGATCACTCGAAAGGCAAACTATTATCTTACTGGGCAACATGCAATTGGAGCAATTTTCAAGAAGCTTCATGACTTGATAAATATCGTGATAACCACAAGTCCGACCACCAAACCGAGCACTACAAAATAGCTTGCCAGGCTGATGAGCCATAGCAAACTGTCGGGATAAAGTTCCCTGTGCTTTTTGGCAACCCGCCAAGAGTTCTGATACCACCATGAAAATTTTTGACCTTCGGGAAGCGAGCTGTTTACTTGCAGCTTCATGCGGATCGCTGCGGAGCTGCAAGCGATACCAGATACTACAAGAATCGCGAAAAAAATTTCATATGTTTAGCGAATTCTCTTGATGCCGAAGTTAGAACCATTTCAACTTGCTCAATGGCGAATACGCGTTTTGTAACACCTCCGCTAGAATATACCCAACAAATTATGACGACTTCCCTGGGAAGAAAATACTTGCCGCTCCGCATTTTTGGCTGTGTTCTGCTAATTCTGGCTGCAGCCAAATATTCTCTTCTACGGACAGGCATAGCTCAGTCAAGTTTGAAGTCGATCCATCCGAGTGGACTTTGGCACCGTCGCAGTTGGAACGCGCACGCAACCGCAAACCGTAACTTTAACCAATAGCGGAACGGCCCCGCTGCCCATCGCCAGCATTCTTGTCTCCGGCATAGACTTTGCGCAGAGCAACAATTGCGGAGAGCAACTTGCGGCGGGCGCGCAATGCTCGGTCCAGATCACCTTCCAGCCCGCGATCCTGGGGCCGAGACTGGGCACGGCGATCATTACCACCACCAACGACCCCGGCAGCCCAAACCTGCTGGTGCTCAATGGCGTCGGGGAATAAAAAGCCCACGCTGCCGAATTTCCTGTTTGCTCGTCGACGGCAGCACTGAATCGGTATTCGAAACATCATTTTCCCCCATAAATGACCTCTCCGCCGCGAATCGTGTAGCAAATTTTTGAAAATGCCGAAATGTTTTGCGCCGGGTCAGCACACAAAACCACAAGATCGGCATCGAACCCTTTTGCGATTCGTCCGCTGTGAGTTGAGTAGCCGAAGCGCTGCGCGGGATTCGTGGTAAGCGAGGCGAGTATTTGCTGGAAGCTCATTCCGGCGCGCGATATCCATAGGAATTCTTCAGAAGTGTCAAACTGTGGGATGTAGCCAACGTCGGTGCCGAAGAGAACTTGCCTCCCGCTTGAGAGAATGCCCCCAGTTGTTGCGCCGCCCTACTCATGGCCTTTTCGATTTCTTGCGGTGAGGCCTTGCCCTTCTTGAATTCTATGTCCCAAAGTGTGAGCGTCGGGGTCAGGGCTGTGTGAGATGCCACCATGCGCTGGACCAACGAGGGATTCCAAGGGGCATCGTTGGGAGTGGTGTGAGCCAGAATATCGACTCCGCTCTGAAGCGATACCTCGATACCTTGATTATTGGAAACATGCGAAAAAACAGGTTTGCCGGCACGGTGGGCCTCGGCGACAATCGCCTTGGACAGATCCAAAGGCATGGTTACGACGCCATTGCCTTCTATGGAATTGGCAAAGATTTTAATACCGTCCGCGTGGTCGCGGACCTGCGCACGTACCCTCTCCTTTGCCTGCGCGGCCGATTGCACCTCCGGCATGCTGACGTGGTTGGCTGCGAGGAAGGCTTTGATGTAAATCGGCGTTTTCACCCAGAATGGCTCGCCGACCGTGAGAATCCGCGGCCCTTTTACTTCGCCACTTTCTATGCGACGCCGGATGAGATTGGTGTTCTGGAGTATGGAAGCGATGTCAAAGACGGTCGTGAACCCCCACCGTGTGAGCATCTCCTGAAGTTGCTGCGTGATCTGCCCCAGGAGAGATTTTCTGCATGAAGCAGCCCCGGCAAAAGAATATGCACATGGCTGTTCCAGAAACCGGCAGTCACGACCAGACCTTTGCAGTCGATTACAGGCGTCCCTGGTGAGACTTTGATTTTGGCGCTCGGTCCAACCGCTAAAATGTGGCCGTTGTGTATGAGGACTGAACCGTTTTCGATGGCTGGTTCAGTTGGTGAGAGATAAACCTTTGCGCCTACCAATGCCAGATCGGAGGCATAGCTCTTGACTGTCGTGAAAAATGCCAGAACCAGCAAAAGGATGAATGTGGCCCGGAGTCGCATGTTTTAATCGTACGACGTGAAAGCGGTAATTGTTCGGTAATGATGCAGGTTGCTTCGATGATTCGTATCAGGGTAGGCCTTCAGGCCTGCCCCACGAGCTTCGTCCGATGATCGCCTTTAGGCGCTGCGGGCTAAAGCCCATCCATTTGTTGTGCTCGTCCGATATGGCTAAAGCCATATCCTGATACGAACTTCCATATACAAACTGTTTCCATCGCAAACTAAACCACTGCCAGCGTTTCCAGGTGGTGTTTTCGGAATGTCGTTCCGAAATGCGCTGAGGCAACATTGAATTCTCGCAAAAGTCTCGAATGTGTCCATAGCTTATAGCAGCCGGTGCCGAAGTATGTTCCTATGCCCAAAGTAACTTGAGGCGGAATCGCGTCCGTCCTACGATCAATTCATGTCTTCCGCGCCAATTCCGCCACAAACGCCGCGCAGCGGTCCATCCCAGACGAAAAATTCGTGGTGGGTGCAGAAATCGCCACTGTTCATTTTTTTCGTGGCGCTGTTCGGCGTGAGCGTAGTGCTGGCGTGGGGGTTGCAGTCAGTCGGCAAGAAAGTGATTGCGTCGTTCGCGAGCCAAGCCACGCTTCCTGAGAATCATTCAAGCGCTGCTTCCAAGCCGTCCGCTGATTCGACGCAACAGGCGGAAGCGGAAGCCTTGCTGCAAAAAGTTGCCGCCGGCGATGATAGCGCGGCCCAGCGAGTGCTGGATGAATCCGACAGTTGGACGGGCAAAACGCAGCGTACCTCGAACGCCGATCAACTGCTTAACGTTTCACTAAACTCCAACAACATGCATGCCCGGCAAGCCTCTCTGCAGGCGGATCTGGCCATGGACGGCGTGCAGCGCAGCGAAGCTGGTTTGGACCGGCTCGAACCCGCGCTGAAAGATCCCAGCCAGCGACGGTGGGCATTGTGGATGACGGGAGCAGTGGGCAATCGCGGCATTGATCCCATGCGCGCGGCGATCATGATTTCTACTTATTTGCAAAATCCGGATGTAAATACGCGCGTTGCCGCCGTAGATGCGCTTTCCCTGCTCGGCACCGATGCCACTATTCCGTTGGTGCTGGACCGTTTTTACAATGATTCTTCTCCCGCCGTGCAGGAGCGCGCCGCTTGCGGCCTCGCGCAATCCGGCATGTATACGCATGAACAGCGCATGACCGCCGCTACCCGCATAATTCCCTGGCTTGATAATCCGAAGCTGAGCGCGCAGCAGCATGCATGGGTGCTGCAAGCGTTACGTGATATTTCTGGCAAGAATTTAGGACTGGACTCCGCTGCGTGGCAAAATTGGCTGGACAGCCAGCAACAAGCCAACTGAATTCATTGCGACATGCGTCGCTGACTGAAAATATTCTTCCAAGCCTTGTAACCCTATCGTTTCAAAACCAGATGCCTGTAAATTTATCGCTCGCCGGGAAGGTCTTTTTCAAAAAGAACGCTGAAAAGTCTTTTGGCGGTAACGGGAATTACAAAAATGCAGCCTGCAAGGCCCACGACGAACATCGCGGTCAGAATGTAACCCAGCAATTTTAAGAAAAGCTCAATCATTGCGCCTCGTATAGGATGCACACATTATTCGGGATGCGAAGGGGAAAATACAAGGCGCGATTCCTGGCCGCCAGAGCTTGTCAAGCCCCCGTAATAAACGATTTCCCGCTAGCTTATTGAATTGATGGGAAATATAGAGCCGTCGTCATGTCCCATTTTCCCCGGCGATCTGCTAGGCTGGAAGTAGTAAGTGGATGTCGCGCTGTGCTATGCGTAAATTCTTAATCTTGTCATTCCGAATCCGGCGTTGGCCGGTGAGGTGCTATTAGTTGCCATAGAACAGCAGATTCCTCGCTCCGCTCGGAATGACAAATTGTTGAAAGAATTCCGTAGCGAAGGCATCATTCCGATACAAACGCTATTCGATCCCCAACTCTTTTGCCAAAGCTTTCCACTTGGCTGTCAACCAGCGCTTTGGTCTTGGCGTCCATCAGGATTTCGTTGGGCCAGGGGCGGGTGAAGCCTTCGCTGGACCACTTGCGGGTGGCGTCAATGCCCATTTTTGAGCCGTAGTTGGGCAGGCGCGAGGCGTGGTCTAGAGAATCCACAGGGCCGAGAGTGAACTGGATATCGCGCTCGGGATCAATGTGGTTGAAAACCTTGAAGGACGACTTCGCTCGATGTCCTGGACGTTAACGTCTTCATCCACAACGATGACGCATTTGGTGAACATTGCCTGGCCGAGCGACCAGATGGCGTTCATCACCTTGCGCGCCTGGCCGGGGTAGGACTTTTTGATGGAGACGATCATCAGGTTGTGGAAGACGCCTTCGATGGGAAGGTTTACGTCCACCAGTTCCGGAATTGTGAGTTTCATGAGCGGGAGAAAAATTCGTTCGACGGCCTTCCCCATGTAGGGATCTTCCTGCGGAG
>CAWHQK010000111.1:0-16042 GCA_963831435.1 uncultured Acidobacteriota bacterium
GGTTGGATACACTCGATCCCAAAGGGCAGATTACTGTTCTTGCCGACTCTTATCAGGGCAAGAAGCTGAACAGTCCAAATGATCTGGTGTACAAATCCGATGGTTCGCTCTATTTCACTGATCCGCCCTATGGGCTGCCAACCCAGGGCGATAAAGATCCTCTGAAAGAATTGAACGTAAATGGCGTGTATCGCATTCCCAATGCGCGCCAGCACAAAGCGGGAGCAGCGCCGGACCGCGATAAGTTACAGCTGATCATTAAGGACCTTTCCCGTCCGAATGGGATTGCGTTTTCTCCCGACGAAAAATACCTGTATGTTTCAGATACGGCGACTAAGCGGTGGATGAAATACCGCGTGCAGGCAGATGGTTCGGTGAGTGATGCGTCCGTTCTGCTGGATTGCTCGGACGATAAGACTCCCGGCTCGCCTGACGGATACGCGTGGACACGAAGGGCAACATTTATGGTGCTGGTCCCGGCGGCGTCTGGATTATTTCTCCAAAAGGAAAGCATCTCGGAACCATCAAGATTCCGGAAGTTGTCGGCAACGTCGCGTGGGGCGACAAAGACGGCAAAACGCTTTACGTCACGGCCAGCACCAGCATTTACAGCATCAAGCTGAATGTGGCAGGAGTGCGGAACTAAGTTTGTAAAGGGATGTTGGAATCTTTTCAAGGCGCGGGCGCAATGCTCGCGCCGCTTCTTTTGATACCCTCGTTGTAAAATCAAAGATCAGTCAGCCGTCATCTATATTTCCTATGCCAAAGGACGAAAAACCTGTTTCGACGCCGGTCCGCGATCCGCGCGAAGAAGATCGCTACGACCCGCAGCGCATTGAAGCCAAGTGGCACGAGCGTTGGCAACAGCAGGGAAACTCGCTTTATGCCGCTGAGGCCAACTCCAGCAAGCCGAAGTACTACGTGTTGGAAATGCTGCCCTATCCCTCCGGCGCGCTGCACATGGGGCATGTGCGTAATTATTCCATCGGTGATGCACTCGCACGCTACATGTGGATGAATGGCTACAACGTTCTCCATCCCATGGGTTGGGATTCGTTCGGCTTGCCTGCGGAGAACGCGGCGATCTCCAACAACACCCCTCCTCGGGAATGGACGCTGCGCAACATCGCCAACATGAAGCGCCAGATGGAGCGGCTGGGCTTTGCTTACGACTGGTCGCGAGAAGTTACCACCTGCCTGCCTGACTATTACAAATGGAACCAATGGTTCTTTCTGAAGCTGTATGAAAAAGGGCTGGCTTATCGCAAGAAGAGCAAAGTGAACTGGTGCCCGAAGTGCGCCACCGTATTGGCCAATGAGCAAGTGGTCGGCGGATGTTGCTGGCGGCACGAAGACACGCTGGTGCAGCAGCGCGAACTGGAGCAGTGGTTTCTGCGGACCACGCATTACGCCGACGAGTTGTTGCGCGATCTGGAGAAGCTCGATGGGTGGCCGGAAAAAGTCCGCACCATGCAGCGCAACTGGATTGGCCGCAGCGAAGGCGCCATGGTGGAATTCAAGCTGGATAACGCGGCCGACTCCGTTATCACCGTCTTCACCACGCGTGTGGATACGATTTATGGCGCGACCTCAATTCAGCTCGCACCCCAACATCCGCTGGTGAAAGATTTCACTGCGAAGGATGCCGAGCTGCGTGCCCAAGTGGACGGCATGATCGCCGAGCAGCGCAAAGCCAAAGAACGGGGAGACCTGGGTGAGATTGAAAAGCATGGTGTGAATACGGGACGCTTCGCGGTCAATCCCTACAACGGCGAAAAGATACCTGTGTGGGTGGCGAATTACATTCTCATGGATTACGGCACCGGCGCCATCATGTCTGTCCCGGCGCACGATGATCGCGACTACGAGTTCGCAAAAAAGTACGGCATCGGAATTCGGCAAGTAATCGTTCCGTTGCAAGGCGAGACGGCACAGGAGTTACCATTTACCGCGCACGACGGAAAGCTGACAAACTCCGGGCCGTTTGATGGGCTGGCGTGCGATGACGCCATCAAGAAGATGGCCGCTTTTGCTGAGAAGAACGGTTTCGGCAGGCCGACGGTAACATTCCGCCTGAAAGACTGGGGAATTTCCCGACAGCGCTATTGGGGTACGCCCATCCCCATGCTGTATTGCGAAAAAGATGGAATTGTTCCCGTGGCCGAACAAGATTTGCCGGTGATCCTCCCTGACAATGTTGATATCACCCTTACCGGCGGCTCTCCACTGGGCAGAGTGCCGGAGTTCGTGAATGCCACGTGCCCGAAATGCGGCGGCCCTGCGCGCCGTGAGACCGACACGATGGACACGTTTGTGGATTCGTCGTGGTACTTCTATCGCTACACCGACGCAAAAAATGACAAAGCTCCGTTCGACAGCGCTACAGCCGGCTATTGGTTTGGCGACCGCGGGATTGATCAATACATCGGCGGCGTGGAGCACGCCATTCTGCATTTGATCTACTCGCGATTCTGGACGAAATTTATGCGCGACATGGGCTTGATCAAGAACAACGAACCCGTGGAACGCCTGTTTACTCAGGGTATGGTCATCAAAGACGGCGCGAAGATGTCCAAGAGTCTGGGGAATGTCGTGTCGCCGGATGACATGGTGGCCCGTTATGGCGCCGATTCAGCGCGCATGTATAGCTTGTTCGCCGCTCCGCCGGACCGCGACTTGGATTGGCAGGACAGCGGGGTTGAAGGCGTAGCGCGATTTCTGGCGCGAGTCTATCGTTTCGTCGCGCAAAATCCGGTGAAAGCGGGAACTTACGCGGCTGCGTATTCTCCCCGCGACCTTGGTACGGAAGGAAAAAAGATACAGCGGAAGATGCACCAAACGATCCGACGCATCACAGAAGACTTCAAAGGACGCTGGCACTTTAACACTTCCGTGGCCGCGTTGATGGAATTGCTGAACGAATGTATCGGCGCGCCCATTTTTGTCTCAGAGGAAGGGCCCGCAAAAGCGTTCCGCGCGGATGTTCAGCGAAAGCTCGTTCTCATGTTGCAGCCGTTCGTGCCATATCTCGCGCATGAACTCTGGGAGAAGCTTGGTGAGCCGGGAAACCTGTTGAAGGCGGAATGGCCGGCGTATGATGCCGAATTGGCCAAGGAAGAAGAAATTGAAATTCCGGTGCAGGTGAATGGGAAATTGCGCAGCGTGGTTGTAGTGCCTGCCGGTGCCCTTCAAGAATCCATCCAGGAGCGAGCACTGGCGGATGAAAAAATTAAAGCATTAATTGCGGGAAAACAGATCGTGAAGGTGATTGTGGTCCCCGCAAAGTTAATCAACATTGTGGTGCGCTAGCGCTGCGATTAACTCTGCCTGTAATACAAAAAAAGTGGGCTTTCCGCCCACTTGCTAACTTCAGAATATTCCGCCCCACAACAACGAAAATCCTTATTTCGCCGGTTGGATGAGCAGGGCCTGGCGTCTTCCTCCAAAGTCAATCTGCTGAATTTGGTTGGTCTGAACGTTGGTTTGAATTGAGTTGTAAGGCGAGGGGCTGGGCAATTCAATTAATTTCGCCTGTAGCGTAGCCACCGGCTTGTTTTGCTCCAGAATGTTCACGTTGACCTTGCCGGCATTGCCGTCCCAGCGCACCTTGTAATTGCCGGGTTTGAGTTGGGTGGTGCCTATTTTCGCGGTGTTAAAAAGACTTAAGCTGCCAGTGTCTTTCGATCGGGCGAGAGCGGTAAGCGGTAGTAACAGGAAAATAGCAGTCAGTGCAATCACATATCTATTAGGGGTCATGGCATTTCTCCTTTTAACCCCTCGGCCGCCGGAGACCTGCTGATTTCCTCCCCTACTTGAACAGATGCCCTGCCGTTTCTAAATGGTTGTCCTTTAAGAGGATGACAATTGTCACCGAATCTTGGTGATGAAGCCCACTACACGGCAGATCGCCAGTCGATCAGAATGTCTTTACTCGCTTGATGATCAGCGAGTGGAGCCCGGCATATGAGCGCTGCACAAACAATTTCAATCGCAGAGCAGCCCGAAGTAAAAGGAGCTGTGGTTGCATCGCTGCGCGAAGTTACCAAGCGATATGACGACGTATGCGCATTGAATAACGTTAACCTGAGCGTACGCTCCGGCGAGCTTTTGGCTTTGCTGGGGCCAAATGGCGCGGGGAAAACGACAGCTATCAAGCTATTGCTCGGTTTGGCCAAACCCACGTCGGGCACGTCGAGGATCTTCGGCGGCGATCCCCGTGATCCGGCGACGCGTCTGAGGATTGGCGCAATGCTGCAGGTGGCCAAGGTCCCGGAGACACTTCGGGTACGCGAGCACATTGATCTTTTTTCCAGCTACTACGCAAATCCGCTTCCCCGCAAGGAAACACTGGCGCGGGGCGACATCGCCGACATTCAGGAACGCAAGTTCGGAGATCTATCGGGCGGCCAAAAACAGCGGGTGCTTTTCGCGCTGGCCCTGTGCGGTGATCCCAACGTCATTTTTCTTGATGAACCCACCGTTGGTTTGGACGTGGAAGCCCGGCGCATTCTGTGGCATGAGATCCGCAAATTAGTCGCGCGTGGCAAGACCATCCTGCTGACCACTCACTATTTGCAGGAGGCTGATGAACTGGCTGATCGCGTTGTCGTGATCAACAAGGGAAATGTGATTGCCGAAGGAACGCCGACAGAAATTAAAGCCAGGACCGCCGGTCGCAAAATTCGCTGCATTACACGACTGACGAGCGATGCGGTGCGCGGCCTGCCGAGTGTGGTGGATGTGTGCCAGGACCGCGGAGCCATCGAGATACAGACTTCCAACGCGGAATCAGTGGTGCGTGCGTTGCTTTCCCTCGACGCGCATTTGTCGGGACTCGAAGTGACCCGCGCTGGACTCGAAGACGCTTTCATCGCGCTGACCCAGGAAGATAACAATCTCGCCGGAGCAAGGAGATAACAATGGTTACCGTTTCCGCTACGCCCGATGTTCGACGCTCTCCCAACCAGACGTTTGTTCTCTATCTCAAGGAGATGAAGTATGAGTTTCTGAAGAACCTGCGAATTCCCAGATATTCGGCTTCGGTGGTTGTCCTGCCTTTGATGTTTTACGTGCTTTTTGGATTGTTCATGGGTCGTCAAACCATCGGGAATACGAGCACGGCGGCGTACCTGATCGCGACTTATGGAACGTTCGGCGTGTTGGGCGCCTCTCTCTTTGGCACGGCCGCCAGTTTGGCATCGGAGCGTGGGTTGGGGTGGATCCAGGTAAAGAAAGCGAGCCCCATGCCGCCATTCGCGTATTTTGCGGCGAAATTCTTTATGGGCATGATGTTCAGTTTTATCGTGGTTTCGCTATTGCTGGTACTTGGTCTGGCCTTCGGCGGGGTGCGTATGCCGTTCCAAAACATGGTTCAGCTTGTGGGAACGCTGGTTGCAGGTTCAATCCCTTTCTGTGCCATGGGATTAGCGGTGGGTTATTTTATGGGACCGAACTCAGCGCCCGCCGTGATTAACCTGATTTACCTTCCCATGTCATTTGGTTCAGGGTTGTGGGTGCCGTTCCAATTTTTGCCGAAAGTCGTAAAACAGATTGCGCTGTACCTTCCGCCTTATCACCTGGCACAACTCGCGCTGCGCGTCATTGGATTTGATGGAAATGAAACGAACTGGACCCACTGGAAGGTGCTGATTGGGTTCACCCTTCTTTGCCTGGGCGTGGCCCGGTTCGGTTTCCAAAAAGATGAGGAGAAAATGTATGGATAGCCACGGAACAGTCTCTACAAAAATTGGCTGGATGCTGAGTCTGATTGGATTCCTATTGTTGCTGGCACTGGGGAATTTCGGCCTTATGGCAATCCTGGTTCCAACGGCGGCGATACTAGCGGTTGGAGTGATGGTAGTACTAAATCACAAAGATACTCATGTTACACACGGCTTAAAATAGCCGGAGGTCGCGAACAATATGCCAAATTTTGCAGGCGCGGAAAGACTGGGACTCGGCGACTACGTCCTGTCCCATCGGGCAAATCACAAATGGATTCCGCTCATCTGGCTGCCTTGGATCAGTTTCTATTTTGCTGAGCCCGGCAATGGCCCACGCTTCCCGACTGGAATGGGTAGCAACTGCCGTTAGCGGCGGTGTCTTTTTGTTTTGTTTTTTTGCGATGTTCTGGGACAAGCCCATCCGGTCATGGTATTACTTCGCGGGCATTTTGCTGCTGGGGGTTGTCTGCGTCACATTCAATCCCGGCTCCGCCGCCTTCCTGATTTACGCAGCATCGTTTGCCCCATTTCTTTCCCGTACCGAAATGGGAGGAATTAAGGTAATAGTCCTTGTGGTGGCGATTGGCGCGCTGCAAACGTGGATTTTCCACCTGGGTGCGAGTTACCTGATTTACGGTTGTGCCTTCCCAATTTTCATTGGCGGTGGCAACGTTTTCTACGCGCAGAGGAACCGAGCCAATGCAAAACTGCGCATGGCTGGGGAGGAAATCGAGCACTTGGCGAAAGTCGCCGAGCGCGAGCGCATCGCGCGCGATCTTCATGACGTGCTCGGGCACACGCTTTCCATCATTATTTTGAAATCGGAATTGGCCGGCAAGCTGATTGACCATGATCCCGCGCGCGCGAAGGCGGAGATCGCCGATGTCGAACAGACCTCGCGGACGGCGCTGGCGGAAGTGCGAAGCACCATTCGCGGTTACCGGACGGATACGCTGGAAGCAGAACTAAAGCAGGCAAAGGCGGCACTAGAGACAGCGGGCGTATCCGTGCGGTCGGAAGCGGGAAAGATTTGCCTGAGCGCCACTCAGGAAAGCGTGGTGGCTTTGGTTTTACGAGAGGCAGTCACCAATATCGTGCGTCACGCAAACGCGCGAAATTGTCATGTGCGTCTCACTCCTTTGAATGGAACATGCCTTCTGGAAATTCAGGACGACGGACAGGGCGGAGATCAGTTGGAGGGAAGCGGCATTCGTGGAATGCGGGAGAGGGTGGAGTCGCTAGGGGGAACATTTGAACGCAAAATTGGGCAGGGGAACGACATTGGTTATCCAATTCCCCCTGGCTATGAACACGAGTGCAGGCCAGTGAACCCCACCGTTAGCAAAGCTAATAGGAAAACGCTTCGAGTGGTGATCGCCGAAGACCAAGGCATGGTCCTGGGTGCGTTGGCGGCGCTGCTGGAGATTGAAGGCGACATTTCAGTGATTGCCCGCGCCCGTAACGGTAAGGAGGCGGTGCAGGCCGTGATGCAGCATAAGCCGGATGTTTTTATTACTGATATTGAAATGCCTGAGATGACCGGGCTTGAGGCGGCGGCGGAAATCAAGCGGCAGCGTTTGTTCACCCGCACGATTATCCTGACCACGTTTGCGCGCGCCGGATATTTGCGCCGCGCGCTCGACGCCGGGGCCTCCGGTTATTTATTGAAAGACATGCGCGCCGAGGAACTCGCCGAAGCTGTGCGCCGTGTACATCGCGGGTTGCGGGTAGTGGATCCTGAGTTGGCTGCCGAGGCGTGGGGCGAACCCGACCCGCTGACTGACCGCGAGCGGCAAGTGCTGCGGCTTGCCGGAGAGGGAATGTCGAGCGGCGATATCGCAACCGACCTGAAACTCTCCGAAGGCACGGTGCGGAACTATTTGTCGGAGGCGATCAGCAAGCTTGGGGCTGCCAATCGTGTGGAAGCGGCGCGCATCGCCCGTACCAAGGGGTGGTTGTAGAATTATTCCGCTAAACTGAGAGTTATATTCAGCCACTCGTATTTTTAGGGCCGGCCGGAAAATTATTCTCCCTTCGCGTCATTTTCCGGCTGAAGAGTGAAATTGCCGCCATCGAGAACTTCATTCAACTGGTGCACCAAAGAGATAAGTTTTTGAGAATCGCTTTCTTCCACGATCGCTTCGCACAAATCCTTCCAATTGGCTTCTTTCATGCGTTCTCCTTGCAGGAACATGCACGCGGATAACGTGAAGTACTATGCAAACAAAATGCCAATCCAACTCCGTGTTGAAAACAAGTCTGTTACCATTTTTGGAACCTAAGATTTTCGCCGTATAACGCAATTGCTTCCTACATGACTGTAGAAATGAACTACGTTCGAATTGGGAATGCAACAAGTTTGCGCGGGCGTCTTCATTTGAGAATGTCAACCGTTCGTCAAAAGTTAGGATCTCAATTTCGATTGGTGAGCTTCTATTTCCAGGGTTGTTCAAAATATGAAAACTAAATATCGCGGGATAATTTACTCCATTCTCTCAGCGGCAATATTTTCCGCTGCCATGGTTGCGCCCAGCGTTGCGCAACAGCCCATTGCCAATCCGCAACCGCAAAAGAGAATGCCGCGGATTACAGTCACGCATATTAGTTTTCATGGATGGGACGCGATCATGCTGCGGAACCAAGTCGCGGAAATCACGATTGTGCCAGCCATCGGCCGCGTGATGAGCTTCGGATTCACCAACGAAAACAGCGCGGATGAAACTGCGCAAAACGTTTTCTGGAACAACCCCGCAGTAGGCACAGCGCAAAAGCCGGACATCGAAGGCTGGACGAACTACGGTGGAGATAAGGTTTGGCCCGCTCCACAATCCGACTGGCCCAAGAATGCTGGCAATGCGTGGCCTCCTCCCAAGGCTTTCGATGCCATGCCTTATATGGCGTTCGGTGGAAGGCGATCAGGTGCAATTGCTTTCGTCGGTTAGCCCTATCTATGGTATCCGGGTCCGGCGAACGATTGCACTTGATCCGCAAGAGCCCGTAATGACGATCAAGACCACTTATGAAAAAGTGCAAGGCGAACCTGTTTCTGTAGCGGTTTGGTCCATCACGCAGGTTTTAGCGCCAGAGAGAGCATTCATTCTTCTTCCCAAGCAGTCTGCCTTCCCGCATGGATATGTGAATATGTTGCCTGAGCAGCCGAAGGAGCTTAAAAGCGATGGCCGGCTTCTCTCGCTGGTCCGCGATCCGCAAAAAAATACGATGATCGGTAGCGATGGCGATACTTTATTGTCGGTCGGGCAAAATAGCGACCTGTTGATTGAGAACAAGACGCCGGTGTTGCCCGGCAGCAAGGTGGAATGGCCGGACCATGGATTGCATTCCAAAATATTTACCAGTGGCAACGACTTAAAATATATGGAGCTGGAGATTTTTTCTCCCTTGTCGTTGCTTAAACTGGGTCACAGTATTTCGATGGAAAGTTCCTACACATTGATTCCCAAGACTGAGCATGATCCCATGCGCGAGTCGAAAAAGGTGTTCGCGGCTGATCTGAAGTGATTGCGTAAATAATGGCGGTGATCACCCGGAGTTAGCGCCCTGCGTAACGTAATCAAGTCTCATTGCACCCAAATTCCCCGCTAGTTCAAGCCGGCTATTTCCAGGGCTAGCAAGCCAATACAGATTTTGCCAATGACTTCAGAGCCCACAGTCAAGAAGATTTCGGTCGAAAAAAGTAGTCAACCCACAGGTCAAAAAGTCGCAATTGATTCAGAACTCTTCGCAAGGAACTCTCCTGACCGGCGCTGACCAAAGGCTCGGTGCAGGGATAGTCGCATTCTCTGTTAGATAAGCCCTTTCTTGTTGAACCGCTATTCTGCATTGTCTATAATTCGGCGGCATGCAAGCGCTTGCCGACAACAAGTTCCCGTGCTGGCAGGGAGCGTTCTGCCTCGCAATGCTCCTGGGTTTTACCCTCCAGATGAGCGCCGCACAAGATTCCATGGCGAACCCTCCCGGGTCTGTTCTCCCCACGGTTCTGTACGGCGCCGCGTACTACAACGAATACATGCCTGCCGATCTTCAACCAGGCCGGTTGGAGAAGGACGTTGAACTGATGAAACAGGCTGGGATCACTGTGGTTCGTATGGGTGAATCCACGTGGAGCCTTTGGGAGCCTACAGATGGCAAGTTCGACTATGCCTGGATGGACCGTGTTGTAGCTGCTATGCAGAAAGCCGGTATTAAGGTGATCATGGGCACGCCGACCTATTCAATCCCCACATGGATGGCAAAGGCCCACCCGGAGATTCTCGCACGCCCGCTGGGCGATGGCTACGTCGGCTACGGCATGCGTCAAAACATGGACTTTGACAATCCGAAGTTCAGGTTCTATGCGGAACGGTTGATCACCAATCTGATTAGGCACTATCGTGACAATCCTGCGGTGATCGGATGGCAAATTGATAACGAAACCGGCTCCTATGGTGCGTCGAACCCGGACGTGTTCGCTGGCTTTGTGGAACATCTCAAAAAGAAGTTCGGTACCACGGACGCACTGAACAAAGCATGGTTCCTGAATTACTGGGGGCAGGATGTGAATAAATGGGAAGACATGCCCACTCGCGATAATGCCACCAGCACCAGTTATAAGCTGGAATGGTCCCGGTTTCAGCAGGAGCGCGTAACAAGCTTCCTTGCCTGGCAAGCTGCGCTGGTTCGCCAATATCGTCGCCCCGACCAATTTGTTACTCATGATTTTGGTCAGATTATTAAGACCGACGCGAACGAGTTTGAGATAAGTAAGGATCTGGACGTGGTGGCGGACAATCCTTATCACCGGACCCAGGATGAAATGGATGGCGAGCCACAGGCGCTGCAAGGAGATTTGGCGCGCTCATTGAAGCACCAGAACTATCTCGTCACTGAGACAAATGCGCAAACGATCGGCTGGGATTCAGCTGCGCAATTTCCGCCATACGATGGGCAATTGCGGCTGGACGTCTACACGCATGTCTCGAGTGGTGCAAACATGGTGGAATATTGGCATTGGCATTCGATTCACGCGGGACAAGAAACCTATTGGAAAGGTGTCTTGAGCCATGATTTGGAGCCGAACCGCGCCTATGCTGAAGTGTCACGCGTCGCGCACGAATTAAAGAAAATTGGCCCGGAGATCGCAAATCTAACAATTCGGAACCAGGTGGCGATTCTGTACAGTGTGGACTCCAACAATGCACTCAACTTCATGCCTTACGAACGGTCAAATAACACGCAGTGGCAACCGGGAAGGGCGACTGGCAGCTACGGCGGACTGATCCAGCAATTCCATCGATCTTTCTATAATGCCAATGTCGGAACGGACTTCGTATTTCCCGAATCGCCCAACTTTTCTCGTTACAAACTACTTGTTGTCCCAGCACTGTACATTGCCGACGACGCGCTGCTGAAGAAAATTGCGGAATATGTCCACAACGGCGGCCATGTCCTAATGACGTTCAAAAGTGGATTTGCGAATGAAAACTCGGCCGTGCGATGGGAGAGGGCGCCGGGACCGCTACGCAAGGCCGCTGGATTCAGCTACCAGGAATTTTCGAACCTTGAGCATCCTCTTGCACTGAAAGGCGATCCATTTCATGCAGGTGCTGACAATCAGGTCAATACGTGGGCAGAATTTCTGCAGCTCGATACTGCTAAACCACTCGCGTTTTACGATCATCCTTTCTTCGGGCGTTGGCCCGCCATTACCCGAAATCAATATGGATCCGGCACGTTGACTTATGAGGGTACCGCCGTTTCCGATAAGCTTCAGGACCTGATTGTTCTCGACACCTTGCGAGAGTGCGGACTTTCCAGTTCCGACCAAGAGCTGCCACCCACGGTTCGTTTGAAGCAAGGCGTCAATACAAAGGGCCGGGAAATCCGCTATTTTCTCAACTATTCCTCTGCTCCGGCGGCGTTCACCTATGATTACTCAGTTGCAACGGACTTGCTCACTGGCAAAGCCCTTTCGAAAGGGGCGAAAGTCGAGATTGGAGCATGGGATTTGGTCATAGCAGAAGAAGTTCCGCACTAGATCGAACGCTGCCACAGAAGCGAGACCCCATCAACATGCCGTCGTGGTCGCCAGACAGCAAGAAGCTGGCATTCGTGAACTATTTCTATTTTCCTGTAGAGACCAAAAAATAGTAGTGAGGGTCTTCCTGCTAGTTTATTTTTTCGCGCCAACCTGGAGGACAGCGGAAAAATCCTTTTCGCCGTATCCCGCGGCAACCGCCTGCTCGAACACCTTGCGCGCGGATTCGGCAATCGCCATGCCGCTTTGCCTCAAACGTTGCGATTCCTCATCGGCATAGCGCAAGTCTTTTGCCATCAAACGCAGCTCAAAGTTAGGGGCGAAGTCCTGGGCCGCGGCACGCGTGGAGATAATTTTCACGAGCGGACTGCCCGGAGCGCCATTGGTTAAGACAGATATCGCCTTGTTCCGGTCAAGGCCACCGGCTTCAATCAGCGAAATAGCCTCCGCCAAAGACGCAGCCTGCACCCCGCACATAAAGTTGTTGACCAACTTCATCAGCGCCCCACTGCCGCTGGGGCCAAAATGCTGCACGTCGCGCCCCAGCGCGGAAAACACAGGCATAGCTTTTTCCAGCGCTTGCTGCGCGCCTCCAACCAGAAATAACAGTTCGCCAGCGGCCGCCTGAGGTTTACTTCCCGTGACCGGCGCATCCAGAAGTTCGCACCCGCGTTGCGCCGCAGCGGCGGCGAGTTCGCGGACCCATTTAACGCTCAAGGTGCTGCACTCGATGAGGACTTGGCCCGATGTAGCACCAGCTACCACTCCTTTTTCTCCGAGCCAAATATTTCGCGACGCATTGTCATCAGCCACCATACTGATGACGACGTCAGAGCGTGAGGCTGCTTCCGCCGCTGAACCTCCGACAAAAGCGCCCAAATCGACGAAAGGCTTCGCGCGTTCCGGATTGCGGTTATAAACCGACACAGGGAAGTCCTGGGAAAGAAGGCGTCGCGCCATGCCTGCGCCCATGATCCCAAGCCCAAGAATTGCCACACGAGGTTTCGACATAGAGTTATCCCGGATTTACCCTAAAGATCTGATTTCAACGAGCGTTGGATTCACTTTCGCGGTACGCAAGCGGTTGCGTAGCGCACGCCCGAATCCTTCAAAGCTGACCTGCATCACATCGCCATCGTAAAGTTCAACGCCATCGCTGAAACTAAGAGAATCGGCTCCGAAAAAGTGAACGTGAACATCCCCGGGACGCCTGTGGCCTTCGAACTTGAAGTGGTGGTGTTCCATATTTTGCAGGCTGTGGCACATTTCCGCTTCGCCGGTCTTAATCTGTTTCGACCAAAGTATCTGGCCTACGCGTTCGATCACGACTTTTCCATCCACAGATTGGAACTCAGGATCAATAATGAGTTCGGGTCCGATCGCGCAATTACGCAATTTTGAACCTGCCAGGTTCAAGTAATTTTTCTTTTCAAAGCGGTGATCAGAAAATTCATTTCCCGTAGTCATTCCCACTCGCCTGGGATGACCTTCGGGATCGATAACATATACGCCTGCGACTTCGCCTTCCTCGCCGCCATCCTCCGCATAGGCTGGGCGATCCAACGGCTCACCGTGCGCTCGAAGCACCATGCCGTGGCCTTTGTAGAACCATTCCGGAGCCGTGCCAATTTCGCCCGCCCGGGGACGTCCGCCTTCCAGGCCCCAGCGGAATATTTTCATGCTGTCGGTCAGAATTTCGTCCGTCACGGAGTGCATGTTCTGGCGCGAACGAGCGCTGCCCAAGTGTGTGAGGCCGGTCCCGGACACCATGCACCGCGAAGGATCTTCGGGATGGTCAAATGCGGGAAGCACATGCCATTCGGATTTAAAGTTGTAAACGTCGTCGTAGCCCAGAGTCTCTTGCGTGACTCTTTGCCTCACTGCCTCGGACAATTTCATTCCGCTTGCGATTGCCGAGTTGGCAAGCGTGTAAATCGAAGAGCATCCGCCGAGAAGACGAAGCTGGGGTTCTTCCACGAGCGCCACGCGCCGCGTATTACCTTTTTTAATTTGAATCAGTCTTGTCATGATTGGAAAATTGAGAGTGCTATCTCACTCCGTGACCTCGAATTCCTTCAGCGCCTTTTCATTGATTGTCAATCCCAGGCCGGGCAGGTCTTCCCGCAAATCAATGAAACCGTCTTTGGCTTTGGGCTCGCCCTCGAAGATGTACCAGAAGAGCTCGTTGCCAACTTCCACATCCACGATCGGGAAGTATTCGGCCATCGGAGAATTCAAACTCGCCATGACAACGTGATAGTTGTGCATTTGTCCTGCGTGAGGGATGACCGGAACTGAATGCGCCTCGGCCAGCGCGGCAATTTTACGCGCTTGTGAAATGCCGCCTACGCGGTTGGTATCGAATTGAATGTAGTCCACAGCGCGCGCCTCGAGCAGTTCTCTAAAACCATAAATGGTGAACTCATGCTCGCCTCCCGCAATGGGCACGCGGCCATATGATTTCAACTCAGCGTATCCGTGAATGTCATCAGGAATCACCGGCTCTTCCAGCCAGCGCAAATGGAAGGGCTCCAGCAGCGGCAACATTCGCTTGGCATAGTCGAGCGTCCAACCCATATAAGCGTCGGCCATCACGTCGATCCCATCGCCGACTGCTTCGCGAACGGTACGCACCAAATCAACATTGCGCTGCATGCCCTCCGCGCCATCAGTCGGTCCCCAGCCAAAGCGTAGCTTCATTGCTTTGTATCCTTCTTTTTTGTAGCGCTTCGCCTCGGCTTCGAGTTCGTCCAAAGGTAATGCTGTAGAGACGGCTGGCATACACGGGAATTCGCGGCTTCGTTTTCCCTCCCAGTAAACGATAGACAGGCTGCTTCGCCGATTTGCCCAGGATGTCCCACAGCGCGATGTCCACGGCGCTGATTGCCGTCATGCCGATGCCCTTCCGCCCGAAGGCCATCGTGTGCCGATACATGTGCTGCCAAAGCGATTCGATGTCCCAGGGATCAGCGCCGACCAAAATTGGCTTCAGATACAGATCAATCACTTGTTTCGTGATTTGCGGCGCAAGCGCGGCATTGCCGATGCCGACATGGCCATCGTCAGTGAAAATCTCGACAATCACCCATCCGTGAAAGGTGAATGTCTGCATGGAAGCCTGGCCCAGTGTCAGCAGGTCCATGGGATTGGTGCAGAAATGGGGCGGCAAGGCAGTCGTCTTGCCTCGCCAGCGTACAACGCGAGTTCGAACCTCTTTAATCTTCAAAGGGCAGCCTCATAACGCAATTTGGAATTGATTGATAAAGGACGCACCACGGGAATCGCGATCAGAATGACCAGAAAAGCAATCACGTGCAACGTGCCCGCCATGGTGAATACTGCTCCGTAGCCGAAGCCATGATCCAGCATATATCCTGCTAACTGTCCGAATGCAATGCCGCCCATCGCTCCGCCGAAACCGACCAGGCCCGCGACCGCTCCTACTACGCTCGGAGGAAACAGGTCCGCCGGCAGCACCATCACCAGAGTAGACCACGACTGCTGGCCGAAATATGCGAGACTGAATAGAGAGATTGCCCAGACAATGCCAACATGCGGAACGAACAGGATGAAGGGCATGACAGCCGCACTCAGCCCAAGAGCTACCTTCCGCGCCGCGCCCAAACCAAAATGGCGTCGAACCAGGTAGCTGGAAAAGCCTCCTCCCAGCAGGCAGCCCACGCCGGAGGCGGCATAAGGAATCCAGGCGACGGCGCCCACGGCTTTGATATCAAAGCCGCGCGCGTCGTACAAATATTTCGGTAGCCAGAAGAGATAGAAGTACCACGCCGCATCGCTCAGGAATTTCGCCGTGATCAGTCCCCATGATTCGCGGATTCCCAGCAACCTCAGCCATGCGATTTTTTCTTTTGGGACAGGAGCAACAGATTGCTCAATCTCTGTAAGTTCTTCGGCACTGATCTTAGGATGTTCCTTGGGCGTGAAATATGCCATCCGCCACCAGAGCGTCCACAGCAAACCGAATGCAGCGGTAAGAACAAAAATCCATCGCCAGCTGGTGAGCAGGAGAACTGCAGCAATCATCGGCGGAGCGACCACTGCTCCCACAGCAGTTCCAGCGTTAATGATCCCCATGGCCGTCGCTCGCTCCTGCACTGGGAACCACTCCGCGACGGCGCGCGTTGCCGCCGGGAAACCTCCACCCTCACCCATGCCGAGCAGAAACCGGCTCACCGCCAGCATGGCGAAACTCCGCGCGAAGCTGTGGCTAAGGCATGCGAACGACCAGAAGACCATGATTAGAGTAAATCCCGAGCAATGCGGC
>CAWHQK010000112.1:0-8194 GCA_963831435.1 uncultured Acidobacteriota bacterium
CAATCGCTTTATCACTTATGAGGACGTTGCGCCTTACTACGACAAGGTGGAGTCTTACATCGGGCGTTCGTGTTAAGGGAAAATATTTCCAGGCGCCCACGGAATTTTTGTGCCGCCGCCTCCTCCACGTTGCACCGAGACCATCATCAAGAAGGCCTGCGACAAGTTGAACATTTTTGCGTCCTCGCGGACGGCCATTTGACCAAGCCGCTGAACGGGCGGCGGCCTGCCATTACTGCGGACAGTGTGGCCGGGGTTGTCTTGCTGCGTCCAACTTCAGTTCCAGCCAGGTAATGATTCCGCCGGCGCAAGCCACGGGCCGGTTCACGCTGGTCACAGGGGCGATGGCGGGAAATCATCGTTGGCAAGGGCGGAAGGCTGAAGCCGTTTCTTATATGGATAAGGGTACGCGCTCCGAAAAGCGGGTCTATGCCAAGGCATTCATGGTGGCGGCCAGTGCCTGTGAATTGCGCGCCTGCTGCTCAATATCGGTGATCAGCCTCTGTTCCCCGATGAGTGGAGCGCCGATTCCTCCGGCGCAGTAGGGCGGTATCTCACCGACTCCGTCGGCAGTTCCGCGGGCGGATATTTTCCGCAGTTGGAGAAGATGCCAGCCCACAATCCGCATGGTACCGGCGGCATGCACCTGTACATGCCGTGGTGGAAGTTCGACCGCAAGAATGACTTTCTTCGCGGCATCACATCGAGTTTGGTGGGGGGCGGGGTTTGCCGGGAGCCACCGCAGCCCCACCGCCTCCGCTGCTGTCTGTTCCACCGACAATCAAAACTCGTCCATCGGCGAGCAAAGTTGCTGTGTGTCTCACTCGTGGAACCACCATACTTCCGGTTACGCTGAAGGTCCCGGTTGAGGTGTCATAGAGTTCAGCTGTGTTCAGGATTGGAAGCACGCTGGTGCCTTGGCCAAATCCACCCGCAATGAGGACCTTTCCGTTAGCAAGCAACGTCGCTGTTGCGCCGTAGCGTTGCGTGATGGCGGCGCCAGTGGCCACGAAGTTATTTGTTAATGGATCGAAAAGCTCTGCACTGCCATCGCCGCCGCCGCCGACGATCAAGACTTTGGAATTTGCCAGCAAGGTCGCTGTGTGACCACTCCGCGGCACACTCATGCTTGCAGTTGGGGCGAAACCAGACGGTGCCACCGATATTGTTGCATTCGCCGACTGGGAGGCGTCCGCCACCAGGGTCGCCACTACATGGAAAGTTCCGATGTTATCGGGGACAGTGTAGAGGCCGGAACCAGTAATGCTTCCGCCGCTGGAGCCTTCAAGAACGCTCCAGCTTACGGGCGAGTTGCTGTTGTTGACCTTAGCTGCAAACTGCTGCATAGTCCCCGGCCCGAGGGTGACCAATACCGGAGACACCGAGACGCTCGCAGAAGAAGTCGCAGTAACGGAGAAGGTTAGTGAATTTGACTGCGAAAGAGCCACGTCGCCCATAGGATCGCCAAATTCAATGAACACTTGAGCTGTGGCGGGAACCGTCAAAAGGGCGGCGGGAATTGATGCATTGAGCTGAGTACTACTTACCGGTGTTGTTGTCAGAGCCGTGACGACGCCATTCACCGACCACTTAACCCGTCTTACGTTGTGGTTCGTAGGAGTCAAGTTAGAGCCTGTGACGATAAGACTGATGTCCGCACTTCCTGCCGATGCGCTACTCGGGGAAATTGAGGTAATGGAGACCGCTGAGGATGGCGTTGGAGAAGGAATCGGGGTTGGTGGTGGAATCGGGCTTGATTGCCCTGAGCTGCCCCCGCAACCGGCGGCCGCAAGCCCGACGGCAATCACCAGAACACTGGCCGACCTTCGCCACATAAATAACCTCCATCGATGGATGAAAAACTGAAATTGATGTCGTTGCTTTCCTGATTTGCTCAGTCTCTGCGAAGCTCAATGAAACACAATGGTGCGACCCGAATGAGCAAGTGAAATGTTCCTAACGGTCTAATAATATGTCTCTGCAGGACTTAGAGTCGGCGTGGTGGCCGGGAGCGGGTTGCTTTTCAGACTTGTCGGACTATACTGAGCGGCACTGTATCCATGTCAAACGGCATTCAGTCCCACCGAGTCCGATTTGGACCTTTTGAGGCCAACCTATCTTCTTGTGAGCTCTTCAAGAGCGGCATTCGTATCAGAGTTCAGGACCAACCATTCCAGATTTTGGCCGCCTTGCTGGAGCGTCCGGGAGAACTCGTCCTTCGCGAGGAATTGCGGAGGAAGCTTTGGGCGGACAACACTTTTGTGGATTTTGACGCCGGGCTCAACGCCGCTGTCCGCCGCCTTCGCGACGCTCTCAATGACTCAAGCGGAGAACCGCGTTACGTCGAAACCTTGCCGCGTCATGGATATCGGTTTATCGCTTCTATCGAACCGGTCCCTGCTGCCGAAGCTTCGACTTTCGACCCGGTAAAAACCGAAACTCATGTTGACCTAGTCACGGAGCACGGCAGTGTGCCGGGCGCCGGAGGGGCAGCGGCTAAGAAACTAGGGTGGCACTGGAAATTAACAGCGGGAGCCGCAATCCTTGTCATGGCCATTGTCGGGATTTCGACATGGCGATCTAAGGCACTTGCCGGGCACTCCGCTGTTCCTATCCGGTCAATCGCTGTTCTCCCGCTGCTGAATTTTTCGAAAGACACTAATCAAGATTACTTCGCCGATGGAATGACAGATGCGCTGATTAGCAACTTGGCGCGCATCAATTCGCTCCGCGTGATCTCAAGAAGCTCAGCGATGCCGTACAAAGGCACGAGCAAATCGTTGGCAGCAATCGCCCAGGAACTCAAAGTAGACGCTTTCGTGGAGGGCTCTGTCGTGCGCTCAGGGAATCGCGTGCGGGTCAATGCTGAACTTGTCCAAGCTCTGCCTGAGCGCCACCTCTGGGCCAACACGTATGAACGCGATCTCGCGGACGTCGTAACGCTCCAGGGTGAGGTGGCGCGAGCGATAGCCGCCGAAATCCAGATCAAGCTTACACCCCAGGAGCATACGCACCTGACTGCCAACCGTCCGGTCAACCCCGCAGCCTACGAGGCGTGCCTGAAAGGTCGCTATTTCCTGGGCAAGAGGAGCTTGGAAGCCTATAAAGACGCCTTGCAGTCGTTTGAACAGGCTATTCAGCGTGATCCAACATATGCTCCCGCCTATGCCGGACTCGCTGACTCATACAACCTGCTTGGTCTTGGTATGGGGCCGCTATCTCCTAAGGAATCGGCAAATAGGGCCAGGGCGGCAGCAAAAAAAGCAATTGAACTCGATGACTCCCTCGCCGACGGGCATGCATCCCTTGCATTTACTTTGTCGCGTTACGACTGGGATTGGGCCGCGGCAGACAAGGAAGGGGCACGGGCACGCGAATTGGGCACGGGCCAAAATGACGTTTGGCACGTTTCATCAATCGATAGTGGCGTCCGGGCTCTCAGCAGTGAAATTGCCGGTCCATATTTTGAGTCGAAGAAATACGATCAAGGAATCGAGGCGTGGCGAAAGGCGATCGACCTCGTCGAGCCAAATAGCTTTAGAGCTCGGATGGATTTAGCAGGTACTTGCCTAGAGGTAGGTCGCTACAAAGACGCGATTACTGAATATGAGAAAGTCATTGCAGTTCACGGCCGAAATATCTATCCGCTGGCGCGCCTAGGCTACGCTTATGCCCTTGCTGGGAGGACTGACGAGGCTGCCAAAATTCTTGATGAGTTGAACAGGCAACGTAGGCCGGGGTACTCCTCCTTCGCCAGCGCTCAAATTTGCTTCGCGCTTGGGCGTAAGGAGGACACTTTCAAATGGCTTCGCAGGGCCTATGACGAGCACGCACCGTTAATGGCGGGGCTCGATCAAGAACCGGCTTTCACGTCTCTGCACTCAGATTCAAGATTCAAGGAATTGGTGCTGCGCGTCGGCAGGCCAAACCCAACGCAATAAAATAAAGTCCGCCATAGTGATAGTTTTTTCGCGAGTCTGGGTTTGCCGTATGCCGTGATGCGGCCTGCAGTTGATGGTGGCAATATGGCTTCGCGTAGCACAAGACGGGGCATCTCGCGA
Source organism: uncultured Acidobacteriota bacterium (assembly GCA_963831435.1). Taxonomy (GTDB): domain Bacteria; phylum Acidobacteriota; class Terriglobia; order Terriglobales; family Acidobacteriaceae; genus JAICKN01. The sequence continues at coordinate 4,062 of CAWHQK010000112.1, forward strand.
CACTGGCATGCAGCGGCTATTGCTTTAACCATCCTAGCTTTCCACTCAACGTTACAGGCTCAAACCGCAGGTCTTTCCGGAGCAGTTCGCGACGCCTCGCAGGCAGTAATTCCAAATGTTGCAATCACAGCGACCGATACGCAGACAGAGATCAAGCAATGGACTCTATCGAATACTCAGGGCTACTACATCTTTCCGTTCTTGAGGCCCGGATCTTACACGATCGTGGTTGAGGTCACCGGTTTTCGTACCGTTACACTCCACGAAGTCAATCTCAATGTCGGCGACGAACGTCGGCTTGATTTCCTTCTGCAACCGGCCACGCTCGAACAGAAGATTGTCGTAGAATCGAAACCCGCTTCGATTCGATCTGATTCGGCTGGTGCTAGCACCACGGTTGACAAGCTATTCGTGGAACATCTCCCACTAAATGGCCGCACTTTTCAGCCACTGATTGCGCTTGTTCCCGGGGTGGTTATGACCAATGGAGACGGACAATTCAGTATCAATGGACAACGGGACAACGCGAACTATTTCACCATCGACGGCGTGAGCGCGAATATCGGCCTGAGCAACTTTCGCAGCCTGGGTCAAACGGGCGGGGGCACAATACCGGCTTTCAATGTTTTAGGTGGAACAAACAACCTTGTTTCAGTCGACGCCATGCAGCAGTTTACGATCCTTACATCCACATACTCCGCACAGTTCGGGCGCACCCCAGGCGGGCAAATTCAGGTGCTTACACACTCCGGCACAAATCAGTTTCACGGCGCACTTTTCAATTATTTCCGCAACAGCGCGCTCGATGCCAATGATTGGTTCGCAGATCTGGAGCACCTCCAAAAGCCACCCCTTAGGCAAAACGATTTCGGTGGAGTGTTCGGTGGACCGGCGGTCAAAAATCACACGTTCTTCTTCCTGTCATACGAAGGGCTCCGTCTACGCTCGCCGCAGTTTGCACTAGTCAATGTTCCTTCCCGGGCTGCCCGCGAACTCGCCCCGGCTGCCATCCGCGAACTCCTCAATGCGTTTCCGCAGCCCAACGGGCCTGAAGACACCTCGAGCATGTTGGGGCAATTCGCAGCCGCCTATTCAAATCCAGCAACTGGCGATGCGGGAAGCGTCCGTTTCGATCAGGTCATCAATCGGCGATTGGTTCTGTTCAGCCGCTACTCCAATGCGCGCTCCGAAAGTGACTCGAGGGTCGAGAACCTGACGCATCTGATACTAAATACCGTGAATACAAGCTCCATTACAGCGGGCGGTACGCTCACTTTAGCACCCACCGTTAACAACGAATTTCGTATAAATTACAGTAGTCATCAGTCTAGACACTTCAACGTCGCTGACGATTTCGGTGGTGCGGTTTCGCCTCCCGCGTCCCTGCTTTTTCCCTCGCCGTATGCCTCGACGCATTCTTCACGCTTTATTTTTTCCGTGGATTCAGGACTACGGTTTGTGGAAGGACGCAGCTCGGATCACTCGCAAAGCCAACTGAACGTAGTAAACAATTTGTCAGTGCTAAAAGGATTGCACTCCCTGAAGTTCGGAGCAGATTTGCGGGATATTTCCCTCGGTTTTGGGCCCCAGGACTATGGCGTTCAAATTCGCTTTCGCACTGTCAATGACGCGGTGTCAGGCAAGACACCCCTGGTTTCAATCTTCACATTTGATCCTCTGGTGCTCGCGTTCCACAACGTTTCACTTTATGGGCAGGATACGCTGAAACTAAATTCCAGACTTACATTGGACGTGGGTTTGCGCTGGGAATTCAACCCCCGCCACGCGCGACTAACGGCCAGCACCTTTACACCCTTAGCGGCTTAAATGACCTCGCGGCGCTCAAGCTGGCATCCGCGACGACGCCGCTATATCAAATCACTTATGGAAATTTCGCACCACGACTCGGGCTGGCATATCAGCTGTCAGGTCAGTCGAACTTGGCAACCGTGGTACGCGGTGGTTTCGGGCTCTTTTACGACCTTGGATATGGTGTTGTCGGTCAAGCAACGGAGTCCTTCCCCCATTTTCGAAGGAAATTTGTCACTGGCGAGACATTTCCCCTCAGTCCCGCTGTATCCGCGCCGCCCCCTTATCCCAGTCTTGCTCCCCCTTATAGTGCCGAATCCTTCTTGGCCTTCGACGCCGCGCACGTGCTCCCTAGAACATACGAATGGAATTTTGGTATCGAGCAATCCTTGGGTGCCCCTCGAACTGTTTCAATTTCCTATGTCGGTGAGGTGGGACGTGAACTCCTCCGGCGTGTGGCGACAACCGGGCCTGAGCCGAATTTCACTAATGGAACCACGATCGACATCACTACGAATACCGCGACATCCGATTATCATGCGCTGCAGTTCCAATTTCGTAATCGGCTGTCTTGCGGATTCCAAACACTGCTCGCTTATACATGGTCACACTCCATTGACGTTGGTTCCTCTGATGTTGCATTTGCGTTACCAGCGGAGCAGGCTGTCCCTCAGAGAGATCGTGGGCCCTCGGATTTCGACGTGCGGAACAACGTTCAGGCTGCGTTCACCTATTCGTTGCCCTCCCCGCGGTCAGGCCGGGCAGCTAAAATCATCCTGCACGGTTGGACGCTGGATGGTATTTTTATGGCGAGATCGGCGACCCCGGTCGACGTCACCATCACGCGGCAACTCGGCCTCGATCTAGTTTCGGTCCGACCTGATTTGCTTGCCGGAACGCCTCCGTACATTCAAGACCGATCAGTAGCCGGGGGCAAACGTATAAACCCAGCGGCATTCACAGTTCCCGTGGAGGCGAGGCAGGGACTCCTCGGACGCAATTCCCTGCTGGGGTTCTCTTTCACTCAGTTGGATTTTGGTATTGCACGACAGTTTGGTTTCAAAGAACGTGCAACGTTGCGTTGGAAGGCCGAACTCTTCAACATGCTCAATCACCCCAATTTCGCTAACCCTGACGGGTTCCTTGGCAACTATTCTCCTCCGCTCGAACCTAATAGCCTCTTTGGTGTTTCTGCCGCGATGTTAGCGCAAGCTCCCATCGATGGAGTGACGAATGGCTTGACTCCGCTCTATCGGGTCGGCGGTCCGCGTTCTATTCAACTATCGTTAAAGCTTGAATTCTAGAACCACGCTTATCTGATGCTCACATACCTGCGATGCTTCCATAAACGAAGGTAGCACGGGGACCCGGCTGGTAGTGGGTCAGTTTGAGGGCTCATAAGATGGGGCACTACGGGACATTACCGGATCCCATAATTTACTCAGCAAGTTCTATGAGGTCACTAAGGCAGATTTCCAAGGCGATGGCCAAATGGTTCGCAACTTCGATGCCGACACTTACCTTTCCAAGCTCAACTGAACTCACATAAGTCCTGTGTATCTTCGCTTTTTCGGCGAAGTCCTTTTGAGAAAGGCGCAGCCGCCTGCGTTCATTTCGGAGGCTTGCCTGAACGTTTTTCGAGAGAATCTTGCTGCCTTGCGCACGCCCTACTTCTAGTATCCTGCACACAATCAATCTACAGACGATCGTCTACAACGTGGGCCGACAAAAAGAACTGCAGTTAAGTGGAGTTGAAAATCTCCGATGCAGCTGAAACCATCTTTCGAATTTGGCGATCAAGCGGTTGCCGAGAATGATCTTGGGCAAATACAGTCTGGATTGGATTTGGGCGTGTTGGGCTCACCACATACGTTGACCCAATCGAGCGAACGCGAGTGCTCGACGGTTTTGAACCTGGGCGCTATCTTCAGAGAATTCTGCGAACTCATTCATGAGGAAGAGGCCGATCTCAATCTCAAGGAATGGGCCGATCTTCTCGGCATATGCCCCATCAGGGTCGGCCAAGCACTAGGGCTCAACTCACTGCTCGATTTGGATACCGACGCTGTGGATTTGGAGATAGCCCTTCTCGAACTTATGAATGACGATCGGGCGAAGGTCAGTGAGGCGTTGGTGAATATCTTCGGCAACGAATCGTCTCTTTTCGCTTCCCTATTTAAGGCATGCGATGGCAGACAGATCGAAGAACCGGACTTGGATGACTACTTCGTCCTTAATGATGTTACCCCGAACAAAATGAGGGGTTTCGATTGGATTACCGACGGCATGCCCATGCTCCACTAGAATTGCCCAAAATTAGTTCA
>CAWHQK010000113.1:0-16035 GCA_963831435.1 uncultured Acidobacteriota bacterium
TCTCTCACGCAAGGCCCGGTGGTGACTACTGCCACAGGCCAACCCGTGGCCCTCGCGGTTAAGTAGCAAGTTCACGGTAGCGTCGTAGTTGGAACCAACTGTAATCCGCAAAAACCATGTCATGTCGACGTTGAGCGAAGCGAAGACGGAGAGACCTTACGACGGCCAATTCATTTCTTGGTGTCGACGGGAATATGATTCCCCGGTGGCAGCATAAGCAGTTTCTTCCCCTGTAGGGTGCCTCGCAAAAGCAGCTCGGGATGATTTTAAGGGCACAAGTGGACGAACTGTTTGGACAAACCGCATCACCACTGACGAGGAAAAAGTAACTTCGAGAAGAAAAGTCTCGTTGGCTCCGAGTGCGACGCTCAGCTGGGAACTTTCAATAGCAGATAGCCCCCGAGACACCCAAAGATCAAATCCGGCGACCATGCCGCGAGAATCGGCGGCAGTTGGCTGATGTTGCCCATGGCTTCAAACAAGCTTGAAACCACAATATAAGCTGCGGCCACGCCAACAGCGGCCGCAATGCCCGCCACCGTGCCCCGCTTTCCTACCGAAAGCGCGAATGGAATTGCCAGGATCGCCATTATGAGCGTGATGAAGGGGAAGGCGATTTTCTTGGCCAGTTGCACCTGCAGCCGCACGACTTCAAAGCCGCTTTGCCGCAGATCGTGAATATAACGGCTTAACTCTTCATAATTCATTTCTGACGACTGTTTGACTTCCTTCTTGAAATAACCGGGCGGCTCATTGATGGTGGCAAATGTGGCCACGTCGAAGGTGCGGTAGTTGTCAATGGCGGAGCCGCGCAGGTCGCGCTCCCAGCCCTGGGTGCAGACCCAGCGAGAGAGTCCGCTGTCCCAATGAGCGCGGTCCGCATACATGCGATGGGTCAATTGAAATGTTTGCGGATCGAATTCAAACACATTCAGATTGCCGAACTGGTCGCGCTCCGAATCGAAGAACTGGTAGTAGTAAATGTCCGAATGCTGGCCGAAGATCCACTTGCGATCAGGATTCAAATAGGTTTGGGCGGGTTTGCCTTTGATCATGCTGCGCAACGCGTCTTGCCTTTTGTTCGTGCCGGGTAAATAAAATTGGTCGAAGAAGAATAGGCCCGCAGCCATGAGCAATGCGACCACGAGGATAGGAATCGTGATCCGGTAAATGCTGGTTCCCGTGGCTTTGATGGCGGTGATTTCGTTGGAGCGCTGCATCAACCCAAACGTGATGAGCACCGACAGCAACATGGAGATGGGTGCGCCCACGTTATAGAAAAAATACGGCGTTACGTTCAGCAGATACTCCGCCACGATCAACGGCGAAGCGTGGGTCCGCAGGATGTCCCCGAGCAATTCAAACAGCGTGAAAACCAGCAACAGGACCAGGAATGTGGAGAGCACCATGGCAAAGTACAGCGCGAAATCGCGGAGTATGTAGTCATCCAGGATCATGGGAAAGCGGACGCGAAAAAACCGCTTTCGTCCAGCAGCTTTTTCAAAGGCGTTGCCATTGGAGGCGGCAAGCCGGAACGGTCTGGCACGCCAGGTAAATTTCTTGGTGAGCGAACCGCCAAACCAGTTCCACGAACTGATTTCCAACGGCCGCTTCTCCACGCGCCAAAGCAAAAACGCTCCAGTCAGCAAAAACACCACGTCAGCCATCCACACTCCTGCCGCGGGAGAGACTTTCCCTTGACGCGCCAGCGACACGCCGATGAGCGAGAGCAGGTAGTAGGCGAATACCAGCAGGATGGTCACTACAAAGCCGAATGACTTTCCTCCTTTTTTCGACGAAAGTCCCAGCGGAATGCCGACCAAAGCCAGGACCAGGCAGGCTGTGGGCAAAGCAAAGCGGCGATGGAACTCCACGTAATACCACCATCCGCCATATTTGTTGATGGTCCGCGCCACGGGCCGCAAGTCCGAAGTTGGAATCTGCCCCAGCGGCAGCGGCTCCTCGTCCTGCTTCTTGTCGCTTTGCGGCACAGCAATAGGAATGTCGGTTTCGTTAAACGTTGAGATTTTGTATTCGTCTGCGAGCTTGGGATCCGTTTCGTGCATCGAGCCGTCCACCAGATGAAGGTGCAACTGGTTCGGCCCTTCGCTCACCAGAATTCCTTGGCGCGCCAGGGTGATGCGAGGCGCGGATGGGTTCGCCGTGTCCGCGATGAATATGCCTTTCCATATCGCGGCGCCCCGCGCGGCTTTGATGTCCTGGATATAAAGCACCAAATGCGAGAAATCCTCATAGAAGACCCGCGGCTGGATTTCGAAGGAAATCTGCGACGCCTTTAGCTTGTCCTGAAGGCGGGCCAACGCGGCCTGCGATTTTGGGGCCACGTACACGCTGTTACCCAGAGCCACCAGCCACGCGGCAATCACAAAAATAGAAGTGATGCGGAGAAAACTCCAAACCCCCAGTCCGCTGGCCCGCATCGCAGTAATTTCACTGTCTGCGGATAAACGGCTCAGGCCGATGAGAATTCCAACCAGCACGCCCATGGGAATTGTGTAAGTGAGCGCCACAGGGACAGTGAGAAAAAATATCTCTGCCACGCTAGGCACCGGAGCGCTGTTGCGGACGACAAGTTCCAGAATTCGCGCCAGGTCGCGCGTGAATAGAATAAAGGTGAACAGCGCGCATCCAATGAACGCGTGCGAGGCCACTTCGCGCAGAATGTAGCGGGTAAGAATCCGCATGGAGACTATGAAGTGCAGAATAGCATTGCCAGCACCCCAGACTCTATGCGGGCTTCAAAAATAATGCTCCAAGTGGTGGAAGAGTAAGCTTCAGACGAATAGGGGCGGCCGTGCGCGGGAGAATCTTCCGCCAGGACCCCGCCAAAATTTCCCACGCCGCTCCCCGCATATTCGTGCGGCGTCGCTGTTCAATATTTCCTTCCAGCGGCCGGCGGTGAGGCACTCCCAGGTGATATTGCATGCGGATCACCGGGGTCAAATTGAGCACCACAAGCACAACATCCTTCGGCGATTTTCCTTTGCGCAGGAAGGAAAGCACGCTGGTTGCGCTGTCATTGGCGTCCACCCATTCAAAGCCGCCGGCGTCGGTGTCCAGTTCATGCAAGGCCGGCTCTTCCCGGTAAAGCCCGGTTCAATTCAGCAACCCACTTCTGCATTCCCGCATGCACGGGATAGCGCAGCACGTGCCATTCCAGGCTGGAATCGTGGTTCCATTCCCGCACCTGGCCAAATTCGCCTCCCATGAACAGAAGTTTCTTCCCGGGCTGCCCATACATATACCCAAAGAGCACGCGGAGGTTCGCGAACTTCTGCCAATCGTCGCCCGGCATTTTCCCGATCAGCGAGCCTTTGCCGTGGACGACTTCATCATGGGAGAGCGGAAGAAAAAAATTTTCGTGAAACGCATAGAGATACGGAAGGTAAGTTGACGATGGTGGTGTTGCGATAAACCGGATCGTGCGCATGTATTCCAGCGTGTCATGCATCCATCCCATGTCCCATTTCATCCCGAAGCCCAATCCTCCCACATAGGTGGGCCGTGAAACGGGGGCCAGGCTGTGGATTCTTCCGCAAAGGTCTGCACGTCCGGTGCCGTCGTAGATTTCCTCATTAAGCTGTCAGAAAATCAATGGCCTCGAGATTTTCGCGCCCGCCATACCGGTTGGGAATCCATTCTCCTTCTTTGCGTGAGTAATCGAGATACAACATGGAGGCGACGGCGTCCACGCGCAGCCGTCAGCATGGTATTGTCGAGCCAAAACAGGGCGCTGGAGATCAGGAAGCTGCGGACCTCATTCCGGCCATAATTGAAAATGAAGTCTCCCAGTCGGGATGGAAGCCTTGGCGCGGATCCGCATGCTCGAACAAATGGGTGCCGTCAAAATAGGCTAGGCCATGCGCATCAGAAGGGAAGTGCGAGGGTACCCAGTCCAGAATCACGCCAATGTCGTGCTGGTGCAGTTGATTGATGAGGTACATGAAATCCTGCGGCGTGCCGTAGCGCATGGTGGGCGCAAAGTAGCCCGTGGTTTGGTATCCCCAGGAAGCAAAAAACGGATGCTCCATAAGCGGCAGCAGTTCCACATGCGTGAAGTTCATGCGCCGCACATATTCAGCCAGTTTGGGGGCTATCTCCCGGTAACTGAGCGAGCGATTGTCATCCTCCGGGACCCGCATCCACGATCCCAGGTGGACTTCGTAAATCGAGACCGGTGCCTCGAGCGAATTTTTCCCGGCACGTTGCTGCATCCAAGGCTGGTCGTTCCATTTGTAGTCCAGGTCCCAAACCACGGAAGCAGTCCTTGGCGGGGTCTCATGCAGCAGCCCTATGGGGTCAGCTTTATCACCTCGATAGTTATTCCGGTGGGAAACAATATGGAATTTATAAACGGCTCCCTTGCCTACTCCCGGGATGAAGCCTTCCCAAATACCGGAACTCTCGCGTGCCTGCATAGGGTGCGCTCGCGGGTCCCAGCCATTGAAATCTCCAATGACGGAAACATGTTTTGCATTCGGCGCCCACACACTGAAACAGACGCCCGACGCGCCGTTGGAAGTGACCATATGCGCCCCCATCTTTTCGTAAAGGCGGTAATGGCTGCCCTCGTTGAAAAGATGAAGATCGTCCGCTGTGAGCAGGCTTACGTCTTGCCGGGTAGGGGCCATAGTTTGTGTCATGCGGCAGCGTCCATAAGTGTACCGGATGAGATGGTTTTAAGGACTTAGGGGCTGCACCGACACGGAAATGAGATGGTGCGGGTCGAAGGCGGCACTTCGAATGTTAATCTGAGTGAATTGGAAACCATTTCGCGTGCGATTCGTCATATAGTGAGCGTTTTATCGCCACAGTGTTGTTGCGGAGGATGAATGACCTCGGTCAGAATATTCTGCGTTATCGTTTTTTCTTTGGTATGCAGCGGCGCTCTTTTTGCGCAAGCAGCCGGCAAGGCTTCAGGCTCCTCCGATGCCGCGCCAACATATTCGTTGATTCCTTCTCTCGACAACAAGCTGATGGACACCGCTGCCGATCCCTGCGTTGATTTTTACCGCTATGCTTGCGGCAATTGGGCCAAGGTTCATCCGATTCCTGCTGACTCTCCTTATTCCGACGAGTTCTACAACCTCGAGCAATACAACCGCCAGGTGCTTCACGCGATTCTGGAAAAAGCGGCCGCTGACGATGCTTCGCGCGATGCCAACACACAAAAAATTGGCGATTACTATGCCAGCTGCGTGGATGAAACCGCGGTCCACCAAAAGGGCCTCGCTCCGTTGAAGCCAGAGCTGGACCGTATTGATGCTCTCACCAGCAAAGATCAACTGCCTGCGCTGCTGGCGCACTATCAGCTGATTAATGTGAATGCGTTTTTCGGTCTCGGATCAGACCAGGACTTCAAGGATGCGACGCAAATGATCGCTGTCGTGCAGCAGGGAGGACTCGGACTTCCTGAAAGGGACTATTATTTCCGCTCAGGCGCAAAGGACGAGGAAATCCGCGACCAATACGTTCAGCACATCACGAATGTCCTCAAGCTGCTCGGATCATCTGACACGCAAGCCAAAAGCGACGCCGCTGCGATCATGAAGCTGGAAACGGCACTGGCAAAGGCTTCTCTGGATGTCACTTCGCAGCGCGATCCGCACAATATTTATCACATGATGCCGACCGAACAGCTGCAGTCGCTGGTCCCAACATTTAACTGGGACAAAATGTATTCCGCGACCGGCTCTCCCGCATTTAAGAAAATCAATGTCGCCGAACCCGACTTTTTCAAAGGTTTAAATCAGGTCATCAGCGATACGGACCTTGCGACGATCAAAGCGTACTTGCGATGGCAGTTGGCGAGTTCCATGGCAGGCACGGTGCTGCCCAAAGCATTAGACGAGGAAAATTTCGACTTCAACGGGCGCAAGCTGGTGGGAACTCCCGAGCAGGAACCGCGCTGGAAGCGCTGCGTGGAAAGCACTGACGGCGCTTTGCCCGAAGCTTTAGGCAAGGCATACGTGGCAGAGGAATTTTCCGCGGCCAGCAAAGAAAAAGCCATGCAGATGATTCATGACATTGAAGCTGCCATGGAACAGGACATTGATTCGCTGGACTGGATGAGCGCGGAAACCAAGAGCCGGGCCAAAGAAAAGCTTCACCTGATCGCCAACAAAGTTGGATATCCCGATAAGTGGCGCGATTACTCCAAACTGCAAATCGTGCGCGGCGATGCCTTGGGAAACAGCCTGCGCGCCCGCGAATTTGAATCTCACCGGCAACTCGCGAAAATTGGAAATCCCGTGGATCGCCAGGAATGGGGCATGTCTCCGCCCACCGTGAACGCTTACTACAATCCCACCATGAACGACATCAACTTCCCCGCAGGAATGTTGCAGCCTGGATTCTTCGATCCAAAGGCGCCCGGCGCGTTAAATTACGGCCATATCGGTTTGTTCATGGCACACGAAATCACTCACGGTTTTGACGATGAAGGCCGCCAGTTCGACGGACACGGCAACATGGAAGACTGGTGGACTAAAGCCGACGGCGACAAGTTCACCCAAAAAGTTGAATGTATCTCCGACGAATACTCGAAATTCAGCGTGGGAGACACAAAGTTGAATGGCAAGCTGACCCTCGGCGAAAACACTGCCGACAACGGCGGCCTGCGCCTGGCCTACATGGCATACCTGTCACGGGCCGGAAAAGAGAGCATTGATCTCGACAAAAAGTCACTCGACGGATTCACCCCGGTCCAGCAACTGTTCCTCGGTTTCACCCAAGACTGGTGTTCGGCTTGGCGTCCGGAGTTGGAGCGATTGGTTGCGACAACCGATCCCCACTCGCCTGACCGCTTTCGAGCCAATGGTGTGCTTGTAAATATGCCCGAGTTCGGTAAAGCATTTGGCTGCAAAGTTGGTCAGCCCATGATGCCAGCCCAGAGCTGCCACGTCTGGTAGGAGACGGCCCGTCTTTGTACTGCGATAGGCGCGCCAGAATTTGCAGCCGTTTCTTTCCAGGGCTGTGGATGTAGCCCTATCCATCTATTTTGATTGTGGCGGCTCATCACTTTCGCTTATGCCGAGGGTGCCTTTGGGAAAGGTATAAGGGCAGGCGTTGCCCGTAAGGACGACGATTCGGGAAGGGCACGACGTGCCGTAAGGATTCCAACCTTGGCGACTTCCGCCCCTGAGGTACACCCGCGAAACCGGTTACACTTTCCTATCGCCCCAGAAGATTTCTCCCACAATCACCATTTATTAATATTAGTTGTTGATAATGAACTACTTAATCATTGCTCTGTTCCTTTTATTGGGCCATCAAAAATGTAGTATAATTACTCCATAAATGGAGAACTCCGCATGGCCACAATTCAGCAGCCGGTAATTGGGTTTGCCTGGGACACTGCCGTTGACCTCTCGAAAAAGGAAAACCGCGTGCGCCTTAGTCCGGCAGCCATCAAAGGGCTGTTTCGAATCGCCGATCATTGGAAGCTACGCGACAACGATACGCGGGCCTTGCTGGGAGGCATATCGAGCGGCAGTTTCTACGCGCTGAAAGGCCGAGGAGTCAAAGCATTGGATGAAGACCAGCTCGCGCGCATCTCTCTGGCCGTCGGAATCTACAAAGCCCTGAACATTCTTTACAGCCGCAAACTCGCTGACGCCTGGATTACGTTGCCAAATACCAATCCCATGTTTTCGGGGAACTCGCCCCTCAACTACTTAAAGAGCGGCGGCATCCCTGCGTTTTTGCGGGTCCGTCAATTGCTGGATGCGCGTCGCGGCGGGCGATGAATTTTCCGCCACAGACATCCATCCAACAGGACGCAACTCATCGTCTCATCCCGTACCGTTACAGCGAGCACGACAAACCAATCCTCAATCTTCTCGCGGATGATGATGACAATTTACTAAGCGACCTCATCGAGCTCGAAGGTGCCACAAACGACAGATTGCTGGGTGAGAGTGGCAGGCTTCCCGGAGTCAGCGCCATCGAACTGGTTTCAGGTTTCCCCTTGGCGCATATTGTGAATGCCTCGTTCACGCACGCCGCCGTCGCGGGCGGAAGGTTCAACAGCGCGGGGCGCGGCGCCTGGTATGCGGCTTTCGAAATTCAAACCGCCCAAGCGGAAGTGGCGTTTCATCGCTCCGTAGAATTACAGGAAATTGGATGGATGCAGGAAGAAGTCTCTCCTTATATCGATTATCTCGCCGATTTCCGGCACGAGTTTCACGATCTACGCGCCGCCGCTGATTTCGCGGATTGCCTTGACCCGAATTCCTACGCTGTCTCGCAGGCGCTCGGGCTGCAGCTGTTGGTGAATGGCTCGGCGGGTATCGTTTATCCGAGTGTGCGGCGCAAAGATGGAATCTGCATCGTCTGTTTCCGCCCGCCGCTGGTGTTCAATGTGCGCAAAGGGCTGAAAATCACCATAACTTTTGTGGATGCAAAAGCCGCCGCAGCCGAAAATCACGCCTGAGTACGTTCCCGGAGATCGTAAAGGTGCTTCTCTATGGCGCATCCGGAGGAGTGTAGACGAAATCGTAAAAATGTTTCCCCTCTTCTATCTTGATCGCCATCGAGCCACCAAGTCCGGCGAGCTCGCCGGTGGCAGAATCAGGCACGACCGTAACACTCAGTTGCGCCACTCCGCGCGTCATGGTGCCAGCGTGCATGAGGACAAATGTTCCTTTCCGTCCGTGAAGAAACCCGCTCATCCGTTCTATCGCGACGTAGCCGGCCGACCCTTTCACTTCGCCCATGGCGCTGAGCATTTCACCTTTGCTGGTAGCGTGCAGGTCACCTTGGAAGTGCTTGTCAATGGACATGCGGCCGAGATTTGCGCTTTCGGCTTCGGGTTTCTGAGGCACGAGGTTAACTTCAAACGTTCCGCTGGCATGATTGGTCATTTGGCGATTCTTTCTGAAGCGAGCTTGGTTTTATCTTCCGCAAAATATAACCTGCAAATGGATCCGCATGATTGGAAAACGCGACAACCATCATCAGAGGTTGAAGAAGTCTACGACGGTGAAGTTGGAAAGGCGCGGGGAATATTAAGGCAGAGTTCGCCTGCGGGAAAGTTGCGCCATGCCCGGCGATGCCCATCGCCCGAGGTGACTTTTTGGATCGCGCACTACTGGATCATCCACTGAGACCTGCGCGGCCACAAGCGCCAGGTTGTCGAGAGCCTGCCCCATCCCAATATTCATTTGATATTCGAAAAAGATACTGCGGTTGTGAGCGGAGTACACACGTGCAGATTTTCGCGCGTGTTGGAAGGCAAGGGGCAAGTGTTCGGCGTGAAGTTCCAGCCCGGAGGATTTCGGCCGTTCCTGGATTATCCCGTGTCGAAGTTGGCCGATCGCATTGTTCCAGCCACTCGAATTTTTGGGAAAAATTTGGGCGCTCTACAAGAAATTGTTCTTTCGGGTCGCGACGAGGACGAGAAAGTGCGGGCGACAAACGATTTTTTCCGGACGCGATTGCCGAAACCGGATTCCATGATTCAGTTGGCGCGCGATCTGGTCGAAAAAATTCTGCGCGAGCCTGAAATCAAGACAGTGGACGATCTCGCGAACAGCGCGGTCGTAGGCAAACGTCGGCTGCAGCGAATTTTCAATGAGTATGTTGGCGTGCCGCCTAAGTGGGTGATCCGGCGGTATCGCCTGTATGAGTTAATCGAGAAGATAAATTCCGGCGGCCACCTCGAATGGGCACAGGTAGCGGCAGATTTAGGTTATTTCGATCAGGCACATCTCATCAACGATTTTAAATCCATCGTTGACTATTCGCCTGCGCAGTACAAAAAGCGGGTTTTGCGAAGTTCATGAAATTGGCCAAGGGCAGTCCTGCGATGGCAGAAGCGGGTTAGAGGGAATCAGTAAAGCGGACGTGTTTATTCGCATCGCAGTGCGTTGATAGGATCAACATGCAGCGCACGCCTGGCCGGCAACAACGCCGCGACCATGGCGATCATGATTAATACACCTACTCCACTCGCATAGCTGAGCGGATCGAGATTGCTAATGCCAAATAGTATTGTGCGAAGGAATCGCGATAAAGCCACCGATCCGGCCAAACCGACAAATAGACCAATGACGACCGGCCAAAGGAATTGCCGCAAAATCGCTGTCAATACGTGGGCGGGTTTTGCACCCAGCGCAATTCGGATAGCGATCTCTTTTGTCCGCTCTGAAACCGTGTAAGCGACCAAACCAACCAATCCTAAGGCCGCCAGCAGCACCGCGACCATTCCTAAGAGACTTCCCGCCGTCGCTGCCTGTCCGGCGGGTTCGGTGTCCTTCTTGAATTCTGCTTTTAGCAAGCGGATTCCCGGAAATAAATTTGGATCAAGGCTTGTGGCGGCCGATTTCACCCTAGGAATCAGACCTTCAGGCGCACCCGCGGTTTTTATGATCACGACCATATCCGGCATGTCGGATGTCTGCGCTGCGTGATACATCTCTACAGCATCCCCATTGCTCATGGCCATCACTCTTGCATTTCCGACTACACCTATAACCGTGTCTTTTTCCCAGAATCGCTTGCCAAGAGGATCTTCACCCGGCCACTGTTGTCGAGCCAACGACTCACTTAGGATGACCGCATTCGTTTCACGAGGCAGAAAACTTCTTCCCCGCAGGAGGGGGATTCCCATCGTCTGGAAATACTCCGAATCCACAATATTTGGATAGATTGCCACTTCGTGACTTCCAACGTCGGTAGTGATGACATAAACCTTGTCATGACCCAGGGGAGGCATCGAAGATAGCGCTACCGACGTTACCCCTGGCAGCCCCCGCAAACGGCTTTCAAACTGATCAAGATAGGCTCGTGCTGCTCCTGGCGTGTAGCCGTGGCCGCCGAGGCCCGGATCAATCGAAAGCACCTGCTCATATCCGAAACCTGGATCTGTGTACAACACGTGCTGCACTGCACGAACCAGGAGTGCGGCCACAATCAGAAGAACACAACTTGCAGTCACCTGCGCACTTACTAAAACCTGCCGCGCAATCGTCTTCCGCTGGCGCTGCTTCGCGATCTGTAGCGCTGGAGTCAATCCGAAGAAGACCGCAGACAATATTGCTATACCAAGTGCGAATAAGAACATTCGCCAATCTGGCGCCGCGCTGAGCCACGGCGGGGCTTCCGTATTCACTAGTATTAGCTGCAAAACCGTACAGCCCAGAACCAGCCCCAAGGTTGACCCCGATAAAGCCAGCAACAGACTCTCGGTAAATAATTGCCGAAAGATGCGCTGGCGGCTCGCCCCGATTGCGATACGAATTGCAATTTCCTGCTCACGCTTCACGCCACGGGCCACCAGAAGTCCGCCGAGGTTCGCGCAAGCCACTAGCAGAATCAACAGCGTCAGCGTACCGACCATTGCAATCACCTCATACATCTCCGGCTTCATTACTTGAAGGTGGCCGCCCGGATCGCTCCTGATAAACTCGTGGTCCCAAATATCTTTGGGATATTGTTTGCGCAGCTCATTCGTCAGGGACAGCAACTCCTGCTCGGCCATCTGCGCGGTCACGCCAGGCGCCAATCGTCCCCACATCTCGACGCTGCCCGTAGTCGTATCGGTTAGTACCTTGCTGCCTTCCACAAAATATGGCTGCTGCGTGATCGGCAGCCACACATCCGGATACTGCGCCCCCAGGCTTGCGAATGCATAAGGCGTTACGCCAATAACCGTGACAGCCTTCTTATTCAGGTGAATGATTTTGCCCACGATCGATGGATCCCCGCCAAAACGCCGTTGCCAGAATCCAAAACTTAGCACCACCGCCGGAGCCGCATCGGCTAGTTTCCCTGCGCAGAATCGCTGAGAAGAGTCTAAATAACCGCCCATACGCGGCCGATATTCCCAATTCACTAAAGTAGTTGGCCGTGGCGAAGTTAGCTCTCACGGGTTGCCGTCGTCTTCGAACTGCATGCGGGCACCCATCGTCGCCATCACCGCGGAGAGAGTTTTCGCATGTTCACGATAGAAGACGACTGACGGATAGGGCATCTGACCCACGGTGTTCTCCGTTCCACGTGCGCCGCTGCAGCCGTACGAGCGAATCCGGATCGCGCACTGGCAGCGATTTCAGCACGACAGGTTGAACACGCTGAACGCGACGACATTCACACCAATCCCGATTGCCAGACCAATACCGCGGTTAGCGTGAATCCCGGCGCTCGCATCAGTATCCGCGCGGCGTAGCGAAGATCGCACCACAACTCATCACACCAGCGCAGGCCAAGCGAGGTGCGGATAGCATCTTTATGCGACTCGACGCCGCCAAACTCGATTCGCGCCCGACGTATAGCTTCCGGCTTGGGGAACGCCTCTGCGCGCCAGGTCCGCAGCGTAGCTCTCGATATGGAAGCGCATCTCCGACTCCATAGCATTTTCCAACTGCGGTGCGTTTCACCATCCACTCAGCCAGGAACGAATCCGGGCAGAAGAGTTTCATATCTCCTCCGAAGTCGTACGAAGAATGCCGGCGATCAGAGACGCCATGCGGTTCCACTTCTCGGTCTCCGATAGGAGTCGGCGGCGCCCGCTGTAGTCAGCCGGTAAAACTTCGCCTTGCGTTTATTGTCCGATTCGCCCCACTCGCTGGTGATCCAGCCCTGGTGCTCCAGTCGGTAGAGTGCCGGGATACAGGATCCCTGCTGTATCTCGAGTTGTTCACCGGAGATCTGCTGAATGCGTAGTAAAACGCCGTAGCCATGCAACGGACCGAGAGAAACAGCTTTGAAGATGAGCATGTCCAGAGTACCTTGCAGCAAATCGAGTCGCTTGGTCACTACCGCCTCCTCCTGGTCTAGACTAAGGAGACACCTAGCAGCGCTTTCCTAGATTGTCAAGGAAAGGGGAGCGGGATTTCCCGAAAATAAATTCTGCTCTGCAATGTGCAGAAGAGGCACTTTCGCGGGAAGAGAAAGCTTACCGCACTATGACGTACGGAACGTCGACCTTTACGGCCCAAACCAGAGCGACAATCCATCCGATAAACGTCCATCCCAGAAAGAAGTTCAACAGGAAGATTGCCAGCGTGTTCCGCTTGCTGTGGGCGAGTGCAATGATGGAAGGCAGAAAATAGAAGAGGAATCCCAGGCCAAAAAACGGAGGAAAGAGAAGAGGAAAGAAGAAAGACAGAACGTGCATATTTGCCTCCTGGGCGTTCCCGTCCGATGGCAGCCAGCTTAGTAAAATATACGCATAAAGCAAGCCTATAGTTCCCGGAAATTCCGACGCTCCCAGCCGGCCAGCCGCTTTGTCCATGCTAGACTAAATTTTCCGCATGCCCGTAACTCGCGTCGTAATTCTTTGGCACCAGCACCAGCCGTTTTATAAAGACCTGGTTTCAGGCGAATACCGGCTGCCCTGGGTGCGCCTCCACGGACTAAAAGACTATTACGGCATGGTCAAACTGCTGGACGAATTTCCCGATGTTCATCAGACCTTTAACCTCGTCCCATCGCTCATCACGCAAATTCAGGATTATGTTGCCGGCACTGCCCGAGATCCTTTACTGCAGTGTTGCCGCCAAATGCACCGCCGACCTCACCAGCGCCGAGCCCCGCTTTGGCCTTCGGTACCTTTTCCTGCAAACCCGCAAAACCTGATCGGGCGTTATCCGCGATATCGGAGAACTCTAGGAGCGGGTGCAAGAGCGCCGGGGACATCAGAAAAAGCCGAGCGCTACTTTCAGGCGCAGGACTTCACGGACCTGCAAGTGCTCTCGCAGATTGCCTGGTTCGACGAGTTTTTTCTCGATGAGCCCGAAGTGGCCAGGATCATCCAAAAGGGCCGCGGCTTCTCCCGTGACGAGCAGAACTTCGTCATTCAGCACCAGCGCGAGTTGCTCGCCGAGTATTGCCGCGTACGCCGCCGCCGCAAAGCGCGGAGGCGCGGAGATCTCCACGTCCCCTTTCTACCATCCGATTCTTCCTCTCGTTTGTGACACCAACGCCGGAGCAGTCTCCAGCCTGGGATTGCCGTTGCCGAAAAATCGCTTCCGCCGTCCGGAAGATGCGCGCGAACAACTTTTGCGCGGACTTGACCTCCACGAAAAAGTCTTCGGAATTCGTCCTGTCGGAGTCTGGCCGTCGGAGGGAAGCGTCTCTGAGGAAGCGCTTTCCATCGCGCAAAAACTCGGCGTCCAATGGATGGCCACCGATGAAGGCGTACTTGGTCGCAGCCTGGGCGTGGGCTTTGCCCGCGATGGGAGCGGACGATTGCCGGGAAATTTAGCAGAGAAGCTTTACAACATTGACGTTTTCAGAATGGCGAGACGGGAATGAATATGATCTTCCGCGATCACACGATTTCCGATCTGGTGGGCTTCGTCTATTCCGGAATGCCCGCGCAGGAGGCCGCCCATCACCTTATCCGCAACATCAGGAAGCCGCGAGTCTCTGGCTGATTCCGGCCGCGACGCCATGGTGCCCATCATTTGGATTGCGAGAATGCCTGGGAATATTATCCGCAGTCGGGCCGACGAATTCCTGCGCCGCTTTCACGACGCGTTGCAGAAAGAGCCGGCGTGGAAGCAGTCACTGTTTTCGAAGCGATTGCGCGGCATAAAAATCCGCTAGCTTTAATGCGCTGGTGCCGGGTTCATGGATTGACGCCAACTTTAACGTCTGGATCGGCGCTCCGAAGATAACGTGCCTGGGATTATCTTTACCATGCGTGCCAATTTTATGAACAGAAAGCTTCAAGTGCTTCTAAAGCGCAGCGCACCTTGGCCTATGAAGAGCTTCTCATCGCCGAGGGCAGCGACTGGAATTGGTGGTATGGGCCCGAGCATCATTCCGCTAACGACCGCGAGTTCGACGAGTTGTATCGCAAGCATCTCTCCAACGTCTATCAGGCGCTGGGCGCGACTCCGCCGGACTATCTCGCGCAGCCCATTATTGGCAGCGCGACGCGGCCCGCAGTAGTCCCCCAGACCGCGTACATCCACCCACACATTACCGGAGAGCGCGTTCGCTACTTTGAGTGGATGGGCGCGGCAATTTTGCCACCGACCACCGCGCCGGTGCCATGCACGGCAAACAGTTCCTTCTGGAATCGGTCCATGCTGGCATCAACGAATCGAATGTTTACGGACGCCTTGACTTTATCGGCAAAGTTCCCGACGGCGAATTCAAGTTGGTAATAAATTCGAGTCTTGGGCGGACGACGCTTCTCGCCCGCGCCGTGCCTTGCGCATTGATGCAACCATCGCCGGACAGAAGCTCCACTCATGGAAAATTGCAAATGAAGTCGAGCAGGAAGTTCTAAGCAGTTCGGCGGCCCTAAAAACGAAGCGTCGCTGGCACTCGTCCGCAGCTTCAAATTCCCCTGCCCCTCAGTTGGCTGCTGGCATCACCGGTTAGTCTGGCTTCATCCCAGGCGAAGAACGCCACGCCAGTGGCAAGACGCCTCCGCCTGCGCTTCAGCCTTTGGCAAAACCGCTTGCCCACCGATGCCCTTCCCCCCGAAGGATGGATCGACTCCAATTGCTAGAAGAGAAGGATCTGGAAGCTTTAAGGCATTAACCGCTCATGTGGCGCGGGCACTCCTGCCCGCGAACGGGCTAAATCAATTGCAGCCGTCGCGTTTTACTGCCGCTGCGCAGAAGCGCTGGAGGCAAGTTCTCGAAGCACCCCCAAGGAATCCAATGGCAGCTTCTTCGTCCGTAATGGCATCAAGAAGCGACGGTCGCTTCAAGATGCGGAGAACTACGACGGAAGCGAACGCTAATCAGGTCATGTCCGCGGGAGGTCATCAGCGTATTCACAACAGGCGTAAGCTCCTGCGCCCATTGCGTCCGGGTAGTGAGGATAACTGGACCGGGCCGCGAAACTGTCCAATGTTGGCGCTTCAGTAGAAGTATGTATGTGCTTATGCGTGACCCACCGGTGTCGTAGCAGTTCCAGGTCTCAAACCATGCTGCCCATCAAGATCGCCCCACAAACGTGAGAGTTTCTTTTTGTTTGCGCCAAATGGAAAACAGCCATTGAATCGGCAGAGGGCGGGGAACCAACCGGATGGTTACGTGGGCATTCTCA
>CAWHQK010000114.1:0-59595 GCA_963831435.1 uncultured Acidobacteriota bacterium
ACGAAATGGAGAGGTTCGTTCAAGCGCGAATGGGTGGAATCGTCTGCCGGAAACGACTGGCAAATGGATCGCAACCAGCTTCGAACATGACAGCGCCCGCCCAGTGAATGGATACGCGGCACCGCAATTGCATACTCACGTTGTGTTTTTCAATCTGACTGAAACCAAGAATGGCGAAGCGACAGAGCCTTGCAACCCGCATGAACTCTACCGATCTCAGCAGTACGCGACTGCGATATACCGGTCGGAGCTAGCGCTCCGCCTCAAAGGTCAGGGCTACGAGATCGAAAGAGGCAAAAGCGGCCAGCCGGAAATCGCCGGCTATACACGCGAGTACATGGATGCCTCCAGCCCCAGAGAGTCAACAAATTCAGGCCTACCTTGAACAACAGGGTGTCGAAAGGCGCTGGTGCGGCGCAGATCGCAGCGCACCAGACCCGCGACGACAAGTTGCCAGCCATCACGCACTCGGAAATGCAGAGGATGCATCAAGGAAATGGCTGAGCGATTTGGCAATCAACCGGAACAAGTGATCCGTGCGGCCCATTCCCACGAAATAGAGAGGAATGTTCCGAATCGCCAGCACCTCGAGTCGGCGCTGACTTATGCCCAGGACAAGAATCTCGAAAGGCATGCTGTGACCGACGAGCGCGACCTGATGCGAGATGCGATGAAGCGCTCAATGGGAGAAGCTAGCTTTCGAGAGACGTTCGAGAGAGATTCGAAAAGCGAATAGACTCAGGCCATCTGATCGAAGTCGAAAGCAAATCGCCAGCCCGCGCATTCACTACCGAAAGAATGATCCAGTATGAACGCGACAACGTGACTGAAATGCGAGAGGGCCAAGGCCAACACGGTCCCTTGGTAAGTCCCGAAGCATGGCAGTCTGTCCAGCAGAACCATACACACCTGAGCACAAGCCAACGACGCGGCTGTAGAGCAGATTATGACGACTCAGGACAAAATCATCGGTCTTGAGGGGGTAGCAGGCGCCGGCAAAACTACCTCGTTGACTGCTGTCCGCGAGGCCGCAGAACGCGAAGGGTACCAGGTGATCGGACTCGCTCCCACATCGCGCGCCGCTCACAAACTGGGGGAATCAGGAATCGAGTCGCACACATTGCAACGCCAGCTCATTCCGAAATGAAGCACCCAATGAAGGACAGAAACGGCTATTCGTCATCGATGAATCGAGCCTTGCAAGCACGAAACAGATGAACGAATTTTTTCACCGTCTGCACACATCCGACCGCGTTCTTTTGGTGGGCGATACGCGGCAACATGAGGCGGTGGAATCTGGCCGGCCATACAAGCAGCTACAGGAAGCGGGGATGGAGACGGCCAAGTTCGGCGAGATTTTGCGGCAGAAGGACCCGGCTCTGAAGGATGCCGTGGAGCAGTTCGCGCGCGGCGATGTTCACGGAGGGATTGCGCAGTCTCGAGCAGCAGGGCCGCGTGCACGAGATCGTTAATCCCCAAGAACGGTTTAATTCGATAGCTCGCGAGTACTCACGAAATCCAGAGGGAACGCTGGTTATCTCGCCCGATAACGAATCGCGACGCGAATTGAATTCGCTGATTCATCGCGAGCTGCAGAATCGTGGAGACGTGAGCAAAGACGAGCACAAACTCCGGGTGCTGGAATCGCGTCAGGAGATGACGGGAGCAGACCGGCAGTGGGCCGGACAATACGAGCCTGGAGACGTGCTTCGATACTCGCGTGGCAGCAAAACTGAGGGCATCAAGCCGGGTGAATACGCACGGGTCACCGGCGTGGACGCGAAAGAGAACCGGCTAACGATCGAACGCGAGGCGGGCACTCTGCAAACCTACGATCCGCGACGCCTCTCAGGTGTCTCGGTACACCGCGAAGCCGAACGCGAATTCTCACAGGGAGACCGCGTTCAGTTCACCGCGCCATCCCGCGAACTGCATGTTGCTAATCGTGATCTCGGCACTGTCGAACACGTCAACTCTAACGGCGACCTTAGAATCCGGATGGACTCAGGCCAGGAAGTCCGATTCAACGTCCGCGAGCACCCGCACCTTGACTATGGTTACGCAGTGACCAGCCACAGCAGCCAGGGGCAAACCGCGGATCGAGTGCTAATCCACGTGGACACCGAGAAAAGCGAGCTGTTGGTCAACAACCGCTTCGCGTATGTATCCGTTTCGCGGGCTCAATACGACGCCCACATCTACACAAATGACGGAAGCAAGCTTTCCCGTAGTCTCAGTCGCGAAAGTTCGCAACGTACAGCAACCGAAGTGGAACAGGAGCTCGGCTGCGCCGAAGGTCGAACCGGTTGGCCAGCGAAGTGGACGGCCCTCCGAAGAGGAGCAAGGTCATAGTCTCGGAATAGGACTCGCATGAGATGCGACAATGGGAATTGACCTATGGTCCGGCTGTCGTAATCGGAGCCAAGGAGCACTCACTAGCCATCAGATAAAGCTCCCAACCCTGATACATATTGATGCCTACATTTCGGCGGAGCCTCTGGCGAGACGCAAGCAAAGCCAATCTCCTGGCCGCCAGACAGGAGAAGACGGACAACGTAGCACGCGATACTCGGCAGACAAATCCGCAGGCATAAATTCCACCCATTTGTCCTCACAGCTACTGACAGTGGACCCTGAAATCTAGCCCCTTCTAACCCCAACAAAATAACCGCAATGCCCGGTACAACCAGGACTGACACCCATAGCAGGCTGTACGCGAACCACGAGGAATAAAGACCAATCCAGGCGACGTCCAATCCGGCGTCTGTAGGTGTCATCTTGGGCGAGAGTTCCCGCAAGTGCAAACAAAAGTACACAAGAATAGCGATCAGTGAAACAATCCCCCAGCGTGACAGCTCCTCGGTCGGAAATTTGATCCCGAATACTTCAAATTGTCGTTCGTTACGTGCTGTCTCACTATCGAGTGAATCTGACAGGTCCTTGAGTGAATATGCTCCCTTGTCACGCCCAACCCGGTCTAGATCGTAAAAACATCTTGAGAATTGATCACGACATTTCCATTCGGGTACCGCCTGCTCTATAAGGTCTTTCGAGTTTTCTATGATTCGAAGTTCTCTTGCGTGCACCAAAAGCGTGAAGGATGTCGGCAGCCATGTGGAACCACCGACTTCCGCTTGCAACGAATCGAGCACAGAGAGGATCCCCTCTCATTTATCTTCGTCGTGTGAAGCGCGACAAACTGCATCTTTTTCGCGTTCA
The DNA here is from genome assembly GCA_963831435.1 of uncultured Acidobacteriota bacterium. Classification (GTDB taxonomy): domain Bacteria; phylum Acidobacteriota; class Terriglobia; order Terriglobales; family Acidobacteriaceae; genus JAICKN01. The sequence goes on from CAWHQK010000114.1 coordinate 3,220, forward strand.
ATGTTTCAACGTCCGAGACCGTGTCATCACTCGGAGTAAAGTTCGTATAGACATAGCGCTTGTTGATCAACTCACGTCCTGTCGCTTCTTGTTGTTTCAACGGTATGTCCGTATTTCCTACCATAAGCGTCGCGGAAACGTCCTCGGGATTGAATTTTGTGACTCTGCCGCAGTGAAATGAGTCCCACATACGTCTAAAATCATCGAGCGTCTTGATCAAAACGAAATTCATTCTCCACTCTTCTTCGGATTCGCGCTCCGTTTGATCAATTCTATTGTCTGGAAGAGAGCAGGTCTGAACAACGGTGTACATGTCGGGCTCAGACGCGAAGTAGTTCTTCCCTCGATACGTGAACACAAGCCAATCGTTGCTATTTGTCATGTCCTCGGGCCTGTCTAACTCCGCGGCCTGGGATGGCCCCTGCTGCTTCGGACCGAGCTCTGTAGGCAGCCCCTCCGCGACTCTAGCCTCGGCGACCCTGGCTGCTGCGGCCTGAGCGTCGGCGCATTCGGGGCACTGAGCGGCATGTGGCGACTCTGCGATCTGCCTATTCACGAACTTTATGATTGTTCGAACCTGGTGTTGAGCTGATTGCAACTGAGGAGTGGAGGGCGCTCGGCTGACAGCGATGCCGGTCACGGCTGAGACGATTAGAACAAAGTGAACCGCCCGGAGATGCTCAATATAGTCCTTTGACCAATGAGCGGCCCCATCAGCCGTTGCTCGTAGAATAGACATTGACGGTCCAGACGCGATGCCGCTGGAATCGTACCGTACTTTGCATTGTGAAAGACAAGAAAGTTGTTTTCGATCATCGGGCAGGAACTTAATAGCAACGAAGCCGCGACGTCGATGTCTTAGGCTTGGTAGGCAACCCCGTGCCACCTGCACCCAGTTTTCGCAAGGAGGCGGTAGTGCGGGATCGTCGTGCCGATCATTAGTGGCGAGAAGAGAATTCGCCTAATGTGTTCCGCGCTCTCCGACCACTAAGTCCTGAGTCGTCGCCATTCGGAACTCTGACTCCGACGCAGGCCATACAGATTGGGTTTCCCTCGACAGGGAATGACACGGTAGAACGTCAATGTTCCGGCCACCATTGTTGGCGCTTTCGAGTGATCACTGAGCCGTGATCCGTTTGTGATCCGTTAGCACTGCTTACCACTGTCTTCCATCGCTTTTACCGTGTGCCGCCGTGTTCTCTATGTTATTGAAACTACGTTATGAGCTGGTTTCGAATCCCACTCTCTCCGCCAGATTTTTGCCAGCATAAATACCGGCTACTAACTTTGGTGCCGTTGAATTGCTGATCTACTTGCTTATGAAGGATGGAAAGCGCTCGATCATACTGTCGGTCTTCACATAGAGCACATTTTGATGGTCTGTATTAAGTGCGGGTGAAGTGCGGGCGCAGTTTCTTGAGGAAGGAAGCCCGCGAGTTAGCTTCTAGGCGGGGTTATCGGCTGATTGTTCTGTATCTGTTGTTGGGCCAGACGAAGATCATGGCAAGACTTACAATTGGGTCCGTGCAATATGGCGAACCTGGCTTAGGATCATGTATCGGGTTGGGAAGGCTGCCACGACTTAAGGTTACTCCCGTTTCGGATTAAGAAAGTAAAGTTTTTGTCTTATCTTTTGGGCGGCCATTGCCGGTTACCTTTGCATAGCCCGTTCGTCTCTAGAGTTTCATATTCAGAAAATACAGTTTTCCCCATGCCAGTTTGGCCGCATTTGTGCATTTATGAATTCCCGTGCAGGGCGATGCCAAAGAGCGATGGTTGCAACTCTGTGAGCAGGCGGCAGTTGAGCAAGACCGTGACAAACTGCTCCAATTGATGAGGGAAATAAGTCGTCTGCTGGAAGAAAAAGAGAATCGTCTAAGTGAACTCCGCCGTGCAAAACATTCCTAGTTGCTCACGGCCAAAGGAGATGACAAGTACAAGCTTCTTTCACCCTTATGGCTCTGCCACCCGAGCTTGGGCATGGCTAGCCAGGTCTTTCAGGCGGCATTCGATTTGCTGCACCTTACGAGAAGCGCGACGTTTAACGCTGTCTCGCGCGATCTTTCAATATGTGAGTGGATTGCCGTTCTCAGCTCATCCAAGACAATCTCGAACTCAGGGAATCCCGAGTAGCGACGACTTTGGCGCAAAGGTCGGCGATACGTTGCTCATCGCGAGAAAAGGCCACAGCATGAACATGTAAGAAAGCACCTTATGAGCAATACCCGCTTCACAGTAAAGCCTGGTTGACGAATTGGTACTTTGTTTGTTCTGTATAAGGTGTTTCACTCCCAGGGTTCGGTGCGGATACCCTGCGGGCGAACCCGTTACCTTTTGGAGGGCCATTCCCGATCAACCCGCAACGGGATCAGTTCTGCTCATTGAACCGAAGCGCCGGTGATTCCATTTGCTCGGCGGCGTACCAAACAAATCTTCCGGCGTTCGGAACTGGCGCGCTGCCATGATGGCCGCCATGATTCCTAGTAGGCGTTTGCGCCCTTCATCCACAAAGGACGTGTAGCAGTTTCGCCTCGCGTTCAATGATTGTTCTAGAAACGAAATGCTGAGAAAAAACATTCGGGGGCAAGGACCGCTGTCCGCAAAGGTATAATTCATTTTCTCCCATGACGCTGGCCCCGAAAACGATTCTTGGACAATATGAAATTCGCTCACCGCTTGGCGCGGGGGGAATGGGCGAAGTATATCGGGCGTACGATACCAGGCTCGACCGGGAAGTCGCGATCAAGGTCCTTCCCGAATCTCTTACATCCGATCCCGACCGCTTGCGGCGTTTCGAGCAGGAAGCGCGAGCCGCGGCGGCGTTAAACCATCCCAACATTCTTGTGGTCTACCAGATGGCGACTCACGACGGCCTGTCTTATATGGTTTCGGAGTTGCTGGAAGGCGAAACGTTACGTGAGCGTTTGCGGCGTGGACCGATACCACTGCGCAAAGCGATTGATTACGAAGTACAGATCGCGCACGGCCTGGCTGCGGCACATGACAAAGGGATTGTCCATCGCGATCTGAAGCCGGAGAACCTTTTCCTCACAAAAGACGGGCGGGTAAAGATTCTCGATTTTGGCCTGGCAAAGTTGACGCCGCTAAAAGATGACAGCGGACAGATGAACACTCTCACGCAGGGGACCGACCCTGGCATGGTTGTGGGGACCGCCGGTTATATGTCTCCGGAGCAGGTGCGGGGAAAACCAGCGGACCATCGCTCCGACATATTTTCCTTCGGGACGATTCTTCATGAAACGGTAACCGGCAAGCAGACCTTTCGCAGGCCGACGTCGGCAGAGACGATGAGCGCGATCCTGAACGACGAGCCGGAGCCGATTTCACAGCTTGCCCCGATTGTTCCTCCGGGCCTGGAGCGGGTGGCGCGGCGTTGCCTGGAGAAAGCGCCGGAGCAACGCTTTCAGTCGGCTTCCGATCTTGCTTTTGCGCTTGAGGCCCTATCCGATTCGGGCATGACCGCGGCCACAGGCGTTCATGCACAACTGATCCCGAAAGGGAATCCTAGGCGGGCCGTGCTGGCCGGGGTCGCTTTAGTGGTTGTACTCGTTGCAGCTGCGATATTGGTTTATTTTCGAATGCAGCCTCCGGCAACGCCCGTGCTCTCTAATTACGTCCAGCTTACGCATGATGGCCAGCCGAAGAACCTGGGCATGACCGATGGCTCACGGCTCTACTTGTATTGGGGCGCCACCGATTACACGGGCATGGCCCAAATGTCAGTCTCGGGCGGCGAGCCACAGAAATTACCCATTTTATCTTCGACGAACATGTTTCCTCGCGGCATGTCGCCGGACCGGTCGGAACTTCTAGTAGTGGATGGGAAGGGCATTCCTCCGATGGGGCCGCTCTGGAGTGTGCCCTTGCTGGGTGGTTCCCCGCGCCGGCTTGGCGATCTGGTGGGCAACGCCGGCAGTTGGTCCCCAGATGGCAAGCATCTGGCTTATAGCGACCCGAGCAACTTGTACATGGCGAACGCGGACGGCAGCGAACCTCGTAAGCTGCTTGCATTGAACAATACTGACATTGTTGAGTATCTAATGTGGTCGCCGGATGGCAACCATTTGCGATTTACTGAGGCAGACGCCAACAATAACACTACCTCGACATGGGAAGTCTCGGCGGATGGGACGAACTTGCATCGCTTATTTTCTGGCTGTTGCGGCCGTTGGACAGCCGACGGAAAGTATTTCGTATTCATCTCAAGAAAACAGGTTTGGGCCACACCGCGAAAAGGAAGTTGGCTTCACCCAGAAACTAAACCCGTCCAGTTAACCTCCAGCCCAATGGCATTGGCCGATCCGGTTCCCAGCCAAGATGGCAAAAAGCTTTTTGTTGTGGGCGCCACGACCCGCGGCCAGTTGATGCGCTACGACTTGAAGTCGCATGGGTTCGTACCTTTTTTCGGAGGCATCTCAGCGGAATTCGCGAGTTTTTCAAAGGACGGTCAATGGGCGGCCTATGTTTCCTATCCCGATGGCGCTCTGTGGCGCAGCAAAGCGGACGGGAGCGATCCCCTGCAACTGACTTACTCGTCCGATTATGCCTTCGTGCCCCGGTGGTCGCCCGATGGCAAAGAGATATTGTTCTGGGAAACGCCGGTAGGCAAGCCGTCCCGAATGTATGAAGTATCCGCCGACGGCGGAACTCCCCGGCAACTGTTGCCTGAGGATCTGACTCCGCAACAGGACCCGAATTGGTCGCCAGATGGAAGCAGGATCGTCTTCGCCGGTAATTCCAATGACCCTGCATCAGCCGTGCACATCCTTGATTTGAAGAGTGGCAAGGTTTCGACCCTCCCGGGTTCGCAGGGTATGTTCTCACCTCGCTGGTCTCCCGACGGCCGCTATATCCCTGCGTTATCGAAGGATTCAAAGACCCTCTTCATGTTCGACCTTCAAACGCAGAAATGGGTTCAAGTTGCCACAGCAGTCACGTTCGGCTGGCCGAACTGGTCGAAGGACGGAAACTCCCTTGTTGTTTTGGGGCGATTCGCAACCGGCGAGGCCGTGCTCAAGGTCCGCCTGAGCGACCACAAAGTTGAGCAAATCGTAGATCTGAAGAATTTCATTCTTACGGGTCGCTACGGGGACTCACTGGCGCTCGCGCCGGATGATTCGCCGCTGCTGCTCCGCGACGCCGGAACCTACGACGTGTACTCGCTCGATTGGCAGGAGCCGTAGGCAGAGTCAATGCGGCTCGAGGATGACTCTGAATGACAGGATTATGGTGGAATGACAGGATCATGGTGCTTAACCTAACCGGATTGACCCGCTAAACCTGCTCACTGACATACTTCAGTTCCACGACGGTGCAATCGTCGTTCAGAGGCACGCCACAACAAAAGGCTGAAAGGGCGGAGAAAATCTCGTCCACCCCAGAACGTTGGCCCGCAACTGCTTCCAGCCGATCCTTCTCAAAGAATTCGCCTTCGGCATTTTCCGCTTCGGTGACGCCATCCGTGACCAGAATCAGGCGGTCGCCCGGCCGTAGCTGACTGCGATCGCTGTCGAAGGTCGCATCGCCGATCAAGCCCACCGGAAGATTGCCGTGCGAGGGCCGAATGACCTCACCGTTGCAAATTAAAAGCGGTGGAATGTGGCCGCAGTTTACGTATTCCAGTTCACCATCGCGGCGCAGCCGGGCCAGCACCAGCGTGGCGTATTTTTCCCCGGTAAGTTTACGGGTAAGGAAACGGTTCACCGCGCCCACAATCTCGCGCAGGGGCATGCCGGCAACCATGTGCGAATAAATCATTCCCTGCAATGTTGAAGCCAGCAGGGCAGCCGAAACGCCCTTGCCGCTTACATCCACCAACACAATGGCCAGCCCTTCTTCGGTGTTCACCACATCGAAAAAGTCTCCTCCAATCTGTTTGCAGGAAACATTCTTGCCCACAACCGTTGCAAACGAGACTTCGGGGATGGTTACAGCCATCAACTGCTGCTGAATGGATGCCGCAATCGAGAGTTCCTGCTGATATCGCCTCGCCGCCTCTTCCGCTTCCACAAGGCGCGCGTTTTCCACCAGCGAAGCCGCTTCGTGAGCGATGGTGCGCAGGATGTCATGGTCCACGCGCGAAATGTCATGGGAGGCATAACGCGAGTCTACGTACAGCGCGCCGATCACCTCAGTAACTGCGGCATCATGCGCGGAACGGACTTCGCGTATCCGCTGCCGTCGCAAAGGAATGCAGATCACCGTGCGCAGATCGTAGGTCACAATGCTCTGCCGGTCGGCCAACTCCGGCGAGTGGCTGCTGTCGGTGACCAGAAACTCGGAGTTGGAGTTCAGCGCCTCTTCCAGGATGGAATGGGAAATGGTCTTATCGTCCAACAACGCGGCTTCCTGTGCGTTTCGGCCCGCGGCCAGCCGGAAGGCCCCCGCATCATTCTTCAGGAACACGTAGCCGCGCTCGGCGCCCGTGAGCTTCAGCGTGGTATCGAGAAGGGTAATCAGAATTTCGTCGAGGATGCCGCTGGTATTCAATTTGCGCGCTGCATCCAGAAACAGAGTGAGCTTTTCCAGGTTTCCAGCGGGGACGTTGCGTGGTCCGGCAATCTGGCTGAGAAATTCTCGCGCGGGATTGAAGGTGCTGTTCCGGGGATTGAAAATGACATAGACCCCGCCCATACCACCAAATTCCAGCCGATCCCCGGTTTTAAGGTTCGCCCGCCGGACACGGTTTCCATTTACAAATGTGCCATGCTTGCTGCCCTCGTCAACCACAGCAAACTCACCATTTTCGGAAAGAATGCTGGCATGGTCGCGGGAGACGCGTGGATCGGCGATCATCAGATCTTTGTCCGGCTTTCTTCCGATGGTGAATGGGGAGTGGTCGAGCGTGAGAGTCTGCTCATCGCCGCCCTGCACGAAGATCAGGTGGGGAAACACTCCCGAAACCGGGGCGTGTGTCGACGCGCCGGGCACCAATTCAGAAGGCATGCCGGTTTACTCCCGCTAAGAATTGAGTGTGGTTATTGTAATTCGCCAAGGTTGAACCATTATCGCCCGGCGATTCCAAATATTGGAATTTCTTATCAACCACCCAGGAACAGAGGCGGGAAAATCGTCACCTGGCGGCATACTTTTAGTTTCAGAAAATCGGACAGGGAATAGCCGCCCGGCACCCTTGATCGAACTACCTGCAATCGCATGCGGGCGGTTTCTGCCCAGACCTGTGGAATTTTTCGCCCGATATCTTTCGGGCGATGAAACGGCCCACCCGCTCCTTGCACTATTAAGTAAGTGTTGAGATTGGCGGGCGGCGACTTCTTTTGAGCCCCTTGTTTACTCCGTTTCCGTGAATATTAGCCACGGATTACAGTAAAGACAGTATTGCCCGAGCCCCGAAATGCGGGTTAACTGGCAAGAGTCGCGGCACCTTGCGAAGCTTGAGGGGGGACGTCGCGTTTTGCGGTAGTTCGGGGATTGATGTACAGGCAAAAGGGGCCACCAGAGAGAGATACAGCATTCAATTTGGCTTGAAACTGGAGGATTTTATGGGTTATCCAGCTTTGGGATATACGTGGTACAGGGCCTACTGCACGGCGATGCTCAACGCCGATGAGAAGAATCTGCTGGAAGCTGTGACCAGCGCTCGCCAAGCCATTCAGGACCGGGCGACGGAGTTGGATCTTGACCGATCCATTTGCGAGGGAGAAGGAAAGCAACTCCAGGAAGCGCTCCATTATTTGACCCTGCTCGAAGACAGTACTGCCAAAGAAGGCGGCAAACTGTTGTGGTGTTGAGCGCGCCGCGATTTGGTTATTCCGCTGGCTAATCGTTCCCGTACTCAATTCTCGCCCGTTTGGCGTTTATTAAAGCCATTGGGCTCAGCATTTCAGCTCGACTAAGCAATCCACGGCCCAATGAAGCGAAAATGCAGATATTGCTGGATTGGTAGGAGTTTTTGGTTTGGTGGCCATGGCGCAGTCCAAGGACTTGTCGGCGGCGGACCAGAAATTCGTGAACGAAGCAGCCCAAGGCGGCATCGCAGAGGTCCAATTGGGACAACTGGCAACAGAAAAGGCGTCCAGTGACGCGGTGAAACAGTTTGGTCAACGCATGGTGAACGACCACAGCCAAGCCAATGACAAGTTGAAAGAATTGGCGTCGAGCAAGGGCGTTACACTGCCGCAAGAGCCTTCGGCCAGGGACCGCGCGACCAAAGAGCGTTTGTCGAAACTATCGGGCGAGCAGTTCGACAAGGAGTATATGGCGGACATGCTGAAGGACCACAAGATGGACATTGCGAAATTTCAACATGAAAGCCGCTCAGGCCAGGATCCTCAAGTGAAGGAATTTGCTTCCAGCACGCTACCGACGCTGCAAGACCACTTGAAGGCGGCGGAAAAGATCAGCACGGGGACGGGCGTGGAAAATAGTGCGATGCAGAAATAGCGGCACCAGAAAATAAGAAGTGCGCGACTGCCACGAAGCGCCTGCGATGGATGCAGGCGCTATTTTTGTTAGGACTGACCTTTCGCGAGTATCACGTCCAGGGTCCTGGGGCCGTGGACGCCTTTGATTCGGGTCATTTCGATGTCAGAGGTGGCGGAGGGGCCGGAGATTGTGGTGATCGGCAGAGTCTTGAATGGTTCCATTTGGCGGATCGCTTCGGGGACGGTTTCAACTACCTGGCTTTCGAATAGTACGCAGAGGTGGTAGTCGGGAATCAGGGTGATCGCGCGGCGTCCTTCGTTTGGCGAGTGGCGCAGGAGGATGGTTCCGGTGAGCGCGATGGCGGCGGTGCAGGCCGTTAGCACTCCTTCGAGTTTGTCCATTGCGTCGTAGGTTAAGACATTGCCGTCGGACACGAATTCGACGTCCGTGTCCGTAAGCCATGATGGCGGAATTCCCGAGGGAACCAGGATGCGATGGATTTGGCGGCTGGCGCAAACCTTGGCGATTGTGGAGGAAAGGTCGTCGGTCGAGCAGCGATGAACTCCAGCACCGTAGTCGCGGAGGCGTTCGGCGAATAGGTCGAGGCGGGATTGAAGGCCGAGATCCCCGGAGTGGTTGTAGTCGCGAGCGATTGCCGCGTAGTCTTCCGTGATTCGATCTTTCGTTATTCGATCTTCCGTTAAGACGTCTTCTTTACGCTGGTCAGGCGGCGCTCCGAGGCTGCGACGGACCTTTTCCAGAATTTCTGTTCTTGATGGGGTCATGAGTGCTGGCCTTTGCGGCGGGTCTTCCACCATTCACGGAATGATTCTGCGGGGACGGGGCGCATATTTCTGGTTTCAGACCATCCTGCGAGAAAGCCCGGAAGTTTGCTGATTGTGCCGCCGTGTACGAGCGGCCACTGCGCGATGCGAACCAATTTTTGCGCGGCGGCGAGACGGTGTGAACTGGCAAGCGCGAAGGAGGCGGTCTTCATGGCTATTTTTTCGCTTGTTGGCGCCTTTCCTGCGGCGACGACTCTGGCGCGGAGTTGAATCAGGACTTCTGGAATATTGATTTTGACCGGGCAGGCGTCATAGCAAGCGCCGCATAGAGAGGATGCGTAGGGCAGTGATTGCGAGTGTTGCATGGATTGCAACTGCGGGGTGACGATGGCGCCGATCGGGCCGCTGTAGATTGAGCCATAGGCATGGCCTCCAGTTTGACGGTAGACCGGGCAGACGTTCAGGCAGGCGGCGCAGCGAATGCATTGCAAAGTTTGCCGGGTTTTTTCGTCCGCGAGAATTTCAGAGCGGCCATTGTCGAGCAAGACAACGTGGAATTCTTTGGGGCCGTCGTTGGAAGAAACGCCCGTCCAGATGGAGTTGTAAGGGTTCATGCGCTCGCCGGTCGCGGAGCGGGGAAGCAATTGCAGAAAGACTTCAAGGTCGGAAAATTTTGGGATGATTTTTTCGATGCCGACGAGGCTGATGAAAACTTGCGGCAGGGTGAGGCACATTCGTCCGTTGCCCTCGGATTCGACCACGCAGACGGAGCCGGTTTCGGCGATGGCGAAGTTCGCGCCGCCAATGCTGACTTTAACGCGAAGAAATTTTTCGCGAAGGTAACGGCGGGCGGCTTCGGTGAGGTCTTCAGGCTGGTCGCCTAGAGTTTCCAGTTTCATCTTTTCGAGAAACAGCTGGCGGATTTCTGTTTTATTGCGATGTAGCGCGGGCACGACGATGTGCGAAGGCTGGTCATTGCCGAGTTGCACGATGAGGTCGGCTAAATCGGTTTCATAGGGAGTGATGCCTGCGGCTTCGAGGGCGGGGTTGAGGCGGATTTCGTCGGAAGTCATCGTTTTAATCTTGATGACTTCTTTTTCATCGTGGGAACCGATGATGGCGGTGATGATGGCGTTGGCTTCGTCGGCGTCTTTGGCCCAGTGGACATGGCCGCCGGCGGCCGTGCAGGCTTTTTCGAATTGCTCTAAATAAAAGTCGAGATGGCGCAAGGTGTGCGCTTTGATTTGCCGCGCGGATTCGCGAAGGGCTTCCCAGTCCGGCATTTCAGCAGCGACGCGATTTCGTTTGGCGCGGATGACGTCGGTGGCGTGGCGGACGTTGTGGCGCATTTGCGCGTTGGCTAATTGCTTTTTTGCGGCCTCGGGAAAATCGGGAGCCTGGGCCGCGTTGCCGACGCGAACCGTCATTGATCGTTCCCCGGGTCGTTCGCAGGTTCAGTGGCAGCGAGGATTTCAGCGATGTGCATGCACTTTACGGCTGCTTTTTGGCGGGTAAGGCCGCCATCAATGTGCATGAGGCAGGAGTTATCGCCCGCGGCGCAGACTTCCGCGTTGGTTTTTAAGATGCAGCCGATTTTGTCGGAGAGCATGGCCGAGGAAACAGGGGCATTCTTGATGGCGAATGTGCCGCCGAAGCCGCAGCATTGGTCCGCGTCGGGCAGTTCGGTGAGGGTCAATCCGCGGACATTTTTCAGCAGTCGTAATGGCTTATCACCCACATGGAGCGAGCGCAGCGAGTGGCAGGAAGTATGGAAAGTGACCTGATGCGAGAAGAACGCGCCGACATCGGTGACGCCGAGTTTGTCTACAAGTAGCTCGGTAAATTCAAAGACGCGCGCGAGAAGGTCGTTTACTCTGCGGATGAGTTCAGGGTCGGCGGAGTCCGCAGCCATGATGGGGTAATGTTCACGGATCATGGCTACGCAGGAGGCGGAGGGGATGCAGATGATCTCCGCGCCGCGGAAGACTTCGAGAAAATGGCGCATGAGCGGGAAGGCTTCTTTTTGGTAGCCGGTGTTGTAGTGCATTTGTCCGCAGCAGGTTTGTGCTTCGCGGAACTCGACGGAGTGGCCCAGGCGTTCGAGGACGGCGACGACGGCTTTTCCCGTCTCGGGGAAGAGAGTGTCGTTGTAGCAGGTGATGAAGAGGGAGATGAGCATGGGGTGGCTGATTCAAGACTATACCTCAGCGGCTGAAGCCGGTCTAAGTTGTGCTTTGGGCGATATGGCTGAAGCCATATCCTGATACGAAACGGTCGAACGCTGAAACGAATGGCGTCGTCTCGTATTGGTTCGAGGCTCTGTATTAGTGTTGAACTCGACGTGCAGCACCTCAGCGGCTAAAGCCGGTTAATGTTGTGCTTTGGGCGATATGGCTGAAGCCATATCCTGATACGAAGTCTGACACTAAATGCCCGCGGCTAAAACTGACCCAAGGGCTTGGCTTCCGCGATATGGCTGCCATATCCTGATACGAAAGAGCGACCGGATGGGGCAGGAGCAGGCTTTTGGTTTGTATCAGGGCAGGCCTTCAGGCCTGCCGCAAGGGCGATTACAATGAGTTGCCTTTAGGCGCTGGATTTGGTTCGAAGTTTTGCAGATTGATATTGTGACGGCCATCACATACAGCGGGCGCGTCGCATCCTATATTGCTCGAATGGCAACTCCTTCGCGGCATGCAAATGCTACAAAGATCGTTTCAAATTCCCGTACGTTTTTCGTGACTTCGTCAACCCACGACAAACGCCAACTGCTGCAATCTGACCGTTCTGCCGGGTTGTTCGTCGAGGTTCTTTATTACTATCGCGCGCAGGGAAAGTTCAGGCTGCATGAATGGGTTGTGATGCCCGATCATTTTCACCTGCTGCTCACTGTTGAAAGCGGCATGTCCATTGAAAGAGCGGTTCAATTCATCAAGGGTGGATTTGCCTTTCGAGCGGGAAAGGAGCTTGGTACAAGGGCGCCGTTCTGGCAGAAGGGTTTTTCTGAGGTGAGAGTGTTAGATAGTCAACATTATGCAAAGGCTCGAGATTACATTTGGAACAATCCCGTGGAAAGATGTTTGGTTAGAACGCCGGAAGAATATTTGTATTCATCCGCGCGGCGCGGGTTTGAGGTTGACGCGCCGCCGCAGCGGCTGAAGCCGGTCGGGGTTGTGGCGTGTAGCGATATGGCTAAAGCCATATCCTGATACGAACCCTGGCGCTAGATTCCGGATTCGAGATCAATCAGCGGCTAAAGCCGGTCATCGTTGGCAGCTTAACGATATGGCTGAAGCCATATCCTGATACGAAGTGTCTGGTCGCCGTCGGCTCCGGGCGCGAGTCTTGGGCGCGAAATCGTTACTAAAAGCCGCTGCCCGATGGTGACCTTCTGTACATGTACCCTTCGCATGTAAACTATAGGTTCTGTATCCGAGTGACTTCCTCTCCCCATGCATCGCCAGATCGAGCTGAGCAATTCTGACGCATCCGTGAGCGATACTGAACAATTAAAAGATGGCGCGCAGGCGCGGGACAAAGGTCAAGACCAGCAGCAGGACCAGAACCAGAATCAAGAAAAAGACCTGCTGAGCACGCCCATCCGCGATTTGAAGTTGAAGATTGAAGGTTCTCCCCTGCAGAAATATGTGGACCGGCTGTATGCCGAGCTGGAGCAGAAAAAGCTGCTCAAGTTTCGTCCCAATTGCTATTTGACAGATGAGTGGGGATGCCCTTCGGGCGAGCCGGTGATTGGGATTCCTTTTTATCTGGCGAGCGCGGAATTGTCGCGGCTGGAAGAAGAGATGAACGATCTGGAGACGGGCCGCGAGGTCATGATGTTTTTGCGGCACGAAGCCGGGCACGCGTTCAACTATGCTTATCGCCTGCACCGGACGCCGGAGTGGAAGCAGCTTTTTGGTTCCTTCCGGCGGCCATACCGCGATCATTATCGTCCGGTGCCGTTCTCGAAAGAATATGTTCGGCACATGGCGGGATGGTATGCGCAAAAACATCCGGACGAAGATTTTGCGGAGACGTTTGCGGTGTGGCTGACGCCGCGCTCTGGCTGGAAGACGAAATATCGCGGCTGGGGAGCGATGACGAAGTTACGCTATATGGAGCGGATCGCGCGAGAGTTGGGAAATGCCGACCCGGCGCGGAAGCGTGGTGTGCCGGATGTAACCGTGGACGAAATGGAAGCGACAGTGGGCGAGTTTTATCAGAAGTCGTCGGAAGAAATTCCCATGATTGATCTGGCGCTGGACACGGACCTGCGGAATATTTTTGACGCATCGCGACGGAGGAAATCGGTAAAGCCGGCGCAGGAATTTTTACGGCTGAACCGGAAGACCGTGGTTGATAAGATTGCTTATTGGACGGGAGTGCAAAGACCGTTGGTGAGGCGATTGGCGGAAGCGATTGAAAAACGGGCGGGCGAACTGCGGCTGTATGCTGACACGCAGCGGACTTCTGAGCATCTAACTAATGTGGCGGTGTATGCCACGGCGCTGGCGGCGAATTACATGGCGCGGGGAAAGTTTATTTTGTCATGACAGAGGCGAAGCTAAAGGTCGGAATTCTTTACGATGTTTGGGGCGAGGCGGAAGTCGCTGCTCCAGAGGTCGAGGAATCTTCCGCCAGCGAGAAAAAGCCGCGCCGAAAAGCCAAGAAGGTAAGGAAAGAACGCAAAGAAAAGGAAGACCGCGAAGAAATTTTTGAAGCTCTCGAAAAGCTGGACCACCAGCCTTTTTATCAGGTGCTGGACGGAACGCCCCCATGCCTTTCTGCACTTTCCAAGTGCGGGGCGGATTTAGTCTTCAATCTCACGGAATCATTTGCCGGCGACGACACTAAGGAAATGAACGTGGCCGCCTACATGGATTTGATCGGCATGCGCTTTACGGGCGCGGGGCCGCACGCCACTTTCCTGGCCCAGGACAAGATCATCGCCAAAAAATTATTTGCTTTTCACAATATACGCACGCCGTTTTTCGCGACGGCTTATCGCGGGAAAATTGATCATGCGCACGACATCACTTTTCCGCTCATCGTGAAACCGGTTTGGGAAGACGGTTCCATTGGGATTGACGCGGAATCGGTCGTCGACAGCGTGAAAGAACTCATGGAGCGCGTGGAATACATTCAGGATGAATTCGATTCGCCGGCGCTGATTGAGGAATACATTGAAGGGCGCGAGATGTATGTGGCGATCCTTGGAAGTTATGAAGCGGCGCAGGCGTTGCCTTTAGTCGAGCTTGATTTGTCGAAGCTTCCAAAGGGGACTCCGAAGATCGCCAGCTACGACGTGAAGTTCGAGAAGGAAACGGAAGGCTATCGGCTGACGAAATCTGCGGTGGTGGAAGGCCTTGACGAAAAATTGACAGAGAAGGTGAAGGAAACGGCGTTGGCGGCATATCGCGCGGTTAAGCTGCGCGATTATGGACGGATTGATTTGCGGATTACGGCGAAGGGCGAGGTTTATGTGATTGAGGCGAATCCGAACCCTTGGCTCTCGAGCAAGCATGAGTTTGCGATGGCGGCGAAGGCGTCGGGACGATCGTATACACAATTGATCGGCGAGATTGTGGACCTGGCGATGGCGCGATATGGAGTGCGGAGTCTTACTTCAGCGAATGGCGCGTCGCAATAAGCTTGGATCTACACGATTCAAGTAATTATTGGATAATGGTGCAGTTCCGGAAAGCCGGTCACTCACCCTAATCGCTGCCCGCCGAAGACTCGGCGCAAATGATATTGCAGGAATAACAGAAGCGCAGAGCGAGGAACTGGCTAACTTCTAAACCAATTCCTTCTTGCCCTTGAGTTTGAAGCGAATCGTGAAGTAGGCGATGACCATGAGGAAAGGTGCAGCGACGGCGATGGTCACCACGTATCCATGAAATGTCTCCGCTCCAATAAGCCTCAAACGCAGGGCTGAATAGAAGAGTGTCAGAGACCCGCACAACATAACTATTGCCATTCCCGCTAGGGCTGGGCGGATGTGGATGCGGCCTGGTTCTTTATTTGCTACCCAGAAGAATGGCCCGGCGGCTGCAGACATGGCAATTGCCAGCAACCCTGGTACGAAAAGTTCGCGCGGTCCGGCCTGCAGTGCGAGCGCTGCGATCCCGCAGGTAAGGATAACAAGGCAGACTGCGGTCGCCATGAAGGCTCCGTACCAGCCGAGCTTACGTGTCAGCCACGCATTGAAGTCCTTTCGCCAACCCATCTCCAGCAGTCCTCTCAAGGACGGCGACGAGTTTACCTGATGCCGTCCACAAAGAATTTACACCAGTGGCCGAATCGTCGGCTAACCGCGAATTGCACCACGAACCATTATTGAATCTTGTTCCGTTCCACAATATTTTCTGCCATAATTGATTGTGCACCCCAGCCTGCACAAATTTCCAAAACAATTTAAGAGCGAGGAAGCGATGTCGGCAAAGTACATCTTTGTAACGGGCGGAGTTGTGTCTTCATTGGGCAAGGGGCTGGCGGCGGCCTCCATTGGCTGCCTGCTGGAGAGCCGTGGACTGAAGGTCAACATGATGAAGTTCGACCCTTATCTGAATGTGGATCCGGGAACGATGTCGCCGTTTCAGCACGGCGAGGTTTTCGTGACGGACGACGGAGCGGAGACTGACCTTGATCTGGGGCACTACGAGCGCTTCACGCACGCCAAACTTTCTCGCGACAATAACTGGACGACCGGACGGATCTACGAGCAGATCATCGCGAAGGAGCGGCGCGGGCGATTATCTGGGCAAGACGGTGCAGGTGATTCCGCACGTCACCAACGAAATTAAAGCGCGATGAGGAAGGTCGGCGCAGGAAGTGGATGTCGCGATCGTGGAGATTGGCGGGACGGTGGGCGATATCGAGTCGCTGCCGTTTATGGAAGCGATCCGGCAGATGCGGCAGGAATTGGGGCGCGAGAATACGGTATTTGTGCATGTGACGCTGGTGCCGTTTATTGCGGCGGCGCAGGAGTTGAAGACCAAGCCGACGCAGCACTCGGTGAAGGAATTGCTCAGCATCGGGATTCAGCCGGATATGTTGCTGTGCCGCACCGATCGGTTCCTGGCGAAAGACATCAAGTCGAAGATTGCGCTGTTCTGCAACGTTGAGGAAGAGGCGGTGATCACTGCCAAGGATGTGCTTCGATTTACGAAGTGCCGCTGGTATTTCGCCAATGAAGGCGTGGACGCGCTGGTGCTGAAATATCTGCACATGGAGGCGAAGGACCGCGACCTTGCCAAGTGGGAGGACATTGTTCATCGCGTTTACAACCCGAAGGACGGAGGTGAGGATTGGGATCGTTGGCAAGTATGTGGAGTATGAAGACTCCTACAAATCGCTGAAGGAAGCGCTGGTGCATGGGGCGCTGGCGCACAATCTGAAGTTGCGGGTGAACTGGATTGAGGCTGAGGGGCTGGAAGCTGGCGAGCAGAGCGTACGAGGAGCAACTTGAGGGATTATGACGGAATTCTGGTGCCGGGCGGATTTGGCAAGCGCGGGATTGAAGGGATGCTGCATGGCGATCCGGTATGCGCGGGAGAACAAAGTTCCGTATTTTGGGATTTGTCTGGGAATGCAGACGGCGTGCATTGAGTTTGCACGGAACGTGTGTGGGCTGGAGGAGGCGAATTCGAGCGAGTTCGATCCGGCGACGCACGCATCGGGTGATTTATAAATTGCGCGAGTTGCGGGGCGTGGAGGAGCTGGGCGGGACGATGCGGCTGGGGGCGTGGCCTTGCAAGATTGAGCCGGATACTTTGGCGGCGCGGATTTACGGGACAGACTGAGATCAGCGAGCGGCACCGGCATCGTTATGAGTTCAATCGAGAGTATGAAGAGATGCTGACGGCGGCTGGGCTGCGGATTTCCGGGTCGACGCCGGACGGGACTTATGTGGAGATGGTGGAGATGCCGGACCATCCGCATTTCATTGGCTGCCAGTTTCATCCGGAGTTCAAGTCAAAGCCGCTGGAGCCGCATCCGCTGTTCAAGACGTTTGTTGGGGCGGCGTATGAGAACGGGTTGAAACGGCGGTCTGACAAAGCGGCGGCGGAGATTGAGATGTTTCACCGGCCGCAGGGTGTAGGCAAACGGTAGTTTTTGTTTTTACCACAGAGGTCACGGAGGAGCACAGAGTAAGGCTGATTTTTCTGTGATCTCACTGGCTTCTGTGGTTGTCTTGTTGGAGTGTGAGTGAGCACATCCTTCCAAATTGATAATGTCCGCATCGGTTCCGGCAATCTGTTTTTGATCGCTGGCCCGTGCGTGATTGAGAGCGAAAAGCATGCGCTCTTTATGGCCGAGGTCATCAAGGGCATTACTCGCGCGTTGAACGTTCCTTTTATTTTTAAGGCTTCTTACGACAAGGCGAACCGCACATCGCTGCGCAGCTTTCGCGGCCCGGGACTTGCGGAAGGTTTGCGCATTCTGAAA
Organism: uncultured Acidobacteriota bacterium; assembly: GCA_963831435.1. GTDB lineage: Bacteria > Acidobacteriota > Terriglobia > Terriglobales > Acidobacteriaceae > JAICKN01. The sequence goes on from CAWHQK010000114.1 coordinate 20,862, forward strand.
AAAGTGAAAGACGAAGTGCATGTGCCGGTGCTCACCGACGTGCACGAGACCGCGGATGTGGCGAAAGTTGCGGAGGTCGCGGACATTCTGCAGATTCCGGCTTTTCTTTGCAGGCAGACTGATTTGGTAGTAGCGGCAGCGATGACGGACCGTGTGGTGAATATCAAGAAGGGACAATTTGTCGCGCCGGCGGACATGCGGCACATTGTCGAAAAGTGCAAGTCGGCGGGGAATGAGAAGGTTTTTGTTACTGAGCGCGGGGCGAGTTTTGGCTACAACAATCTGGTCGTTGACATGCGCTCGCTGCCGATTATGCGGAAGTTTGCTCCGGTGGTGTTTGACGCTACACATTCCGTGCAGTTGCCTTCGGCGGCGCAGGGGGACGGAGATCATGCGGTCAGCGGCGGGCAGCCGGAATTTATTCCGGTGCTTTCTCGGGCTGCGGTGGCTGCTGGCGTGGATGGAATCTTTATGGAGGTCCACGACAATCCTAAGGAAGCGAAATCCGATGGCGCGAATGCGCTGGAGTCCACGAAATTGCGAGGGTTGTTGAAAGAGTTGCTGGCAGTGCAAAAGGCAGTGGAGACGGCGCGAGCGACGTAATGAGTAGCTTGCGGTACATTTGGCGGCCCTGTATTTTTTGTCTATGCGGTCTTTAGGGTTTTTCCGGTTCGTGTTGTACGTTCTCCTGTTTGTGATCGCTTCATTCCTCGCGCTACCCGCGGCGCAGGCTCCCAGCCCCATCCGGTTTGAGCTGAAGAAAATAAACTTTCATTTGGAAAACAGTGAAACTCCGGCGAAGAACGCGCCTGAGACGATGCCGGGCGGCGTTGCGGTCTTCGATTACAACGGAGATGGACGGCCGGACATTTTTTTCACCAATGGCGCGAACATCGCGACCTTAAAAAAAGATTCGCCTAAGTATCGCGACCGCTTGTTCCGCAACGATGGAAACGGAGGGTTTACGGATGTGACCGATGCGGCCGGACTTGCGGGCACCGGTTACGACATGGGAGTGGCGGCGGGCGACTATGACAATGATGGGCATCCAGATTTGTTTGTCGCCGGGCTGCACCATAGCACTCTTTACCACAACAACGGAGACGGCACCTTCACGAACGTTACGGTGAAGTCGGGGCTGGATGGAAGCCTGAATCGTCCGGATCCTGAGTATGGACCATTATGGGCGATTACCGCGGTCTGGGTGGATGTGAACAATGACGGCTTGCTGGATCTGTTCGTGGTCAACTACATGCAGTGGACTTACACTGACAAACCTTTTTGCGGCGCAATCAAGACCAACGACTATTGCAGTCCGAAATTTTATAAGGGTCAACCCAACCAGCTTTTTTTGAATAACGGGGACGGCACATTCCGCGACGCTTCGAGTGAGTGGGGCATCCGGCAGCATGTGGGCAAGGGAATGGGCGTGGGGATGGCGGATTATGATCTGGATGGCAAACCCGATTTGTTCGTGACCAACGACGCTTCCTACAATTCGCTGTTTCACAATTTGGGAAATAAGTTCGAGGAAGTGGCGTTTGACGCGGGAGTCGCGCTGACTGAAGACGGGAATTTTATTTCCGGGATGGGTTTGGATTTCCGTGATTTTAATAACGACGGATATCCAGACATTGGATATGTAGCTCTTAACCTGCAGACGTTCCCGCTTTTTGAAGGGCGAGGCAAGAGCGGCTTTAAGGATGTGACCACCGAGAGTGGGATGCATGATTTGAGCCGCGCCATGGCAGGGTTTGGGGCTGGGTTTTATGACTTTGATAACGATGGATGGAAGGACATGTTCGTGTCACGGGGGCATGTGGAGTCCATTTCCATGCCCAATCAGCCGGTGGACCAATACAACACGGTTTTTCGGAACCTGGGCAGGGATGGCAAATGGGCGGCATTGACGGAACAGGCCGGACTGACGGCCTCGCCGGAGGCGCGGCATCGCGGGTGCGCTTTTGGCGATCTGGATGGAGATGGACGGGTGGACGTAGTGGTGACGGCGTTGGGCGCGGATGCGGAAATCTGGATGAATCGCAGCGCGAATTCGGGCCACTGGCTGGATCTCGCTTTGCGCGGGACCAAGAGCAACCGCGATGGGATTGGCGCCCGGATCAAAGTGTTGAGCAAGAGCGGCTCGCAATACAATCACATGACGACCAGCGTTGGCTACGCTTCTTCGAGCGATGGGCCGGTGCATTTTGGGCTGGGGCCTGACCAAGAGGCGGAAACCGTGGAGATCCACTGGCCGTCGGGAATTGTGCAAACGCTGCATCACGTGGCTGCGGGGCAGATTTTGCATGTGACTGAAGCTGCTAAATAAGTGGCGGATTTGCCGACGGGATAATGCATAGTGCGCGGCTTCGGGAAAATGTTTACTATGTTTTCGCTGGAACTTATCGGTCAGAGGCGAGTCAACAATCGGTTCGAGGGGCCAAGGTCGAAAGATGAGTGGTTTTTTAGGGAAGCATTCCCGCGCAGGCGTGATGTTTACCTGCTTTGTCTGGAGCACATTCCTTTGCGCGCAGACAATTCCTTCCGTGCGTGATGCCGCGGGGCAGCTTCCGGCTGTGCATATTGATGTCCGCGCAGATCATGAGACCGGAGAGCAGCCGCCGATATGGAATTATTTCGGCTACGACGAACCCAACTACACCTATGCTCCTAACGGCAAGAAGCTTCTGCAGGAACTGGTGGCGCTGAGCCCGGTGCCGGTGCACATCCGCGCGCACAATTTGTTTACCAGCGGTGACGGAACTGGGTCCTTAAAGTGGGGCTCGACGAATGTTTATACCGAAGACGCCAACGGGAAACCGGTTTATGACTGGAAGATTATTGATCGCATCTTTGACACGTATAAGGAAGCGGGCGTCAAACCGCTGATAGAACTGGGCTTCATGCCGGAGGCGCTATCGGTACATCCTGAGCCTTACCGGCACAATTTTCCTCAGGGCTCAATTTTTACGGGCTGGGCTTATCCGCCAAAAGATTATGGAAAGTGGGCGGAGTTGGTATTCCAATTCACAAAACATCTGCGCGAACGCTACGGGGACGCAGAGGTGCGGAGTTGGCTGTTTGAGGTCTGGAACGAACCCGATATTCCTTATTGGAAGGGCACGCGTGAGGAATATTTCAAGCTCTACGACTACTCGTCGGATGCGGTGAAGCGGGCGTTGCCCGAGGCGCATGTGGGAGGACCGGATGCGACCGGCCCGGGAAGTCCGAACGCGGTGGAATTCTTGCGGGCCTTTCTGGAGCATTGCGCGCACGGGCAGAACTACGCGACGGGAAAGCAGGGATCGCCGCTGGACTTTGTGAGCTTTCATCCCAAGGGTGCGCCGAAATTTCAGGATGGACACATCATCATGGGACTGCGCCGACACTTGGAAGTGGTAGAGCAGGGATTTGAGATTGTGAAATCGTTCCCCGAGTGGAAGGACAAGCCCGTGATTCTCGGGGAATCGGACCCGGAAGGTTGCGCCGCATGTTCGCCGGTAACGCATCCGGAGGATGGATACCGGAACAGTTCGCTTTATGCGGCTTATACGGCTGAGACTCTGCATCAGATTGAAGCGCTGGCAGCGCGGAACCAGATCAATTTTCAAGGGGCGGTCACATGGGCGTTTGAGTTTGAAGGCCAGCCCTATTTTGCCGGTCATCGGGCGTTGGCTACAAATGGAATTGATAAGCCGGTATTAGATGGCTTTCGCATGTTCGGACTTTTGCACGGGCCACGGTTGGAGGTGAAAAGCAGCGGATCTGTGCCGACGGACGAGATATTGAAATCAGGCGTGGGCGGGCAGGAGGATGTAAGCGCGGTCGCGACGCGGGAGCAGCGACAGATCACGGTGCTGGTATGGAATTATCACGATGAAGCGGGGACCAGTGGAGCGACGCCGGTTGTGCTCAATTTGACGGGGGTCGCCGCGGAAGTGGACCGGGCGCTAGTGGAACATTTTCGCGTGGACGATACGCACAGCAATGCTTATACCGCGTGGCTGGGAATGGGATCTCCGCAGTCGCCTTCTGAAGATCAGTTGACAAAACTGGAGGAGGCGGGGCAGTTGCAACTGCTGAGTTCGCCCGCATGGACGAACATTCGCGATGGCGCGGTCACGCTCAAGTTTGATTTGCCGCAGGAGGGACTATCTCTGCTAAGGATTAGCTGGTGATGAATGGAAAGCGGAAGTTTTGCTGAGGTTTTAGGAGTGGTACAGTTTGCGATGAAAGTAGTTCGATCGGGACATAGCGTTGGCCATATCGTGGACGCGCAAAAATTGGAAGGGCTTAGCCCCCGGCGCCTGAACGCGGTCATCTTGCGAGCTCATGTGGCAGGCCTGAAGGCGCTGCCCTGATACAAATCATTCTGGCAATCTGCATCACGACCAGATTTTAGATGGCTGAGTAAGTTGAATGACATTTGGAGTACAATTCGCAGTCGCTTTCGGCTTGGGTTTGTGGAACAGGCCGGGAGGTGGATTTTTCCACGAAAGGAAGGAACAATGTTCGCACGGAGGATAGTTTCCACGGGAATCGGTGTTCTGGCGCTGGTTCTGTGCACAATCAATATGGAAGCGAAGACAAAAGTGACCAAAGACTCTTTCGGCAAAATGCCCGACGGAACTCCCGTCGAAGTGTACACGCTCGCAGGTGACAACATTGAGGCGCGGATTACGACCTACGGGGGTAGGATTGTTTCGCTGCGTACTCCGGACCGCAGTAAGCACATGGACGATGTGGTGCTGGGGTTTGACTCCGTGGATGGATATTTGACGGATGAGCCGTTTTTCGGGGCATTGATCGGCCGCTATGGAAACCGCATTGCCAAAGGGCACTTCACGCTTGACGGCAAGACTTACACGCTTCCGACGAATGATGGTCCGAACACATTGCATGGCGGGCCCCAGGGATTTGACAAGAGGATTTGGACGGCAAAGCCGATTGAGAACGGCGTGCAGCTTACTTATGTGAGTAAGGACGGCGAAGAAGGATTCCCCGGCAACCTGACGGCGATAGTGCGCTACACGCTTATGGGCCACGATTTGCGCATTGAGTATTCTGCCACCACCGACAAAGATACAGTGCTGAACCTGACCAACCATTCTTATTTCAATTTGAGCGGCCAGGGAAATGGAGACATCCTGAAGCATGTCATGCAGATCAATGCCTCGCACTACACTCCGGTGGATGCAACGTTGATTCCGACTGGAAAAATTCCTCCGGTGGCGGGAACGCCCTTTGACTTCCGGACGCCGCATGCGATTGGGGAGCGAATTGGCAATGACAACGAGCAGCTGAAACGGGCCAAGGGTTATGACCACAATTGGGTGCTGGACAATAAGACCGGGAAAGTCGCCGAGGCAGCCAAAGCGGTTGATCCGGCGACTGGAAGAACGTTGGAGGTGCTGACCGACCAGCCGGGAGTCCAGTTCTACACAGGTAACTTCCTGGACGGCACCATTAAGGGAAAAGACGGCAAGGCGTATATCCATCGGGGAGCGTTTTGCCTGGAAACACAGCATTTCCCGGATTCTCCGAACCACGCGAACTTCCCTTCGACGGAATTGAAGCCGGGTGGGCATTACCATACGGTTACGATATTTCGGTTTGGCGTCCAACCAAAGTAATTAGGAGAGAGATGAATAGTTTGCTTTGGCGGGACAAAAAAACCGAGAATGGTGAACTGCTAACGGGGCCCCTATATGAACAAACTACGCATTGTTGTGGCGCTTATCACCGAAGACAACGACTTTCAGCAGGAGCAGGCGGCGGTGGCCATGACGGCTGCCCGGAAGTACGGGATGGACGTCAACATCATTTATGCGGAGAATGACGGGGTCAATCAGAGCCTGCAACTGGTTCAGGTGATCCAGGCTGCGAAGGATTCGCATCCGGACGCTATTGTAGTAGAGCCGGTGGGAACGGGAATGACGCAGGTGGCACAGGCGGCGGCCGCTGCGGGAATCGGGTGGGTGGTGCTAAACCGGCACGTGGACTATTTGGGGGCGTTACGGAGAAAGAATTCCGCCCCCATGTTCAGCGTGAGCACGAACAACCGAGGTGTGGGCCAGATCCAGGGGGAGCAGTTTAACGCGCTGGTCCCGCAAAACGGCGCGCTTCTGTACCTGGAAGGTCCATCATTGAGCGATACGGCGCAGGACCGGCGGCTTGGAATGCTGGAAACCAAACGCGAAGACATCACGGTGAAAACGCTTCGCGGCGATTGGACCGAGGGCAGCGGCTACCAGGCGATGAAGTCGTGGTTGCGGTTGCCGACTTCTAAAGAACTCAACGTAAAAGTCGTGGGGTGCCAGAATGACTCCATGGCGATTGGGGCGCGGAAGGCGATTGAGGACCACGACAATATGCAGGAGCGGGAGAAGCTATTGCGGTTGCCATTTACCGGATGCGATGGGCTTCCTTCCAAAGGGCAGAACTTCGTGCATCAAGGAATGTTGAAGGCAACCGTGATAACCCACCCTTTAACGTCGCGAGCGCTGGAGATGCTGGCTGGGGCGCTTTTGTCAGGCAAACAACCGCCCGAGGACACGCTTGTGGAGCCTGAATCGTATCCGGCGGTTTCGAAGCTGCGGGCGGGGTAAAACTGCCCTTCAGACTGCGGGATGAGGACGGTTGTTGACAAAGAAGAAGAGGTACTCTAGTTTCCTTGTTTCCAGAGAAATGCCTCCAGAGAAACACGGCTGGAGAACTACTCAACCAAAAACTCTTGAAGGAAGCTGATCCGGAACCATGCTGCTGACCAGTCTGCGGGAACAAGTGCTTGAAGCGAACCTGGAGATTGTGCGACGCGGCCTGGTGCTGTATACGTTCGGCAATGCCAGCGGAATATCCCGCGCGGATGGGCTGGTGGTGATCAAGCCGAGCGGCGTTCCCTATGAAGAAATGAAGCCGGAGCACCTGGTGGTGACCGATCTGGAAGGCAAGATCGTAGAAGGGAATTTACGGCCGTCTTCGGATTTGCCAACCCATGTTCTTCTCTATAAAGTGTTCCCGAAAATTGGCGGGGTGGTGCACACGCATTCGGAATATGCGACGGCGTGGGCGCAGGCCCGGAAGCCGATTCCGGCTTTTGGCACCACGCACGCGGACTACTTCCATGGGCCGGTGCCGGTGACGAATCCATGCCCAAAGAGGAAATTACGAGCGAATACGAAAAGAACACAGGAAATGCTATCGCTCGGGCCTTCAAACATATAGACTATTCCGCGGTTCCCGCCGTGCTGGTGGCGAACCATGCGCCTTCGTCTGGGGACCGGATGTGGGGACCGCGGCGCACAATGCGGTGGTATTGGAAGCCGTAGCGCGGATGGCGTATCTGACATTGAGCATCAATGAAAAAGCGGAGAGCATTGGCAGCGATCTCCACGATAAGCATTATTTGAGAAAGCACGGAAGCAGCGCATATTACGGACAGGGAACGGGAGCACCAGGACAAAAACAATGATGCCCTTAATGGCAATGTTCGCGGAAACACGGCTTGTGCATCTGGCGCCGATTGATGGCGTGATCATCGCTTTCTATTTCGTGCTGGTGCTGGCAATCGGCTTCTATCTGAAGGGCCGGTCCAACACGGGCGAAGACTTCTTCATGGCGGGCCGCGAGATGACGGCCTGGGTAGCGGGACTGAGCTTCCTCTCCGCTAACCTTGGCGCGCTGGAACTGATGGGCTGGGCGGGTTCGGCTTATCAATACGGCATTCTGGCCACGCACTGGTACTGGATCGGCGCGATTCCGGCGATGCTGTTCCTGGCTCTGGTGATGATGCCGTTCTACTACATCTCCAAGACCCACTCCGTGCCGGGATATTTGAAGTTGCGCTTCGGGGAGCCGGCGCGGGCCTTGTCGGCGATTTCTTTCGCATTCATGACCGTGCTGATGAGCGGCGTGAACATGTTCGCAATGGCCAAGGTCATGCAGATCGTGCTGGGATGGGACCTGAACTTCAGCATCTGGATTTCGTCATTGACCGTCGCCATTTATGTGACGTTGGGCGGATTGCGATCGGCGATCTTCAATGAAGTCTTGCAGTTCTTTTTGATCTGGGCGGGCGCGCTGTTGATCCCGATTCTCGGGATTGTACGAAGCCGGCGGCTGGGGACATTTGAAGGTGCTGGTGACGCAAAGAGCGTCGGCCGAATATATGCACCTTTGGTCGGGTCTGGGCCACTTCAATACGAATCCCATGGGGATCCACTGGACGGGGATTGTATTTGGCTTGGGCGCGGTCATCTCGATGGGCTACTGGACCACGGACTTTCTGGTGGTGCAGCGCATTCTTGCCGCGAAAGATATTGCGCAGCGCGGAGATGGCGCCGATCATCGGAGCGGGATTGAAGATGATGGTGCCGCTCATCGTCATTCTGCCTGGGCTGCTTGGACTTGGCTTGCTGCCATACCATCTGGTTGGCGAAGCGAAGGCGGCAGCGACTGGCATGCACAGCTACAACGACGTCCTACCGTTGATGCTGGCGCGTTATTGCGGGCCGGGTCTGCTTGGTTTGGGCGTTACGGCGCTCATTGCCGGGTTCATGTCGGGCATGGCGGGCAATGTGAGCGCATTCACGACGGTGTGGACGTATGACATTTATCGGCCTTTGATGAATAGCAATGCCACTGATAAGCATTACGTCAGCATGGGCCGCTGGACCACGGTGATTGGCGTGTTGATCAGCATTGGCACTGCTTACCTGGTCATGCACTCCGCCAGCATCATGGACTACGTTCAGGCGTTGTTCAGCTTCTTTATTGCGCCTTTGTTCGGGACCGTTGTGCTGGGAATGTTATGGAAGCGGGCAACGGGACCGGCTGGTTTTTGGGGCCTGTTGTTGGGGACTTGCACCTCGGTTGGAATGTGGGGATGGGTGAAGGTTGATCCCTCCGCATTGCGATACGTGGCACTGTCGCCGTACGCAAAAGCCATGGCGCAGGACATGTACCAGGCGCTGTGGTCATTCCTGGTCTGCGTGATTGTGACTGTGGTAGTGAGCATGCTGACCAAGCCAAAAACTGATACGGAGTTGGATGGATTAGTGATGGGACTGACGAAGATCCCGCATGTGGAAGGTGTGTCCTGGTATCAGAAGCCACTTTTCTGGGCTGGGGTGGTGGTGGTGGTCTTCGTGGCGCTTAACATCATCTTCTGGTAGTTGGAGAATAGAAAAATGATTTCGATCTGGTTTTTTATTGGATTATCGTTGCTGATCAATGGCGCGCTGATTTGCGGGGCGGGAGTTTACCAGATGATAAATCCTCCCGCGATTCCCAACATCGTTCTATTCAGTTTGCACGCGAACGTATGGTGGGGGGCGCTGTTGTTTCTTATAGGGCTTTTCTACTGCGTGCATTTTCGTCCCAAGCACGCGTAGTTGGTGTTGGCGCGGCAGTTTGGCTGGGGCCGCTCCAAGTGGTCTTTAATTCTGTGCGGGGGACGGATCGGAGTTCCACAATATCCGTCCCACTTCACCGATTGCCGGATCGGTGATGGGTTTTGACAGAGTCTTCTGGTTCGCGCCGATTATTTTTTTCATCAGGTTCTGATATCCCTCGTTATTTCTGCCGCGAAGAATAAGAATTCCGTCCGGGTGGACGGCACTCAGGTCGGACTGTAGCGCGTCCATTTTGCTATCAGGAGGAATGCGGTCGGCAAAGGCCACGATGCGGCAACTTGAAAAATAGCTGGCGTAAATTCCTTCCTCCCATCCCACCCCGTGTTCCGGAAAAGGACCTTCTCCAATCACCGCAAGCCGCGCGCAACTGGGCAGCGATCGCAGCGTAGTGGCGGCATCATACACGCTGGTCTGGTAGTCACGGCGCATGGTTCGGAACGGAGACGCCCTGTAGATCTGGAAAAAGACAACGCCACAGAGCACGAGGATTCCCGCGACTGCGCGCGCGGACTGTGAAGGCGCTGCGAAACGGGGAATGCGCGCATAGGGAAGAATGAAGACAATGGAGATCGCGATAAGTATTGGAACGAGAGGCAGCACGTATCGGCGGTCGAAGACCAGCATGCTGTAACCGATCATCAGGCTGGCCGCGTCGAGGACCGCGATGAAGATTAGTTGCGATTCCGGAGAAGCGGCGTCACGCCGGGCGGCAAGCAAGGCCAAGACAATGGCTAGGATTGCTCCGGGCGTAAGCAAAACCAAGATTTGTTTGCAGGCTTCGGGAAGATTGTGGCGCATTTTGGCCATCATCATGGGAAGCGCGGACTTCACGTTTACTTTCTGTTTCCATGCGGGCGATGACGGGAACATGCTATCGGTGACGGTGTACTCGTCGTAAGTGTGAGAGGTGTCAAACATCACCGCCAGCCCCGCATGTTGATCTTTGTTGCGGATGCTGGGATCCAGCAGGTTCCATTTGGATTGATATCCTGCAGTGAAGACGCCGTATTTCGCGTGCAGCGCGGAGGCCCATCCCGTCCAAACCACGATAGGGAAGATCATGGCGAGAGCAGCGTGAAGAATGGTTTTGCGGAGATTGTTCCGACTGGAGAGTATAGCGGCAATCAACGTGGAGAGGGCCAACCAGGGCATGGCGAAGGCCTTTGCTAGAAATGCGATGGCGTGGGCGAGGCCGAGCAGAAGCCAGTGGCGGGACGAAGGATTTCGCAGACAGCGCAATAGGAAAATGAAGTAAGCGAGCACGCAGGCTGTGAAGATAAAGTCCGCGCCGATGAAGAACACCGAAAATGCGGTCGTGTCGTGCGCTAATGTGAACCAGAGCACCGCAAGGGCGGCCACTGAGCGGGAGTGCCACAATCGAAACGTGAAAATGTAAAGAAGCGGGAGGCAGAGGAAAAAAGTCAGAATCGTCGTGATGTGGCCAGCGAGGGTCAGATCGTGGCAGAAGGTCCCGACTATGGCGGTCAGCCATGAAATCAGCGGGCTCCAGTACCCGTGAAGCGATTCGCGGAGATGCCCATCCAGAATGTGATGCGCGATACCAACGTAGGAGACGGCGTCGAAATTAATGTTGCGATGGACCCGAGGCCAGAACCAGGTGAACTGAAAGGCGCAATTGCAGGCCGCCAGGAGGAGGAGGATGGAAGGAGTGAAGTTTGTTTTTTTAGGCGAAGCGCCAGTTGCTTTGGTGGGCCCGGTTATGGAGCGTATTCCGTTCTCATTTTTGCCGTTCTCATCAGTGTGCGGCGGAGGGTTCATGGGTCCTTTGCAGCCATCGCATGTAGTAGGGAGTGTCGCCGAGCTTTATCCATCCGGGATCGAGAGATGTCGCGGGAGGGCGGGTAACGAGCGCAGTGGCGCCCGTTCCGGCAAAGGCGGCGTAGATTTGAGTGCGAACCGCCGGTGCGGATGTCCAAAATGCGTCCACATCATCCGTGTCTGCGATGATTTTTAAGCGGGCGAATTGTGCGCAGTAGTCCCAATTACCACTGCCAATCACGGCGATTTGATCCCCAGGGCGAAATCCAGCGGCTTCCAATTGGTCGGCCACTTTCAAATGCAGCGCGGCGGAATAATATGCTGAATCCCGGTTTAGCCGATAGACCTCGCCCGCAGTGGAAAGCAGGCAGGATGCGGCCATTGCAATCAGCAAGTAGTAAACAAGTTTATCTCGGGCGGTGCTGGAAGGGAGTTCGACTCCCAAGAGGAGAGACATCCAGAACAGCACCATGTACGCGGGCAGGAACCTGTTCTCGACATGAACCAGAGCGTAGGTACCCAGGGCGCCAAAGGCCATAGCCAGCAGAGGCCAATTGGCCATAAGGACTTTTTTTAGGTGCCCATCGCAAAATAAGAGCGCCAAAACTCCAACCAGAATGCCGCCTTGAATAAGCAAAAATAAATTTACATACTCGACGAAATGCCGCATGATCGCGGCCCATTGAGCGTGAGCATTGAAAGTCCATTTGCGGCCCGCGTTCCAGTAAGGCGGATCGTCGGAAGGAGGGTACGTGCCGGCGATGGGTTGAGCAAATTCGAATATATCGGGATTCGCGAAAATCTTGCGGGTGGCGTGCAAAGGTGTTCCCGACGCAGCGGGTTGGCCCTGCCAATTTCTCACGCGACCGCCTGGACTTACGTAGGCAGAGTAATTAAGCCATCCCGAATTTCCGAATGTGAAGCTACCCTGTTTCAAGGAGAGTACGGTGGCCAGAGGCGCCGACACAATTGCAAATAAAAGGAGCGCGACCGCTGTTTTTGTATATCGTCTACTTCCCCGTGGCGTGGCCGCGCAAGCAATTATTGCAAAGAGAATGCTCAGAGGGAACATGACCGCCTTGCACCAATAGCTGATCCCAAAGAGAATGCCCAGTTTGGCGAAGAGAGCCAGAGAAGCAGTTTTCCGGATTTGGAGAATTGTCGCTCCAATCAAAAAGATCATCGCGGCCACGAGCATGTCGGGTGTAACTTCCCACACGCCGATTTGCGTCAATGTGGCCCAAAGAAATATTCCGTTGGCGGCAATCCACAGCGCAAATTCCGGAAGATGCTGCAGACCGTTGTTGGCAGTCTCAGAGGGCCGTAAAGTGGAAAGGGCGATGCGCAAGAAGTAGCTGAAACACCAAAAAGCGAAGAGGTAGATGACAAAATTGACAGCGTGGACGATGGGCAGTTCCGATTGTGGAGAATGTTCAAAAATCTGCAAGGCGATGCCGAGCGCCCATGCATAGAATGGGCTCCAATAAGAATTGAATGCGTCGAGCCAATGATGGCCGGCGAATGCGCGGCCTACGTCCACGTAGCAAACCCCGTCCGGATTGAAAAAATAAGCGCCGATGCACGCTTGCAGCAGGCCCGCGAAGACTACGCCGGCGATGCAAACTTTTTTTATGATGCGAATTCGTGACGCACCCAGCGAAATGCCGTCTTCCAAGCCCCTTGAGGGCAAGGGCAATTCAGTTGCGTGAAGGTTTCCGGTTACGGTCAAGTCATTCCCCGCCATAGAGCAAGATGTGTATACGCCGCCAATTGATTGCTGAAATTTCAGGACCCAAGATCACGGGCATGGTAGCGCAAAAGGATTGTGTTTCGTAATTGACTAACTGGAAGCAGGGGCGAGATTTGGCTTTGTCGCGTCGATCAGAAGAAACAATCCCCAGTGTTTGCCGAATGCGCGGACCAGGAACCGCGGATACAACTTCCACACAGCGCGATAGAACCATGATTGGAATTTTGGTGAAGGGAGATGCAATAGCAGGTCGCCGGGGCTGAAGACTTGCCGAATGCGGACATCTTCAAAGCCCTTCAACATCGCGCGGACTTCATTCTTGGTATAGGTCTTGGTGCCCGGGCTTTCCAGATGCTCATACACGGTACTTCGCAGCGAACTGCCTCGAAGCAATCCGTAACGGAGCCAGAGCATGGCGCCCGTCAGCGAGCGGTGATGGTAGAGCATGATCTTAAGCGATCCACCGGGCTTGAGGACACGCAGGGCTTCCCGAATACATTTTTCAGTATTGGGGCTGTGGTGCATGACACCGTAGGAGTAGAGCAAGTCAAATGTTGCATCGGCGAAGGGAAGATTTTCAGCATCGGCAACGCGTAGGTCGGGATTATATCCAGCGAGTTGGCATCTGCGGCGAGCCTGCTCCAGGGACATCGGCGAAAGGTCCACTCCGGTGGCCATGGCACCGGCTTTGAGCCATCGCAGGTAGTCCGCGCCCATGCCCACGCCGACTTCAAGCGTGCGAAGTCCGCGAGCCGAGGCAAACTCAGCAAATTCCTGGATGTAGGGCTCGAAAGCGTATCGGGCATTGGAGTGGCTTTCAAACTTATCGGCTTCGTCCAGATATCGGGTCCCACACGGGCCGGAATCCCAGAAGTCGCGGATTTCTTCTTTGAGATTTGCAATGGATTGGGCGGTGGCCATGGCTTGACTGAGGCGAATACTAACACGATCGAGCCCATGCAGAGTTGGGTTCCTCCCCATGGGAACCGAGTTGGTTCAGAGTAATATGTGCAAAGAATCCGTAATGCAGACCACAGCAGAGCCCAGGGAAGTTGTACCCGCCAGTGTACCCGTCGGTATTCCTATCAGCGTAATTGTAGCGGCGCGGAATGAAGCGAAGAATCTGCCTCGTTGCCTGAAGTCGCTTGCCGGAATGGGCGACGTGTACGTCATTGATTCGCAGAGTTCGGACGAGACGGTGGAAGTGGCGCGGAGCGCCGGAGCGAAGGTGGCGCAGTTTCATTATCACGGAGGATGGCCGAAGAAGCGGCAATGGGCATTGGAGACGCTACCCTTGGCTTATGAATGGGTGTTATTGCTGGATGCGGATGAGTCGCTCACCCCTGAATTGCACGCTGAACTTCAACGGGCGATGGCAAGTGGCGATTGCAAAGGCTATGCGATTTCATTGCAGATACATTTTTTGGGCCGGGAACTTCGTCACAGTGGGGCAAAATTTCAAAAGCTCGTATTTTTTCGCCGTGATAAGGGACATTACGAGTGCCGGCTGAAAGATCAGAATATTTCCATGTGCGACATGGAAGTGCATGAGCATGTTGTGGTCGAAGGCAAGACCGGCACGCTAAGAGCGTCATTGCTGCACTATAACGTCGAGTCTCTTTCACGCTACATCCAGAAGCACAATGAATATTCCAACTGGGAGGCGGGCGTGTGGGCCGCGGGCGAGACGAGTTATAACAATTTGCCTCCGGCATTGCTGGGCACGCAGGCGCAGCGACGGCGTTGGCTGAGAAAAAACCTGCTTGCACTTCCCGGCTCGCCATTTCTGTTCTTCATCTACAAATATGTGCTGCGGCTGGGCTTTCTCGACGGAGTGCCGGGGTTGATTTATTGCGCCATGCAGGGTATTCAGTTCTTCCACATCAAAGCGAAAATTTACGAAGCAAAACATTCCGCGGAGTTGACTCAATGTGCGGAATAAGCGGAGTGGCGAACTGCGGCAGCCGTGAAGTGGTTGCCAACATGAACTCCGTACAGTCCCATCGTGGACCGGATGATTCGGGCGTTTGGGAACATCGCTCGCCGGACGGCGGCTACATCGGTTTGGGGAGCCAAAGGTTGGCCATTCTTGATTTGTCGGCAAGCGGCCACATGCCGATGAGCAACGAAGATGGTTCCCTCTGGATCACATACAACGGGGAGATTTATAACTACCGCGAACTGCGCCGGGAATTGGCGGCAAAAGGGCACCGCTTTATTTCTGAGACGGATACCGAAGTTGTAGTGCATCTGTACGAGGAATATGGCCCGGAGTGCGTGAGACGGCTGCGCGGCATGTTTGCGTTCGCGATTTGCGATCTGCGAGCGGACGAACCGGAACTTTTTTTGGCGCGCGACCATTTTGGGATCAAGCCGCTTTACTATTTTCGCCAGGGAAGCAAGCTGGCACTGGCTTCTGAAGCCAAAGCGTTGCTGGAAGTTCCCGGCATTCATGCTGAACTCGACTGGAGAGCTTTGCAGCAGTATCTGACATTTTTGTGGGTGCCCGAGCCGGGGACGCTGTTTCGCGGGATCCAGAAATTGGCAGCGGGGCACTTTGCCCGTTTTCGTAAAGGAGAGTTGAAGATCACGCAGTATTGGGACTTGGGCTTTCCCGGGGCCGATTCTCCTTTTCCCCGCTCCGAAAACGACTTGGCAGAAGAAGTTCGCGAACGGCTTCGCGATTCGGTGAAAGCGCAGATGGTGAGTGATGTTCCGATTGGCGCATTTTTGAGCGCTGGACTGGATTCATCAAGCATTGTAGCCATGATGCGCGAATCCACACAGCAGGCGGTCCGTACCTACACGGTTACATTTCCGCCGGAATATCGCGTGGGAGAGAATGCGCTGGATGATCCAAGCGTGCCGGCGGAATTCGCGCGGCAATTGGGTTGCGAGAACCATCGAATTACGGTGCGGCCAGACGTTGTCGATGTGCTTCCAAAATTAATTTGGCACATGGATGAGCCGGTCGCGGACCCCGCCATTATTACGGCTTACCTGGTTTGTCGCGATGCGCGCGAACATGCGACGGTGCTTCTATCTGGGGTTGGGGGCGACGAACTGTTTGCCGGATACCGCAAACACGCGGCGCACTATTGGGCGCAGATGTATCAAAAAATTCCTTCCACTCTGCGTGAGTGGATCGGGTCTTCACTGGGGCATGGGCTCGCCGCTACGCCGTCGCTGCGCGGGTCGGCGATGAAAGGGCCATTGCGGCTGGCAAAGAAGATGGCGCGAAGCGCGTCGCTGCCGCCAATGGACCGTTTCATCATGAACAGCACTTATTTGAACCAGGAGCAAAGAGCGACGCTGTTCACGAAAACTGCCGAGCGCGAATTGCGAGGAATGGATCCTACGGTGAATCATCGGGCGGCGTTTGAGCAGGTCGGCGAGTCGGACTTTTTGAATCAAATGCTGTACCTCGACAGCAAGATTTTCATGCCCAGCTTAAACCTGAATTACAACGACAAGATGAGCATGGCTTCATCCCTAGAAGTGCGCGTGCCTTTCCTGGATGTGGACCTTGCGGAATTTGTTGCGTGGAACGTGCCGCCGCATATGAAGTTGAAGGGATTTTTGCGGCCCAATACGAAGCATATTTTGCGCAAGGCGATGAAAAACATTTTGCCACCAACAGATTCTTAAGCAACCGAAGGCGGGGTTCGCCGCGCCGGTTGATTATTGGCTGGCCAGCGACATGCGGGAGATGGTGGACGATCTTCTTTCTGAATCTCGAGTGCGAGAGCGAGGCCTATTCTCTCCGGAAGTCGTGCGCAAGTACGTCCAAGAGCAACGCGTTGGGAAACAGGACTGGTCCATGCAAATTTGGCAATTTCTTACGCTCGAACTCTGGATGCAGACGTTTCTTGACGGTAGGAGAACGCGCTCCACTCGTGAAACGTTCACCCGTCAGGCGGCAAGCGCATGAAGCAAGTGTTGCAACACGCGCGGACCGGGGAGATCGCGGTGGAAGAAGTTCCCGCCCCCAAACTCTTGCCGGGATGCGTGATGGTACGGATTGCTGCGTCATTGCTTTCCGCAGGGACGGAGCGGGCGGCCTCCGAATTTGCCGAAAAGAGTTTGTTGCAGAAGGCGAAGTCCCGGCCGGATCTCGTGAGCCAGGTCATGGACAAAGTTCGCCGAGACGGAATATTTTCCGCGGTTTCCGCGGTGCGGCAACGTCTTGATCAGCCGGTTTCACTCGGCTACAGCAGCGCGGGCGCGGTGGTGGCCGTGGCGGAAGACGTCACCGATATCAAGGTGGGCGATCGGGTGGCGTGCGCGGGCGCTGGACACGCGGTTCATGCCGAACTGGATTGTGTGCCGCGATTGCTGGTTGCGAAATTTTCCTCGGAGTCGGATGTGAGCTTTGAGGAAGCTGCTTTTACCACGGTCGGCGCGGTTGTGATGCACGGCGCGCGCCTAGCCGAGGTGAAGCTCGGAGACGTTGTCGGTGTTATTGGGCTTGGATTGCTGGGGCAAATTGCGGTGCAAATACTGAAAGCGGCGGGCTGCCGGGTTATTGGCATCGACATTGTTCCGGACCGCGCGGCACTGGCCATGAGCATGGGCTCCGACGCGGCGAGCTCTTCCGCCCGGGATTTTTATGATTTGTGCATGCAGTATTCCTCGGGGCAGGGCGCGGATGCTGTTTTGATTACGGCGCAGACCGAGAGCAATGAGCCCGTCAATCTTGCCGCGCAGGTTGCTCGCGACCGCGCTTCGGTGGTGGCTGTCGGTTCCGTAGGCATGGATCTTCCTCGCAGACCTTACTTTGAAAAAGAACTGAATTTTCGCGTTTCACGGTCCTATGGGCCCGGGCGCTATGACGCGGTTTACGAACAGAAGGGCCGCGATTATCCCATTGGATACGTTCCGTGGACAGAAACGCGAAACATGAAGGCGTTTCTGAATCTACTGGAAGAGCGCAAGTTGAATATGAGGGCGCTCATCACGCACCGCTTTACCATTGATCAGGCGAAGACGGCCTATGAGCTCATTTCCGGCGGCTCTACTTCGTACATGGGTGTACTGCTTCAGTATTCTGAGAGACCTGATGAACGCCAGACGCTTGAGCTAGTTAAGAAACCAGAGAGGAACGCTGGACCAAAAGTCCCCGTGGCGATTGGTCTTTTGGGAGCAGGGAATTTCGCCAACGGCGTTTTGCTGCCCGGCATGAAGCGGGACAGCGGCGTGGAATTTGTGAGTGTGTGCAGCGCGCAGGGGGCACATGCGCAGTACACGGCGAAGAAATTTGGTTTTCGCTCTTGCACAACCGCTGAAAACAAAATCATCGAAGACCCGGATGTGAACACAGTGGTGGTGGCGACGCGTCACCATCTGCATGCGGCGCAAGTGATCGCCGCGCTGGATGCGGGTAAGAACGTTTTTTGCGAAAAGCCGCTCTGCCTTACAGAATCAGAATTGCGGGAGATTGTGCGGGCGAAGTCGCGCGCCCCGAAATCTGTTTTGATGGTGGGTTTCAATCGTCGCTTTGCGCCGCTGGCGGTGCGGATGAAGAGTTTTCTGCAGAATATCCATGAGCCGCTAGCGCTTCACTACCGTGTGAATGCCGGATTTATTGCGCGGGACCACTGGATGAATGATCCCGAGCAAGGAGGCGGACGGATCCTTGGCGAGGCCTGCCATTTTATTGACTTCCTCAGCTTTCTGACTGGAGCGAGGCCCGTGGAAGTCCACACCAGGGACGTGAGCAATGCTGGCCGTTACTCCGGCGACAACGTCATCATCTCGCTCAGTCTTGAGGATGGTTCGCAAGGAACGATCACCTACGTCGCGAACGGCAACGCCAGCTATTCCAAAGAGCGAATTGAGGTTTTCGGCGGGAACGCCGTAGCGGTTTTGCAAGATTTTCGCCGCTGTGAATTGGTGCGGCAGGATAAAAAACAAAAAATCCGCTCCATCTTTCGCCAGGACAAAGGGCACGATGGAGAGTGGAGAGCATTCGTCGAAGCGATAAAGACGCAAGGCGATGCTCCAATTCCGTTCGAAGACATTGTAGCTTCCACACTCGCGAGTTTGCGCGTTCTCGATTCGCGCTCGTCCGGTCAGCCCGAGCGAGTGAATGCGGGGGAGTTCATTCAGTCTTGTTTGTGATTGCTTTGCTTTGCGGCATGAACCCTTCCAAGCACCCGTCATACTCCTCTTCACGTGCTATAGTCCGACGCAACGGCCGAGAATGACAGGGAAAAGACAGCAATACTACCAGCGCATTTTCTCCGCGTATTTGTTGCCGGGAAAGAGCCAGCTCACCTTCTGGCACGATAAACCCGCGATAAACAAGCGGATTCAAACGACCGCGCTCGGCCCTTACTACATGGATTTTTTCAGTAAGGCGGATTATGCAGGGATCCACGATGCGAATGGGATTCCCATGCTCGACTACCACGGCGAGATTGGACCGCAGTACAACCCGATTGCCATTGCGCAATGGGGGCTGGGGAACTACAACCGCTTTTGTGAGACGGGAAATTCCCAACGAGGCCAGAAAGTTTTGGCAGCTGCCGATTGGTTGTACGAGCGGCTGGAGAAAAACGCGCATGGAGTTTTTGTTTGGCACCATGAATTTGACTGGGAGTACCGCACCCCCTTGAAGGCACCGTGGTACTCAGGCCTTGCGCAAGGGCAGGGAATTTCGTTATTGGTGCGGGCCTTTCAGCAGACCGGCGAGAAGAAATATCTGGATGCCGCGGACTGCGCGTTCATGAGTTTCTTGACTCCGATGTCAGAAGGCGGCGTCACGTTGACGGATGATCGCGGCGATACCTGGTTTGAGGAATATATTGTTTCGCCGCCGACGCATATTTTAAATGGCTTTATTTGGGCTGCCTGGGGCGTGTATGACTACTTTCTTGCGCGCGGGAATTCAGAAGCGCAGATGTTGTTTGACAAAGCCGTTGTAACACTCCGTAACAATCTTACCCGCTACGATTTGGGTTTCTGGTCGTTGTATGAACAATCCGGCACGCTGCTGCCGATGGTGGCCAGTCCTTTCTACCATCGGCTGCACATTGTGCAGTTGAGGATCATGCATCGACTGAGTGGTGAGCAGATTTTTGCAGAATATGCGGCGCGTTGGTATGGCTACACACAAAGCCGGATAAAGCGTGGCCGGGCGCTGTGCTACAAGAGCGCATTCAAGCTCGCGTACTACTGAGGCTGCGCACTGCAACGGATGAAAATTTTATACATCTCGCAATACTTCCCCCCAGAAATCGGCGCTCCCGCCGCGCGGGTTTCCGAGCTTGCCCGCCACTGGACGCAGGAAGGTCACGACGTAACGGTGCTCACTGGGTTCCCGAACCATCCGAACGGGGTAGTCCCGGCTGAATATAAGGCCGCGCTACGCAGGCTGGTGGCAAAAGAAAAATTCGCCGGGGCGAGCGTGGTCCGGAGTTGGCTGCTACCGTTCCCCAACCGAAAGGCCTATGAGCGCATCCTGAACTACAGTTCGTTCTTTGCATCCGCGACAATCACCGGAATGTTCCTCGGGCGGCCGGAAGCGGTGGTCGCGACCTCTCCGCAAATTCTGGTTGCGTTGGCGGGCTGGTGGATCGCGCGATGCAAGCGTGTGCCTTTTGTTTTCGAGGTGCGCGATTTGTGGCCGGAGTCGCTGGCGGCCGTCGGGATGGGGAGTGATGGATCGCTTTTATACCGCAGCTTAGCGAAGATTGCAGGTTTTCTCTATCGGCGCTCGGACCACATTGTAGTAGTCACACCGGCATTTAAAGATCATCTGGTGCGCCGTTGGCATGTTCCTGCTGAAAAAATTTCGATCATTCAGAACGGCGTAGAAACAGAAATGTTTTCCCCAAGAAACGCTGATTCGTCACTGCGGAGCCAGCTTGTACCGGAAGGAAAGTTTCTAGTCTCCTACATTGGGACCATCGGTATGGCCCACGGCCTAGACACATTGATTGGGGCGGCTGCCAAGCTGCAAACAGCGGCGCCGCAGGTAGAGTTTCTGCTGGTGGGCGAAGGCGCGGATCGTGAAAGAATTTGTGCATTGGCAAATTCGCGGGGGCTTACAAATCTTCATTTCGCCGGACCACAACCGCGAGAGCGAATTCCCGCGTATATTGCGGCATCTGATGCCTGCCTCGTTTTGCTGAAGAGGGCAGACGTTTTTGAAACTGTGATTCCCACCAAGATGCTGGAATTCATGTCCTGCGGGCGGCCGGTAGTGCTGGGGCTTGAAGGGCAAGCGAGAAAAATGGTGGAAAATGCGGCGGCGGGGATTTGGATTATGCCGGAATCCGCGGAGGAACTGGCCAAAGCAATTCTTCACCTGGAAAGTAACCGTGGGCTGGCCAGACAGTTAGGTGTGAATGGCAGGAATTACGTTTTGCAACATCTCTCCCGAAAACAAACCGCTGCGGAATACATCGCTCTATTGGAAGAGCTTGCTGGAACAGGAGCGTCATTGCGTGCCGCAGTGGCTTAACCGGCAAATTACTACGGATGCGCTGCCACAAGAGTAAGGGCGCTGGCTGTCTGCACGATCACACCCATGGATTTATCGGCTGCGGCCTTCGCGGCACTCGAGGGCACGAACAAGATGTCATTGGCTTCCAGAGGAACGTCAGGCGCCTTCGCCTGAAGAATTTTCTTCAGCGGGACGGTGGTCTCGGTCATTCCGCTGCTCCCCTTGCGTATAATTTTCACGCCGTTCAGCTTTGCTGTTCGAGTTGTGCCGCCTGTGAGCGCAATGGCTTGCAGCACAGTCAGATTTCCGCTGTCCATCATGAGGCCGCTCGGGCGGTTGACGTCGCCCACGATGTAAACGACATCGGCTTTGTGCACAAAAATGGTATCGCCGGGAAGAATTTGCGCAGCGCTGTTGTCCGTGCTTTCCGCCTTTCCGCGCAGGGAGACCGTGAGGGCCTGATCGGGCTGGTCTTTATGCGAGATGGTTGCCGTCATGCCGGCTCTTTCGGTGAGCCCACCTGCAGCGGCGATGATGTCGAGCAGGCCTTGTTTGCCCAGCACCGGATAAACTCCCGGACGGTTCACGGCGCCCAGAACATTCGCGCCCTGGGAAGCGTATTCGTCAACAAACACGCTGACGTGCGGGTCCACCAGAAATCCGCCTGCCACATATTGCTTTTCGATCGCGGTTTGGGCGGCATCCAGCGTGAGGCTGCCTACGTGAACGTAATTCACCAGCGGAAGATAAATATCGCCGGTGTTTCCAATCCGAGTTTTGGTCGCAAGATCAGGCACGCCGTATATGCTCACATCCAGCAGATCACCGGGGCCCAGGCGGATAGCAGCGTCAGGATTGGCGGAAGATTTTTGGGAGTTTGGAGCAGACGCGCCAGTTGAATTCAGGTCCGCGCTGGAATTCGGACTGGCGGTGACGGCCTGAAAGACGGTTTGTTGGGCAAAAGAAAAACCTGCCAATGCCGGCAACAACACGAGCGTTCGGATAAGTGCTTGGGACTTGCAGCGGGATGATCGCATGGCTCGGCTACTCCATGTCGGAGTCTAGCATGGTAAAAATGCGATTAAACCTGCTGTTTTAGGCATGTCCATAACTTGAAAACATGGCGTTTTGGAGTGCCGGGCGGCGAACCAGGAACCAAGAAAGAGAATTGTCCATCATCGCCATTCCACCTACAGTTCAAGGAGTGGCATTAGAACTGCATTCACCTGCGACGTGATTGCAGTGGCAAAATGCAGGTTTTGCGTACGTGCTTTTGACCAGGGGGCAGTTTGGCGCTTTTCTACCTAGGGATATTCGGAACAGCTCTGCTGTTTTCCTTCATCCTTACCCGGTACGTTCGCAACATCGCAGTCGCGCAAAGGTGGGTATCGCCGCCTTCTTCGGAACGTCATCTCCATAGTCAGGCAGTGCCGCGGTTGGGCGGCGTCGCGATCTTCCTTGCGTTCCTGCTCAGTTTCATTCTTGCTCTTCTCGCGCAGGAGATGTTGCCGTCACTTGGTTTGAGCCTGGGGATTTCTTCCAAAGCCGTCTTCACGATTTTGGCGCCTGCGTTTCTGGTGTTCCTGCTTGGCGTTTATGACGACGTGCATCCCGTGGGGCCATATGTAAAATTTGGGGTTCAGGCCACGGCTGCTTGCATGCTGTTTGCCGGCGGGCTGGAAATTATCAATTTACCGGTGTTTTTTGGCCCGCGTCATTTTCCCTGGTTTGTAAGTTTGCCGCTGACGGTCCTGTGGGTGGTAGCCATCACGAATTCATTTAATTTGATTGATGGTCTGGATGGACTGGCGGCGGGCTCGGCGTTGTTCTCTACGATGGTGGTTTTTGTCGTCGCGCTGGTAGGCCATTCGTCGTTGCTGTCGCTGATTACCGTTGCGTTGGCTGGCGCGTTGTGCGGCTTTCTGCGCTACAACTTCAATCCCGCGACAATTTTTCTGGGCGACAGCGGTAGCCTGCTTATTGGATTCATGCTGAGCGCCCTGGCGCTTGAGGGTGCGCAAAAAGCGCCAACGATCATCGCTGTGGCCATTCCGGTAGTTTCGTTCGGGTTGCCAATTCTGGAGACGGCGCTTTCGGTCATGCGGCGCTTCATTAGCGGACGGCCCGTGTTTACCGCAGACCGCGAACATATTCACCATAAACTGTTGCAGATGGGTTTTACACAGCGGCAGGCGGTGATCACGCTTTATGCAGTATCGGCGGTGTTTGCATTGCTGAGTTTATTCCTGCTAATGCCCACCGGAAGCACTTTGGGCTTGGTATTGGCGGTGCTCGGGCTGGGGATATGGCTTGGGGTGCAGCGCTTGAATTATCTTGAGTTCGGCGAGCTACGCCGCCTAGCGCATCGCACCATGGAGCAACGCCAAATTTTCGTGAATAATCTTTCCATTCGGCGCGCGTGCGAGGAGCTTAAGAGCAGCGACGACTATCAGCAGATCGCGCGAATCCTGGTGGCCGCGTTTAACTCCAATGACTTTGAAGCGCTGGAACTCCGGCTGCGTGATGCGGGCCAGTTGCCCCGGCACCTGCATGGCATGCAATTTACGCTACCACTGGGAGATGAGACTCGATTTACCTGGCGCAAAGCGGGAACGGCGCTGGGGATGGATATTGTGAGTTCCTGGAGTCTGACGCTTGATTTGACCAGCGCTAACAATCGCCGGCATGGGGCCCTTGTGCTCTACCGGCTTTATAACGGACACGACCTTCAGTTGGACGTCAACCTGCTGGCTTCGCAGTTCGCGGCGGCATTGGCTGACGCATTAGAGCGCGCGATGGTTGAGCATCCTGAATCCGAGGCATCGCACGCGGAACACGTGTTTGCGGCGGTGCAGGTAAGCTGATCGGTTCCCGCGAAGGCGCCGGAAATATCCACAGGCTGTGAACCAGCCCCGCTACTTTCCCCTCTCTTTCACGACATTTAGTTTCTACATTCCTCATTCAACTTCTGGCCGGAGGATCGCGAGCAAGATGGGATTTGTGTCTCTTCAGGAAATCAACTTTATTTCCCTGCAAACCGCAGTATTTTGCGCTGAATGCGAAATGATTTCGCATAACAACACGGGCAATTGTTTTGCTTGTGGAAGCCAGGCGCTCTTGAGCCTTTCGCGCATTCTTGGCGGGACCATGCGGGGGCAGCAGACCGCGCATTTGATCGCGGACGCCGAGTTGGACCGCCTGGTGCGCGACCTCTTGCGAACGGTTCCTGCATCTTTGCCGCGAGATGTCGTGGATATTGAAGCGGACGTTGAACAGCAGCGGTTTGCGTCCGTTGCGCCCGGACGGCACCATGCGCGGGCCATGCACGCGCGAACTGCGCTGGGCGGACTGAATTCAGCGGCGAACGATATGGATCTGCAATCCGAAGGCATGGACCTGGAACCCGCGATCCATGTAATTGCCGAACGCGCTCAGGCATTGACTGGAGCAACGGGATCAGCCATCGCACTGCGCCGCGGAGGTGAAATTGTTTGCCGTGCCCGTACAGGGCGCACCGCTCCTGACCTTGGGGTGCGGCTGCAGACCGATAGCGGTATTTCCGCGCAATGTGTACGCACGGGGCAGGTTGTTTTGTGCCATGACACGGAAGAGAATTCCCGGGTCGATCTCAGCACCTGCCGCCATCTTGGAGTGCGTTCCATCCTAGCCGCCCCGCTCCGTTGTTTTCCGCGGACGCTCGGAGTGTTCGAAGTTCTTTCCTCATCTCCGCACGCTTTCGATCAGCACGATGTTGCGACCATGCAATTCCTTTCCAGCATGATGGTCGCGGCCATTTCTCGGCTGTCCAAACTAAGGACGGCCAACGAACGTAATTTGGCCTGAATTTCCATGGGGGCCCGGCGTGAAGCTGGGTTAATATGTACCCAAGCGTCGTATGCAGACTTTGGGAATGAATCCGTCGGGTCTCCCGGAATCGAATTCCCCCTTCTCTGAGCGGCGGCAGCGGCCGCGCCACAAGATCCAGACTCCCGCTTATGCGCGTATCAGCGGCGAGCCCAAGGGCTTCCTGCTCGATCTCAACACCATCCTTGATTTGAGCGAAGAGGGCATGTGCATTCAGGCGCCTAGTGCTCTAGGTGTGGAGCACGTACTGGACCTTTGTCTGGAACTCGCGGAGGCGACGGGACCAATTTACACCGCTGGAAAAGTCGTGTGGTCGAACCGGCTGGGCCGGGCCGGAATTCGCTTTGGTCCGCTTTCCGAGGCTTCCACACAGCAACTCAAGCGATGGCTTTTTCTGAATGCGATTTCCGGGGCCGCCGATTCGAAGGCCGTTGATTCAGAATCAGCGGATTTGAAATCGGGCATTGTTGAGGAAGAGCAGATCTTG
The DNA here is from genome assembly GCA_963831435.1 of uncultured Acidobacteriota bacterium. Lineage (GTDB taxonomy): Bacteria > Acidobacteriota > Terriglobia > Terriglobales > Acidobacteriaceae > JAICKN01. The sequence goes on from CAWHQK010000114.1 coordinate 46,604, forward strand.
CCTCAGGCTGGGTTGGAGGAACTTCGCGACACGATTGAAAGTCTTGGGACGACCGATCCTCTGCCGCGCTCGACCGACCATACAGGGCTTCTCTCAGGGCTTGCCGCGGTAAGGCGCGAAGTGGAAGCGCTGGGAACAAATGTAAGGGCAGTCCTCGAGCTGGTGACCGATCGCGCGTTTTCCTTCTCCCATTCCAGCGGGGCCGCGATTGCGCTTTCCAATGGCGTGGAAATTATTTGCCGCGCGCGCGCCGGTGAGGATGCCCCGAGTGTGGGAGCGCGGGTGAGCTCGGAATCCGGCCTTTCAGGGGAGTGCATTCGCCGTGCCGAGCTGCTTTATTGCGAGGATTCGGAAAACGATTCGCGCGTGGATCGGGAAGCTTGCCGGAGTTTGGGCATCCGTTCCATTGTTGCTGTCCCTATTTATGACGGAGAAAAGGTCGCGGGATTATTGGAAGTTTTTTCGCGCGAGCCGGCGAGTTTTGGTTTTCATGCCAACCTGATTCTGCAGAATTTAGCGGGGATGGTTGAATATGCCCTGGAGAGCGTGAGCATGGAACTCGGACCTGTGCAGACCGAGGCGGCTGAGAAGGCGACCGAGAATGTTGCCCCCGGAATCGCGGTCGTCGCGCAATCCGCATCCGCAGGAGCTGAACAAGTGGACGTCTCTGGTATTTCCAAATCTGTCTGGACCTCCGGGGATTCGACCTCTGAAGAAGTCCAAGATTTACAGGTTGCAGAATGGCAATCATGGTTCCGGCGTGCTCTATTCGTGGTTGCGCTGCTCACCGCGATAGCAGCCGTGCTGTGGGTATTTTTGTCGCGGAAGGGAAGCCAAACGGAAAACTCCACGCGCCCGGCCAGCACAGTGATGAATTCGGCTTCCGGAACGCCAGTGCCTTTGGACCAGCAGCGGAAGTTGGCCGAGCAAGGAGACGCCGCCGTGCAATTCGCAATTGGCGCCCGCTATGCTATAGGGGATGGAGTAAAACAGAGCTACGCGGAGGCGGCGCGCTGGTTCTCCATGGCCGCCGCACAGGGGAATATTTCGGCGCAAGCCACGCTGGCGGCTTATTATTTTTCGGGCACGGGCGTGCCGAAAGACGCTTCTAAGGCCTATTTCTGGGCCTTACTCGCGCAGGCTGGCGGGGATGAAGCGAGCAAATACCGGGTTTCGATCCTTGCATCACGAATGAGCCATCCGCAGCTTGTCGCTGTGCAGGAACAAGCCAATCAGTGGCTCAAGAATCATCAGGTCGCCAAGTCCCATTAATCGCGTTTCCAGTTTAAATTTCCGGATAAAATGATAGGTAGAGGTCGCGCCGGTGGCTACGCTTCGTGAGGTACTCAATCACAATATTCGTGAAGGGGACTTATACGAAAAGCTCGAGCGCAAGCGCGTACGTTGCCATGCCTGCGGCCATTGTTGCCCCATTCCTGAAGGTCAGCCTGGAGTTTGCAAAGTCCGTTATAACCAGGGCGGAGTTCTGTATGTTCCCTGGGGTTACGTGGGAGGCGTGCAATGCGATCCGATCGAGAAGAAGCCGTTCTTCCACGCATATCCTGGCGCACTCGCATACAGCTTCGGCATGCTGGGGTGCGATCTGCACTGCTCGTACTGCCAAAATTGGGTAACGTCGCAGGCTCTTCGTGATCCGAGCGCGGTTTCCGCGCCGCTGGAGGCTTCTCCGGAAGCATTGGTGCGCGATGCCCTGCAGCAACGCGCAAGAGTCCTGGTAAGTACTTACAATGAACCGCTGATCACCAGCGAATGGGCGGTGGCAGTTTTTAAGGAAGCCAAGGCAGCGGGATTGACCACGGCTTTTGTTTCCAACGGCAACGCGACTCCGCAGGTGCTGGAATATTTGCGGCCTTGGGTGGATTTGTACAAGGTGGACCTCAAGAGCTTTAGTGATGCGCACTACCATCAGCTTGGTGGGAGAATCGGGCCGATTTTGGAAAGCATCCGGCGGCTCCATCAGATGGATTTCTGGCTGGAAATCGTGACGCTCCTGATACCCGGATTTAACGACAGCGAAGATGAAATTCGCGGGCTGACGGGATTTCTGGCGAGTGTTTCTCCGGACATTCCCTGGCACGTGACGGCGTTTCATAAGGATTACAAAATGGACGGCCCGCGAAATACCAATTCCGAAGATCTGCTGCGCGCGGCGGAAATTGGACGGCAGGCGGGGTTACGTTATATCTACGCAGGAAATCTTCCCCGCAGGCTCGGCCATTTTGAAGACACGGCATGCGCGAATTGTGGAGAGATGTTAATCGAGCGGCATGGATATGTGATTCGCGATTATAAGATTACGGCGGAAGGTTGCTGCCCGCAGTGTGCGACGCGAGTCCCGGGACGGTGGGGAAAGGGATTCGGCGGCCAGATCACGGACCATCCTTTTATTCCACAGCATCGCCCGCATTTGGTTACAATCCTCAACTAGAAATTCATTTAACCAATTAATGAGAAACCTTTTTGCTTCTGGCGTCGTATTGTGCGCGTTGCTGTTGACCGGATGTTCTCCACGAGACTTTCTGACGCGCCGTCTTGCCCGTGACTTGATTGCCGGCTCGCAGGTTTTCAACGCGCCGGAGCCATTCTGGATGCGCACGGGAATGGTGTCGAATAAGGACTTTAGCTCCCCGGAATATATTGTGTTGCAGCGGCATGGCTGGATTAGCGGCTATACCGTCGCTTGCAAACCCGATGTCGCGCCGGCTCCGTGCTGGGATGTAACGCTTACGCCCGTTGGGGTGGATACGTTTCGCGATCTCATCCCCAGTTCGCAAAGCTCGTCCAATTATTTTGTTGTTCCTATCGGCAAACGGCAGTTAGTGGAGGTCAGTGGCATCAGCAAAAATGGAAATATCGCGGACGTGGATTTCACCTGGAAGTGGTCTCCGGTGAACGAAGTGGGTGCGGCGCTTTACGCGGGAAGACGCGCGCAATTCAGTTCAACCGTGGAAATGAAGCGCTATGACGACGGTTGGCGGCTGGTTGAAAGGAACGCTGCGAAAACGCACCAGTCGCTCGAAGAGGCGTTGAAGGATGCCGAGCCTACTCCCTGAGCGTTGTTCATTTGTGATGGTGCGGAAGTGAAGAAATCGGAGCGGCTACTGCGCGGATGATCGTGCCTGCATGCCTGCCAACTGGTCATGATGCAGCGATTCCGCATATCGTTCTACTCCGCGGTAGAGCGCCTGCGCGATTTTTTGCCGATAAGCCGGGCTTTCCAGATTTCGCTCGTCCGCCGGACTGCTGATGAACGAAACTTCGTTGAGGATCGCCGGCATGGTGGTTCCGGTAAGAACAACGTAGGAAGCTTCCTTTACGCCGCGGTCGCGCAGCCCAGGATTCTGTTCCGCCAGGCTGCCATACAACGAACGCTGCACAGTCTCCGCGAACTTGCGGGATTCCCGGACCTTTTCCCGAATGTCCACGTTCGTCCAATCCACTGGAGTAAGGGGCGTGTCCGCAGCTGAGTCGGAAGTCCGCGCGTGGACTGACGAGTAAGTGTTCGTGTAGTAGGTTTCCACGCCGCGCGCAGTAGCGAGGTCACTGTAGTTTGCATGGACGGAGAGAAATAAATCCGCATGCGACAGATTGGCGATTTCCGTACGCTTCTCAAGTGAAATGTAAGTGTCATCGGTGCGGGTGTAGACAACGTCGGCGCCCAGCCGGGTTTCCACCAATCTACCCAACCTGTTCACGATGTCCAGAACCAGGTCTTTTTCCAGTAGTCCGCTGCGGCCCACCGTGCCCAGGTCCCAGCCTCCGTGTCCAGCGTCGAGCACGAGGCGAAATTTGGCGGGGTTGGAAGCGGCTTGAGGCTGCGAAGCCGGAGCGGCATTTTCCGCTTGAACGGATGCATTGCTCGCTGGCCCAAAAAGATCGGCTTTGGTGCGCGGCGGAGGTTGAGTTCCAGCCTTTCGAACTTCAACCACCAGGCGATACGGATTCTGCTCCAGACTCACTGAAAAGCTGGGCGTGCTTTTGGTTTCAAGCACAACGCGCGTCACGCCTTTGGTAGGCTGCGCGATTCTCAACCGCTGCAGGTAGGAGTCATTGATATCAACGACTTTGTTGTACAAGCTTGCCGCGAGCGATGTATCGTCGAGATCGAAATAAATGCGGTCCGGATTGCTGATGCGATGGGCCTCATACTGCACCGGTTTTTGCAGATCAACCACCACCGTGCTCGATTCTTGTGACGACCAGTGCCGGATCCCGGTGACCGTCCCGGTTTCTCCAGAGACTGGATAAGCGAACGAATTCATGGCAGGAGTCGTTGGATCGGCCTTCTGCGAAGGCGAACTTTTCTGCGTTGCCGCAGGGCTGCTCTGCGTAATTTCAGCTTGAGTATCGTTCCCGGAAGAGCGCGCGGGTGTTGCATTCTCCACCAGACGATGCTGCCAGCGGCGAGAGCCACCACCACGACTAGAAGGGCAATCAAAAGCGGACGGGAAACCGGATTAGATTGGGGCTCCTGATCGCTGAGGAATGGGAGCTCCGCGCTTTGAAACGGGACACTTTCAGCCTGCGCAAAGGGTGAAGAAGAAGCGGAAGCATCAACAAGCGGGGCCGATGGAGCAAGCTCCTGCTGGCGCGCGGTTGCGGGATAGGCAGGAACCTCTTCCTGCGCCGTGGCGCTGTGCTCGACAACCTGACGGGAGATTTCGGCGAGACGGTCTTCTTCTTCCGGCTTGATGGCGGCGAGAATCAACTCCGCCAGTAACCGCAAGGTCCGGATGTCGTTATCGGCAAAGGCACGGACGCGGGTGGAGAAGACTTCGATCAAACCCAGGACATTGCGGTGGCCAAGCAGAGGAACCGCAACGATGGAAAGTGCGCCCAAGCGGCGGCAGGCTTGCGCGCTGACGCGCGTGTCATTCTCGGTGTCATCGCAACGCGCGACGCTGGCAGTGCGGAAACATGCGCCGGAGAAAGCGGAATTCGGATCCAGGCGGACGCCCCTGTCGGGGACGATTTGGCCAACCGATGCGCGGCAAACGATTGCATCCCCTTCGGCGAATGCGATGGCAACGCCATCGGCACCGGTGATCGTCATGGCCCGTTCGGCCACCAGATGCAGCACGTCGTCCAGTACAAATTGTTCCAGTTGCCAGGGGTCGTCTTGCGGTAGCGGAGTGCCGTTCAATACCTCAACTGAGCGGCGCTGACGCAACTGTTCGTGCAAGGAAGAGAACGCCAACAATGCCTGCAAAGCGTCGCGGCCCGGCGGCGCCTCAGCTATGTCGGTGGGCTTTGCTTTAGAGCGGACTTTGGCCAGTTCCAGCCCCGGATTGTTCGGGTTAGCGCTCATTTCGAGGCATACTCGCGCGGGGGAACGCTGCGACTTCCATTATATGGGTTATGTCCAGTCTTTACAGCAACTTTCAGGCACGAAGGTAGATGCCATTTCGTGCCCAGCCTGCAATGACTGCCAAATCTACCCTTCTGCATACATTTTAGATTCCACGTGAAACGTTCTGATTGCCCTATAAACACGGCAAAAAATGTCTGAGGTCCCGGCTCAGGAGGGCATAGTTTTGCACAATAGAGGCAATCGCCTGTCCTTCATTCGTTTTTTATGTTCGCTTTTCAGGTACTCCTCTCCGTTCATTGCGTTCCGTCGGCAAACAGAATATTCTGAACGCACCGATCTTCAGTCTGTGGCGGAAAAGAAAAACAAATCCCGACGTTTGTGGCCCCTGGGCCTGTTGGCGACAGGGTTAGGAGGAGCGGCGGTTATGCTCTTTCGAGGATGCTGGCATGGAAAGATGAGCTGGCCTATCCGGATACAGGAACATTCCTATCAAGTTTGCGTGGGCTGCGGGATCAAGCGCCTGTTTGATGAGAAGGGCTTTCGCGCGTATGGGCCTTACAGTTACGACCTGAATCGGCTGGTTGCCTGGGAACTTGCCCGGCGCGAGGCTGAGGCTGAGGTTTCCGGGGCTGAGATTCCAACCGTTTCTGACGCCGCGCTCCAATCGCCTTTGGAAATTCCTTTGCAGTCGCCGCCTACGGAACATCCTTCGGAGCACCGCTCCGCTTCCTAGCTGAAAGCAGGCCAGGATGAACCGCGGGGCTGAACCAATCCGGTTACTGAAAGCCTTACCTCGCCGCGCTACCATTTCAGAGTGGAATTTCAGCCCGAGACTCCCGACGAGCTGCGCGCCAACGCCACAGCCGCCGAGGTCGATCTCGAACCGGCGCAGTTGAACTCCCTCACCGCGCTGGCCAGCGAACCCGCAGCCTTCCATCACCGCGCCGGCGACGGACCGGAACGGCCACCCGCCACGACCGGCTCGGCCTCCACCGATTGAGCCACCCGATCTTGCCGCCGCCGAGGCGAACGGGCATGACCCGGCACCAACCGCCGTCCCGGGTCTTCGCTCGACCGCCCAGCCCAGCGCTTCATCACAGCGAAGGAACACACCCGATATGCCCCGAGCCGACCAGGCCACCATCGACCTCCTGACCGACTACTTCGACGCCACGCAGGCCAAGGACTTCGACCGCCTCAGCTCCTACTACGCCGACAACATCACCCTGACCTTCGCCAACGCACCGACCATCACCGGGCGGGACGCCATGCTGGAACGGATGACGATCCTGCTCGGGAAAGTCACCTGGCTGGCCCACCCGCTGATCAACGTCTGGCAGGAAGACGGGGGCGTGATGATCTTCGAGGTCACCAGCATCTGGCGGTTCCACGACGACACCGAGATGAAGATCAACGCCTGTTCGATCTTCACCATCGTCGACGGCAGGTTCACCGACCAGCGCATCTACGTCGACAACGCCCCCGTCGACCCCTTCCTCGGCTGACCAGGCGAACGAAAGGACCCTCGTGACTCGCATCCTCATCACCGGGTCCGCCCAAGGACTCGGCCGCGCCGCCGCCACCACCCTGCTCGACGACGGCCACCAGGTCGTCGTGCACGCCCGCGACACCAGCCGGGCGGCCGCGTTGACCGACCTGGTCGACCGCGGTGCGGCAGTCGTCGTCGGCGATCTCGCCAGCGCTCAGCAGACCCGGCACGTCGCCGAGCAGGTCAACCAGCTCGGCCGGATGGACGCCGTCATCCACAACGCCGGCGTCTACGGCGACCGCGATCGCCATCCCAGCCCGGAAGGGCACCCGCGGATGCTGGCGGTCAACACTCTCGCCCCCTACCTGCTGACCGGACTGATCCAGCGGCCGGACCGGCTGATCTACCTGACCAGCGACATGCATACTCAGCGGCGACGACAGCCTCGATGACCTCGACTGGAGCACCCGCCGCTGGAACGGCACCCAGGCCTACTGCGACAGCAAGCTCTTCGTCACCGCGCTCGCCCTCGCCGTCGCCCGCCGCTGGCCCGACGTCCTCAGCCACGCCGTCGACCCCGGCTGGGTACCCACCCGCATGGGCGGCCCAGCCGCCACCGACGACCTCGAACAAGGCCACCTCACCCAAACCTGGCTCGCCACCAGCGATAGTCTGACGCCACCCGCACCGGCCAAGTGTGGCAACACCACCGACCAACCCCGATCGCCGCCGCAGCTCGCGACGGCGGCTTCCAAGACCGACTCCTCAAGAAGTTGACAGAAGTAACGGGGATCGATCTCGAAGATCAGTACGGGCAAAGACGCCAGACCTTGTAGATGTAGAGGGCCGCGGGACGGGACGACGGGACCGGGTTCTCACCGTTCACCTAGCGGTGGCAATCGACTCCGTCTGTACGTCCGGAGCCACGTAGCAAGGGGCGGACCACAGGACACATACCCGGGGTGGCTCATCGTGGGAGGTGATGCGCTCGGGCGGGCGGGAGTGACCAGCGAGGCCGCAAAGACGCGGCCAGGCGGCGAGCAAGAGGACATGCTGACCTGGCGACATCACATCTGACCCTGGGCGTTGGGTCGCCCGACGGCGTGGCCGCGCGCCCGATGCGGGTCGTCAACGCTGCCCGGGAGGTGCCGCAGGCCGCCCAAGTCCGACGGACGGCTTGTCGGCCTCTGCGAGCCGCCGGTACGCCGAGGGTGTCATCGCCACCTCGGCCAGGAAGCGCCGGTTGAAGTTGGACAGGTTTCGGTAGCCGCTGGCGACGGCGACCCTTGCGACCGACATGTCGGTCGTGTCGAGCAGCCGCCGTGCATGGGCGATTCGCAACCGCGTGACCATGTCGGTGAAGGTCACGCCCGCGGCTCGGGTGAAGTACTTCGAGAACGTGGCCTCGGACATGTGGGCCAGGCGCGCCGCCGTGGACATCCGGACGTCACCGGCCAGATTGTCGAAGATGTAGGTCAATCCCGCCTCAACCGCCTCGTTCGCCGCCGGGTCGGGGTGCGAACCCAGCCACTGACTGGCCAGGAGCCGCGACTCCCCCGCAGGCGCATCGGCGAGGACGCCGAGCAGGGCGAACATCAGACTGATCTGCTCCGGACCGGACGAGGCGTGCAACCCGACCAGCTTGCCTGCTGCACGCTCGGCCGTTCCCCCGCTGAACTCCAATCCGCGGCTGGACCGGTTCAGCAGCGTGTTCAGCCGCTGCAGCTCGGGCATCAGCCTCATGCAGTCGCGGATCCACTCCTCGGTGAACTGCACCAGGACGTCGCGGTCGGGAATGACCTGCCCCGGCTCGAGGTCACTGGTCCAGTCGTGAGGCAGCATCGGACCGATCATCGACACGTGGCCGGCCACGAACGTGCCGACATAATCCCCGACGATCAGGCTGCCCGACGAGCGCTGGATCAGATGGATCTCGTACTCGGGGTGGGCGGCCCAGCCACAGACATCGCAGGGGAAGTCGTGCACCACGCAGCGGAAGGATCGCTGCGGATCGGGCGCAATGATCTCCCGCGGTGTTGTTCCCAGCGACCTTTGCAGGACAGTCGTACGCGGGCCGGTCATCAGCTTCGGGCCACCTCCTCCACCCAGCGCGAGCATCCGGCCGCCGGGCCGTCGGTCCGCGTCGTCGCTGCCAGGGGTTACTGGACGGAACCGTCGACCACCGGAAAGAAAGTATCACTTCGGTGCCGCTGCGGCGGTAGTGGCGGCGTCACCTCGCGACCTAAGCTCGGCATCATCCGGCGGACAAATCGCCCACACACTGCGGTTCCAGGTCCTTCTACAAGCCCAAGGAGTTCCCCATGCCTGCCCCTGCACGCAACCTGACCGATACTGTCGTCGTGGTGACCGGGGCTGCCGGCGGAATCGGCGCCGCAATCGCCCGGCAGGCCCTGGAGTCCGGGGCGAAGGTGGTGCTCGGCGACCTGAAGGACGCGCCGCTGCGACGACTCCAGGACGAGTGGGGACACGAGCGGGTCACCCGCGTGGCCGGTGACATCCGCGACGAGGCCACGTCACTGGCCCTTGTCCAGGCAGGTCAGGAATCGTTCGGGCGTGTCGACAGCGTCGTCGCCAATGCGGGCATCGGGTTTTACGGAGGCCTTCTCGAGTATGGGCCCGACCAGGTCCGGCTGATGCTGGACGTCAACGTCCTGGGCACCGTGTGGCTCGCCCGCGCCGCGGTTCGACACTTCAGGCAGCAGGGCAGTGGTGGTGACATCGTCATCATCGGCTCGGTGGCCGGGCTTCTCATCGGCGGCGGGCAAGAGGCCGTGTACGCGGCGTCCAAAGCAGCGCAGATCAACCTTGGCTACGCCCTGGACCGCGAACTGCGCGCCGAGGGCATCCGCACCACCGTCGTCGCACCAGCGGGTGTCAACACACCGTTCGCCGCAGCCGACGGGCGGTTCGGCGGCACCAACCCCGAAGAGGGACCTTTCATGGAACCCGCCGACATCGCCGGCGCCGTTCTCTACACCCTGTCCCAGCCCCGACGCATGCGCACCGAACTCTGGACCATGTGGAGCCTGGCCGAGCAGCACTGACCGAGCAGCGCGGACCGCGCACCAACTGGAGGACGACGATGCCACCCGCGATGGGGCCGGACGAGTCAGTGACAGCTGCCATGATCGCCCGGCAGTACTACGTCGACCGCATGACCAAGCAGAGAATCGGCGACCTGCACGGTATCTCGCGCCACAAGGTCGCGCGAATCCTTCGCAAAGCCCGAGAGAGCGGACTGGTCAGAATCGAGGTCGGCGGAACAATGCAGGCCGACATCGAGCTTGACGACACCCTGCGCCAGTAGTTTGCGCATGCGGCTTGCGGTGGTGCTGTATTCGCGGGAGCGGGCGATCCGCCTGGTCGCGGAGGCGCGAGCGAAGGAGCCGGAGCTGTCGCTGACGGCGGCGGTACCCGGGTCGGCCCGCGGGTTGAACGGTCCGGGCGACAAGGTCGCCCCGCGAGCTTGTGCCCGCGGGCCACCGGAGTTCACCTTGTCAGGTCGTAGAGGACGTTGAACAGGTTGTCCATCTCCACCCGACGCACTCGGGAGAAGCCGGCGCATCCGGCAAGCTCGCGCAGCCTGGTTCGGGGAGGCCGAGCGTGCCCAGGCCGTCGCCGCCCTCTGCGAGCGATGTCGTCATGCAGTAGGTCGGATCTCATTCTCGACGCGACGGCGAAGGCGGCCTACAAGATGCGGCTCCGAGAACTCCACGGGGAGATCGACGAGGCGGCGTCGTGGAACGACCCGGCACGGCTCGAGGCTCTCCAGGCGGAACGCGACGCACTCGTACACGAGCTCACCGCGGCCTTCGGCCTCCGGGCCGTCCCCGCCGGCTGGTGTCCGAGTCCGAGCGGGCGCGAGTCAACGTCACACGTGCGATCGGCACGGCGATACGCAACATCGGCGTCCAGGCGCCGGACCTCGGGGCGCGGCTGGATGCCGCTACCCGGACGGGCACCACCTGCCGCTACGACCCCTGACAAGAGACAGCGTCCGCACCGCCAGGGCTGTCGCCTCTGAAGAGCGCGGGCGTCGTCTCGCCCAGCGCGGTCCTCAGGTCGTGGGATCAAACGTGGTGCGAAGTGCGGACGATCAGCGGCGACTGATCGGACTGTTGGACGAGGCGGACCGCGTCTACAACCCGAACATCCGGCCGGTTCCCGCGGTGCGGGCACGGCTGAGGCTGCGGCGCGGCGAACTCGCCGAGGCCGAGACGTGGGCACGCGAGCGGCACCTGACCCCGGACGACGAGCTGTCCTACCTGCGCGAGTTCGAGCACCTCACGCTCGCGCGGCTGCTGCTCGCCCGGCACCAACGTGCTCGCGACGCCCATGGCGCTCGTAGATGCGCTCGGCCTGCTCGAGCGGTTGGCCGCCGCCGCCCAGGACGGCGGCCGGGGCGGGAGCGTTCTGGAGATCGTGATCCTGCAAGCACTGGCGCACCAGGCCGGCGGGGACCTACCGGCGGCCTACGCCAAGCTCGGGGTGACCAGCCGTCGTGCAGCGGTACGTCAGGCGCACGACCTCAACCTGCTGCCGAGCCAGCACCGCAGCTGACGCTCTCGGGCGGGCGGCCAAATTAGTCACCGCGCTCATCAGGTGTGGTGATGACCGCTCATCACAGCGACGGCCACCGTTCAACGTGTTCCACCGAGCACCGCACCCGCCACCGGCGGTCGGCGGTCCGGGCACGGCGAAGGAGGCGACGAGCGTGCGCTCTGCTCAGGAGCCGGATCGGTGCGAGATCCGCGTGAAGGGACACCTCGCCGACCGCTGGGCCGGCTGGTTCGACGGCATGAGCATCACCCGGCAGGCCGACGGCACCACCCTGCTTGACGGCCCGGTCGCCGACCAGCCCGCGCTACACGGTCTGCCGCGCAAGGTCAGCGACCTCGGGCTCCCGCTCCTGTCCGTCACCCCAATCCATGACGACCTGTGAAGGAGCCCGCCATGACCACCCGCACGCCCACTCCCGCACAGGTCCTCCGATGAGGGCCGCAATCTACCGCCGGTTCGGTGGCCCAGACCTCGTTCGGGTGGAGGAGCTCCCGCAGCCGCCGGTGAGCCGGAGCGATGTCCTCATTCGCGTGCGCGCGAGCACCGTCAGCGCCGCCGACCACCGCGCCCGCAGTCGCGACGTCCCGCGCGGCCTCTGGCTGCTCGCTGCGCTCGGACTCGGCGTCCTCCGCCCGAAGCACCCTGTGTTGGGGATGGACGTCGCCGGCGTCGTCGAAGCCGTCGGCGCGGACGTCACCAGGCACAAACCCGGCGACGAGGTCATCGCCATGCTGGGCGCCAGGTTCGGCGGCCACGCGGAGTACGCCGTGCTCCGGCAGGGCGACGCGATCGCGCTCAAGCCGCCGAACATGACGTTCGAGGACGCTGTGACGCTGGTCTTCGGCGGGCTCACCGCTCGCGGCTTCCTGAAGCAGGCCGAAGTCGCCCCCGGTGCCACGGTGCTGGTCAACGGGGCAGCGGGCGCCGTGGGAACCGCCGCCGTCCAGCTCGCCAAGCACGCCGGTAGATGCGGTGCCAGCCGTCGATGACGCGACCTTGCGTGCCGTCCATTTCCGGGCGGCTCTCCAGCAGCATGACTGGATACGACAGGTCCACCGTGGCTGCATGGTCGGGATCGATCAGGGCTTTGTCGTCGATGGCATTTCGGCGTCCCGCGGCTGGATCAGCGTCGATCGCTTCACCACATTGATGGTTGTCGTGGCCGCACGTCCCGCGAAGAGCTCGAACGCCCTGGTGATGTTGTAGAGGTAGAGGTCTTTGCCCTCCTGCACACACGCCACCTGCGTGCCTCGCGGTAACGTCCGCAGCAGTGGAGCGATCTGCTCCATCCTCTTCTGGATGCTGGGTGCTTCATCGACGTCGAGGTCGGATGGCTGCATACGCGCCTCCCCGTGGCCTACGCTATCGCATGTTTCCACTGCACGGAGTTGCCGGATCCCTTCTGCAGTGTAGGAGGAGCAGATGAGATGCTCGCCGGCATGGCGCTGTGGATGCGGCGCATGCCGTCGATTGGGCGCCGGCATGCGCTCGACGTCCGCAGCGCCATGTGCGAGCATCTCCTGCTCCTCCTACACTGCAGAAGAATGCGGCAACTCCGTGCAGTGGAAACATGCGATAGCGTAGGCCACG
>CAWHQK010000115.1:0-7725 GCA_963831435.1 uncultured Acidobacteriota bacterium
CGATTGGTTTGCTTGTGCGCTTTCGATCTGAACAGTGAAGCTCCCTTCGGGAGTGCTGGATGTCCAATGGAAGGGAACCTTTACGCCGGAGATTTCGCGATAGTCGGAGTAGTCGGTCTGGGTGGGATTCAATCCCAGTGGGGAGGGCGAGTAGTGGACGGCCCGCAACAGCAATCCGCTGCTCGTGGCAAAATACATCTCGACCGGAGGAAGGCCCGGCCGCCGGCAGGACAGCACAACAGCGTCTTCAGCGCCTACCTTGGAAATTTTAGCGAGCTTGATCTCTGGAAAAATTTTGTTTGGATCCAAACCCAATTGAAGCTCGGCGTCTATGCGGGCCGCGTCCGCTTCCGCTGCCGTCATTTCACGGGTTGGGCTCCCTGGCAGGGAAATCCATCCAGAAGCGCCGTCAAACGCGGCGATACGGTCCGCGCCTGGAAAATGGATGACGGTGCCGCTGCGGACCGGGTTAGTGGCATAGAGTTCCAATGGAAACGCCGCGGGGCCCGAGCGAAATGTTCCTCGCTCCTGAAGACTATTAAGGTTGGCGAGCGATTCCGTTCCGCCTCGTGCGTGAATATATTTCCCGATAATATCAGCCGGAGAGGGTTGACCGGGCGACTGAGACATATCAGGAGCAGGCGCGCTTAGTAATTGGGCCGGCGTTTCAGAGATCACCGGCGTGCTCAATGGTGTGGTGCTGCCGCGGTGACACGAGTTGCAGGTGATCTGCTGTTTGCCATGGAATGCCGTGGTGTTGATCCTTTCCACCATCCGCATCATTTGACGCGCGGTCTGCTTTGGCTTCTTGTCATCTTTCTCAAAGGCGTTTTCCACGTGACAGAACTCGCAATGAACTCCCAGAGAGGAACTCATGAATTGCATGCAGGGAAGTAGAAGATCGGAAGGCGTTTCGTTGAGGACCTTCAGGTTCTTGAAAACTTCTCCGCTCTTCTTTTCAGAGGAGGCTTTTTTAGGGGCACTGGTTGCCGGCACCTCACCTGTGGCACCGCCAATACCGAGCAGACACACAAGAAACAGACACAAAATAAATACGAAATCCGCAGCCGGGTTGCGGTTCGGCAGGCGTGCCATCAGCTGGCGATGCTCGCGCGGATTAGTCATCCCACCGCGTGGGAATTTCGCCCGGATGGCGCACCACGCGGATGCGATGGTCGGTGAACCGAGAATGTGTTTGAGGCACTTCATATTTCGGCATATGACAACTTGCGCAATTGGAACTCTTCACCGGACATGCTGCGCCCGGATGGTCCGCTGACCGCTTGACGGACGCGGACTTCACATGGCAGCTCAGGCATTTTTGGTCGTATGCCGAGATATCGCGTACCAAGGGTTGATGCGGGTTATGGCATGCGATGCAGGTGAGGCGTGCGTCGCCATTTCCCCAGCAGCGGCTTTGCTCCAGGCGATAAGCGGGAAAACGAACAACTTTGATGCCAGGATTATCCATTTGAGCGACGTCCCACCAGGTACGGTGGCACGCTCCACAGAAGTCGAGGGAACTGGCGGGATCCAGAGTGGAAGGATTGAAGACCATGCCCGGCTTTGCTCCCACGCCAGCATGAGCCAATGCTACGTGCGCTGCGCCCGGTCCATGACATCCTTCGCAGGAAATTCCCGGGACAGCGGATGCCGGGTCGAACTTGCCTTCAGTGACCGCAGCCACGGTGTGGCAGCCGAAGCATTGGGGCAGTTCTTCGTCCGTGACCCAGCGGCCCAGCGCGCCTGTTAATGAAGTCGGAGGCGCGTCAGATTCTCCAGGAGTGACATCTGCGCCAATCACATTAAATGTGGTGATATGTGTTTCCCACCAGTCCCCATTGCGGTGATATAGAAAAGTCTGACCATGTGTGCCGCTGCCGAAGGTCCATTCCAATGGGGCGGAAAAAGACTGCGCGTTGTACTGGACTTTGTAAACCAAGCGATTGCCTTCGGGAGTGATTGAGTATTGAGCGGTGCCGGCAGAAAAATGGATTGGATCTTTAACGTCCGTTACCTTTGTAGGCGCTGCGGCGTGCGACATAGCATGCTGCTGTTGACTCTTGACCAATCCGGAATGACACTCGGCGCAGGCCGCTGTTCCCACGTAGTCGCTCTTCGGCGCATCTCCTTTACGTGGCCACCAGCCTGGTTTGGCGATGTGTTCCTCGGTGGTCATTTGTTTCACAGCGGTCGTGGGCATTTCGGCCGTCAATGGTACTTGGAGCAGGAGTAGAAGGCATATCGAGCCAAGAGCACGGGAAGAAGACATACTGAATAATCAGGAATGAAAAAAATTTTGTCTGATGATACACCGCGAGCAGTTGCTGTCGCCAGCCCTGTTCCTTTCGCCGGGTATTTGACTTACTCTCGGTCGCAACACTCTGGTTACTTGCGAGCCTGCCCATTTAGGGGTGCAATTAGCTTTTGGAGGGGTTATGGGAAAAGCCTTCGGGTTTCTCAGCGTGCTTATTGTTGTGGGGGTGGGTCTGTATCTTTATGCCACCCAGTTACGCAGCGTGTCGGCCGTAGGTGGGACGAACAATCCTACGGGAGTGGCCAATATTGTTGGCGTGAAGGGTGATCTGCTGGGCATCGCTAACGCAGAGCGGCAGTATTATGCGTCGCAGAGTAAGTACGCCTCGCTTGATGAATTGACTGAGGGGCACTATCTTACGATTTCCGGCGGACGACCTCCTTATACTTATGATGTGGAGACCAGCGGTTCAGGATTTCAGGTGACGGCCACGCGGAGCGATGGCGGAACTCCGGCCAAGCTTTCGATTGATGAAACTATGCAGGTACAGACGTCGAATTAGAACAGCAACAATCCTGTCGTTTACGAGCGAGCCGAGAAACCATTTACAAAGACTCGAACTCTTTTACCTCCCATTCCAATTTTGCTACAGTGGAATTCTCGCGGACAAGAGTGTCCGCGCCACACGGCATGACTCTTCCAGCGTGGCTCGTTCAGCTTAATTCTGAGGTCGTCGCCTGCACGCGATGTCCGCGGTTGGTGGAGTATCGGCAGCGGATTGCTTTTGAGAAGCGGCGGGCTTATAAAGATCACGAGTATTGGGGTAAGCCTGTGCCAGGGTTTGGCGATCCGAACGCCCGGGTGCTTGTGCTGGGCCTTGCTCCTGGGGCGCATGGCTCGAATCGCACAGGCCGTCCTTTTACCGGAGACGCGTCGGGAAAATTTATGTATCCGGTGCTCTACGATTGTGGATTTGCCAGCCAGCCTACGGCTACTGACCGCAATGACGGCCTCATGCTGACAGATCTGTTTATAACCGCGGCCGCGCGGTGCGCTCCGCCGGACAACAAGCCGTTGCCGCAGGAGCTGGCGAATTGCGCGTCGTTTCTGGAGCGCGAAATTGGCGGGTTAAAGAAGTTAAAGGTGATTGTGGCGCTGGGGAAGATTGGTTTTGATGCCTATCTGAATTTTCTGAAGCGGAGAGGGCTGGTGACATCGCGCGCGGCATACGTTTTTTCCCATGGCGCGAAATACAGAATGCCTGACGACAAGATTTTGCTTGCCTCCTACCATCCGTCGAACCAGAACACGCAGACCGGTAAGCTGACGCGTCCCATGTTTTTCGCCATATTTAAAGAAGCTAGGCGGCTGGCCGATAAGAACGCTTAGGCGGCGCTAGGCCGGATCGCCCGCAATCCGTTGTGCGGAGTTGCATACCGATCGGGTTTCGCGAACCGGGGCACCGCCTTTTTGGGAATCAGATTTTGGTAGCGGTCACTTCCAATTGAAACGTATGGGTTGAACTGGGATCGTCCACGCTGCCAATCACGAGGGGCTCTCCCGGTATTAACCTCATGCTCCCAGCAATCACCATCTGCCGGACAATAGGACGTGAAGATTGTGACTCTCCGCTGGCGCCGGCGACGTTGCTAATATCCGCTTTCACGTCCAGCATGAGTTCGTTCGCCTGAGGGTAAAGTTTCGTAGAAATGCTCGTTCCAATGTCCATATATTGAAATTGAGCGTCGTTCGGAATTATTTCAGGGAACGTGGAGAATGGCGCTGCTTGCGGACTCATATTCCCGTTTGCTGCGTTGGTGGTTCCATCTGTCGTAAGGTCCCTCTCGCCTTCGCTGCGCTCAAGCGTTGGGATGACATGCTGGGAAGAGGGAGCGGTTTGGTGATGGAAAAGAAATATGGTTGCCTAAAAGCCGACCATGACCGGCTCAGGCTCGAGCTGCACTCCCCAGATTTCTTTTACGCGGCCTTGGATTTGTTCTTTGAGGGAGAGGATGTCGAGGGCGGTGGCCTGGCCTCGATTCACGATGGCGAGGGCGTGCTTGCGCGAGATGGCGGCTTTGCCCGCGATGAAGCCTTTGCTGAAACCGGAGTGCTCCACCAGCCAGGCGGCGGAAACTTTTTTCTGGGACTCGAGGGCGGGATAGCTGGGCACCTGTAATCCGCGGAGGGCGGCGCGGCGGAGTAATTCGTCGTGCTGCTCGGCTGAGAGGATAGGGTTCTTGAAGAATGATCCGGCGCTGCGGCAGTCGGGATCGCCCGGAGTGATTAGCATTCCCTTGCTGGCGCGAATTTGCCGGACGGCTTCGCGGGCATCGGCTAGAGTTGGCGTCTCGCGCCATCCGGCGAAATACTTTTTCAGGTCGGCGTATTCGATTTTTGGAGTGCCGCCGGGAAGGAGGGAGTAGGTGGTTTTCAAGATGATGTAGCGGCCGCGTTCGGTTGTGTTGAAAATGCTGGTGCGGTAGGAAAATCCGCAGTCTTTTTTGGCGATCTCGCGCACTTCGAGCGTTTCGACTTCGAGCGCTTGAACGGACTCAATGGTCTCTGCGACTTCCTGCCCGTAGGCGCCGACGTTCTGTACCGGGGTGCCGCCCACGCTGCCGGGAATTCCGCTCAGGCATTCGACTCCCGCGCAATTTTTCCCCACGGCGAAGGCGACGAATTTGTCCCATTCTTCGCCGGCGCCAACTTCAAATATGGCGCGTCCTTCTTCTGAACGTTGTTCGATTCCGGTGATGGCGAGTTTCAACACCAGACCCGGCCAGCCTTTGTCGGAGACCACCAGATTGCTGCCGCCTCCCAGAATAAATAATGCGAGCGATTTGGAATTTGCGTACTCAACCGCAGCGCGCGCGTCTTCCGCAGTTTGAGCTTCCACGAAAAAGCGGGCCGGGCCGCCTACCTTAATTGTGGTGCGGGGCGCGAGCGGGACTTGTTCCTGAATAAGCATGGGCTGCTCACAATATAAATGAGCAGCCCGGAATTTTATTTGCCATTGAAATGGCTTTACACTCGGCCGGCCAAAACCAAAACCAGCAGGATGATAACGATCAGTCCAAGGCCGCCGCTGGGATAGTATCCCCAGCCCGTGCTGTAAGGCCACGCGGGCAGAGCGCCGATCAAAAGCAGAACTAGCACCACAATCAGAATTGTGTACATGCGTTTCCTCCATGGGAGAAGCGAACGATATTTATTTTCGAGACCATTCTTAATACTCAAGCACTTTGAATCTTTTCCTGCGAACTTTCTATCGGGTCTAGTCTGTAACGTTTAGGGAATAGTTGTGTACCATTGGCGTGTCGCATGGGGGATGAGAAGTATTCTGCCGGATTGTCTGTAGCTGGAGGGTATTTCATACTGAGTGCGTGTTTCCTCACCTAAAGCCGAACCAAAATCAAACTTCGTGCGGCATGGCTAAAGCCATGTTCCGATAGGATCGCGCGCTGAATTCGCATAGGTATTAAAGCCATGCCTTGATACGACCTGCGCCGCATGAAAACTTCAGACATCAAAAACACGAAAGGCCACGGAAGGCTTTTGCGATTGAAGCAGGGTGATGGCCACGTTGTGGACAGGAACTCCGGCGGTGGTGGCGCCGTCGGGAAATCCATTGTGGGCGTGGCCGTGAACGACGAAGTCTGCGCCGTGGCGGTCAATGACCTCCGCCAAGCGCGAGGTGCCAAGAAAGGGAAAAATTTCAGGCGCTTCGCCTTGAACGGTCGCGGAAATCGGAGCGTAGTGCAAAACTACAATGCGTTTTGGGGTGCGCAATTGCGACATGGCGCGTTCGAGCTTTAAGGCTTCATCAATCGAAGCGCGAACAAATGTTTTGATCTCGGGCTCTCCAAATGCGGTGAGAACGCCGCGTCCGAAGCCGCCGACAAAACCTTTGGTCCCGGCAAAACCCACGCCATCGCGCTCGTACGCGCTTCCGTCAAGAACCTTGAGGCCCTCCGCGGTCATCATGCGCATCAATTCCTGTTCCTGCCCGCTTTCGTAGTCATGATTTCCCAGGATCGCAATTGTGGGCACGCGGATACGCACGATTGTGTTAAGCAAAGATTCCATTTCCTGCGGCTGTCCGTAGTTGGTGAGGTCGCCAGCCAGGACCAGGACGTCGGCTTCGTCGCGGACACGGCTGAGTTGTTCGCGCAGCATCATTTGACGCTGAGGCGAGAAGTGAAGATCGGCAGTGGCGGCAATTCTCAATGTAGTCTGGCGGCGCGCGTTATGCGCATTGCTCCCTGGGTTTCTTGATGCTGGCCATGCGCCGGGTGCGATAGTCTTCCAGAATGTTTTGCAGACCCCACTCTTTAAGGTCAATGGCAAACATGTTGTCATCCACCAGGCTTCCTCGAAACGCGGCGTTGGGCTGGTCTTTCGCAATGGCAGAGGAAAGACGGCCAAGCAAATCCTGCCATAGCGATGCGGGAACATAACTGGTTTGGGCGGGATAGGCATAGCGGAAGAAAAGGAGCGCCCACAGCAGCATCTCCCAGTGTTCGCCTACCAGGCGAGGCACCGCTCCCATTCAATTTTTCCGCGCGTGCCATAAATCACGTGAGCGATGTCAGCTCCGTCGAAACGTTCGCGGCGGGTGACAAACAGTTTTGAGGCGAGGAGTTCTTCAGGCGCGAGGACGCGGGTTTTGATTTCGACAATAGTGGCCGGACGGGCGCGCTCAATCCAGGAAGGCTCGACCACCAGAACCGCATTGCTCATGCCGGTAATGAGATCCACGAAGTAGCCATCGCGATGGGCCTTCGCGAGCCAGACAGGGTCGCATACTTCACACTGAAAACCTTGCTTGCGAAGATAATGGAGCGCTTTGACGGAATCTTCAGCAGTGAGAAACACATCGAGATCTTTCGTCATGCGTGAAATGCCGGTGTACTCGCGCAAGGCGAAGGCGCCGGAAACCGCATATGGAATGACGTGGTGGCCGATGCCCTGCAATTCAATCTCAAAACCGTGGGCATCCTGCCCGGTGTCATTCAAGACGTCAAAGTTGCTGAGAGCGCCGAACAAAGTGACGCTCTGGGCCTGCAGCAGAGCGGGCGAAAACAACAATATGAGCGGGAGAGCCGCGTTCCGCCATGCTTCTCATAATTTCTTCATTTCCAAATCTCCTTAAATCCCCGGAGCCGGCCTTTCACCGCCGCGGCGCCTGGTACTTGAAGACGATGATGCGGCAGAGGAGGCAAGGAAGTCGTACACAAGGTGTGAACACTTTGTAAACAGTGAGGGAGGAGATGTTTTCAGCGGTATTACGACGAATGACCGGTGCCGCCAAAACAGGCGCGTGCGCCGGGCGCGTGCCAAAGAGTGCGGCGAGGATCGCGGTGATGGAAAGCGGCACAATTTGTTTCCAGGTGGAGTAGTGAAGCAGCCACAGCACGGCCGCGGCGGCGAGGACCGGACGAACCCCGGGCCTCCGGGAGCGCGGA
>CAWHQK010000116.1:0-4780 GCA_963831435.1 uncultured Acidobacteriota bacterium
GCATCGTGTTCACGGATATACCATAAGCGGGGCGAACCAGCTTTTCGGATTGAGCACGGCGGCGAACGGTTTAGTAGCTTCCGTGGCTGGTGGTTATTTGTCTGACTATTTGTTGCGTTACACGCGCACCGCGCATTATTTGGTATCGGCGGTCAGCTTGGCGCTGGGAATTCCCGCCATGTGGATGGCGTTATTTACCAACGGACATACGATGATCGCGGGAATTTTTGTTGCGGAGTTTTTGCTGCTGCTGAATACCGGGCCGTTGAACGCCGCGGTCATCAACTCCGTTAGCGCTTCGGTGCGGGCGATGGCGCTTGCGGTCAATATTTTCATCTTTCATTTGCTGGGAGATATTCCTTCCGCGTGGCTCATCGGTTACATGTCTGACCGTTATTCGCTACAGCTCGCTTTCGTCGCTCCGGTCATCGCCGTCGCGCTTTCATCGCTCATTTTGTTTTATGGCATGAAATTTGCTCCGCTGGTGTTCAAGGTAAGCGATTCTGGTGTTGGGGTTGCGGCAGAATGATTTATTGCAGTTGGATTGCGGGAATCATCCTGGCGTTGGCGTGGTTTTCGCGGATTGTGGAGGCAGCGTTCGGAGTTCCGAAGATTGCGGATATTTCGCGTCCGGAGTGGGACCGCGCAGCGAGTTCTTCCAGCGGGCCAAATGTCTCCCGCGTCAGTATTATTGTTCCCGCCTGCAACGAGGAAGAAACCATTGAGCAGGGGCTGACACAATTGCTCAACCTCGATTACGAAAATTATGAAGTGATTGCGGTGAACGACCGCTCGACGGACCGTACCGGTGAAATTATGGACCGGGTCGCCGCGTCTGAGCGAGCCCATGCACGATTGCGCGTGTTGCATGTGACGGAGTTGCCCTCCGGATGGCTTGGAAAAACCCATGCCATGTGGACGGCGAGTGAACAGGCCAATGGTGACTGGCTCTTGTTTACCGATGCGGATGTATTGTTCAAGCCCGATGCTTTACGCCGCGCGCTGGCCTATGCCGAAGCGGAGCCCGCCGATCATGTGGTGCTATTTCCGCGGATGATTATGAAGCAGGTGGGCGAGAAGATGATGATTGCGTTTTTCCAGACGCTATTTATGTTTGGACATCGTCCCTGGAAAGTCGCCGAGCCCGACACTGAGGACCACATGGGTGTGGGCGCTTTCAATCTGATTCGCCGCCGAGTGTACGATGCGGTCGGAACCTATAAAGCCTTGCGCATGGAAGTGCTCGACGACATGAAACTGGGCAAGGTGGTGAAGAAAGCTGGCTACGCGCAGCGGAATGTTTTTGGAGCGGACCTGATTTCCATCCGCTGGGCCAAAGGGGCCATGGGCGTAGTGCGAAACTTGACCAAGAATTTTTTTGCCATCATGTCGTTTCAATGGTGGCGGGCGGTGGCGACTTGCGTGACCCTCCTGTTTCTGAACCTGGTGCCGTTCATTGGCGTTGCTCTGGCGCATGGCTGGGCGCGTTTGCCTTATGCTGTCGCGGTTATTTCCATGTTCCTGGTTTACGTTGGCATGTCCATGCATTCCGCGATCGAGCCTTACTATTTCATCTTGCATCCCGTAAGCACGCTGCTGTTCGCCTACACGATGTTCCGATCGATGTTCCTCACGTTGGGCAATGGTGGCGTAACCTGGCGCGGCACGTTTTATCCGCTGGACGAATTGCGAAAAGGAATGGTGTAGCGATTGGCTGACCAGGTCGGGCGCAATCGAAATGGCTTGATCGCCGCTGTACTCGCGGGATGGGCGTTATGGTTGACGGCGGAATACTGGATTTTTGGCTCCAGCTCGTATGTGCGCCTGCATAATGTCGCCGATCAATCGCTGCCTCAGCTGATCGCCATTCCTCATAACATTGCGCAAGGCCTGTTCGGCAGATGGGCCCCGCAATGGGCTGCCGGAGCAGATCGTGCCGCGCTTCCTTTTAGCGCTGATTTGAGCGTGCTCCCGTTCCTGGTTTGCCGGGATGGCTGGCGTATGCAGCCGTGAATTTTGCGCAGCGTTTCGTGGCGGCTTTTTTTACCTTTCGCTTGCTACGTGACCGATTTACCATCCCGGGCTGGATTGCGATTTATACGGCCTTCTCATATTCGCTTTTCTACCAGCCGGGGCTTAATCACGATTGGACCGGTTATGCGCTGTATGACTATCTCGCGCTTCCTGCCATTCCGTTTTTACTTTGGCTGCTTTCCGGAATAAAGGTTCCGTGGCGTGGGCAGTCATTTGCCGTGGCGTCCATCGCCGGGGCGTGTGCGGCTTTTTCGGGAAGCATTCATATCTCTTTATTCATCGCTCCGCTGATTTTGTATTGGTTTGCTTTCGTCACGCCGCGCAAGGAGACCGGCTTTTGGCTAAACATTCTGCTGTTTGCCGCGGTTTGGTGCGGCCTCACTATTTGGCTTGACGGTCATCAATGGTTGCTGGCGAAGGATTCCACTCGCGTCCTTTACAAGTTGGAATCGATCTGGGCCCCGCTTTCCTCAGGAATATGGGGCCTGCTTGCTTTTAGCAGGGAATTTGTCGGTGCGCTTCTTGACGATTGGGTGCCGGTCACGCTGCTCCTGATTGGCTTAGTGCTCTCGCGCTTGCGCAACCGCCAACTGCTCGCAGTTGCCGGCGCGATTATTTTTTGTGACTTCGTGGGTATCGCTTACGGGAGCATCGCCATCCGGCTTCGTCCGGAATTTCCCTTCCTGGGCGCATTCAATTGCCAGCGGTTTGGCTTGCTTGTTCCATTTCTCACAATTTTCGCGGGTGCGCTGGCGCTGAATGAGATTACCCAATACTGGGACGTGTCACTAAAAAGTGAGACGCGCGGTTATAGTTTTTCTCTTGGAACCGCGCTTGCAGCCCTGTTGATTTGCGGCCTTATTGGACAATCCCTGGAAGTAAAGCAGTTGACGCTGAAAGACATGCTCGGCGGCCACAACTATAAAGCCTATTACCAAGACGCGCAGTTGCAACAGTTGCACAAAATTACCTTGGGGAAGGATTTATTCCGGGTAGTCACGTTGTCAGTTGGTGATACCGTGCAACCCGACTTTCCCTCGGGAGCGCTCTGGGCCTATGGATTTGAAACTGCGGACGGCATGTTGAACCTTCAGCCGCAGCGATATCGCGATTTCTGGGAGCAAGTGATCATGCCGGTCATGGCCAGCGAGCCATTTCTCTACCAGTGGGTGCACAACTGGGGTTGCCAGCTCAATCTGTTTACTCCCATCGGTGGATTTCCGGGCTCTGCGCCGCCAGACCTTAATCGCTATTACCGCATGAATTTATTGTCTTTGGCGGGAGTGCGCTATCTCGTATCTCCCATTCCAATCCGAGGGGAACAATTCACGCCAGTTAACTTGCAAATGCATGCGGAACAGCTCACATGGGACCATCTCAACCGCGCTCAAAAAATGTGGACGATGTGGACCGGCCATTACTGGGGACCGCCTCTTTACGTCTACGAAAACCGCGACGCGCTGCCGAGGTTTTTCCTGGCGAAGCAGGCTCACGTTCTTGACGGCGAAAACCAGGTATTGAATGCGATTGCCGCGAGTTCGCCCACCGAATTGGGCTCCAATGTTTGGATCGAGAGCGGAGACGCTCAGGGAATAAGTACCGTTGCGCTGCAATCTGGTGCTGGCTCCATTGCACTGGAAAAATACAGCGCGGATGAGATTGACGTTAACGCGAATGTCACCTCGCCAGTCATGATGGTGATCACAAACAATTACAATCGTTATTGGAAAGCGTGGATTGATGCGCGAGCCGGCAAAAATCATTCCCGCGGACCACACCTTCCAGGGACTTCGGCTTGAGGCGGGACGGCATCACGTCGTGCTGAAATATGCCGCGCCTCTTCTCTGATTCCTGCGCTACTCAGAGTTGGTATCGTCGGGGACTTCCGCCGGAATCGTCGCAGTCTGCCGTTTCTTTGATGTTGTGCTGCTGGAAGTTCTTGGATGACTGAAATTTCCCGCGCTGAAGTGTCCCTTTTGGTCCACATCAAAATCCTTGGGCAATCGTGGGATGCGCGCGCCATCGCCGCCTAGTTGCGAAGCGTCTTTTAAGATGATCTCCGCGGGCCGTCGTACTCCTTGACATCTCCGTGGATTTCGACGAGGCGGTCCTGCAATTCGCGTATATCTCCAACGTGTTTTAAGTCGCCGCGAAAAATTACCACCGTGAATGTGCAGGTGCGGTAGTCGTCGCAGAAATCCAGATAATGAATTCCGTTGGAACCTTGTTGAACGCGAAAGATTTTTCCTGTGACGCAGCGGCTTTCACCGACATGATTAAGCGCCTCCGAGAAGGGGACGCACTTCGCCTGAAGGGCAGGGCAAAACAGGAGCGAGCAGAAAATCAACAGCCACGACGTTTTAGCGAATCGATACAAGGCAAGCCGATTCTAGTCGCGTGGCTTGATCGCGCAGGCTGTCCGTCCGAAAAAATTGTCGGAAATTCCCAAGGTGGGAACCGCCTCGCGCGACCAGTTAGCGACGGGTCAACACCGGCGACTTCCGCGATGCGAACAGCCTGCGCCTGAAAATGTTGGCTTAGTTGAAAGCTTTGACTGCCAACGTTTCATCGTCCTTCACGTCGAAGACCGTGTAAAGCTTGGTGATCTGCAAGAGATCGTGAACTTTCTTCGTGAGGTTAAGCAGTTTGAGTTCTCCGCCCTGGTTGCGGACTGTGGTGAATGCGCTGACCAGTTCACCGATCCCTGAGCTGTCAATGTAGCTGACGTCGCCCAGGTTGAGCAGGA
>CAWHQK010000117.1:0-6408 GCA_963831435.1 uncultured Acidobacteriota bacterium
CAGGAAGGTTGGCATCCATACCTGCAAACCTCCCAAAGCGAAAGTCATCATCGCCATTCCCAGCGTAGCGGTCAGGAACGCCGGGTTCCTAATCAGCCCTCGCAGCGTATCGCGGTCGGGTCTGTGCTCATGGGGATCAAACTGGCCGAGCGGCGGCTCGGGAATTAACAAAAACAAAAGCGCGAGGATCACGCCGGGCGCGGCGCCCACGTAAAACGGAACTTGCCATCCATATTTCGGCCCCAGGATTCCGCCGATCACGTAGCCAAGCGCCGTGCCCACAGGAATCGCAAGATAAAAAATGCCCATCACGCGTCCCCGTTGCTCCTCGGGAAACATGTCCGCCACAAATACCGGCGACAGAATCGCGAAGCTTGCTTCGCCAACGCCGACCAGCGTGTGCCGGATGAGCAAGCCGTTAAAGCTGTGTGTTACTGCCGTAAGCAATGTTGCCCCGCTCCAGACTAAGGCACCTACTACAATCACCGGCTTGCGCGCGTAGCGTTTGGCCAGCGGCCCCATGAAGGGCGCCGCGCACATGTAGAAAATGAAAAACATGCTGTTGAGCATGCCGAAAGAGGCATCGCTGCGATGGAATTGCTCTTTCAGCAACTCCTGCACGGCATACAGCACGGAGCGGTCAATGTAATTGAAAAGATTCAGCGCGGTCAGGATGGCCAGCGCGCCCCAGGCATAGAGTTTGTTTTGGCCCACTTAGCGAGAAAATATAGCACGGATGGAATTTCAAAACGATACATTGATATGCACCTGTAAACGCGCAATTGACGTTGGGACAGGCGCGATCCTAAGACGGCGTCGACCGAGGACGAGCGCGACCAAGGACACGTGTGACTTATATGAGCGTGACTTGGAGCGAGCATGATCCGGGAAGGGCACGACTTTAGTCGTGCCGCTGAGATTTGAATATTTGTGCCTTCAGCCGCTGCGGGGATAGCGTTTCTAAAAATCCGAAGTTTGCTCCAGCCACGGCACAACTAGCCACGGCTCTTCTCTTTTGGCCACTTGGCGATCACCACGGTGGAAATCCCCCCCCGCGGACGAAAGTCGCCCTTTACCTCTACCCAAACAGGCTTTGCCCAGCGCACCACATCTTCGAGTACGCGGTTCACAATGTTTTCCTGAAAAATCCCCAGGTTACGATAAGACTGCAAGTATTCCTTTAGTGACTTCAGCTCAAGACAATTCTTGTTCGGCACATAACGGATCGTGATCACGCCGAAATCCGGCAATCCCGTCTTCGGACACACAGAGGTAAACTCCGGGTCATCAATCACAATTTCGTAACCAGGAAACTGGTTTGGCCAGGTTTCAATCTCGGGAAAGCTGGCGTCAAGGCCGGCCTTCGCATGGTCAGGGGTGTAGCGCGGCTGCTTAGGCATAGGTCTATTTTAACCTCAGTCATCGGTGAGCAATGGCCGGCCCGGCCGCCCCGCCTTCTAAGCTCGCGTGTATAACATTCATGGAATACGTTTTTTTAGTCTCTGACAGGCGAATAGCGTGAAGCAGATAAAACCAGCCACGCGCCTTGGCGCTTTGTGCCCCTATTCTCCCTCCTTAAGGAGTCTCGCCCTCATGTTCCGCGGATATTTCGTCGTAATTATCGTTGCAGGATTGCTGCTGTCGCTTCCCCGCTTCGCCTTCAGCCAAACTGAGCGGACCCCAGCGGTTCACCGCCCTTTCATAAGCCCGATCTTTGGCGACAACATGGTGATGCAGCGCGGCAAGGCAAACACCATTTGGGGATGGTCCGATCCCGGTGACAGAGTCCAGGTGGAAATCGCAGGCAAAACTTCATCCGGTGTGGCGGGGCCTGACTATCGCTGGCAAGTGGAGATTCAGCCGCCCCATGTAGGCGGACCCTATACCATGACGATCAAGGGCCGCCAGGAGGTGCAGCTGCACAATGTTTTAGTCGGAGACGTCTGGTTATGTGGCGGCCAGT
This sequence comes from uncultured Acidobacteriota bacterium, assembly GCA_963831435.1. GTDB lineage: Bacteria > Acidobacteriota > Terriglobia > Terriglobales > Acidobacteriaceae > JAICKN01. The sequence goes on from CAWHQK010000117.1 coordinate 1,964, forward strand.
CCAATATGCAGGTAAGCCTCCGAATCGCGCGCAATGGCGAAGAGGATATTAAAGCCGCCAACTACCCGAACATCCGTTTCTTCACAGTCGCAACTCAGGTTTCCTATCACCATGCCGATGTTGTGGAAGGAGATTGGAAGGCGGTTTCGCCGCAGACAGCCGCACGGCTCTCCGCCGTGGCCTTCTACTTTGCGCGCAAAGTCCAGGCGGAAATTCACGTTCCCATCGGCCTGGTCGTGGATGCAGTGGGCGGAACTCCCGCGGAAGCATGGACAAGCGCCGACGCGCTTCGTCCACTTAAAGACTTTGATGTCCCACTCGCGGAGCTCGACGAACTGGCCGCAGCGGGAGCGCCGGAATATGGGAACTACGTCATGCACTGGTATGACCAGTACGACGTCGGACTAAAAGGAAATTGGTCTTCGCCTGATTTCAACGATTCTTCCTGGAAGGAAGTTGACGTCCCGGGCGGCTTTGCCGAACTGGGCGTGCCGGAAACGCCTGCCGTCGTCTGGTTCCGCAAAGAAATAACTCTGCCCGACCCACTTCCCGCTGGCCGTTCCATGTTGTTCCTCGGCTCCATTGAGCATATGGATACGGCATACATCAATGGAAAAGAAGTTGGCGCCAGTGCTTGGGTCGAAAACCCGCGCGTCTATTTCGTCCGGGATGGCGTGTTGAAGCCCGGACGCAATTCCATTGCGATTCGAGTATTCAAGACCAAGCCGGAAGGTGGCTTTCTCGCCAAACCCGATGTGTTGCGCCTGGTACTCGGAGACAAAACAAGCATCCCGCTGGCGGGAAAATGGAAAGCAGCGTTGAGCGTGGATGCGCGTCCGCCGCACCCCATGCCCATTGGTTTTGAAAATTGGCCGGTAATGCCATCGGTGCTTTACAAAGGAATGCTTGAGCCGATTGCACCGCTATCCATCACGGGCGCGCTGTGGTACCAAGGCGCGCAGAATTCTGAGCGGGGATATCAGTATCGCAAAATCCTTCCGGTCACTATCGAAGATTGGCGAAAACTTTTCCGACAAACCAATTTACCGTTTTACATTGTGGAACTGCCCCGCTTTGCGCCTCACATCGCAACTCCAACGGACGACGGATGGGCCGACATACGCGAGTCGCAAGCGCTCACGGCGGCAAATGTTCGCAATTCTTGCCTGGCAGTCACCATAGACACCGGAGATCCCGAAAATCTTCATCCCAGGGACAAGCAGCCCGTGGGTGACCGCCTGGCTCTCTGCGCTTTGGCGAAGCAGTATCACAAGCACATGGTTTACTCCGGCCCAACTCTTGCCTCAGTAAAACGCAAGCCAGGTTCCATCGAACTTCATTTCAAGAACACAAATGGCGGTTTAGTTGTAAAGGGAGACAAGTTGGGAGAATTTTCCATCGCCGGAGATGACCAGAAGTGGTATTGGGCCGATGCGCGCATCAAGGGCAATACCATCATTGTTTCGTCTCCTTCTGTGCCGAATCCCAAGGAAGTCCGCTACGCCTGGCAGTCGAACCCGACGGCAACTCTTTTCAACGGCGCTGGATTGCCGGCTGCGCCTTTCCGAACGGATACATGGCCGCTCATCACCGAGGCGCATAGACCTTATTGAGGTGAGACATCTTCACAATCTGGGTGACATGGTCTTGCGATTCCTTCACCCTGCCTCGGCAACCGGCCAAATTCGCGCAGCCGTCGCTGCGCCTTAACCCGTGCTGGTACATCTAACACATTAGGTTCCCGCTCATAAATCCCGGAGTGGCTGGTGTTACATTAGTTTTCAGCAAACGCATGGCTTCCACCGGCAACAATAAGAGCTTTTTATCGCGAAATCGCTGGCTGGTTTGGATCGTCGGCATCGTGATTGCCGTCATCTTGCTGGCATCGTTCATGTCGCGGGATGACTCCGTTCCCGTGCGCACTGCTACCGTGGAGCGCGGTGACATCCGCAGCGTAATCTCAACGAATGGAAAGATTGAACCGCTGCATAATTTTGAAGCGCATGCGCCCATCGGCACCACCGTGAAACGCCTGCTTGTGAGCGAAGGCGCCCACGTGCGGCAGGGCCAGCTTCTGGTCGAACTTGAGGACTCTGACGCGCTCAGCACTGCTTCCAAAGCCCTCGCTCAATTGCGCTCCGCCGAGGCCAACTTGAGTTCATTGAATGCCGGCGGCACGCATGAAGAGGTCCTCACCACCGAAGCGCAGCTCACAAAAGCAAAAGCCGATCGCGATACGGCTGCTCGCAATCTCGACTCGCTCCGCCGCTTGCAGCAAAGTGGAGCCGCTTCTCCGGGAGAAGTTCGCGCAGCCGAGGACCAGCTTCAGAGCGCTACCGCGGACGTAAACCTGCTGCAGCAAAAGCAGGCCAGCCGATACTCCCCGCCCGAAGCCAGCAGCGTACAAGCGCAACTTTCAGAAGCCAAGTCCACCTACGCAGCCGCGGAAGACGTTCTCACCAAGCTCAATATCCGCGCTCCTTTCGACGGCGTTGTCTATTCCCTTCCCGTGCGTTTTGGAAACTATGTGAATGCCGGCGACCTGGTGCTGCAGGAAGCGGATCTCTCCAAGGTAGTTGTCCGCTCCTTTGTGGACGAGCCTGACGTCGCACGCCTCTCGATCGGACAGCCCATTGAAGTTACCTGGGACGCGGTTCCCGGCCGCATCTGGCAGGGCGCGGTAAATTCCATTCCCTCCACACTCAAAATGCACGGCACCAGAAACGTAGGCGAAACGACTTGCGTAATTGATAACCATGACTACCAGCTGCTGCCCAACGTCAACGTAAACGTCGCCATCGTTACCAAAGAAGACAAAAACGTGCTGACCGTCCCACGCGAGGCTATCCGGCAGGACGACGATCATCCATACGTTTTCCAAGTGGCCGCCAATCGATTGGAGCGGCAAAATGTGCAGATATCCATCGCCAACCTCACCAGCGTTGAAATTGATTCCGGCTTGCAGCAGGGCGCGATCGTGGCCCTGAACTCGACAAATTCCAAACCTTTAAGCGACCACCTAGGCGTGAAAGTCATCCATTAATACATGGGTCTTTTACGTAAAATTTATTTTGCCCTGTTGATAACGGTGCTCCCATGCGTCGTGGTAGGGGCGTCCTCCGGCGTGAGCCTGCTCCAGCAAGGCCGCGTGGATGAAGCGATCTCCCAATATCAAAGCAGCATCAGCAGGTCCCCAAACGAAGCGGAAACTTTCAATCTGCTCTGCCGGGCGTATTTTGAGTTGGGAGATTGGGACCAGGGAATTCCCGCCTGCGAACGCGCCACCGCTCTTGATCCCTCGAATGGTATCTACCATCTCTGGCTGGGACGTATTTATGGCGAGAAAGCCGACAGCGCCAGTTTTCTGACCGCGGCCGGGCTGGCCAAGAAGGTACGCGTTGAATTTGAAACCGCGGTACGCCTGGCTCCCGGCAATGCCGACGCGCGCAACGACCTCGCCGAGTTTTATCTGGAAGCTCCGGGCATTGTCGGCGGAGGTAAGGACAAGGCTGCAAGCCAGGCACAAGCCCTGGCGGCAATTGATCCCGCCCGCGCCGACTGGATCCGGGGAAGGATCGCCGAAAAGAACAAAGACTACTCAACCGCCGAAAAGGAATATCGGGCCGCCATTCAAGACAGCCACGGCGGCGCGCATGCCTGGTTTAATCTTGCCCTCTACTACCGGCACCGCCAGGATCTGGATGCCATGCAGCAAACCCTCTATCACGCCGTGGCCGCGCCCATGGACCATCCTGAAGTCATGATGGAATCGGCGGAGTTATTGGTCAAAGGCGGAAGAGATTTCCCCGCGGCTGTCGAATGGTTGAATCGTTACCTGAAAGGCCCGGTTGTCGAAGAAGCCCCCACCTTCAAGGCCCACTATCTTCTGGGAACGGTGCTGGAGAAGCAAGGCAACAAGACCGCTGCCGCGGAGCAATATCGCGCCGCCTTGTCACTGGCCCGGAATTTTTCCCGCGCGCAACAGGCATTGAACCATCTCTCGCAATAGCCGCAGGATTATTCCACCAAAGCGCGCGCCTGCCCGCATCGAACCATGAGGGAAGCACCGGGCCCGCCCGGAACCTGACAATTCTGCGTGGGGACTGTCCCGAATGGCCTTCTCTAATTTATCCTATCATCTTCGATCCTGCACAATGGTAGTTGCAGCTTCGGCGGGGTGCATGGTCTCCCATCCGAGGGCATTTGCCGGAAGTGTGCTTTCACGGGAGGAATGTTTGTTCATGGGTAAGCTATTTCGCTCCGCGCTGTTGGTCTTGTCGTTTCTTTTTTTCGCCGCGCTCTGTTCTCCTTGCGCGCAGGCACAAGACGCTCCCCGGCTGGAGTTCACCGGAAATTATTCCTACCTGCGTTTCGACAGCTTTGATCTCGGATTTAAAAATAATACCGGCCTGAATGGCGGGAATTTCGCAATAGCCTATAACATC
>CAWHQK010000118.1:0-54925 GCA_963831435.1 uncultured Acidobacteriota bacterium
CAAAGCTTGCCGCATCTGAGGCAAGAAAAACCGCGGCGCCCACCAGTTCATCGAGCTTTCCAAAACGCTTCATGGGGGTGCGCATCAGGAATTCTTTTCCGCGCGCCGTGCCCTCCAGCAAATGCGTATTCAGCTCAGTTTTGTACACGCCCGGAGCAATAGCGTTCACGCACACTCCGTGCTGCGCCCACTCAATGGCCAGCGACTTGGTGAGCGCCCCCACAGCGGCTTTGCTCGCGCCATAAGCTGCCACCTCGTAAAGCGCAACAAAAGACGAGAGCGAAGCGATATTAATGATCCGCCCGTACTTCTGCTCGATCATCTTCCGCCCAAATATCTGGCAGGCGCGCAGCGTTCCCGTCAGGTTGGTTTCCAGAATGTTGTCCCACTCGGCTTCCGGCACGTCGAGCGTAGGCGTCCGCTTGGTTGTTCCTGCGGAGTTTATAAGAATGTCAACTCTTCCAAACTCTTTGCAGACCGCATTCAAAAGCGCTTCCATGCTCTTCCGGTCAGTAACGTTGGAAGCCTGAACCATACTTTTGCGGCCCATTTTTTGAATCTCATTGGCCGCAGACTTTACCAATTCAACGCGCCGTCCCGTCGGAATTACGTCCGCGCCAGCCAGCGCCAGCCCTTTGGCCAGAGTTAAACCAATTCCGGAGGTCCCCCCGGTAACCACAGCGATTTTCGAGGTCAAATCAAGCGAAGGATGTCCCATTATGTAAGAGGTTTTTTCCTAAAAATTTCGACGTTTAGCGCCGAAGAATTCCGGCACCCTAGAATATCACCGGCCGCTTGGATTTTGCTCCAAGCGGCCGGATATCTTTCTGTTTTTATTGTGCTATCGACCGTTTACCAAAGATCAGTGATCGAAGCCGTCAAAAGAGTACGACCCGAACGAACTGACCCGTCGTCCGCGCCAAGGGCTTGGCTCCAGGGCATCACTACGCCGTACGGAGCGTCACTGTGACATGTGCTGAAGTCCAGCTTGATCGTAGTGCTTGCCGATCCTCCAGCCGCTATGTCGCCGATAACTAGTGGGAAGGCTGAGGGTGAAGTGACCACCGGACTGCATGGTTGGGCGCCTCTGCCTCGGCCGTTATTATCCCGCAGCTGTTGGATCGTGAACGAATTGATTTGAACCGCATAGGCCGTACCCGCACTCGGATTGTTCGCAGTAATGGTCCACACGCGGGCATTCTTCGGTCCAGTCTTCGCGGTGATATGGAAGTTCAGACCAAAGCCTGGCAATTCGCGTGGCTGATTAATGATTCCCCAGTAAGCCGGCTTCGCCTGCAATTGCTCATTAAACGGAAGCGGCTCGTTCAGGCGGCTGATCGGGAAGCCCGAAAGCCAGGTGTTGTCGTCCGCCATGCCCCAGAACGTCACACCATCAAGGATGCCACGCAGGCTGCGGAAGGCTTTGAAGTAGTTGTAGTAGAGCCAACCTTGTTGCGCAATGATGGAGGGCGGAACCGTGCCACCATTGGCGCCGAAGTTGGAGGTGTTGTCTCCCGCGTTGTACACGCTGACGTCCATTTCCGTGACCTGCTGATGAAGGTCTGGGAAAGCTTTGTGGACACTGCGGATGGCGTCAGCCACCGCCTGTACAGTTGGAAAATTGACGGCAATGTGAGTTTCATGTCCGATGCCATCAATCGGAATACCGCGGTTCTTCAGATCCTGCACCACCTTGATGACGCATGCCAGTTTGGGCGCCTCATCGGTGTTGAAGTCATTAATGAAGAGCTGCGTTCCCGGAGGCGCGTATTGCCGGGCTGCTTGCAGAGCGATATCAATATAGCTCTTGCCCAACACGTTGTAGAACGGGCCGTGGACCAGACAATCGGGCTGGCTCGGATCGAACGGCTCATTAATCACATCCCAGACGTACACCTTGTTGCCAAAGTGCTGAACTTCATTCTGGATGTGTTCCTGAATGTTGGCGGTAACAACGGCTTGGTTCGCAGGGGAATTTGTGCCATCGCCAAATGCATAGGATGGAGTTTGCCCCCCCGTCGCCCAAACCAGGTTATGCCCACGCACCTTCAGGTTGTGGCATACTGCCGTTCCCACTTCCTGGTCCGCATTGCCGTATGTAAAGTTCCCCTTCGTATTTTCCACCGAACTCCACTTCATGTCGTTCCCTGAAACGATGCTGTTGAAATGCTTCAGGAGAAGGTCAAGATGTGGTCCGGAGATATCGCTGGTGTCAATCTCCGCGCCTACCGGGAAGAACCGGCTTAGCCGCTGGAAGATAGACGGGATATCCGTCTGGATAGACGCCGGCGGCAGGAACGTGAGTTGGAAGTCGTCAACATAGAACGACACCAGATCAGGGTTAGCCTGGGTCCCCGTCGGGAAGGTCTGCAAGTACAGAATTGGCTTTGATCCCGGATCGTACGGGCTCGCCATTGTGTAGTTCGGCACAAGAATCTGGTGCCACTGTCCGTCAGCAGCCATTTGTGTGCCGGGGAAGCCGTTCACGCCGGGGAAACTCGTCTGTCCCTGGAATGAAGTTTGTAGACTCATCTGAATGTTGTGCAGGGACCCATCCGTGGGCAGCAGTTTCACCCACACGCTGATGGAGTATTGCGATCCCACATACATCTTGTTCTCGATGCCGATCGCCGCGCCATCAAAGTTTGCAGTCCGGCCCGTGACAAGAATGCTGTTGCTTCCGGAGTGTGCTTCTGCCGAAGTGTTAGTCACCGTGGCGCCAGCACGCCCGCCCCAGCCATCTGTACCGCCATCTTCAAAGGTGGAGCTAATGCCGGTGTTGTCCTGCTGATCTACTGGCAACGGCGGCGGCGCAATTTCTCCGATGGCTACATTGCTGATGTAGAACGAGTCGGTCGCGCTGCTGGACTGGAAAAACAACGTCAGATCCGACGGCGGGCCCGGCAGGTTCGAGAAGGTGAACGTACCTTGGACAAGAGTCCAAGCCGTACTCGAAAGAGCGCTGGAGGTAACCAGGTTGCTGAAAACTCCATCGGTGGTTGAGCAATCCGTGCGTTTGGTCGTGAGGGTCACAGTCGGATTGCTGCTATCGGCCGCCGCCAAAAGAACGTATGCAGAAACGTGGTAGGTCGCTCCCGCGACTATGCCGCTTACATTCAGCAGGTTAAGGCTTGGGCCTTCAAAAGTCTGCGTCCGACCGGAAGTCAGCAAGCTGTGCGTGTTGCCGACGGGGTCAGCAAGCGGCGAAACCGTGCTGGCCAAAGTTGGTGAACCAAATGGCGTCCATCCATCCACACCATCGGCGAACGTGTAAGTGGCAATCGGCGTTCCGCTGGGCGGAGGCGCGGTTTCCGTAATCACGACGTTGTCAAGATAGAAGCTCTGCTGCGTCGTGGGACCTACCAGCTGCGCGTACAGCGTGAGTCCGGTTTCGGTCGGGCTCACCGAATAGCTGCCTCCGATTTGCGCCCAGCCCGAATCCGTTACCGCCACCTGGAATGGCCCGACAGTGTCAAAACATGTGCCGCCCGAACACGCAGAATCACTGCGCACAATAGTGAAGTTGGCGTTGGTCGCTGTCTCGCCAGGACTAAGTCTCACCCAGCCGGTGATCGTGTACTTTCCGCCGGCCTGAAGCACCTTGGCGACATTCATGCTCGGTCCGCTGCTGGCTCCGCTGGTGTTGGTGGTAGTTAACAGGCTATGGGTCCCTGATTGCGCCACGTCGGTCGAGTTTGCCGGTGTGCTGGCGCCGTTGAACGAAGTCCACCCCTGGGCGGTTCCGTCTTCAAAATCACTGCTCAGTACCACCTGCGCGGATGCGCGCACAGGGCTCAAAACCAGGGAATAGGCAAGCGCAAGTACGCACACTATAAAAGTATTAAGTGCAAAACGCGTTCTGGAATTTCGAACTGCTAGAACAAAGCAAGACATTAAAAGCCTCCAGCGTCGGATATTGAATTCGATTTGATGGGAATTTGGGGCGTTCTCGGTGGCCAGGCAGCCTTCGTCAGAACTAAACGATTTTGTCGAAGAGAAGGGATCCACCTGGGTGCTGCTTTCAAACCTGCGACGAATTAGCTTTATCAAAACTGGTTTTCTATCGAACCGCATCTATCGAGCCAGGGACGCCCGAAACACGACGTACAGAAAATGAATTGTTCAACGCCGCAACTAAATATCATCGTTCGATAATGACAGTCAAGCCAAAACCCGCGCCAGTCAAGGAAAAAGACAAGATTTGACAATCCTTCCGAGCAATCAGTACAGAATTTCCTGTAGGAAATTTCGGATAAAAAATCCAAATCATCTGCCCGAATGAAAATCGCCTTCGAAAAACAAAAATTCGGGCGCCGCTGGTTCGCGACACCCGAAACATTCCCGCAGCAATGAACCGCGGGGCTTCGCAGCCCCGCCGGTTGATTGTTAGAAAATCAGTTTGCCAGCGAACCAAATGGTGCGCGCGCCGTCAGTGCTGGAATTGCTTCCGCTTGATTTAGGGCGCGCCAGGTTTTGCGCGCCCTAACCTCAGGGTAGCGTTCAGAACTTCAAGGTTGCTCCAAACCAGATGGTCCGAGTACCCGGATCCGGACCGAAGAATCCGCCCGGTGAAACGGTGCCGGTAATCGTGCCAAATGTGTTAGGTGCGGTTGTGCTACCTGTAAGGCATGCCGTTCCAGTGCTACCTGGGCACCCAGCGTTCGGGTTCGCGAAGTGGGGCGTGTTGGTGAACCCGAAAGCGTCCGCGCGAACTTCGAATGAGTAGCGTTCGGTTATTTTGAAATTGCGGAGCACACTCAGATTCATGTTGAAGTAACCCGGACCACGAAACTCGTTACGTCCGGTATCACCGTAGTGCGATGGTGTGGTCCCCGCAGCGCAAGGCAGCGTGCTGCAAGTGATTAGCGGCGCTCCAAAAGCACTCGGATCAAAGAAATGGCAGCTTAAATCAGTTTCCTGACAGACCGCTCCCGTTCGCAGAGGTTTGCCGCTGACTTTGTGATAGTTGCCTATAAGGTCAGCCGTTTGAGTTGAACCATTAGCGTTTAATGAACTGCCGCTGCCTGTAACCGTAAATGGCGTGCCACTCATCTTGCTGATGATTGGGTCAACAAGCCAGCCACCAAGGATCCAACTGGCTGGGCCGCTCTTGGCCCAACGCTGGTCCCTGCCGAATGGCAGAGCAAAAACTCCCCAGACTTCGAAATTATGGGTACGGTCGAAGCCCGCCAGGGCGCGATTCATACTCCAAAATTGCGGATCCGGGAAAGCGACGGAACCGAGGTCTTCGTTGTCCGCATAATCGATCGCCTTTGACCACGTCCATGCGAAGCCCGCACTGGAACCACCTGCTATATGGTAGGTCACCTTGGTCTGCAACGAGTCGTATCTGGTGTTCTGGAATGGAAGAATCTCGTTGATGCCTCCGGTGTAGTTGCAGGGAGTACATAGCCCCAGTTGCGTGTAAGCCTGGCTGAGCAATCCGCCCGCTGATCCCGTTCCCGGAAGTGACGCATTGGCATTAATGTTTACAGGCGCACGGACGGCGTAGGTACCAACGTAGCCTGTCTGAAAGACGAGGTCTTTCGTAAATTCGTGCTCAACCGTGAAGTTGAACGAATTGATGTATCCACGTTTATAGGGATTCGCGAACGTCGTCGTGCCAACCGTTTGCGGTAGCGGAGTGAGGCCGCTGCTGAGGTCAGGCAGAGGCTGCAGTACGATTCCGGTCGGAACCGCATAAGCACCGCCACCGAGCCCGGTACCGTTCAATCCAGTCAAACTGGCTGCCGGAACATAGTCTGCGCTACTGCCAGTCACGGGACCGTTTGTGTCAAGGATCACTGCTGGGTAGGCATTGCGAAGAACATGCCAGCTGTAGGCATCAGCACTCATCCCATAACCACCACGAAGTACGGTGGACGGAGTAAGACGGTACGCCAAGCCTACTCGCGGCAAGAACTGTCCATTCCCGGCGTCCATGCCGTCACCAACTGGGGTACTTCCATAACCTCCTAGGGCGACATTGCCGGTTTGGAGATTTAGCAAACGCAGACCCTTACCGTTGTCGCTGTATCCGAACGGATAGTATTCCCAACGAAGACCCAAATCCACTGTCAGTTTGGAAGTGGCCTGCCATTGATCGCGCACATACCACGCCCATTGTGACCATCGAAGCGCGGTAGGGTTAAACAGCTCTCGCGCTTTGCCGGTCCCGCTCGACAGACCTAGCAGAAAATCGGCCCACGAGTTAGCCCAGTCTGGGGTTGTCCCTTGCAAACCAGTGACAAAGCCATTGAACTCGAATGCTCCGCGTGGTTCCTGGAACGTACCGCCTTGGGGCTGGAAGTGATTGAGTTGCGAGTGGTTCCACTCGATACCAGCGCGCCACGAGTGCTTCCCATGGATCCAGCTGAGGTTGGCTCCGCTAACAAACTGCTGGTCGCGGAACAGGAATGGATTCGCGGGTTGTGCATTTCCCAGCGCCGCTCCAGTTGCGCCACCGGTCCCAGGTGAAGCGGTTCCCGTTGGGAAGATGAAACCCGGCAGTCCATTGTACAGAGATGCGTCGCCGGTAGCCCCTGCGTTGTTGGTTCCAGGTATTCCCAAGTCGTCGAGCCCTTTGGCCGTGCCGAGGTCGAAGGTGGATCCTAGTCTCTGGCGTGTGAAACCGAAGTTCCAATCAAGCAATAGGTTGGGGGTAAACGTGTGAGTAAGACCCAGACCGACGCTCTGAACTAATCCGGGAGCTTCTCCCAACTGTCCGCCATTCGTTGCGTCGCCCACTGCGTCATGAAGAAGCGGTGGATCGAGAATAAACGTCTTTGAGAAGCTGTAGCGCCCGAAGACCGTTGATTTTGAGCCAGGTACGAAGTCAACCTTGAAATCAGCATTGTCACGATTAAAAAATGCCGTGCCACTGCCTTGCCAATTGCTTGCCCCATTCGCGGCAGGAAATTCCTGCGCAATTTCCGGTTGCAGCAATTGGATCATGTCATTGGCGGCAGGATCAATTCGGTTCGCGCAGATAACGTTCGCGACCCCATTGCAAGTGACTACCTGTTTGCCAGCGCCGTGATTATTACCTGTCATGGGATCGTAAATGCAGCCTGGAGCTGGCGTTGCATTGCAATCAACAAAGGGCGCTTTGCTGAAGGTCGCCGTGCTTCCAACCGTCGGCAGCCATGACGTAAAGTCCCCTGTTGACATAGCTGGCGTGGGCAACAAACGCGTATCTGGGCCAGCTTTTTGCGATTGCGTTGTGCGCTCATAATCGGCAAAGAAAAAAAGCTTGTCCTTAATGATTGGACCGCCCAAAGTTCCGCCGTATTGGTTCTGAAGATTGGCGTTCAGATTCTTAGGAAAACGCGTTAGATCAGTCTGAAAGTAGTTTCGTGTTTGAAAATGCTGGTTGGTGTAAAACTCGTGCACGTCGCCATGGAAGTTATTCGTGCCGGACTTGATCTGCACGTTGACTGCGGCTCCGCCAGCCATTCCCTGCTCGGCATCGAACGAGTTTGTTACAACGTTTACGGTCTGGATGGCGTTCGCCGGCGGTACATAAGCGGCGTTTGCCGGCAGCCATGGATATGCGTCCTGCGCGCCGTCAATGCGAGTATTTACGCCCTGATTTGATTGTCCGTTAATGTTGGTATTAATCGCGCGTTGTGGGTTTCCCGCTAGCGAGTTGGTTTCGGCGGTTAAACCGGCTCCAGGGATAGTCCGCAGCAGCGATTGAAAATTTCGTCCCTGGGAACCCGCAGTCGGGAGATCCTGAATTTGCTGGGACGTAAGATCCGTATGCACATCTGCTTTGTCGGTTTGCAGCGCCGGAGCTGCGCCGGTGACCGTCACGCTCTCGGTTTGCTGTGCCAGCTTCAGTTGGGCATCCACGCGCCTAACAGTATTAGCGGCGACCAGAACGCCTTCCGTTGCAACTCCCCCAAAATTGGGGGCCGAAACTGTGACTTTGTAAGTTCCCGGAGGTAAATCCGGCACATTGTAGATACCACTCGAATCGGCTGTTGTTTCACGCTTGACGCCCGTGGCCACATTGACCGCTTCCACACGAGCTCCGGGCACCACCGCTCCGCTGGGATCGGTCACGTTTCCGGTTAGCGAACCGTAAAGAACCTGGGCATGGCTGGGGATTAAAAATACTCCCAGAACCAACGCCAACACAATTAGCATCGTTTGTTTGAGACTCATACTATGTATCCGCATTTCTCCGTTATATAGGTATTTCAGCATCTTCGCCCTCCGAGCGTGTCTGTGGTTAACGCCGCCCCGCGCCCGGCATTTCCCGTCCCTGATTCAGTAGAAATCGCATGTTCAATACGTCTACTACCACTTCGAACTCACTTCTTTCAATCGACCTTGGGCCTCTATCCCACGCCAGAAACCCAGGTTCGAGCCAATTCCGTTTTAGGAAATCGTTGTTAAAGCGAGGCTCGTTGCCGGGCCTCGCTCCTTCTACAAGATCGTCAAGACGCTAGAAAAACATCTTCAAGGCCAACTGAATGACGCGTGAGTCAGCGGGCCCTGCACCGTTGCTGCTGGCATTCACCGTGCCGCGAATGCTCCCGAACGTTCCCGCACTGAGGGTGGTGTTCGGGTCGGCAAATTGCGGGTGATTGAACAGATCAAAGAACTCGCCTCGAAACTGGAAGCTCAAGTTCTCATGAGCTGACCATGGAGAAAAGTTCTTCATGAGCCCCATATCCACGTCCCAGTGCGAGGGACCACGAAAGGTATTCTTGCCAACGTCCCCGTACGTTCCCACAGCAGGAACGGCGAACAACGAGGTATCCAGCCAGGCCACGCAGGACTGCGTGGTGTTGGCACACCCCTTGCGCGCGCTCTCCGGAGCGATCCCGCCAAATTGGCCGGATGTGCCGATGAAGTCAGCGCGGTCTGCCCCAAGGTTCGTCTTCGACCGGTCGGTGCCAGCCAGAATTGTCATCGGATCTCCAGTGGTGTAACTGTAGATTCCGCTCCATTGCCATCCCCCTGCCATCCATCGCATAGCGGCCGGTGAACTGGACATACTTGGCAAGTCCCACACATAAGAGGCTACAAAACGGTGGGTGTGGTCGAAATCCGACAGCCCGCTTTCGAACGCGTGCTGACGGGGATCGTAAAAGGACATCCCGGAGCCTTTGCTCGATCCCAGGTCGGTGATGCCGCCGTTTTCCGATAAGCCAAACTCACGTGCCCTGGAAAACGTGTAATTGGCCAACAACGTGATGCGCTTCAAAACTCCAATTGCAGACGCACTCGGCCTTTTCTCGAGGTCGAACTGCAACGCGTTATAGTTCGACGCGCCGTTGTTGCGGTTCTCAAGAATGTCACTGAACGGCTGGAATGGACGGCGGGCATCTGTTCCGCACGCCGCATTGCTGGGTGCGGCAGCGCAGTTGTTTGCCACGAACGCATCATAGGACGCAGGGTTCAGGTCCACATCCTGCCTGAGGTGGGTGGCTTTCAAACCCACATATGACGCGTGCAGTACGGTGTCAGCGCTCAACTGCCGCTCCAGAGTGAGGTTCCAGTCATAGGTGGTCGGCGTCACCCACTTCTTGCCGGGTTCCATGCCGAACACACTTACGACTGATGGAAACTGAACGCCCGCCGGCACGGTTGCCAAAGTGAATCGCTGCGGGAATCCAGCTACGAAGCTGGGGAAATTCACGAGTGGATCGCTCCATGGCCCGACGAGCGGTTCGATGGCATCAATTCTAAGGCTGAAGGGAGCAACAATCGCGGCGTCATTCAGAAACAGCCCAGGGAGGCGCGAATAGTAGAACACGCCGCCTCCGCCACGGATGACAGTCTTCCCCGTCCCCAACGGATCATAGGAAAAGCCCAAACGCGGCGCGAAGTTGTTGAGATCGCCAGTTTGACCGGTTGCCGGCACCTTAGTTCCGTTGTAAGCATCGCCGACGAAGAAAAGGCCCGACGGAGCGGTAGGAATTACCGACGAATGTACTCCCGCCGCGTAGGCGTCGGGAAGAAACTGCTGAATTCGTCCATCAATTTCCTTCATGGGAACTTGAGGCTCCCAACGCAGGCCATAGTCCAAGGTCAGCCGAGGCAGCACCTTCCAACTGTCGGTCGCGTACAACCCAATCACATTTTGCCGCGAATCAGAGAAGTCGCCTGACGTCTGAGTCAATTGGCGCAAATGGCCGAACACGAAGCTGGCAGTCGCGAGATTCGTGGTATCGCTAGTGAAAGTCCAGCTACCGTTTTCCTGGTCGGTGTTTCGTATATTGGATTGGTCTTTTTCAATCTCGCCACCGAATCCGATGGTATGTTTGCCCCGACTCCAGGTCACTTGATCGCGAATGTTTCCGGAATTCCGAATGAACTTGGCGTCGTTAAAGGTATTGATCTGGAAAAAACCGTTCACGTTGAAAAATTTGATTCCGCCCTGCTCTTTCGGCAGCTGGAATATGTTCGAGCCGAAGTCACTCATTTGCGGGACCTTGCCGAACTGGCCGCGTTCAGAGGCCGCGCGCACGAAGTCCACAACAAGGCTATTCACCAATCTCGGCGTTGCTACCCACGTATAGCCAATCGCGTAATTCTGCGTCTGGACCGTCGATCCTGCTCCAACCGTCAAAATGTTTTGCCCGTCGAATGATGGGGCATGAACAAATCGATCTAAATAGAAACGACCGAAAAGTCTGTCCTGGCCTCGTACCGTCTGGTCAATGCGGGCAACGTACTCGTTAAAGTTCTGCACATTAGGCGTTGCAAAAGTCACGCTCCCATCCGGGCCCGCGCTTGAAACCGGAAGAAATTTCGCGAAGCTGCTCGCCACCGAACTGATTTCATTAGTTGGGATGATGTTGCCGTTGAGTTGAAGTCCCGTATTCGGGTCAACAAGATTCACGACCTTGTGCAGCGGATTTGCAGGGCTGTTTGCATCCAGGTACGCGGAGAAGTCGCCGTTCAAGTTTGCCGCTGTCGGAATTACAGCGTTGCTGGCATTATTCCTGGTCCTAAGACGCGTGGCCTGGTATCCGAAAAACACGAACGTGCGATCTTTGCGGATGGGGCCTCCGATTGTGCCCCCAAACTGATTTCGCTTCAGCGGATCCACCTGGGTTGCGAAATAGTTTCTGGCATTGAAAGCCCGGTTGCGTACGAATTCAAATAGGTCCCCGTGCCATTGATTGGTTCCTGATTTCGTGACGACATTGACTACTCCGCCTGAGTTAGCGCCGTATTGTGCGTCGAAGCTGTTGGTTTGAACGCTAAACTCCTGCACCGAATCGGGGAACGGGAACGGGTTGTTGGTGTTGCTCATCAAGTCCTGATTGTTGGCGCCATCCAGGTTGTAGCTAATCTGATCAGGACGAGCCCCGTTCACTGTAATGGCTTCGGCACCGGGGACTTGCTTGGTATCTCCCTGCTGTCCCCCGTGACTGTTGGCGTTGTTCGTGCCGGGAACTAAAAAGAGTGAGGTCGGCTGCATTTCTACCGTTTAGCGGCAAGTCCACAACACGCGCCTGTTCCACCACGTGGTTCAAGACCGGCGTGACGGTATCCACGTGCACCGTTGACTCTTCGACCGTGACCTGTTCGCTCACCTGCCCTACCGCCATCCGGACTTCAATGGAACGAACCTGATCGGCCAGGATGGTTATATCCGACGAATAGGATTTAAACCCAGATGCCTGGACGGCAACCGTATAGGTAGCCGGAGGCAAAGAAGGGACGTTAAAAGCTCCGCTTGCATCCGTGACCACGACGCGATGCGCGGACGTTCCCTTCTGGGTAATGCTCACATTTGCTCCCGCAATCGCAGCACCGCTAGGATCGAGAACGGCGCCGGCTATCGCTGCTTGTCCGCCGCCTTGTGCAAAGGCCTGCAGCGAAATAAACATCAGGCTGATTCCAAACAAAATACTAATTTTCTTCATAAAGCCTCCGCCCCAAGTCGTCAAATTTGAAGAAACATCTTTAGCCGGTACTATTTGTTGGAGACCCATACTATATAAGTACACCGCTTGCGCTTTCGATACTCAGCAGCCGAACCTTTGGGCCTTTCTCGCAAACAGCGCATGCCGCACCTGGCTGGCATGGATACCGCGTCTGTCCACGCCGCGATTCACATCGGCATCGCGACTTGTCTTGCTATTGCCCCGCCCTGTTCAAGCTGACGATCCGCAGGCCCGAAAAACTTTTGCAGCACCAGCGCCACGGTTCCCCGCAGGCGGGCCACGCCCGGATCAGAGGCCGGACGTACTCGCGGCGGATTGCCCACCAATACCGATGACGCGACTTCGTTCTCAATCACAGGTCCAAAACGCTCCCAAAGCCGCGCGAATTCTCCTGCAATCACAATCTCTTCCGGCGCCAATCCCGCCACCACCATCCGCAATCCTCTGCCGATCGCGTGGGCCATTTTGTCCAGGGCCCGCAGCGCCAGTTCGTCTCCGCCCTCCGCTAACGCGAGCAAATCCTGAAAATTCATGTCATAGGGGGTCGGGCTGGATTCGTGGTAGTAACGCAGCGCCGCTCTGTTGGAGGCGTACACTTCCCAGCATCCTTTGCCGCCGCAGGTGCAGAGCGGGCCATTCGGATCAAGCGGGACATGGCCAAACTCGCCCGCCATGCCATTCAGTCCGCGCGCCAGTTGCCCATTCGTAAAGATTCCCGTGCCGACGCCCTCCGCGATCGTCACTACCACCATGTCGTGGAATTTCTCCATGTGGCCGAACCAAACTTCAGCCAACGCGCAGGCATTCGCCGCATTTTCCAGCTGGACCGATATTCCGGTTGCCTTCTCGATGGGACCTTTCATGTCGAACAAGTCGAACTGCGGCCACTTTAAATTTGGCGTGAACATTACCCGATGCGTGACTTGGTCAACGCGTCCTGGGATGCTGATTCCAATTCCCTGGAACGCGAGCCCGGAATGCGTCTGCATCAAATGCTTCAATTTGGCCGCGATGTTATTGGCAGAAGTCTGCGGATCCCCGGGAGTCAGCATCGCTTCCTGCGACAGGAACCTTCCGTTCACGTCCGCCACGGCGATCGTCGTCTGCGTGGGACGAACATCCGCGACCAGAATTGCGCGGCGGTCATTCAATCGAAGGAACGCGGGCCGCCGGCCCCGTGGCAATCGCCCCACTGGACCATTGACCACCCATTTTTCACGGATCAACTGCTCTGTAATTAACGACACAGTGCTCCGCTGAAGACCGGAAACCCGCGCCAGGTCCGCCCGCGAAATGGGTTGCCTTCGCCGGATTAAGTTCAACAGAACACCCCGGTTAATATCGCGTGCCGTCTCGCTCGACGCCACCTGCGTGTTGGTAAAGTCAATCCGTCGCATGCTGCTCGGCTCGAAACAGCAATATTAAACCTATTCCACATGGCATACTAAATTCGCGCCTCGAACTATATGAAGGGCTATTTATTCTTGTCAAGCACAATTTGGGAAGCTAACGGCACCCACTGTCAGTTCTTTGTTGCCCATTGAGACTACTGCAATCCATGAAACAAGTACCTAACGTAAACGCATTAGGCCTCGATTATTGCCGCAGCCTGGCATGGTCCGCGCTTGCCCGCATAGATTTTTTTTGCGCTTGCACCGCCTCCATCTTGTGGATCGCGACATAATCCAGCGCCGCATGGTCATCGCCGTTCGGGAGACCGTCAATACGTACAGTATCTCCCGGACGGAGCGCCAACCCGGAAATCCAACGCCGAGTCGAAGAATCTCCGCCCAGATGTATCGCCGGCAAATGATTATCCGCGGTCCAATCATTTACCAACTGATCATTCACATACATCCGGAACTTCGCATCCCCACTGGGCATATCAAAATATTGCACGTCCACTTCGTACCATCCATCGGCGTGGTCAGATTTAAAACTCGCAGTGCAGCGCGGCGCGCTACACTCCACCCCCTTTCCGCCGGAGGCGTTTTCCCACGGCGTAAATTCCACTGGCGTGTAGCCCTCCAGTTGCATGTCCTCAGCCTCTACTCGATCAGGGTAATGCCCGACCCTTCCCTTCGCGTCAGGAATTCCTGATTCACGGTTGAACCACTTCGCGACCGCGTCACGCCAAACGATCGCATGTCCCGCCTGATACTCAAACTTGCGTCAACGTTTCGTAGTAACGTTGCTCGTCCACCCGGCCTTTCAGTGATTCCCATTGCACGACAAATTCCTTCGCCCGCGCCGCGCCTTCGTAATGAGAATCGTATAGATACTGAATGACAGTTTTGCCGGAATGGAGTTTGTACGTGTAAGGCACATGATGGAAAAACAGAAGAAGATTGTCGGGAGTGGTGGCAAGCGACTCATACATTTTCGCGACTCCCTCCGGATATTGCCCCACATAACCAGTGCCGGTTGCGACGGACCGATCCATGCCGACGCCTTCGTGGTCGGCTCGATGCCATTGTCCCCAACCGTTATTTTCCGACGCACTCAACTCCCGGTCCATAATGCGGCCCGGTAATGTTCGTCAGCGTCTGCAATCCGAGCGGCCCGGTATATTCCTCATAAGCAGGCCATGATGCCAATTGCATATCGTGTGATCGTTTGCACGACCTCTGGATCGTTACCAAAAGTCAGGCGTGTCCACTCCTGCGCGATTGTCTTGGAACTGACGTTGGGATTCCACGCCAGGCGCCCATACCCGTAAAGATTGGCCATGGCGAGATGACTACCCAGCCAGTTTGCATCCATGCCAACATTCACCACCGCCACCATGCCTCCCATGGAACGGTGGAAGTCTTCCCCGCGATCAGATCCTTTACCGGAGTGTTCGCACCGTTCGCACGCATATCGAAGTCGAGCACCTCCTCCACATATGGAGGAAGAAAACAAAGATGCCGCTGCTGTCCCAGATATTCCTGCGCAACCTGCACCTCCATAACCTCATTGGCTTTTTTCCAGTCCGCTGAATAATGGCGACGCGGGTTCACGCACTTGGAAATCAATGGGGCCATTCTTGATCTGGATAATTACGTTGTCTTCGAATTTCCCGTCGAGCGGATGGAAAATGTCATAAGCTGCGCGGGCACGGTCGTTTTTCGGATTCTGTCCAATCCAGATGATGGTTATAAACAAATGCGCGATAAAAAAGTACGCCACCATGCGGCTTGAGCGCCTGTGCCAGCGTATTGGCGGCGTCCGCAGGGGTGCGTCCATAACTCGACGGGCCAAGCCTTCCTTCAGAATCCGCCTTGACGGTGAAGCCGCCGAAGTCAGGAATCTGCTTGTAGATTTCATCTACCTTGTCTTTCCACCACGCCGCGACTTTCGGATCCAGCGGGTCAAACTAATCCAGCCCACCGATCGCTTTCGGGCTGCTCAGGTCAACCGAGATGGAAAGCTTCACCCCCCACGGACGAAAGACATCCGCAACGCGCGCCAGTTGCGGAATAAAATCATCTTTCAATGTGTCCAAATCGGCGTTCACGTTATTGATGTTGGTGCATCTGTTAATTCCAATGGACGCCAGCAACCGCGCATATTCGCTGGCCCGCGTGAGATCAGCGCGAACGCTTCCATTTTCGAAAAAAATTGACGGCCCACCGTATCCCGCTCTCATGGTCCCCTTGGGATTGTCCCATTGATCTACCCACCGGATGGACGCATTGGGCTGTTGCACATCGTTGAGCGTGGCCAAGCTTTCGTTTTGAGCAATCTTGCTTAACAACGCGAACACTCCATATAGCACGCCCCGATCGCTTGCGCCCGTGATCACAATGCTTGGAAATCCGTGTACGCGCGCCTTTGTGATCCAAAACCCGTCGGCCTCCAGTTTGTGCGTTGGCTTAAATGCGGGATCGAGTTGCTGCACTTCTTCCAATGTGCCCAGAACAATGGCCGGCTCCTGCGGCACTCTGCTTTCCTCGCGCAAGGTCCGGTCCAGCATTCCCCGGATGCCGCGCACCAACTCCGTCTGAGCGCACTTAAGCACGGGGGAATCATCCAGCGCGACAGCCGTTGCCGGGAGGACTTCATATTGCTGCGCCGCTTTCGCATTCAACTCCGCGTATCGCAGCCAGGCTTTTTCTCCGTCTTCCCCATACAACGAGTTGGAAAGTAAGATCCCTACCAGGATGATTCCGAGAATTAAGCTCCGCCGCTGTTGCTTCATATTGTTCGACCCCCGTACTTTTGCGACAGCAGAAAATTTATCATAACTTTTGTTAGCATACGTTCATTCTTTCGGAGAATTTTGGTAGTGTCCTAAACTTGCGTTGAAGAAAACAGCAAGCGATTGCATCCCCATTCCATAGCTGCTAATTTTACTGCATGGCAAAGAAAAACGATCTGCGCTCACTTCGCTCTCTTATAGCACAGGCGCAAGACCTACTCACGACGACGAATCTTCCCGAGGGGCGTTCCCAACGTGCGCATGAGCTACTTACAGCCGCAGTCCATCTTGCCGACAATCTGCTAGAAGAATCGCCAGCGGCCACGCTGGGAGCTAAGGGCGGAAAAGAAACTGCCAAGCGAGGCTCTGATTACTTCCGCAAGATTGCGGCTATGCGAAAAGAGAAAAAGGGGGAAGGCCAGTCAAGGAATCTAGTTAAAACTCACTTGCAAGCCATTTGTTGTTAATATGATGCATAATTTTGGAATATTTTAGTACAATAATTACAATTCCGTGGTACTCTCCTACCACATATGAAATTCCTTGCCGAAAAATCAACGCCACATCATCTCCTAACTTCGGAAGAAGCGGAGCCAATTCTCAAACCCTTACTTACGCGTCTGGCTGCGTCCATTGGACATGGCTGGGACGCTTGGATTACTGACTATGCAGGTAAGCACATCATCCTAAGCGCACGTACTCGCGCAAACATTGTGTTTGACGAGACCGTTGCTTGGGCCGAGCGCGAGTTTATCAATGAACCCGGAGTGAAGTGTAAACGGATATGTAATAGCTTCTGGATGTTCATTGGGGACAAGATCATTCTGCGTTTTAAGAAGTTCAATAGAGACAGCCTTCCGAGCAATATTCAAACTAAGCAGCAGATGCTATTCGGCGCACAACTTGTGTTCCCAACGATGGAGCCTGGAACGCTCTTGAACGCCGGGTACATATTGGACGATCTTCAACGCGCAATTCTGCACAAGAAAATTACCTGTCAGCTTAAGGACAAAGTGATTTGGGAATTGAAGCTTGGCGCGGAAGGTAGTGCAACTGTGGAGACAATGCCTCAAGCGACTCTACAGTCAAGCAAGCGCGGTCCTCGCTTCATTGCCAAGGCAGATACAAAACAAAGTAAAGCTAAAGTAGCAAAGGCCGGAAAAGAGGAATAGCAGTGAACGATTTTAATCGTGAGATGTTGATTGCGGCGCGAGAGTCTCGGCGATTGACTCAAACCGAACTCTCGCGCGATTCCAAAATCTCGCAAGCTGAAATCTCAAAATTTGAAACGGGCCTAAGAATACCTACAGATGAGCAGGTGCGAAAATTATCTGCATGTCTGCAATATCCAGTCAGTTTTTTTTATCTCACAGAATCAATCCGCGATTTTGGTTCCGGGTGTGTTTATCATCGAAAGAAAAAGGCCGCACCTGAAGCGGTTGTAAAGCAACTGCTAGCGGTCGTTAATATTAAGCGCATTCAGGTCAAACATCTTCTTCAAGCAGTTGAATCTGTTGCTGAATATAGTTTTGAACAGCTTGATATCGACGAACACGGACACAATGCTGCAAAGGTTGCACAAGCCTTGCGGTCGATTTGGACACTTCCTCCGGGCCCTGTACAGAACGTCATTCAAACTATCGAGAATGCTGGTGGAATTGTATTTCCCTACGATTTCGGCACAGACAAGATTGATGCTCTGAGCCAATGGTTGCCAGCAATGCCACCGCTGTTTTTGGTTAACAAGCGAATACCAGTAGATCGGTTGAGATTCACGCTTGCTCATGAAATCGGTCATATCGTAATGCACCGATATCCTACAGAAGAGATGGAGCGCGAAGCAGACGAATTTGCCGCTGAGTTTCTAATGCCAGAGCGGGACATTCGGCATCAGTTGAGCTATGTCACCCTCGCGAAGCTTGCTGCATTAAAGCCATACTGGCGAGTGTCGATGAACGCTTTGCTGAAAAGGGCGAGCGATCTAGGAACAATAACGCCACGAATCAAGTCCTATCTCTGGATGCAAATGGGACAGCACGGTTATAGAACACACGAACCAGTTGAGATTGCCGCTGAGACGCCATCATTATTAAATGAACTTATCAATGTCCATAAACACAACCTTGCTTTTGGCTCGCAGGAACTCGCGGAGACCATGCACGCAAACGAAAATGAGGTAATCAGGGAATATTTGGGAGCTCATGAATCGGGGAAACTTCGATTGATGAGATAAAGCTGCGGAGGGCGTCTAGCTGGTGCTAGGGCCGGTCTTATAAACCGGATTCCTTGCCGAGGAATGGAGTTCAATTCTCCCGCCCTCCGCTCAAGTATTAAATCCATTCTACATGCTCTGTCCAATTTCCACTTGACAAACAGCAAGCGGTTGCTGTATTTTGGTAACCATGCAATGCACTTCTTGCCAGATCGAATGCAGCAAGTTCGGGAAACATCGCAACGGGCTACTACGTTTCCGCTGCGCACGATGCGGCAAGACCTACACGGAAACGCATACCCGCCTGTTTGGGAGCATGATCGTTCCCGAAGATAAAGCGTTGCTGGCAATCCAGCTTTTGCTAGAAGGCACCAGCGTTCGTAGTACAGAGCGCATCACACAATTGCATCGTGACACGATTCTCAAGCTACTGGTAGTTGCTGGCGAACGCTGCATAAAGTTAATGGATGAGAAGATGCGGAACTTGCGCTGCCAGCGGATTCAAGGGGATGAGCTATGGTGCTTCGTAGGCAAAAAGCAACGCAATGTGAAAGCGGAGGATTCGCCAGAAGTAGGCGATGCGTGGACGTTCGTTGCAATTGATGCAGACTCAAAATTGATTCCGGCTTACGCGGTCGGCAAGCGCAATCGTGAAACAACGTATGCGTTCCTAACCAGTTTGCGGAATCGCATCGCAGAGGAACATCGCTTTCAGCTTACAACTGACGGATTCCATTTTTACCGCAAGGGGGTAGAGGACGTATTCGCAGGACAGGCAGAC
Organism: uncultured Acidobacteriota bacterium; assembly: GCA_963831435.1. Classification (GTDB taxonomy): domain Bacteria; phylum Acidobacteriota; class Terriglobia; order Terriglobales; family Acidobacteriaceae; genus JAICKN01. Next base: position 19,089 of record CAWHQK010000118.1, read on the forward strand.
TTCGCACAGTTAATAAAGCTGTATGGCGATTATGGGCAGCATGACGCAGCGGGACGCTATTCTCCCGCGCCGATGATAGAGACGATAATAAAAATACGGGACGGTCGGCCCAATCGGAAGCACATCAGCACCAGCTTTGTTGAGCGCAGCAATCTCTCGATTCGCATGGCTCTTCGCCGCTTTACTCGCTTGACGAATGGCTATTCGAAAAAATTAGATAACCTGAAAGCAGCTTGTGCGCTATATTTCGCTTATTACAATTTTTGCCGTGTCCATCAGTCATTACGAGTTTCGCCAGCCGTTGAAGCGGGGATTACAGACCATATATGGACACTGCGAGAACTGCTCATAGAAAGAATTTGAAAGGATTTGCACATGCCAGAGATTACAGATATTAGCGCTGGTCGGCACAGCGTTTATCAAATCGTTGTGTCAGATGACAAACGGACAGTTACGATTCGAGAAACCGAAAATCACAACCATAAAGTTGATTTAATGAGTTCAGTCATTCCTACTCTTGTCGATATATTGAGAAAGCTTGACCTTTAGCAACGCAAGTTTAGGACACTACCAGAATTTTTCAGTTCGCTCTTAATCTCATGAAAATCACCGACGCCAAGGTCATCATCTGCTGTCCGGGAAGAAATTTCGTCACCTTAAAACTCACCACTGAAGATGGCACGTACGGACTTGGCGACGCCACTTTGAACGGGCGTGAGCTCGCTGTAGCCAGCTACCTCACCGATCACGTTCTGCCCCTGCTCATTGGTCGCGACGCGCGCCGCATCGAAGACATCTGGCAGTACCTATATAAAGGAGCCTATTGGCGACGTGGCCCGGTAACAATGTCCGCCATCGCCGCCGTGGATACGGCCCTTTGGGACATCAAGGGAAAGAGCCTGAACACGCCTGTTTATCAACTCCTGGGCGGGGCCTCGCGCGACAGCGTTCTAGTCTATGGCCACGCCAGTGGCACTGACATCGAAGACACAGTAAAAGCCGTCGCCCATTACATGGATCTTGGCTACAAAGCCATTCGCGCGCAATCGGGAATTCCAGGCATGTCGAGCACCTATGGGGTGGGACGCGGCGGCATGTATTACGAACCGGCGGAAAAAAATGCCCCTCCGGACAATTTGTGGTCCACGGAACTCTATTTAAACTTTGCGCCACAGCTTTTCTTACGCTTGCGAAAGGAATTCGGCCCCGAGATTCACTTGCTCCATGACGCGCACCACCGGCTCACGCCGATTGAAGCTGCTCGGCTAGGAAAAGACCTCGAACCCGCACACCTTTTCTGGCTCGAAGACCCAACGCCCGCCGAACTGCAGGAAAGCTTCCGCCTGATTCGCAAGCACACCACCACCCCGCTTGCGGTCGGAGAAATTTTCAACGCCATTTTCGATTGCCAGCAATTAATCGAAGAGCAACTCATTGACTACATCCGCACCACGGTCGTCCACGCCGGAGGCATTTCTCACCTGCGCAAAATCGCCAGCCTCGCTGAGATGTATCAGGTGCGCACCGGTTCCCACGGCGCAACCGACCTCAGTCCCGTATGTATGGCGGCCGCGTTGCACTTCGACCTCAGCGTCCATAATTTCGGCATCCAGGAATACATGCGCCACTCCCCCGAAACCGATAAAGTTTTTCCGCATGCTTACACCTTCGAGAGCGGAACTATGCACCCCGGAGACAAACCGGGATTGGGCGTTGACATTGACGAAGCCTTGGCCGCGAAGTATCCCTATGAACGCGCCTATCTGCCCGTGAACCGCAAAATGGACGGCACGATGCACAACTGGTGAAATGGCAGAGAAGCTATACAAGACATTTGTAAAGAGGGGCAATGTCGGAAAGGGCACGACTTCAGTCGTGCCGAATTGACATATAAAAGCTGCGGCTTTAGCCGCTGAGGTGCGCGCTTAATTGTCCACCTATTCTGAAGTGCGCCTCTCGGCGGCAACCATCTTGGAAGAAGACCTGATTTGCCGCAACTGACGTTTTGGAATGGCACCACTCCTGCCTCCAATGCAAATAAAGATATTCCCCAACCCGGACGCGCTGGCTAAAGCCGCCGCCGACCACGCCGCGGCAACCATTCGCTCCGCCATTAACGACAGAAAACGCGTCCGCATCGTCGCCGCCACCGGCACATCCCAATTTGAATTTCTCGAGCAACTCGTCGCCATGCCGAACATTGCGTGGCCTGCCGTTGAACTGTTCCACCTCGACGAGTACATCGGCATCGCGCCAACGCATCCCGCAAGCTTCAATCGCTATATGCGGGAGCGAATTCTTCAGCGCGTCCCCATCGGTAAATATCATCTACTGGATGGCTCGCGCGAGCCTCGCCAAACCATCTCCTCGATCGGAACCGAACTGTCGCGCGCTCCAATTGACATTGCCTTTACTGGCCTCGGCGAAAACGGGCATTTAGCGTTCAACGATCCTCCCGCAGATTTCTCGACTGAAATTCCTTACCTTATCGTCACATTGTCCCAGGCCACCCGTCGCCAACAGCTGAACGAAGGATGGTTCCCTTCTCTCGAGGATGTTCCCCGCTCCGCGATCAGCATGAGCATCCAGCAAATCCTCAAGGCCACGGAAATTTTGTGCATTGCAACCGGCGACCGCAAAGCAGCCGCAGTAACAAAATGCTTTGAAGGTGAAGTCTCGCCCGACGCGCCCGCATCCATCCTGCAGACGCACGCCCGCGCTGTCATCTTTCTAGACGAAGACGCAGCCCAACTGCTCGACCACTCGCCGGTGCGCTGATTTGGAATGATCCCGGTCGCCGCGATCAGTCGCTGTTCGTCGCCGGCGGAGAAGGATCCGGGCAGAAGGAGTCGGAGCAGGAGAAGGCACCCTTGCAGATTTTTCCTGGTTCGGTTGATGCTGATCGGCACCGGGAAGAATCGGCTTGGGCAGCATGGATGATTCATATATCGCCAAAGCGCAGCGGTCCGCTCGTGTCAGGCAACAACGGAGGCGGCGCGTAGGAATCTCGCAGGCGCAAAGCCGCGCTCAGGCTGCCGAACGTGTGCCGCCGCCAGTCGCTGAGGTTTCTTTCGCGAACTCCAGTAAACTCCTCCAGAAATTGCAGCACTGACGTGTGATCGAAGGCCTTGCTACAGACCACTCCTCCGGCCGTCCACGGAGACACAATAATGCAGGGCACGCGAAAGCCCGCCCCAATGGGCAGTCCGTTCACAAACTCATCCGTCGTGCCTGACGCGGGCACAGGCGGAGCTACGTGATCGAAAATGCCGTCATTCTCGTCATAGTTAAGAATGAAAACAGTCTTCGCCCAAACATCAGGATTCGCGGCAATCGCGTCAATTTTGCTCGCCACAAACGCCGCGCCATCCGCCGGCATGTAATCGGGATGCTCCGATTGATAAGCGGTGGGAATGATCCAGGAAACTGCCGGCAGCCTGTCATGCAGCGCGTCGTACTCGAATTGCCCCTCAGGAGTATGCAGCATTCCCTTTTTATATAAAGCTGATCCCCGCCTCGCCTCGCGAAAAACCTTGAAGGTTTCCAGTAGATTGCATCCGTAATTATCTTCCTGTTGGTAAACCTTCCAACTGATGCCTGCCTCTTCCAGCCGCTCGGCATAGGTCGTCCAGGTGTAACCGTGCTTGGGAGCCGAATTGTCAATAATCGGCCCGCCGTGCTTTCCCTCCGGATCAATCGTTCCCGTCATCCAGTACATGCGATTCGGCCATGTGGGGCCCATCAATGAGCAATGATAGGCATCGCACAGAGTAAACGCCTCCGCCAAAGCAAACTGAAATGGAATATCTTCGCGCGTGTAATAACCCATGCAATATGGGCCATGCGCGCCATCGGCCTTGCGATGCGCCTGCAGCCAGCGGTTCATTTGTCCACCATTCCAGGCTGCATGCTGCACCTCCCAGGCATGGCTGGTGGAAGGAATTTTCTGCGCGCTGGTAGAGCGCGTGTCCAAATGAAACGGAAGCAAGTATCCGCGCGGATTCAATTCATCGGGCTGATGAAAAACCGACTGGCCATTCGCCAGCGTGAGCGCCAGCGGATCGTCAAAGCCGCGCACTCCGGCCAGAGTTCCAAAATAATGATCAAAGGAACGGTTTTCCTGCATAAGCATGACAACATGCTTCACGTCGCGCAGGGAACTTGGCCGTTGCGGTAGAGATTGCGCAAGCATACGCCGCACATTGGGCGGCATAAGGCCCGCTGCGGCAGCGGCCACGGCAAGCCGTCCGGCGCCGCGCAAGAGGTCTCGGCGCGTAAACTTCGCCGGAGTGATGGTGGAACCAACGGAAGCAGAACTCTTCATTGAGTAAAAGCGAACGGGTCTTCTTTTCTATCCTATCAATCACACAGAAAAACCACTACCGCGATAGCGCTCGTGTCGCGGTTCCCTGGACGGCCCTGGAAAAAAGTTGTGGGTATGTCAGACGGCGGGTCGTGGGCGCATTGTGTGGACGATAATTGCGAGGTGAATGGCAATAGCTGCTCCCGCGCCGGTCATGTGCATGAAGAAAGTCCCCCCACCAGCCTTCTGAATAGAGGCGATACCGTATCCTCCTAGTGGTAGAAACAAGACGATCGCGGTTCCCAGTCCCGGGTTGTAGCCTCGGGAAATGACCGCTTGGACGAGGTGGATGGTGCCATTCAGGAGAACTAGATAAATTGCGATAAATCCGAACCCAACGCTCACTGTCACTGCCAGTGTCAGAGAGATTCCGATGACGCCCCACACACCGAGTACGTTAATGACGAAGACAGCCAACGGTGATAGTCCTACTCTTTGTTTCCCAATCTTTTGATTGACAAAAAGTCTGAACCGATCGTTGTCGTGCTCTTCGTATTGGTGGACCATGTAAACCGGTAGGGAAAGAAACGTAGTCACGAGCGAAACAGGCCACGAGCGCACGATGATCGGAGTCAGTAAAAGCAACAACAAAGCGGACAGGAACCCACCGTAGACCCAGTTAGCGATTAATCGGGCGAACATTTGTCCCCCCTTCGAGTTGTACCCTTCCCATAATCTGCCGAGAACTGGAGTTTTCACAATAGATCTCCGGCTGCCGGGACGGGATCACGCCACTATGGCAGAGTACATTCACACTCTGGCCAACGTGGTTCGTTTGTCGGCGGCTCGAAAATGATAGTTCGAATCGAAGTTGGCATAGCACAACGCATGGCTTGATCTTCTGTATTTACGCGCCAGAGGGCTTCCTCCATCCCTTAAAAGTGCATCAAAGGCTCGATGTGTTCCCGACAGAAGGTCCGCCTGTTTGTGGTCGTGATTTGCGCGGTGATTTCCACTGCTTCCAGCCTGTCATACGCTCAGGACAACCAAGCGGGTCTGCCAGACAGTCCCTCGCAGTCGTCCCGAGCAAAACACGGCAATGAAGTTGATCGAGAAGTCTCCTGGAGAACGCTGCCCAAGGACTTCCTCCACGACCAGAAGAATATTTGGCTCTTCCCTACTCAATGGACCAAAGGGCACTACCTGGTCCCCACGCTCGCCATTGTAGGTGGAACTGCGGGACTCATCGTAGCCGACCCGCACGCCATGCCCTATTTCCGTACTCATTCCGGGAATCTGGACGACCTCAACGACGTCTTCGATTCGTCAATTACTAGCGGCGAAGTCATAGCCGTGCCAGCGTCGCTTTTGATTGCAGGCTACATCCGGCATGACACTTACCAAACCAGTACAGCGTTACTTGCCGGAGAAGCCTACGCGGATAGCGCCGTGGTTGACCTTGCGATGAAAGCGGTCACGCGCAGGAAACGGCCGAGTGATGTGCGCCCTGGAAATTCTTTTAACGATACCTTCTTTAGCGGCGGCAAATCTCCATTTAAGGGCAGCTCATTTCCCTCCGGGCATGCCGCCGGCGTCTTTTCTGTCGCCACCGTGGTGGCCACCCGCTATCGTAATCATCGCTGGGTGCCCTGGGTGTCATACGGGTTCGCCACCGTCGTCAGTTGTTCGCGCATAACCACGCTGGCGCATTTCCCTTCAGACGTATTTCTTGGAGCAGGCCTCGGTTACACGATTACCCGGTATCAAGTTCTGCGTCCGCGCTGAACATTGTTGGCATTTATGATCTTTTCAACATAAACGGCGTATCTCCGAGACACCGGCAAATGTAGTTGCCGATTGAACGCGTCGCGTCTCACACCGTGCCTTGATATTGTTCGTCGCTGACTTGTTCCATCCAATCAACAACCTTGCCGTCAAGTCTTTCCTGGATGGCGATATGCGTCATGGCCGTGGCTGGCGCGGCCCCATGCCACTGCTTTTCGCCGGGCGCGAACCAGACGACATCGCCCGGATGAATCTCTTCGAGCGGCCCGCCATGTCGCTGCGCCCGCCCGCAGCCAGCCGTAACGATGAGCATCTGACCGAGCGGGTGCGTATGCCATGCCGTCCGCGCACCTGGCTCGAAAGTGACGCTAGCTCCTTGAACGAATGCCGGATCGGGCGCTTGAAATAACGGATCAATTCGAACCGTGCCAGTGAACCAGTCGGATGGTCCTTTTGCGGAGGGTTGTGAGCCTGATCTTTTGGTTTCCATGTCTTCTACTCCCTCACTTTTTTCGTGCCTGTTTATCGCTCCATTTGCCTGCTGTTTCCAAAATCCTAAAATGCACTTCACGATGCGCAGCTTGTGCCCTATGGCTTTTGGTCGGATTTCGGTTTGGGCTTGGGCTTGCCCTTATTTGCGCTCTTGCCCCTGAGATTAAGCTCGACCGCGGCTCGGATGAGATATATCAAAGCCACTTCATCAATCTTTTCGCCTTCGTGGATATCAATGGCACGCCTCGCATTTCCCTCCAGGCTCGAGTTGAATAGACGTTTCGGGTCCTCCAACGCAGCCCCTTTGGCGAAGGTCATCTTCACAACATTCTTATAGGTCTCTGCCGCGCAGACAATGCCACCACGCGAAAAAACCGGAGTACCCGGAGAGGACGCCTTTGCCCACTTCCACTCTTCTATGATCTCAGGCTCTGCCTTGTGAATGATTGTGCGCACATTTGCGAGGGTTTTCCCGCGCCAGTCCCCAAGCTCCATGATCTTCAGGTCAATTGATGCAGAGGCAGCTTCCACCGGGATAGACTTTTTCATGTGTGACTCCAACTCTGGCACCTATTTTAGCTGCGCTCAACGCTGTGTGCATCCTTCCCAAAGTGAAGCTTTCTCTGGCCAAGAAAAGGTGACCGGAAGGGGACCGGTTAGGGACAGGGCGTCGGCTACTCCTGAGAATTTCTACAGATGTTCCGAGGAACATATTGTATGTTCATATTTGGCATACGATTATGCGTGATGTGCTTGGGGGATTAGCAGACTTAGCGGCTGCAACGGACAGGAATCGGGAAGTCTTCCAGGGCTGTTTGGACTCCAAGTAGTCTACGAACTGAAACCGCTGTGCTCACCGTTAAGTTCCAACCTTAACTGTGCATTTGAAATTATGGGTTAAGACGATCACGTCGTGAACAGTCGTGGGCGGGTGGGCATTCCCGCCCGCACTTTTTTATCGGCGGATGAAAGGGCCACGGAGAGATTCCTCCAGATGTTCCGCGGGGAACATGTCACTTTATTGTACATACTATTTAGTACGCGGTAATTGGTGCTCAACGATTTGCAGGAATGTCGCCCTAGCAGGTCAATTTTGGCTTGCGACGAGACACCCCATTGTTTTTCACGCTTACGCGTCAGCAATTCACTCCAAACGCAAGTCAGCTTTCCCCTATTTCGCCTACACCGAATGAAGCTTCACACCCGGTCCCAGCCCCGCAATGAACAAGATGTCCAAAACTAAAGCGGCGATGATCCATCCCCAGGAGCGTTCAATTTCAGGCATCTGCAATTCGGTGCTCGGGATGCGTGGGCCATGGAGCAGGCTTGCCATCCAGGCCAAGCCTGAGTGCCCTCCGAATGAGGCGGCTGCCGCGGAGATCAGAATTAATATCGGGCTTACCGGATTTAGCGCCCCGGCCGCGGTGGAAAGTATTCCCGAGGTCAAATAAGGAACCAGCGTGAGCTGCCATGCGCGGCGCACACGCGTCTTCGCGTCATCTCCCAGGAATGGACGCAGTTCGCGCAGGCACAGCGGCACAAACAAAATGAAATAGGTAATCACACCCATCGCCGCCAATCCCACTCGCCACGCCCAGGCCGGTTGCCACCCCGCCACAACCGCCGTCCAGTCGCCGATGTTGCCGATGCCCGAATACAGAAAATATCCGCCGGCCTCGAATAGATTGAACGTCATCAGCAGCCAGAAGAAGTAGCGCCAGAGCGCAGCTCGTTTTATAGCGCGCGCCACTGTCCAAAAAATCGCTCCAAATACCAGATTGGCGAGCGTGCCTCCCGCTGCCACCAGGCGGGGCTCCGCGCTGCATGCGAAATGCACCGTGGAGATCTCGAGCGGCTGACCACCGGTGGCGATGCACATGGCTCCGTGACCGAGGCCTTCGTGCAGAAGGTTTGTAATCAAGGTCGCAACAATGGCGATGGCCGCAAGGGTCAACAGATCGGGATTGCTCAATTGAAATGATCGCGCCGGCGGATTGGATTCCGACGCTGCGTCCTTCGACGTCTTGGTATGCATGCGAGGGATTGTAGCTCTTTCGTGGGAAGATAAAATCAAAACTTAATTTGCACGCGTTTACGATCTTGCCGTGGTCTTCGACAATGGCTCGCATGGATTATGATGAATCCACAAAAATTGTCCCAAGGAGATTTGCCATGCGTGTCCCGTACGCTCGACGTCTCGCTGCCTGTGCTGTTCTCGTCATCGGCATCAGCATCTCTACCGGCTTCTCTCAAGCTGCGTTCGGCGCGGAAGTGTTGATCGCGGACGCCAAATCGCAACCTGAAAGCTTGACGGTAGCGCCGGGCGGCGTACTGATCGTCGGCAGCGCAAGTTCGCCCTACGTCTATAGGGTGCGTCCCGGTTCCTCTACAGCCGAAAAGTTTATTGACGCAAGCGCCGAAGGCCCGGGGACGTTTTTCTTTGGCATGTTGGCGGATGCCGCCAGCAATACCTTGTGGACATGCCAACTGACGCCGGTGCCGAACAGCACTCCGCCGGCGCGACATACCGCGCTGCGAAGTTTTGATCTCACAACTGGCGCGCCGAAGGTCCGCTGGAACCTCCCCGGAGACAGCAACGTTTGCAATGACTTTGCAATTGGCCCCGACAAGGCTCTCTACATTACCGACACCATTCCAGGCAGAATTTTCAGGCTGCCAGCCGGAGCCTCCAGCGCGGAACTGTATCTGGAACATCCCACGCTTCGTGGCGTTGACGGCATTACGTTTCTCGATGGCGTGTTATATGTGAACAACGTGATCTTCAACAAGCTCTACCGAATCCCCGTAAGTGCCAACGGCAAGCCGGGAGCGCCTATTGATATCTGGATGGACCAGCCCGTCAAAGGGCCCGATGGCATGCGGGCGGCGAACGGAAAGCTATTTCTGGCCGAGAATGCCAGCGGCAAAATCTCCGCGCTCACGGTGAATGGCGATAAAGCAACCGTGACGGTCATCAAGGACGGACTCAAAACCCCAACCGGAGTGGAGCCTGCAGGCAACGTGATCTGGATTGCGGAACGTGGCGCAGGCATGGCCGTTTCGATTCCAATGCCTAAATAGTCTGCCGCATTTGGGTTTGAAATCTCTGTGGGAAGACAAGTGATTGTTTTCGGTCTTGCTCGTCACCCATAACAGATACGGTCGCGTCGTGATATCCGGCTTAAACTTTTAGCCAGCATCGAAACCCTCGCGCGGCATAATAAGATTCCGCACCGTTGTGATAAACGAAAACCGTGTCGAAGCGGCGATCGCAAAAAAGAGCGCCGCCAAGCTTTCGAATATTCAATGGCGTTTTCACCCAACTCGAGGTTGTCGTATCAAACTCAACAAGTTTCTGCAGTTCCCTGTATTGTTCTTCCGTCAAAATCTCAACGCCCATCGCATTGGCTAAATCCATGGCGTTATCTTTTGGCTTATGTTCTTTTCTTGAGTTCAGCGCCTCACGGTCGTAACAAAGACTTCTCCGGCCTTTCGGGCTTTCGGCGGAACAATCGTAAAAGATGTACTCCCCCGTTTTTTTGTCGTAGCCAACCACATCCGGCTCGCCGCCGGTCCGCTCCATTTCGCTGAGCGACCACACTTTTTCCGCTTGCGCTTCCAGCTTGTCTTCTACTTCACCCCATACCAGACCTTTATGGCGCACCATGTTTGCCTGAAAACGGGCTTGCAGCGTTCTAAGTAGCTCTTCGCGCTGTTTTGATGACAACTGCTTTTTGGTTCCCATATTTTTACCTGCTCACGATTAGCCCAACCCTCGGGCCGCGATTATTTTTGATCGGCCCCGGGTGGCGCGCTCGGCGGTTCCTTCCCGAACTGCCTCGCGTATTCGCTAACCAGCCGCTGCCATCCTGCGTACTTCATAACATCTGCTCCGGCAAGACGGCCGATGGGACTTCCCTTAAGCATCCGGTCCAGCACATCAAGAGAAATATGCCAGCCTGCCGCGCCCCATGAAATAAATCGGCGATCAATGTTATGCCACAATGTGAGGCGCGTGCCCAAGCCTGAACTTTCCAGCTCCCAGCGCATGTCGCCACACTCGAGCACGCAAGGAGCCTCCACTCGCGTCACGTCTGTTACCAGGACCTGCGGATTTCCTACCCATGTGAGACTGACCGTCCCAACCTTGCCGAGATCTTGATCGGTGACAAAAGGAGCCCACTCGCGCAGTTGAGCAGGATCGGTGAGCGCCCGCCAGACTTTCTCGGGCGAGTGCCGCAGTTCGCGGACGAGAATCAGCGTCCACTTGCTATCGCCTTCTGTTCTTCGAACGTCTGCATCGCGGGCCGGTCCCGGCTCGTATGGTTCGAGTTCGTTCATCTTCGGCTCCTAAACGCGGACTCGCAACATCATCCTGCTTGCGTCCGATTTACCATTTCATGAGTTGCGTGACCTGAATCACGTTGCCGCAGGTGTCCTTCAGCATCGCAATGGTTGCGCCGGTTACGTCCGCGGGTGACATTGTAAAGTCGCCGCCACGGCTTTTGATCCGCTCGCAATCGCCCTTGACGTCATCGGTGTAGAACATCGCCGCCGGTTGGTTCTGTTGCAGCATCGCCTCCTGATACGCTTTGGCCGCGGGGTTGCTGTTCAACGCCAATTGCAACTGCGTGCCGTCCGGCTCCTCGGCCGACCCAACAGTCAGCCAGCGATATGGGCCATTGCTGAAATCCGCTTTCTTCACAAAGCCGAGTACTTCCGTATAGAAGCGCAACGCCTTCTCCTGGTCGTCCACATACACGCTAGTCAATTTGATCTTCATTTCATTTCTCCTTAAATGTTAGTCCGCGGATTACCTCCGCGGTTTACGCCGCGCCGTCCTTTGCTTTGACTTCCCTTTCGTTGGTCTTGATACTCCACGATCCTCACGATCCGGGCTGTCCCGATTCATCCCATCTCGATCCATCCCGTCTAGGTGGCGTTCCAGCGCGTCTATGTGCGCGGACCAGAAGCGGCGGAACTGCGCCAGCCACGCATCGAACTCCTGAAATGGCTCCGGCCTCAGCCGGTACACACGCCGTTGTGCATCCACCGTGTATTGGACAAACCCCGCCTCACGCAGCACCCGCAGGTGCTTGGAGACGGTAGGCTGCGGCATGCCCAGTTGACGCTCGATCCCTCCGACCGATTGCTCAGACAAGGTCAATAGGCCCAATATCGCCCGGCGGTTTGGTTCGGCAATGATTTCGAAGGCGGATGGCATGTGTTGTATATACTCTGTTACGTATATACCTGTCAAGGAATATCTAAAACAAATGTACAACACAGGAGACGTTCGTTGCCACGGAAGTCGCATTGGCGAGGCCATCTTTCGGCCCGCATGCCCGGCCCGAATGAGATTTTATGACCGCCGATTTTGCAAACTCTTGAGTGTATAAATCCGGAAAGAATGGCGGGGACGACGGGACTCGAACCCGCGGCCTCTGCCGTGACAGTCGGACACAAAACCGTAATTTATTGAAATTGAACGGCACAGACGGCACTCAAAAACGGTTTTGGAGCTCTGAGATAACCCTATTGGACAGTGATCGGACACATAAAAACAACGGAGTGAACTCGTGGGCCAAAACCTCTGCCCGGGATCTGCACAGTGCGGAGCTCTAGTTACAACCATCTAGACAGATGTGGACAGTTGCGACAGCCACAAACATCCTATAACTAAACTAGCGCAATGCATTGTAAGGGATTCGCCGTGAAAGCATTGCACCCGGTCGTAACTAACAGAAATCAAAGGCACGGATCGCAACTGTTAGAGCTCAAAAGAACGCTTTGGAAGTCTTATCGAACCCTTATCGAACCCTCGTAAGAACCATAACGGCTGGTTTCCGGGTTGCCCGTAACCCGACACTTGGCATGATATTCCCGTCCGTTGAGTCATCCTCCGGTTGTGTCGATTGTTTCGTTCTCGACAATCTGTTCATTTCGAGAGGAAGGCGACGCAGCCCCTCCTATGCGTGTTTGTTCCTGGTGATGGGCGCAGAAGATAAACTAGACAGCTGAGGAGAGGATTAACATGAGTGGCCTCAAATCGTTGATGGGTTTCATCCTAGTCGGCGCTGTAACACTGGCGGTCTGTCTGCGCTTGGGTGCTAACAACTCGCAGCCGCAGGCGAACCCGATTCTGATAAACACTTGCTTGATAACGACGAAGGTCAGCCGACTTGTGAACTTCTACGAGAACGTTCTCGGCATGAAAGCACAGTGGTCTGGTGAGCGGTACGCGGAATTCCGCACGGGTGTTGGCGTACTTGCAATTTTTTCTGCCGATGCGCAAGAGACATATATTCCTGGTTCCGCGGATGCCGCGCGCAACAGGAGACGCGATCCTACAATTCAAGGTGATAGACGTGACCACGAATATGCGAGACTCCAGCCGCTGGTAACGATTTGGGTCAAGAAGCCGACCACTCAGCCGTGGGGCACGCGTTCAGTGTACTTCCGCGACCCGGATGGCAACCTCGTAGACTTTTATATGCCGAGAAAGACGCAGTAGGCGCCCGTGCCCAGCTAGACTAAGCACATCTTCAAACCGCAACAATACGAAGGCTCCATTTGGCCATTCGAGGAGCCCATTCGCTGTTCGCCTGGCTGTCTCAGGTCGCTGAGACTACACAGGAGCAGCGGGACCCCCAACTGACGAGTTGCCCGTCATCCACTCCGAGATTCCACAATGTGACTTCTAGACAACTCTGGGCTCCCAGGCGCCCGAAACAATCAGCGCAAGCCGGCCTTATCCAACAGAGGCTGGAGTCGAAGCTGGATGGAGCGCTGAAGCAGCACCGGGTAGAGATGAATGGGCACACCCGGCAATAGCATCCATAGTGCGCCCCGCCACGGGTATCTGCTGAAAAGTGCCAGAACCGCCAATACCATATGAATGCCAAAGCAGATTCCGTGGGAAACGGCACTGGCCTGCACTCCCTCTTCCAGGCGCAGTAAGCCCCTCTTCTTGCCGGAAAAGTTGCGCATGGGTTTGAGGACACGGCGATTCCATCCGGAGACGTCCAGTAACCGACCGAACACGTCCACGCCAAGCACACGATGGATTACGCGCTCGCCCGTAGGCACGCGGAACCATTGACGAGGCAGGTGTCGCATAATGCCGGGGATCGGCACTACCACCACGAGGGCAGATGTTGCCCAGGCCACACTCACCGCATACCACGGAGTGGTTGCCCTCGCCACTTTCGACGCGGGCCCCAGGATGAACCAGAACACAGTTATATATATGGCCCAGAACAACAAGTAGATGAGCCGAAACCACACGTTCTGAAAAAGAACATCAAAGGGATTTGGTTTCGGTGCCGCTTCAGAGCTCACAAGACGTTCCGCTGGTCAAAATTAGTTAGGACAACAACCGATCCTAGTCGAGCACTAGACTTTCGACAATCAACCTTCCCAATCTATACGGTATAACGCACAGACTTGTTCCACCAAAGGCATAGAAGCCGTTGGGCCCACGATGGCTGGCTATCTTGATTGAGCGCAAGTGCGCGTTTTGCAGGCGTCACGTTACGCTGAGCGAATCGTCGGCAATTGGGAAGTCAGGTTCCGGCTTGGCCGTGATACGACCGCAATTGACCCTACCGAAACAAGGAACGAGGGTGCCGTGGATACTCGTGCTGTGCCTGGGTATGATTGCTCATCTCCCTTCTGTCCCCTAGCCAGTGCGTCCCCTCCTCGCTGAACAGAAATCTCAGTCCGCGATTGAACAGCTCGGGCTTGGTGCCGGCGTGGCGCTCTCCCTCGATTATGCGAGTTTGAATTTTCAAGCCTTTGTATCCACGCGAGTGGATCACTCGCATGAACTCCCCGCACCGGGCCGGCTAGATCTTCCGACCCGCCTACCGCGAGGAACAATTTCACCGGCATCTCTTTGTGAGTGCGTGCATATTTGGCTTCCTGCCTGAAGATGTACCCGTGGGCGTAAGTCACATCCGGACTTCCCGCCAGGTATCGGGAGAAAAGTCCAGGGTCTGCAAACAAAGCGTACAGCGTGAACAAACCACCGTAAGAACTTCCCTGCAGCACACGACGCGAAGGATCAGCTCGATAATTCGCTTCGATAAAGGGGATCAATTCCGCTTTCAGAAACTTGAGGAACTTGGGGCCATCGCCCGATCCTTTGACCTGCTCGACTGCGATCGGGGTATCGTCCATTGCCCGTAAGCTGCCGTAGTCCGGCTTCTCACCCGAGTACGCGATGCCCACCAATATCATTTGAGGCACGACCTTGTCATAAACCAGGCCTCCCACCACCGAGTCCATTAATTTGAAGTCCCACTGGCCGTCAAGAATGTAAAGCACCGGATACCTTGTGTTCTTGGTCTGCTCGTAGTCCGAAGGCAGACCAATGTAAAGGTCGTAATCGCGACCGGTCGATGTTGATCGTATTGTCCGCACTTGCGAGTCGGGGATAGTCACCCCGGGGAAAGTCTGGCGACGCGTCCCAGATGGCTGCTGGCAATACACCGTGCTAACCAGGACGGTGAACAGGCAAAGCAACAGTGCGGAAACTCGTGTGACCGGTTTCATCAGTGACTACCTCTTTATAAAGAATTAGACGCTCATCTAGCCTTTTGTTTCGGAGGCTAAGCCAATGAGCGTATTGTCGGCAACTCTTCCCTAGAGGCTCAATGGAAGGCTTGCCCGTCATCCAGCGACAATCCGCACCTGATCGGCTAAACGGTGATGATCGTCAGCCCACCTATACACCTGGGTACAGCGCTCCGGTCTTGACCTTCATGAAGCAGCGCACTGCTGCGATCCACGCGGCCTTCTTTGCACCTCACCTGAAGAAAGGCTGTCGATTGCTCGATGCGGGTTGCGGTCCCGGTTCGATCACCTTGGGCTTGGCAAGACAAGTTGCTCCTGGCCAGGTGATTGGCATAGATATCGAGGAGTCGCAATTTGCCATTGCTCGCGAACAAGCTCAACAAGAGTCGCTCCCGGTAGAGTTTCAAAAAACTAGTATTTACGCACTACCTTTCGCAAGCGCTTCTTTTGATGCGGTATTTTCTCACGCTGTGTTCCAACATCTTGCCGATCCCGTGTTGGCTTTGATCGAGTTGAATCGAGTACTCAAGCCAGGCGGCATTATCGGCATTCGAGCAGCAGATTCAGGCGGAATTTTATTGGATGCTGATTCGGACGGACCAACGGAAGGATTAGCTGCCTACTTTGCAAACCGTGCGAACGACGGTGTAGATCCCAATGTCGGGGCAGAAGCTGGGTCGGTTGTTGCGAACCGCCGGATTTAAGGTTCAGCAAATTACGGCATCGTACGAGGTAATCAGCGATCTCATAAAGAGACTCGGACCGGCGCTCGATGCAAGCTGTTGTCCTTCGTGCTCCCTCGAAGGGGGAGACAACCCGGATGATTCTCTCTTCGTGGCACTCGCGTGGTGTGAAGCCATCGGGATTCGCATGCCGCTTTAACTCTGTAAAGGACCTAGGGGGAGATGAATTTGTATTCCGAATTGATGGAGGAAATTAAAGGCGCTAGATTAGTTGTAACAACTCCTTGTCTGCCGTGATGGATACACAGGGCCGAAGTTGTTCGATAAGCATTGACGCGGGGCGGCCATCACGTGCCTGGAATTCAGCGGATCGGTCTGCATCTGCAGACTACTCTTATGGCGTTTTCACTGGAGCATACAAATCAACCAGATTTACATTTCGATGAGTGTTACGGAGATAAATCATGAACCAGGCGACCAGGAATTTTGTAGCAATGGCGATGCAGTGGTCATATCGAGGTAGCCTTAAGTGGTTATCGCCCAGACTACCTTTTCATATCATCATCAAGATTCGGTAAGTGCGATTCTAAATTCATGACGATCATCTCGATAACTCGACTGCGTGTACGTTCATGGCAATATCTCGTTCCATTCCTCTTCTACGCACTTCGCTCTGCGCGTCAGGCTAGGCATGCTCAGGGAAATGTCGCGACGTCATTGCTCCGCGAAAGTGATCGGACGTTCTGGACCCGGACGGTGTGGACCACAGAATCCGCGATGAAGAATTTCATGTTGGCAGGGGTACACCGGCAGGCCATGCGAAAGCTGCTCGAATGGTGCGACGAAGCCTCGCTCGTCCATTGGGAACAAGAAGAAGACCGAGAGCCTAACTGGGGCGAAGCACATCACATGTTGCAGACGCAGGGACGCCGCTCAAAAGTAAACCATCCGTCCCCCGCACACGAGAACTTCCAAATTCGACCACCTCAGCGAGGCAGGCTCAATGACTGAAATGAGAGATTTGTCCACAGCTAGCGGCTTCGCTGAGTAGTGAATCTAAATTCCGTCAGCGGATGCCAGCGCGTCTCGTATAG
Organism: uncultured Acidobacteriota bacterium; assembly: GCA_963831435.1. GTDB lineage: Bacteria > Acidobacteriota > Terriglobia > Terriglobales > Acidobacteriaceae > JAICKN01. Next base: position 36,023 of record CAWHQK010000118.1, read on the forward strand.
TCAGGGTATCAACCGTGTTTGGACGGAAATCTATGCTGCCCGAACCTGGCACTACAACGGAGACATGAGTGGGGAGGGCACAAAACCGATGGTGAAAGTCGACGTAAAACACAACACCACCATCACCGGCTACGTTTGGGTTTGGAGAGACGCTTTTGGCCCTCGTGACTTCAAGATACTGGACCACGTTGTGGAGTTTCCGATCGTGCCTGCGTACGGGCTAGGTATTTCGAGCACGCAGTCGCGTCTGGTTAGCTTGAATCTGCAGGCCGAATGGGGCAGCGGGGCCAATCAAGTGCCGGCGATTGGCACGGCGCCGGTTCGCGCCACCTACCAGCGAATTCAAGCCGACTGGTCGATGTTCCCTTCCCGAGGATTAAGCATCGCGAATACGTATCTGTTTAACCGGCAGATAAGTCTTGCCGATGGACGTGCCATCTATAACCTGAACATCGCACGTACCAAATGGAATTGGCAGCTGACGCGTGAGCTGTCGCTCCGTTTCATTGCACAATACAACTCCCTGTTGGCTAACCCGGCGCTAACCGCGAACTCTACGGCGAGATCACTGAATGGAGACTTCCTGATTACGTACCTCGTCCATCCGGGTACCGCCTTTTATGTGGGATACAACAGCAACCTGAGCAAGCCGGGCCCCAGAATCGGCCACTCTTCTCCGAATGACTTCGTGAATGACGGACGACAGTTCTTCGTGAAGATTGCTTATATGTTGCGTTTCTGACGATATACGTCAGGCCCATGGGCTCGATGTAAACGCTAAAACACCCCGATGATCCCGACGCTGGCATCCGGCAAGGAATCGATATTGGACAGCTAACGGAGGCGAACACGGCAGGACAATCTCGCCGACAGTGGCCTTCGCGACATGGCCTCTGCCGTGACAGAGTGGCACCGGTCGGTAACTGCTGATCCAGCCTCCTTCGCCGAAAGTGTGAGCCTCAAGTGGCGCGAATATGAGGCGGGAGATGAAGTTGCTACGGTGTCGGTGCGAATGCTCGGGGATCAAAGACAGTTTGGATCGAACATATCTTCCCATCCTTGACCTGATACCACGAACAGAAGAAAGTAGTCACCTTTGGTGTGACGAAGTCGTAGAGCAAGCAACCGTCGGTGCCATCTACAAAAACCTTCTTGATTTCGTAGTCTCCGCGCTGCTGCTCCATCATTTTCAAAAACTCATCCGGGCTGCGAAAGACTTCTCCAGCCGGCCCCTTCACGCGAACGTTGTCGCCCAGATAATTTCGAGCCGCAACATAGTCCCTGTCGCCCATCGCTTTGATGTAGGACATCACAGCTTCTTTTGCACCGCGAACCATACGAATCTTTCCTTTCCTTCTGAATTCCTATTCAAATCGAAAAACGATCGATCTATTTCCCCACGTCGGATGCATACCGGGGTTCATCTATTGACAATTGCGCCATCCAAAGATCTCTCTCAGCCGCGATCGTTTGCCATTGCCCACACGCACCCTTGATACGTCCGTGGCCGAAACCGAGTCACCTATTCGGCTCGGCTCGTTTGCCGCTCGCTCGCCGTGGCCTCGGCTTGGTCTTGCCTTTAAGATTGAGCGCCACTGCTGCGCGGATGAGGTCCTTTAGTGCTGCCTCATTAATTTTGTCGCCTTCGTGGATGTCAATAGCGCGCCTAACATTCCCGTCGAGGCTCGAGTTGAACAGGCGGGAAGGGTCCTTCAATGGGGCCCCTTTGGCAAATGTCATCTTGACGTGGTTCTTGTAGGTCTCTCCTGTGCAGATGATGCCGCTGTGGGACCAGATAGGTACACCCGGCGAGGTCGGCTTGACCCATTTCCACTCTTCGACAATTTCAGGATCCGCCGCGTGAATGATTTCGCGCATTTTCAGAAGCATTTTCCCGCGCCAGTCCTTAAGTTCCTTGATCCTGTCGTCGAGCACTGCCGGGGCAGATTCTGCAGGGACGGTTTCTTTCACATGCAATCCAATCTCTCACCTAATCTAGCTCACGCTTGCCAGTCAGGTACAACCCTCCGTAATCCAGTCATTGCCATCACGCTTATTGTCGCCAGATGAACATGAGGTTATTCAGCCGTTCCGCTGCTGCTTCGGGCGCGCCGCCTCGTGACACACGGCAGCACGAATAAATACAGGCCGGTGAAAAACTGCAAGGCAAGGGGGACGACCGCCAACAGGCCAAGAGAGTTCGTGTACTTCTTCTCTGCTATCGCGATTACATTGACGACGACCGCAGCTGTGAATGCCATCGACAACCAGCGGTGGGTCTGCCGAATCCATTTGTTCAATCTGGCCTCCTCACGATCTTCGAACCGCATTACGACTAACCGTGTGTTTCAAAACCAAACTGCTGACCTCCCTGTTCTGGTTTATGCTCTCAAATCTGACGAGATCACGAAATCCCATAATTAAGGAATGAGGCATAGATTTCCTAAAGATTGAAGAAATATCTGGGTGGAATTCTTGAATACGAAGATCACAGTGCGCACGCATCCCCTTGAACCTGGCCACTATTGAAATAGCTGCGCAGTCGATTGATCCACGCATTCCTCCACAGTCCTTAGTACGAAGACGGCGCGCTCGACACCGCGCTTGACGGCGGTTGGTTATAAAGGTGAGACCGCAAACTAAGTCAATAAAGAAGGTCAGTGAGCGCATCCCTCGCCTCTTTCAGCGTAGGAAGGGCGCGCGATCCAACCTATTGCCCAAAATATTCGGCGATGGAAATCCACGACACGCATGGCCACTCATTTCACCTTCGGCGCGTATGCATCCGAGGGGAAAGGGAGGCTTCTTGGGGGGACAGGCGACGATTGCACGATAGCGGTTGTCGTTTGCCCGTGAGCCAGAAATTTGTCCAATACGCGATCCAAGTTTGAGATTTCTTTCAAAAACAGCTTGAGAATGAAGCAGTCTTCCCCCGTGACACGATGGCACTCTGTAATTTCGGGAATCGTCTGCGCGAGTTCGGCAATTTGATTGAGGTGACCGGTAACGGACCGGACGCGCACGAAAGCTGTCACCTGGTAACCCAGTTCCTTGGGGTTTAGCTCCAAGCGATAACCGGCCAGGATACCGGATTCTTTCAAGCGAAGAAGTCGCTCCTTCACGGCAGGATCGGACATCCCGACCCGGCGGGCAAGCTGCGAGATAGGAGCACGCGGATTCTTTTCCAGAAGACGGAGCAAGGCCAAGTTCTTGTTGTCAGCTAATAGTCCCTTATTATTCATGCAATTCCACCCGTCAATGCTTGAATCAGAGCCATTACGGTCACTTGCGAATCTCGTCCGCGGCGCACTGCACCGTACGTGTTCGTTCACCCGCATACTCCTCGGTCGGCTGTGTACCAATGGAGGCGATATAGCCGTCAGGCCGGACAAGGACTCGAGCTCCGGTTCTGGTTAGGATCTCGGTAGCGTGGGTGCCTCGCATCTCATCAAACAGCTTGTTCCCATTGGCAAGTTGCAGGTTTGGCATGCGATCACCTGGGTGCAGCTGTCCCAAAGGCGAACCAGAGGACAAGCTGCTCGCACGGTAGTGAAGGGTGAGTTGATTCGTTGCCTCTCCACGTTTTAATAACGGCTTCTTGTACAACCTACTGCTCAGACCGAGTACAGCCGCCGCAACCGGTAAACGTTCTTCCTCGTACGTATCAAGCAGGGATTCCGGGCCGCCGCGCAAAACGGATGCCAGTTTCCACCCCAGGTTATAGGCGTCCTGGATACCTGTGTTGAGGCCCTGACCACCAGTGGGAGGATGAAGGTGCGCCGCATCGCCTGCCAGGAAGACTCTACCCGCCCTGTAATGATCGACCATACGGCTGGCCGGCCGGTAGCTTGAACTCCAGTGTATGCGGCGGATCTTGCGCTTACAGACTTTGTAAACTGTCTCCTCCGGTTTTTCCGGTGCACGAGGAGATGTCATTTGAAAGAGCGACTCTTCAGGAAGGGGACAAAGAGCGATGGGACCTCCCTTGACCAGCGGCCAGATATGCCAAACGGTGTGGTTAAGATCGGGAATTTCAACGTCTGCGACGAAGGGCAGCTTGTCAGAAAGCTTCTCCCCTTTCAGGGCGAGCCCTATAGTCTTTCTCACCGCACTGTGGCCGCCATCGCAGCCGACCAGATATTTTGTCTTGAGCGACTCGCCGGTGGAGAGACGAACTGTAGCCCATTGTTCGTCTTGTTCGACTGATTCGAATGCGGTTCCGAATTCAACTTCTCCGCCGAGTTCCGCCAACCTTTCTCGCAAGATGGCTTCGGTGCGATTTTGCGGAACCAGCCAGAGGTTGGGGTACGGGATAGCTTCGGTCGCTTGATGCCGGCCTCCTAACGGACCTAGAGAAAGGGCAAGCGGTCCCAGATGAACTCGAAGTCCAGGGTAGGGGGTTCCTGTGTTCAGAATCTTTTCAATGATCCCAAGATCATGAAAGACCTCGAGCGTCCGGGGCTGGATCCCTTTTCCACGGGAGCCGGCAAAGGGGGTTTTGGCTGCGTCGATGAGGCGAAAACCGATTGATCGACGTGCCAGTTCGATGCCTAGGGTAAGGCCAGTAGGGCCAGCTCCGACAATGAGAACGCTTGTTTCGTACATTGTACGAACAGTCTAGTAGTACACTGTACGAATGTCAAGAGCCCAGCAACTGAACAAGGAAGGAATTGTCGCTGCCGCCCTTGCGATCGCGGATGCAGACGGATTTGCGGCGCTGTCAATGCGACGCGTCGCACAGGAGCTTGGGGTGGGAACGATGAGCCTCTACTACTACGCGAAGTCGAAGGCGGAGTTGATCGCTGCGATGGACGACGCGCTCATGGCTGAGGTACTTGTCCCAAGACTGCCGGAACACTGGCGTGAGGCGCTGACCGCGATTGCCCAGCGCACACGCGATGTGTTCGTCCGGCACCCCTGGGCGCTTTCGTCCATGCAGTCCGCCTTGCCTGGCGAAAATGCAACGCTCCACATGGAGCAATGTCTTGAGGCGCTTGCCAAAACCAGCATGACGACGGTAGAAAAGTTTACCGTGTTGGCTCTCGTCGATGATTTTGTCTTTGGTTACGCTCTCCGCGAAACGGCTGACGACCCCGTCGTCGATATGGATGCTGCGAAGAAACGACTCGCGACTGGTCCTTTTCCCGAATTGAGAAAGGCATTCGGTAATGAGCCGAAGTGGTCGATACCGAACCGATTCGACCTCGGCCTCGAGGCCATTTTTGACAAATTCAGTGAACGTGGTCTCGGGAGCACAGCTCGGTCTCCGAATGCGCAGGTGCAAAAAAGAATCCTGAGGAAAGGTAATAAAAGAAGGGCTCCCATTCAGCGAAGTTAGCCGAGCATACCGAATGGCGGCCACGCCCCAATCATTTTGATGAGCGTAAATATCCATTGCCCAGTTGAACGATCAACGCATCTTAACGTCCGGCGCCCACGCGCTAAAGTCCCTGTTCAAGAAGACAACTCCGTTAATGTCCACAGATTTCCTTGTGACGTGTAGCCGTTATGAAGGTGGAGGAAAGGAATGAACTCCAATGCAATATTTGGTGCAGTTGCGTCTGCGCAATTCGGCTAGTCCAATGAGCCTCAGTGACGGGATTGAGTTTATTGACGAGCTCATCCTCCCTACCTGCATTCCATTCTTAAGTTTCTGAAGCGCTGACGGAAAGGCCAAGAAGCTGGGGTTTCTATGCAATCGAACTGCTGTTCGCTCGAGCCAGCCTTTCATACGATTCCACCAACGCTGGGTTTGCAGTGGTGCCGGTCGAAAATGGCCGCCCGTCCATTGAAGGTCGGAAACAACGAGCATGTCGTGGTCCTTTAGCCAGAAAAAATTCTTCTCGTACAGGCTGGCACGCTCCCGTTCGGTGTATGGCCGGTGTCGCGTCCAGAGCTCCAGCCGAATCCAAGCGTGGCACCCCGGGCCAAAACTCGGCGGTCCGCTCCATCCGGCCCATGGGTCGGGAATCGACGGAAACTGCACCACCAGCGGTTGCGGTCCGAGATCAACCTTAATTAAAGGCAAAGACCCAGCAGGCACATGCCAGAGGCTGTTCAATCCGTCGCGAAGGGCGTCTACGGTTCGCACCGCCTTCCACTGTGTGTCCTTGGCCTGTTGAGTTTTCAGTTCGTTGCGAATGCCGTCCCGAAAGGGATTGATCAAGGGCAGACGAGACCAAGTTGATGCTCGGCGGATAACTGCACTTTCAGTTCCGGGTAGAACATCGGGCACAATGAAAGCTATCTCTGGGTCCGCGTTCAGCCGGGCGAGCAGAAGAGCCAGGTCCTCATCGTCAATGAAGAAACTAAGTGCTGGCATACCTGACATTCAACCAGAAACGTAGCGCGGCCCAAGCCGCTGCCAAAGATATTCTCAAATAAAAATCGTACAACACTCTAATGGCCTTTATTTCACCTTAGTCCGCTAAGTATCCGAGGGGAGAGGGAGACTTCTCGGGGGCACGGGCGACGATTGCACGATAGAAGTCGTGGTTTGTGCGTGAGCCAGAAATTTGTCCAATACGCTATCAAGGTTCGAAATTTCTTTCAAAAACACCTTGAGAATAAAGCAGTCTTCACCCGTCACACGATGGCACTCGGTAATTTCAGGAATCGTCTGTGCCAGTTCGGCAATTTTGTTGAGGTGACCAGGAATGGGCCTCACCCGCACGAAAGCGGTGACGTGGTAACCCAGTTCTAAGCAGCATCACATTTTTGTCGTCAGCCAGCAATCCCTTAGTATTCATAGTGTCACAACGGATAATGTTTCAATCTTTAGGAAATATCTTCCTTTTTCGTTAACTATACCATTTTGCAAATGTCCTTAAATTGGCAGCATGAGATAGAGATGATTCCGCAAACTGCATGGCTAGCCCGCAAATTGGTTTTCGACCTGCCTATCGAGACGTTTCCGCTATTACTCGAGCGACTGCGCGGTACACCCGTGCGAACGAAAGAGTTGGTAACAGGTTCGCCAGAACAGGTGTTAGCGATCCGGGTCAATGACAAGTGGTCTGTGAAGGAACATTTCGGTCATTTGGCTGATCTCGAGTCGCTTGATGATCGCCGTCTGAGTGAGTTCTTGAATCACGCGGAAATATTGTCAGCGGCCGATATGGAAATCGTGCTACCGAGATCGCGGATCACCGAAGTGTTCCGATTGTGGAGATCGTCCGCAAACTGACCGCGGGGCGAGAACGTCTAGTGAACCGGGCTTGAAGAGTTGAAGGTGGACCAGGTCGAGATCGTTGCCATCCATCCTCGCTTGAAGAAGTTAATGCGCCTGTTGGACTGGTTGTATTTTGTAGCGGAACATGATGACCATCATTTAGCTCAGGCACGCAGGGCGCTTACTGTACTCCAGGGCTACATGATTTCCTCAAAATATTGCGTCACCCGTCGGAAAGAAGGAGCAAGGTCCCCGATGTTAATCGAGAACGCCCGTGAGCTGTTTGAAATTTCGAAGGATGTCACATATCTGAACTGCGCCAACATGGCGCCACAATTGAAAACCGTGACCGAGGCGGGACTCCGAGCAGTGCGTGCCAAGGCCAGCCCTTGGAAGCTGACGGCAGCGGAATGGTTTTCCGGAGCCGAGACCTTGCGGACACTGCCAGCGCGCTTGTTGCAGGTCGAAGCGCATGGAATTGCGCTGGTTCCAGCCGCCAGCTACGGAATTGCGATAGCTGCCGCTAACTTGCCCATCACCAAAAGTCAAACCATCGTTCTAATTGATCAGGAATTCCCATCCAACGTGTACGCGTGGCGTGAGGTAGCGCGCAAAACTGGAGCACGTATCAGGACGGCCCGGCGCCACGGCAGCACGTCATGGACAGAGGCGTTAGAAGATGAGATCGATGAACAAACCGCGATAGTGGCTCTGCCGCAATGCCACTGGACTGACGGTAGCAAGATCGATCTCGAAAGGATTGGAGAGCGAGTTCGAGAAGGGGGGGGCAGCCTTAGTGATCGATGCCAGTCAGTCTCTTGGCGCCTGCCCCTTGGATGTGGGCAAGGTACAACCAGTTTTCTTGGTCTCAGTTGGTTACAAGTGGCTGCTCGGGCCGTATGGACTCGGGTATCTGTACGTCGCTCCGAAATGGAGGGATGGAATACCGCTTGAGCAGTCGTGGCTTACGCGTGCCGGAAGCGAAGACTTCGCTCGCCTCGTTGATTACAGAGACGAATATCGACCGGGAGCTCGCCGATTTGATATGGGCGAGTTCCCCCAGTTTGTGCTCGTCCCAATGGCAACGGCGGCTTTGCAGCAGATCCTCTCTTGGGGGATAGGCAACATCCATGAAGCAATTTCTGCGCTCACCACGAGGATCGCCGAACATGCAAGCCTTGAAGGCTATGCCGTACTTCGGCCGGACCAAAGGTGCGGGCACATGATTGGCATTCGGCATTCTGAAGGTATTCCCAGAGAATTAGCGGGGCTACTCAGGGACTCTAAGGTTTTTGTGAGCATCCGGGGAGATTCCATACGAATAGCGCCCCATCTTTACAATGACCGAAGTGATGTCGACCGTCTGTTTGAAGTTTTGCGAGCAGCCCACCTGGCGTCTTAGTGCTGAGTAGATCACGTACCGGACTCTGCCACGACTTGGATCAGCCGCACTTCCGCGGCTCTGGTGCGACAACGGAATGGCCGCGGAAATCACTGACCTGGCTATTGAAGCGATAGGCGAAGACAGAGGACATCGCGATCACTCTCGGTTAGAAACGGGCGCTGGGATTATTTCCGTTTGAGCATCAACGGCTTCGAAAATGAGATTAACCGATGACGCACCAGACGGACGAGTCCCGTGCTGGTTGCCATCTGCCCCGGAGCAAGTTGGATTTCACCATGCTCAAATTCAATGACTAATCCGCCCTCGACTGCAAGGAATGTCTCGTCCGAATTGGGGTGAGAATGCCGATGATAGGGTTGAGTCATTCTGCTGATCCTTACGACATGGTCGTTGACGGTGGCTATTGCGTGATTGTCATACTCCGCGCTCGCCGACGTTTCAGTGGCGAGCGTCACGATTGCGGGCAAACGATTGTCATGCTCTGTTAATTTCCTTGGGGTCAATGAATATAATCGCGAGCTTTCACAATCGAGCATCACCGGTGAGGGCAACCTGGCCAGCAACAAGGCCGGCGGATTCCTCCTTTCAGCTCGGTACGTACTCGCCCAATGTGCAGCCTTCTCGTTTCCGGCTTCTTGAAGTTGCATTCATTCTGGTAAGAGACGTGGGATTGGGCGGGTTCCGAGGAGGAATTCAAGCGGGCATTTGAATTGAATCCCTCTTTGAGCGATGCGCACCAGGCTTACTCCATCTTGCTGAGCTGTTTACGACGATATGAAGAGGCTGTGGAGGAAGCGCTAAAGGCGCGCGAACTCGATCCGCTTTCAGTGACCATTAACGCCTTGGTCGGGTTTATATATGCGCGCGCGAGTCAGTACGATAAGGCGATTGAGGCTTGCCATCAGGCCATCGAACTTGACCCGAACAACCCCTTTGGCAACTGGCTCCTCGCGCGCAGTCTCGACGCAGCAGACCGCACGGATGAGGCGCTGGCCGTATCGCAGAAAACCGCCAAACTATCTGGCAACCGCTCTCCGTATGCAGGACACTTGGGCTATGCCCTTGCCAGGGCCGGGCACCGAAGCGAAGCCTCGAAGGTTGTCGAAGATCTACATAAACGCCAGACAACTGAATATGTCTCCCCCTACGAATTCGTAAACATCTACACCGCTTTGGGCGAGACGGATCTTGCACTCGAATGGCTTGAAAAAGCATATGAGGAGAGAACACCGCGCCTGTCCGGCGAACTCTGGGACCGGCCCTTCGACGCATTGCGCCCCGATCCTAGATTTCAGGATCTGATGCGCCGAATCGGGCTTCGGACCTAGCCGAGGAAATGCGGGGACAGACCGACCGTTCCCCATATTCGAAAATATCCGGAATTACCGCTCGTACGTAGAACTTTTGGTGGAGGCGGCGGGGTGCCCCGACTCAAGCCTTCTTCTGGCTTGAGTGGGATTTATGCCGAAATTAGTAAGAACTGAACCAGAAATTCAAAGGGATCCCATTGATAAGAATACTCCCACTCATTCGCACAGAACGCGAATGAGTGGGGCACCCGGCACCCGGCAATCCCCGAGTCCTCACGCATGAAGGCGGATGACCGTCTTTCCCCTGATCCGTTTGGTTGGGCTGAAGGCGGCAACCGCATCGTCGAGGGGAACCACGTTGCCAATGTTTGTCCCAGCCGGCCAACTCGGATCCGCTGGATGAGATCACTCAATTGGGCACGATCAGGTTCGACGACGAAATCGACAGTCAGGCCGCGATCGGGCCGCGCCTCGGTTGGGCCAGTGATGGTCACCAGCATTCCTCCTGCGCGAATCACGCTCGCAGAACGCTTCGCGATGTCGCCGCCGATGACATCGAAAACCAGATCGACTTTGCCGACGTCCTCCAGGGAGTCGTTATCGAGGTCGACGAACTCCTGTGCGCCGAACTCGAGAGCCGTCTGACGGCTGGCAGCGTGCCCGGTGCCGATGACATACGCGCCGGCCTCACGTGCGAGTTGGCTCGCCATTGAACCGACGACGCCAGCCGCACCGTGCACAAGGACGCTCTGCCCGGCGCGAAGGCGGCCGTGCTCGAACAGCCCTTGCCATGCAGTCAGGCCTGGCATCACGAGGGCCGCGCCCACCGTGAAGTCAACGTCCCCCGGCAGCGGCGCAAGGTTACGTGCCTCGACGGCCACATACTGCGCCAGCGTGCCGTCGCGATACCAGTCCGTGAGACCGAACACCCGCTGTCCAAGCGACAGCCCCGTCGTGCCATAGCCCAGAGCAGTGACCACTCCGGCCAATTCGTGTCCGGGGATTGAAGGCGTCCGGTCGCGTCCACCGCGATCGGTCCAGGTCGAAGGCCACGTCAGCTCATCTCCAGTGAATGCTGATGCATGAATTTGAACAACAACGTCGTTTATCGCCGCCTGCGGCTCGGGCCGCTCCACTAGTTTTGCTCCCGCCGTTCCCGCAGCCTGATCCGTCACCACAATCGCCTTCATTCGTCCCCTCTCGTATCGAATACCTGTAAGTTGCAGCTCCACTCTTTGTCCCAAAAGACGGGTTACCGGAGAGAAACGGATCAATCAGATTTTTGCCGCGCACGCCTCGATGCAAAAGCTGAGTACCCATGTTTGCCTGTCTTTGGCAAACGTGAGCATGCTTCAATATTCAGAAGCTTTTCATTTTGATTTGCATTTCTTATGAAAGTTGCAGGAAGTGTAAGAGTCCCGCAGGTTTTTATCACTGGGTGCCCCACTCAAGCCTTCTTCTGGCTTGAGTGGGATTAATGCCGAAATTAGCAAGAACTGAACCAGAAATTCAAAAGAATCCCATTGATAAGATTACTCCCACTCATTCGCACAGAACGCGAATGAGTGGGGCACCCAGCCGGAACACCCGTCGCTAAGATGGCAGCATATTGCGATAGCTACGAAATCCGCGCGCCGCAAGCAGACTTATCATGGCAATGGCTTCCTTCTTGGCGCCTTCTCCGTTGCACAGCGCAGCCTTCAAGATCGTATCGATGTGTTCGTTCCAACCATGGATCGACCAACCGTCCCGGTCTTCCTCTAGGAGTACGTGAGCAACCCGGACAGCTTCATATGGATATTTGCCCGCTAATGATGCGAACGTTTTCGCGACCGCGAAATCCGGGTTTAAGCAATGCTGTTTTTCCAAGATTTTCATTGCTTGATTCACGACCCATACCTCGGGAAACTTCCCACAATTGAGCCACCAGCCGAAGCTCTCTAGCTCTCTTCCTTCTTCGCGAGGCGCCTCTTGGAGCAAAGACAAGCGATGTTCCATGAGCCGCATCAACCTCTCTTGTGTGGCGTGTGTAGGAGCTGCGTCTTCCTGCCCCATGCTCCAACCGACATCGCTGATCGCTTGAGCCCGCAGGGCCACGCTAGCCGAGGTAAAGAGATTTACGAGAAGCGGATCATCGATTTCAATTGCCGAGTGCGCGTAGAACGACATTAAATGGCTCGCCAGCCTGCGATCCGTTTCTTCAACCTCAGTCGCACCTTTCTGCAGGCTCCTAATGGCTGCCGCGTAGCGGTTTCGCATCGCGGGTAACGTCGGAAGAACAATCCTGCCATAGAGCAGATATGAATGCCATGCAAACCGGTCGAGGGTCTTCTCTTCAGGCAGCTTGCCGTTTTTGCCGGGAAAGAGCTTGGGGATAACGGAATTGAACCATTCCAGATCGAGCCAGGCTAACAACTGGAACTGCGTGCCGAACATTTCCCTAACAGCAGCCGATGGTTCTTCCGCAGCGTTAAGTTTCTGTTCCAATACTGCAAAGACCGGGTTCAGCAGCTCCCGCTTGAAATCGTCCTGTGGTGTGGCTAACTTGATCCATCGCCCATAGCGCATCATGGCTTCGACACCTACGGGCCTGGGCGTGTTCAGAGCAAAAGAAGCGTACCGGCTTGCTTGCTTCTTATACTCTACTTCGTCTTCAATGGTCGGGCGGGGGACGAAACAGAGAGCGCGCACCGTCTCAAACAGCTCTCCAGCTCGCCTTAGGTCCAAGCGCTCAGTCTGTAGCATGAGGTCGGTCATAAACCGAGCGGCCGACCATTGAAGACGAAGTAGAGTATAAGAAGCAAGCAAGCCGGTACGCTTCTTTTGCTCTGAACACGCCCAGGCCCGTAGGTGTCAAAGCCATAATGCGCTATGAGCAACGATCAAGTTAGCCACACCACAGGACATTTCAAGCGGGAGCTGCTGAACCCGGTCTTTGCAGTATTTGAACAGAAACGTAACTCTGCGGAAGAACCATCGGCTGCTGTTAGGGAAATGTTGGGCACGCAGTTCCAGTTGTTAGCCTGGCTCGATCTGGAATGGTTCAATTCCGTTATCCCCAAGCTCTTTCCCGGCAAAAACGGCAAGCTGCCTGAAGAGAAGACCCTCGACCGGTTTGCATGGCATTCATATCTGCTCTATGGCAGGATTGTTCTTCCAACGTTACCCGCGATGCGAAACCGCTACGCGGCAGCCATTAGGAGCCTGCAGAAAGGTGCGACTGAGGTTGAAGAAACGGATCGCAGGCTGGCGAGCCATTTAATGTCGTTCTACGCGCACTCGGCAATTGAAATCGATGATCCGCTTCTCGTAAATCTCTTTACCTCGGCTAGCGTGGCCCTGCGGGCTCAAGCGATCAGCGATGTCGGTTGGAGCATGGGGCAGGAAGACGCAGCTCCTACACACGCCACACAAGAGAGGTTGATGCGGCTCATGGAACATCGCTTGTCTTTGCTCCAAGAGGCGCCTCGCGAAGAAGGAAGAGAGCTAGAGAGCTTCGGCTGGTGGCTCAATTGTGGGAAGTTTCCCGAGGTATGGGTCGTGAATCAAGCAATGAAAATCTTGGAAAAACAGCATTGCTTAAACCCGGATTTCGCGGTCGCGAAACGTTCGCATCATTAGCGGGCAAATATCCATATGAAGCTGTCCGGGTTGCTCACGTACTCCTAGAGGAAGACCGGGACGGTTGGTCGATCCATGGTTGGAACGAACACATCGATACGATCTTGAAGGCTGCGCTGTGCAACGGAGAAGGCGCCAAGAAGGAAGCCATTGCCATGATAAGTCTGCTTGCGGCGCGCGGATTTCGTAGCTATCGCAATATGCTGCCATCTTAGCGACAGGTGTTCCGGCTGGGTGCCCCACTCATTCGCGTTCTGTGCGAATGAGTGGGAGTAATCTTATCAATGGGATTCTTTTGAATTTCTGGTTCAGTTCTTGCTAATTTCGGCATTAATCCCACTCAAGCCAGAAGAAGGCTTGAGTGGGGCACCCAGTGATAAAAACCTGCGGGACTCTTACACTTCCTGCAACTTTCATAAGAAATGCAAATCAAAATGAAAAGCTTCTGAATATTGAAGCATGCTCACGTTTGCCAAAGACAGGCAAACATGGGTACTCAGCTTTTGCATCGAGGCGTGCGCGGCAAAAATCTGATTGATCCGTTTCTCTCCGGTAACCCGTCTTTTGGGACAAAGAGTGGAGCTGCAACTTACAGGTATTCGATACGAGAGGGGACGAATGAAGGCGATTGTGGTGACGGATCAGGCTGCGGGAACGGCGGGAGCAAAACTAGTGGAGCGGCCCGAGCCGCAGGCGGCGATAAACGACGTTGTTGTTCAAATTCATGCATCAGCATTCACTGGAGATGAGCTGACGTGGCCTTCGACCTGGACCGATCGCGGTGGACGCGACCGGACGCCTTCAATCCCCGGACACGAATTGGCCGGAGTGGTCACTGCTCTGGGCTATGGCACGACGGGGCTGTCGCTTGGACAGCGGGTGTTCGGTCTCACGGACTGGTATCGCGACGGCACGCTGGCGCAGTATGTGGCCGTCGGGCACGTAACCTTGCGCCGCTGCCGGGGGACGTTGACTTCACGGTGGGCGCGGCCCTCGTGATGCCAGGCCTGACTGCATGGCAAGGGCTGTTCGAGCACGGCCGCCTTCGCGCCGGGCAGAGCGTCCTTGTGCACGGTGCGGCTGGCGTCGTCGGTTCAATGGCGAGCCAACTCGCACGTGAGGCCGGCGCGTATGTCATCGGCACCGGGCACGCTGCCAGCCGTCAGACGGCTCTCGAGTTCGGCGCACAGGAGTTCGTCGACCTCGATAACGACTCCCTGGAGGACGTCGGCAAAGTCGATCTGGTTTTCGATGTCATCGGCGGCGACATCGCGAAGCGTTCTGCGAGCGTGATTCGCGCAGGAGGAATGCTGGTGGCATCACTGGCCCAACCGAGGCGCGGCCCGATCGCGGCCTGACTGTCGATTTCGTCGTCGAACCTGATCGTGCCCAATTGAGTGATCTCATCCAGCGGATCCGAGTTGGCCGGCTGCGGACAAACATTGGCAACGTGGTTCCCCTCGACGATGCGGTTGCCGCCTTCAGCCCAACCAAACGGATCAGGGGAAAGACGGTCATCCGCCTTCATGCGTGAGGACTCGGGATTGCCGGGTGCCGGGTGCCCCACTCATTCGCGTTCTGTGCGAATGAGTGGGAGTATTCTTATCAATGGGATCCCTTTGAATTTCTGGTTCAGTTCTTACTAATTTCGGCATAAATCCCACTCAAGCCAGAAGAAGGCTTGAGTGGGGCACCCCGCCGCCTCCACCAAAAGTTCTACGTACGAGCGGTAATTCCGGATATTTTCGAATATGGGGAACGGTCGGTCTGTCCCCGCATTTCCTCGGCTAGGTCCGAAGCCCGATTCGGCGCATCAGATCCTGAAATCTAGGATCGGGGCGCAATGCGTCGAAGGGCCGGTCCCAGAGTTCGCCGGACAGGCGCGGTGTTCTCTCCTCATATGCTTTTTCAAGCCATTCGAGTGCAAGATCCGTCTCGCCCAAAGCGGTGTAGATGTTTACGAATTCGTAGGGGGAGACATATTCAGTTGTCTGGCGTTTATGTAGATCTTCGACAACCTTCGAGGCTTCGCTTCGGTGCCCGGCCCTGGCAAGGGCATAGCCCAAGTGTCCTGCATACGGAGAGCGGTTGCCAGATAGTTTGGCGGTTTTCTGCGATACGGCCAGCGCCTCATCCGTGCGGTCTGCTGCGTCGAGACTGCGCGCGAGGAGCCAGTTGCCAAAGGGGTTGTTCGGGTCAAGTTCGATGGCCTGATGGCAAGCCTCAATCGCCTTATCGTACTGACTCGCGCGCGCATATATAAACCCGACCAAGGCGTTAATGGTCACTGAAAGCGGATCGAGTTCGCGCGCCTTTAGCGCTTCCTCCACAGCCTCTTCATATCGTCGTAAACAGCTCAGCAAGATGGAGTAAGCCTGGTGCGCATCGCTCAAAGAGGGATTCAATTCAAATGCCCGCTTGAATTCCTCCTCGGAACCCGCCCAATCCCACGTCTCTTACCAGAATGAATGCAACTTCAAGAAGCCGGAAACGAGAAGGCTGCACATTGGGCGAGTACGTACCGAGCTGAAAGGAGGAATCCGCCGGCCTTGTTGCTGGCCAGGTTGCCCTCACCGGTGATGCTCGATTGTGAAAGCTCGCGATTATATTCATTGACCCCAAGGAAATTAACAGAGCATGACATCGTTTGCCCGCAATCGTGACGCTCGCCACTGAAACGTCGGCGAGCGCGGAGTATGACAATCACGCAATAGCCACCGTCAACGACCATGTCGTAAGGATCAGCAGAATGACTCAACCCTATCATCGGCATTCTCACCCCAATTCGGACGAGACATTCCTTGCAGTCGAGGGCGGATTAGTCATTGAATTTGAGCATGGTGAAATCCAACTTGCTCCGGGGCAGATGGCAACCAGCACGGGACTCGTCCGTCTGGTGCGTCATCGGTTAATCTCATTTTCGAAGCCGTTGATGCTCAAACGGAAATAATCCCAGCGCCCGTTTCTAACCGAGAGTGATCGCGATGTCCTCTGTCTTCGCCTATCGCTTCAATAGCCAGGTCAGTGATTTCCGCGGCCATTCCGTTGTCGCACCAGAGCCGCGGAAGTGCGGCTGATCCAAGTCGTGGCAGAGTCCGGTACGTGATCTACTCAGCACTAAGACGCCAGGTGGGCTGCTCGCAAAACTTCAAACAGACGGTCGACATCACTTCGGTCATTGTAAAGATGGGGCGCTATTCGTATGGAATCTCCCCGGATGCTCACAAAAACCTTAGAGTCCCTGAGTAGCCCCGCTAATTCTCTGGGAATACCTTCAGAATGCCGAATGCCAATCATGTGCCCGCACCTTTGGTCCGGCCGAAGTACGGCATAGCCTTCAAGGCTTGCATGTTGGGGACCCTCGTGGTGAGCGCAGAAATTGCTTCATGGATGTTGCCTATCCCCCAGAGAGGATCTGCTGCAAAGCCGCCGTTGCCATTGGGACGAGCACAAACTGGGGGAACTCGCCCATATCAAATCGGCGAGCTCCCGGTCGATATTCGTCTCTGTAATCAACGAGGCGAGCGAAGTCTTCGCTTCCGGCACGCGTAAGCCACGACTGCTCAAGCGGTATTCCATCCCTCCATTTCGGAGCGACGTACAGATACCCGAGTCCATACGGCCCGAGCAGCCACTTGTAACCAACTGAGACCAAGAAAACTGGTTGTACCTTGCCCACATCCAAGGGGCAGGCGCAAGAGACTGACTGGCATCGATCACTAAGGCTGCCCCCCCTTCTCGAACTCGCTCTCCAATCCTTTCGAGATCGATCTTGCTACCGTCAGTCCAGTGGCATTGCGGCAGAGCCACTATCGCGGTTTGTTCATCGATCTCATCTTCTAACGCCTCTGTCCATGACGTGCTGCCGTGGCGCCGGGCCGTCCTGATACGTGCTCCAGTTTTGCGCGCTACCTCACGCCACGCGTACACGTTGGATGGGAATTCCTGATCAATTAGAACGATGGTTTGACTTTTGGTGATGGGCAAGTTAGCGGCAGCTATCGCAATTCCGTAGCTGGCGGCTGGAACCAGCGCAATTCCATGCGCTTCGACCTGCAACAAGCGCGCTGGCAGTGTCCGCAAGGTCTCGGCTCCGGAAAACCATTCCGCTGCCGTCAGCTTCCAAGGGCTGGCCTTGGCACGCACTGCTCGGAGTCCCGCCTCGGTCACGGTTTTCAATTGTGGCGCCATGTTGGCGCAGTTCAGATATGTGACATCCTTCGAAATTTCAAACAGCTCACGGGCGTTCTCGATTAACATCGGGACCTTGCTCCTTCTTTCCGACGGGTGACGCAATATTTTGAGGAAATCATGTAGCCCTGGAGTACAGTAAGCGCCCTGCGTGCCTGAGCTAAATGATGGTCATCATGTTCCGCTACAAAATACAACCAGTCCAACAGGCGCATTAACTTCTTCAAGCGAGGATGGATGGCAACGATCTCGACCTGGTCCACCTTCAACTCTTCAAGCCCGGTTCACTAGACGTTCTCGCCCCGCGGTCAGTTTGCGGACATCTCCACAATCGGAACACTTCGGTGATCCGCGATCTCGGTAGCACGATTTCCATATCGGCCGCTGACAATATTTCCGCGTGATTCAAGAACTCACTCAGACGGCGATCATCAAGCGACTCGAGATCAGCCAAATGACCGAAATGTTCCTTCACAGACCACTTGTCATTGACCCGGATCGCTAACACCTGTTCTGGCGAACCTGTTACCAACTCTTTCGTTCGCACGGGTGTACCGCGCAGTCGCTCGAGTAATAGCGGAAACGTCTCGATAGGCAGGTCGAAAACCAATTTGCGGGCTAGCCATGCAGTTTGCGGAATCATCTCTATCTCATGCTGCCAATTTAAGGACATTTGCAAAATGGTATAGTTAACGAAAAAGGAAGATATTTCCTAAAGATTGAAACATTATCCGTTGTGACACTATGAATACTAAGGGATTGCTGGCTGACGACAAAAATGTGATGCTGCTTAGAACTGGGTTACCACGTCACCGCTTTCGTGCGGGTGAGGCCCATTCCTGGTCACCTCAACAAAATTGCCGAACTGGCACAGACGATTCCTGAAATTACCGAGTGCCATCGTGTGACGGGTGGAGCTTGCTTTATTCTCAAGGTGTTTTTGAAAGAAATTTCGAACCTTGATAGCGTATTGGACAAATTTCTGGCTCACGCACAAACCACGACTTCTATCGTGCAATCGTCGCCCGTGCCCCCGAGAAGTCTCCCTCTCCCCTCGGATACTTAGCGGACTAAGGTGAAATAAAGGCCATTAGAGTGTTGTACGATTTTTATTTGAGAATATCTTTGGCAGCGGCTTGGGCCGCGCTACGTTTCTGGTTGAATGTCAGGTATGCCAGCACTTAGTTTCTTCATTGACGATGAGG
>CAWHQK010000119.1:0-25886 GCA_963831435.1 uncultured Acidobacteriota bacterium
ATCCCGGGACGAGCCAGGCCTGGTGACGACGGAAGCCGGAGCCGTCCCAACCGACAGATTAGCCGGAGACGCTGGGCTTAGAGCGCCGCTGCCCGCACTTATCTTGAAGGGCAAAACCTGGTTCGACTGCTGCCCCACGACGAACAAAAATGGGCCCGATGGGTCCGTTGCCATGCGAGTAGGGCCTGTACCTGCGGACACGGGAAATCCGCTGGCGATGGCCGTGAGGCTTCCATCCGGACTGTTCACATTAACGCAGGTATTGGGGTGTGCCTGGTCACAGATGACAAATCCGTAAATCTGATTCGTGCCGAAGGCGGTGACATAAAGAAATGCGCCGCCTGGCGAAATTGTGAGACCCGAAGGGGACGACACCACAGAATTGCTCGCGGTGGTGGCTGAAGGGATAGGCGTGAGATTTCCGCCGGAATCTATGGAAAACGCGGCCACGGAGCTATCAAAGGTATCCGCCACATAGAGAAATTTTGTGTCGGAAGTGACGGCCAGGGCGGAGGGCCCGGGGTTCAGCGTCGCTCCGGGAGCCTCGACGGGAACGGGTGCCCCCACCTGCGTTATTCCGGTGCCAGATACCGCGAAAACTAAAACGCTTCCTGACGCCGGATCGCCGGCATTTCCTTGATTTGCCACGAACAAAAACTTGCCGGTGGAATCCACAATAATGTCCTGGGGCGAAAGGTCTTGGGCGCTGACGCCGGAAAACGCCACCGTAGTCACGGCGCCAAGCGTGCCGTCCGTATTCACGGGAGCGCTCCAAACGCTGCCCTCGACGTTCACTCCGAACAATGCGGTGCCGTCAGGACTGAGCACCATGGCGCGTGGAGTTCCCTGAACGCCTACAGGTTTGTTGATTGCGGAAAGTGTGCCGTTGGAGAGATCGATTGCGAACGTGTACACGGACGAATTTCCCTGGGTGGCGACGAAAAGAAGACCGTCGGACGAGGATGAGAAATTGGAGGTGCAACTAGTCAGGAAACAGAATGAAATCACCACCAGCAGACCCGCGAAAAAACGGCACTTCATTCTTATAAATCTCCCTGTCATTAGCTTGGAACCGGCCCCGCTTTAGTGGCTGATCGGCCCTATATGTGGTTTAAGAGTACTCAATTGTGTATCAGGAATACGTGGGAAGATCAAACCCCAACAAAGTTGGAGACGGGAAGGGGAAACAAAGTTGTCCGCAATCGTCCCGCCTCTGTTAATGGCTTGTTAGGTTGACCGCTTCCGGGGGCTTGACTGTTGTCATCGTATGCGGTCCTGCCAGCGGAAGGCGCATTTCAACAATTAACCCACCCTCTTTACGGTTGGAGGCGCGGACGGTACCACCATGCAGTTCCACAGCGCGCTCGGTAATCGCAAGACCTAGCCCTACTCCTCCGGTTTGACGGCCACGCGCGTCATCTATCCGATAAAACGGTAGAAATATTTTGTCGAGTGAATCGTCCGGGACTCCTGGCCCGAAGTCCGAGACTCGGACCACGGCTTCCGGCTGGAATTCCCGGTTGCCCTGTTCCAGGCGAACTTCCACATCGGAGCCTTCCGCCGTATAGCGCACGGCGTTGCGGACCACATTTTCGATCGCACTGTGCAACAAGGCCGGATTTCCGTTCACAAGGCAAGCATCCTGGATCACCGCAACCACATGGCAGCCGCGCCCCTGGGCCTCGAAGTCGGCGTCTTCGGCAATTTCCGCGATCAAGTCCGCCAGATCCACCGGCCGTTTTTGCGCGCCGTCAACGCTGGCATCCAGACGCGCAATCGTGAGCAGCCGTTCCACCAGTTCATTCAAGCGGTCTGATTCCAAATCCATGCGGTCAAGAAACGCTTCGGCTTCAGGGCCGGAGCGTTGCCGGGCCAGCGCCAAAGCTACGTTAATTCTGGCTAGAGGAGAGCGGAGTTCATGAGAGATATCGTTGAGCAGGCGGGCTTGTGCCTTTACGAGTTTTTCCAGGCGCTCGGCCATGGTATCGAAATCTCGCACCAGTTGGGCGATCTCGTCCCCTTGACGGGAAGTGCTTCCGCCGGCGCGGGCTGAAAGGTCGCCAGCAGCAAGTTTTTGCGTGGCGGCTCGCAGTCGCACCACGGGCCCGGTCAGGTAACCGGCGAGGAGATAGCAAACCAGCCCTGAAGAAATAATTCCGATGAGGATTCCGCGCCATGTCATGGCTCGGGGGCCAAACGGCCCGGATGGGGGCTGGATGGTCACCAATGTATAGCGATGACCGCCCGCGGAAGTCATGGATTGGCGCAGAACAATGAAGCGCGGAATCGCTCCCCAGAAATCCCCCGGCACCCCTGGCGGTTGGCGATCCCCTCTGCGTATCCATTCGGGAGTTTGCCGTCCGTTGACGTCTTCTCCCTGCTCGTTCAAAAGGACGCCGCGGATGTGCTGGGATTCTCTAAGGCTTTCAAAATATTTGTGCAGCGCATCGGCGCCGCCCTGTTCGTATGCCAAGACCGCCTCGTTCAAAATTTTGGACTGAGCGGCTTCAGTGCCGGCTTCGGCCTGTTGGCGGATGACCCAGGTGACCAGGACAACCAGAACGAAAAACAAAGCCTGGGCTATCCAGAAAGAAATAAAAATTTTGGTGAAAATTTTCATTTATGAGTTCTTGCTTATGCGTTCTGGCCCAGCCTAACGAGGCCGGGCGAAAATGTACCCGACGCCGCGCACGGTCTTAATGTGATCGTCACCCGCGTCGCTGTCTCCGAGTTTTTTTCGCAGCTTGCTCACGTGCATATCAATGCTGCGGTCAAAAGGAGAAAACTTGCGGCTCAGCACAGAATCCACAAGCCGCTCGCGAGTGACCACCCGACCGGCTTCGCGCAGTAAAACTTCAAGCAGATTAAACTCCACTGAAGTTAAATCCAGGGCCTTCCCATTTTGCCGAACGGTCCTGGTTGCCGGATCAAGTTCGACATCGCCAATCTTTACCGCTTCCGGAACGCCATCGCCATTGCCTCCCGCGGTAGTACGGCGCAATACCGCGCGAATCCTCGCCACAAGTTCGCGGGGATTGAACGGCTTGGGCAAATAATCATCCGCGCCAATCTCCAGTCCCACAATACGGTCCACATCCTCGCCCCGGGCCGTGAGCAGCAGAACGGGAATGCGTGATTTGTCGCGCATGTTACGCAGCACGTCAAAGCCGTTCATTCCCGGGAGCATAACATCCAGCACCACCAGCAAATAATTTCCGTTGAGAGCGCGATCCAGCCCCACTCGCCCGTCATGTACCGCTTCCACCTGGAAGCCTTCAGGGGCGAGGTACTCGGAAACCAGTCCGCAGAGTTCAACGTCGTCGTCGATGACCAGGATGCGATCCACGCTAGCTCCTAATTCTCTTTTATTCTTTCAGCTTCTCACAGCAACGACAGCCATTTTCGAGTAAAGAAGTGTCAATGTCCAGTGATGGCCGCTTTACAAAACTTTACTCCAGTTGACCGACTCTTTACCGCTTTCGTTTTGAAATGGTGTTCATATAAGTGCAAGCAAATCGAGCGGCCTTCCAGAGAATTTGTTGGAGGGTCGGAGGTGAATCAGCAATGAAATCCAATCGTTTAAAGTTTATCGGCGCAGCGCTGGTAGTGACGCTGCTGGTGGCGATCACCGCTGTTTCAGAAACCGCGGGTCGGCATGGACGCTGGAGCGGACGCGACGGAATGTTTGGCGGCGCCGGCTTCGGATTTATGGTGCATCGCCTGGACCTGACCGATGCGCAGAAGGCGCAAGCCAAGCAGATCATGACCAATGAGAAAGCGGCATTCCAGCCGCTCATGAAGCAAATGCGGCAAAACCGTGCTCAGGAATGGCAGCTTGTAGAGGCCGCCAGTTTTGATCAGGCTCAGGCACAGGCCTTTGCGGCACAGCAGGCGCAGACCGTGGCTCAGTTGTCGGTGGAAAAAATGCGGCTTGAGTCGCAGCTTTACCAGATTCTGACTCCTGACCAGAAAACCAAACTGAATGCGATCCTGGACAAGCGCGCGGAGCGCTTCCAGCAGCATCAGCAAGGGCAGCAACCAGACCAGCAGCAGCAACCAGCGAACCAATAACAAGTAAGGGGAGGAAAACTTTCCTCCCCGTTTTTAACTGGAATCGAGGCAAACCATGGCCACAGCGACGATCAACCGGGAAATATTGCTGAACGCCATCGTGAACGAGATGGCCGCTGGCGTGGATAAAGCGGTGGAATGCTGGATGGCGCAGATTGAACAGATTTTCGAAGACACGCGGCTCACCACGCTGGGCCGCATGAATGCTATCCATGAAGTGGTTCAACACTATAAACAATTGACGGGCAAGGACCACCTCGAGTCTCGAGGACAGAAAATTATTTGAAGGTAGTTGGTCGTGAATATTGACGTTCTGTATTCATACATAGTGAGTTGCAGCTGGATATTTTTGACCGGCTGGACGGTATTGATTGTGCTGGCTTGCGCGGATGCGTTCCGGCACGACCGAGTGTGACGGGCTCTCTCCCCGTCGCCTGAGTGTGCGCGGCAAAATTGCACCTGGGACTGGTAGAATCGCATCTACTAGAAACTGATGCTCCCGAAAAGTCTGCGCCCACTCACCCCTTACCTCAAGAAATACCGCGTGCCCTACGCGTGGAGCGTGCTGTGCGTATTCCTGAATAATGGCACTGCCGTCCTTCTGCCATTCATTGTGGGCAAGGCAATTGGCGATCTCTGGCACGGCGTAACCCAGCACAAATTATTTGTTTACGCGACCCTTCTTCTGGTGATTGCGGGCGTTAAGGGCATATTCCAATATTTGACGCGCTGGATCATGATCGGCATTTCGCGGGAGATCGAATTCGACCTTCGCAACGACCTCTTCCTGCACCTGGAAACTCTTTCCCATTCGTATTACCAGCGGAACCGCACGGGCGACATCATGGCCCGGGCCACGAATGACCTGAATGCGGTGCGGCAACTCCTGGGCCCGGCGATCATGTATTCCGCGAATACGATTGTTTCCACGGCGGCGGCGCTGGGATTCATGATCAGCATCAGTCCTAAGCTGACGCTTTACGCTTTCCTGCCACTACCGCTGGTCAGCGTTGTGATCCAGTATTTTGGGCGGCAAATTCACGACCGCTTTGAAAAGATCCAGGCACAGTTTTCCGAGATTTCAGCGCGCGTGCAGGAGAATTTTTCCGGCGTTCGCGTGATTCGTGCCTATGTGCAGGAAGAGGCCGAGATCGCGGGCTTTGAGAAATCGAACAAGGAATACATTGACCGCAGCCTGTTTCTCATCCGCCTTACAGGGATGCTGTGGCCCACGCTGGAGCTGATGATTGGCCTGGCAATTGTTCTGGTGGTCTGGCTGGGTGGGCGCGAAGTGATCAACGGACGAATGGATGTCGGCGGCTTCACCGCCTTCAATCTGTACATGGTGCAACTCACCTGGCCGGTCATCGCGCTGGGATGGGTCATCAATCTCTTTCAGCGCGGCACGGCGTCCATGGGGCGCATCAATGAAATCCTGCACGAGAAGCCAGAAGTTGAAGATGATCCGGCGCTGGTTCGAAAGCCGGCCACGGTTGAGATCCGAGGAGACGTCGAGTTCCGCAATTTGAATTTTGCATATAACGGCGTGCCCATCCTGCGCGATGTGAATTTGCGCATTCCGGCGGGCAGCAGCCTGGCGATTGTGGGCCCAACGGGCTCGGGCAAAACCACGCTGATGAATCTGGTACCGCGCATTTATGATGCGGCGCCGGGCAGCGTGTTGATTGATGGCGTGCCGTTACGCGAATATCCGCTGGAAACTCTTCGAAAAAATATTGGCTTTGTACCGCAGGAAACCTTCCTGTTCAGCGAAACCGTGGGTGAAAACATTGCCTTCGGAGTAGAGGATACCGACGACGCGCAGATACGCTCCGCGGCGGAGGCGGCGAATATCGCGGGCGACATTGAAGGCTTTCCCGAGAAATACCGGACCATGGTAGGAGAACGCGGCATTACACTTTCCGGCGGGCAAAAGCAGCGGGCGGCCATTGCCCGCGCGCTCATTCGCAATCCGCGAATTCTGGTTCTTGACGATGCACTTTCCAGCGTGGACACGCAGACGGAAGACAAAATCCTGAACCACCTGCGCCAAGTCATGAAAGGACGCACTACGATCTTCATTTCGCACCGCGTTTCCACCGTCCGCAACGCTGACATGATTGCCGTGCTGCACGGCGGCCGCATCGTGGAACAAGGCACGCACGAGGAACTACTGACGCTAAACGGCTACTATACCGACCTGTATAACAAGCAACTGCTCGAAGAAGAACTGGCCGAGGTTTGATTCTCGCCCGCCTCTCGGCATCCAATCCCTCATGAAGCGTGTCGCCATTGACGAGCTATTGGATACCGACTCCGGCTCGCCGGAAGAAGTTGCGGCGTCCATCCGCGACCTGGTGAACATCAATCGCTGGTTCGGCGGCATTTCCTCGGATGCGGCGATGCTGAAAAAAGTCGCCGCCAAACTCAACCGCCCGCGGATTTCGGTGCTCGAAGTGGCTTCGGGATCGGGAGAAGTTTCACGGCTGGTGGCGGAGCGCCTTGCCAAAAGCGGAGTCACACTGGACCTTACACTGATGGACCGCATCGGTTCGCACCTGGGCAATCACTTTCCGAGGGTGGCTGGCGATGCTGTCGCTCTTCCCTTCCGCGACAACAGCTTTGACGTGGTAAGTTGCAATTTGTTCGCACACCATCTTTCAGTGCCGCAGGTCCAACAATTTGCCCGGGAAGGCGTGCGGGTTTCGCGCGCGGCGTTTTTGATCAGCGATGTTGTCAGGAACCCATTGCACCTGGCGCTGGTGTATGCGGGTCTGCCATTGTTCCGCAGCCGCCTTACATGGCATGACGCGCCGGCCTCGGTGCGGCAGGCGTACACGATTGCCGAAATGCGCAATATGCTGAGCGCAATTCCGAATGCTTCTTTGCATGCTTCACGGCATTATCTTTTTCGAATGAACCTTGAGCTTTGGAAACTTCATGCATGATCTGATCGTGATCGGAGCTGGTCCGGCGGGCTCTTCCGCCGCCATCACCGCCGCGCAGGCGGGAGCAAGAGTCTTGCTCCTGGAAAAAGGACGTTTCCCCCGCCACAAAGTTTGCGGGGAGTTCGTCTCCGCGGAATCGCTGGAACTGCTTTCCATCCTGCTGGCGCCCCAGTATGCCGAAGTGTTGAGCGAGGCGATTCGTATTCCGCAATCGCGTATATTTCTCGATGGTCGCATGTTACAGGCGGAAATCACACCTGCGGCGTCGAGCATCGCGCGCTTCGATTTGGATTTGTCGCTTTGGAACTCGGCAATGCATGCCGGAGTGGAAGCGATTGAGCAAACCACGGTCCAGAATATTTCCCGAGCAAAGAACTTCACAGTTCAAACGACACGAGGCGAGTTGGAATCGCATGCGGTAATTGATGCCACAGGCCGATGGTCGAACTTAACTGCCAAGGCCGTGGAAACGCCGCGAGAAAAATGGCTAGGCGTGAAAGGGCATTTTGCCGAAAAATCGCCTTTGGCCTCGGTGGATTTATATTTTTTCGATGGCGGCTATTGTGGAGTATCGCCGGTAGAACTCGCCGGGAACGGATCTGCCAACCGGATCAATGCCTCCCGAATCAACGCCTGCGCCATGGTGCGCGCCGATGTTGCCAGCAACCTCGCAGAAGTTTTTGAGTTGAACCCGGCATTGCGCGAGCGCAGCCGCAATTGGCAACCGCTGATAGATACGGTGAGCACTTCGCCGCTCATCTTCCGCGATCCCACTCCGCTGCGGGGAAATATTCTGCTCGCCGGGGATGCGGCAGCTTTTGTTGATCCATTTATCGGCGATGGTATTTCGCTGGCCTTGCGAGGTGGCGCGACCGCAGCGAGCGCATTGCGGCCATATTTTCAAAAACTCATTCCTCTTGAGCAAGCCTGCGCTATCTACCAGCGCGAGTATCGGAAGAACCTGGCGCGGGTTTATCACACCTCGTCGAAAATTCGGCGCATGTTGAAAATTCCGCGACGGGTGCGGAAGCCATTCGTTTTCCTGCTGGAGAAAAACCCGGCCATTACCCGATATCTTGTGCGGAAAACGCGGTAGGGCTAGCGAACCACCAGCACTTCGCGAATGTTGTCGCGGCTGAGGAAGAATTTGATGGAAGAAAAATCGCGAAATAGATTTTCGATGTGACGATTGTTAAAGACGCGCTGCAGCCGGATGACGCTTCCGCCCCTCCCATGCTTTTTCAATTCAATGGGCTGCATCTCCAGATTGTCTCCGCCCATCACGTGGTAGCGGTAGCAAACCGCGTCTGGCCCAGCCTCCCGCGTGTGGAAGAATGCCAGCAGCAATCCGCCGGGCTTTAAGACCGACCACAATTTTTCCACCACCGGCTTGACCAGGCTTTCATCGAGATAGTCAGGAAAATTCCAGCAGAGCACGATATCGAACTGGGCTGAGGGATACATTAAGTTCTCGGCCAAAAACCGTTTGCTGTCGAGCGCCGGCTTACCCTGCTCGTCCGTTGTGGAAAGCGCGGGGTCCGTGGAGGCTTCGAGAAGGTCTTCGCTGTAAATCTTGTGTCCGCGCTCGGTAAAGTAGCGGATGTTGTTTGCCGAGGTCGAGCCCAAGTCTAGTATGCACAGCGACTCCTGTTGGGCAAGCACTTTGGCGACTTCACCCAATCCATTAGAGCGCCGCGTCAGGCGAAGCGGCTGTGCGTTTTGATTGGGGACAGTGGCCCCGGATGAATTGCGGAATAGCTTCATGAATTATCGAAACAACTTCTGACATTCAGCCAGCGGGAGGAGCAAACGGCTCACTTTCCGCCACTCGCTTCCTGCTTGGTCCGGTCTCCCTGAATGTCCACGCGCCCCTTAAAGTATGCACCGTCTTCAATCGCCAGGCGTTGCGTGGCAATATCGCCCACCGCGACCGCGGACTTCCTTAACTCGGCCCGGTCGCTTGCCTTGATGTTGCCCTCCAGTTTGCCCTGGACCACCACGCCTTTTGCATTTACGTTGGCCTTGACCTGCCCGTTCGCGCCAATCGTCAGGTTATTTCCATGCAGCTCGATGGAGCCTTCGACTTGACCGTCAATGTACAAGTCTTCGCTGCCTGAGAGTTCCCCTTTTATGACGACTGACTTCCCGATCAGCGCAAATTCTGCCGTCTTCGGTGCGTTCATAGATGCAACCTCCCTGCCTTTATTCCGGCAACCGCGTGGATTCTGAATTCTAAACTATATTGCGACTTAAAGGCTGGCTGAAGATTTTTGGGCCTGGAGCAACAATTGAGGCGATTGTCCCTGGCAAGACTTCCTTGGCAAGACTATAGTGCAGCCCAAGCTCTTGGGCAACCCATGGGCCTCGGCTTGCGCTTCCGCAAATGCGCGTCGCCAAGTATTATGGACAACGGCCTGCGGGCCGTATCCCGTCTAACCATACACATGCACCGAATGCCACGGCCCTGCCGGATCGTCTATAGTTCGACAGCTACAATCTTTCTGTTGTTCCAGTTGTGCCTTGGTCAAGAGGCGCCATCCCCTTCCATCTCCCCGGTACAGTTTGTTCGACAGACGATTGACAATGAAATGTCGGCCTCACGCGGCCCCGATAATTATTTTTTTCGTGACGAAGTCCGCAAACCACATGGCGGCCAAACAAAGTTGATGGTGAAAACGCGGGACGGCATGGCAGGGCTGATTGTTCGTATTGACGGACATGCCCTTACCGCCGAGCAGAAGACTTCCGAACAGGCGCGCGTTCACCGGTTTATAAACAACCCAGAAGAGCTAAAGAAGAAACAAAAGCAGGAAGCTGAGAACGAGGAGCGGACCAACCGCATCCTCAAAGCCTTCCCCGACGCTTTCTTATACGAATACGACGGGACGGCGATGGGCACCGCCGAACTGGGGCAAGATGGGCGCCCACTGGTGCGGCTGAAATTCAAACCAAACCCAAACTATGATCCGCCTTCGCGCGTGGAACAAGTCCTCACTGGCATGGCGGGCCATCTTTTGATTGATCCACTGCAATTTCGTCTGGCAGAGATTGACGGCACGCTGATTCAGGAAGTGAGCTTTGGCTGGGGGATTTTTGGCCATCTCGACAAAGGAGGACGATTCGTCGTTCGCCAGGCCGATGTGGACAACGGCCATTGGGATTTGACTCGCATGGAACTCAGCTTCACGGGGAAAATTCTGTTATTCAAAAGTCTATCCATCAAGTCCGAGGAGATCGAGAGCGACTTTCAGCGCGTTCCAGTCGACTTGACCTTCGCTCAGGGCGTCCAACTTCTCGAACAGCGAGCATCGCAAATGCAATCGAACAATGCTCCGCAACAGGCGCGCAAATAGCAGTTGCACGTATTGACGGCGAGCATTCACGTCCATCAATTCTGCGCCGCGAAGGTTTCTTTCCTGACGGTGAGTTTTTCCATCCGTTCTTCATCTACCTGATATCCAATGCCCGGTTCAGTGCGCATAACGATTGTGCCTTGGGGCGAGACCTCGACTCCCGGGAAAATGATGTCGTGCGCCCAATAGCGCTTTGAGGCGGAGACGTCCCCGGGCAAAGTAAAATTCGCGAGCGAGGAAAGGGCGATGTTGTGCGCCCGGCCGATTCCCGACTCGAGCATTCCCCCGCACCACACAGGAATGCCATGCTGCTGGCAGACATCGTGCACACGTCGCGCCTCAGAAAGACCGCCCACGCGACCGACTTTGATGTTGATGATACGGCAAGCTTTGAGATCGGCAGCCGTGGCCGCATCCCGCGCGGTGTGGATGGACTCATCCAGGCAAATTGCTGTTTGCAAATGGCTTTGCAGGCGGGAATGCTGATAAATATCGTCGCTCCACAAAGGCTGCTCGATCATCAGGAGATTGAAGGCGTCAAATTCGCGCAGGCACTCAACATCATCCAGCGCGTAGGCTGAGTTTGCATCGCAGCTGAGGAGAATGTTCGGCCATTGCGAACGGATACGCCGCAGAACATCCACGTCCCATCCCGGCTTCACCTTCACTTTGATTCGCTGATAACCGGCGGCCAGTTCAGTTTCGATTTTCCCCAATAGCTGTTCGACGGAATCCTGAATGCCGATGGAAACTCCGCAGGCTATTTCCTGCCGCGTGCCGCCCAGTAGTTTGAAGAGTGGGAGTTTCTTTTGCTTTGCCTCCACATCCCACAAAGCATTCTCAAGCGACGCTTTGGCCATGCGATGGCCGCGTATCATTTCTCATACGCTCCGCGCTCAGCCCGGCGAAATTGATGTTGCATCCCACAAGCGTGGGGCACAAATAAGTTTTCAACGTGGCCCAGGCTTCGTCAGTCCACTCTTCATTGAAGAATGGTCCTTCGCCGGCGACGCATTCGCCCCAGCCAACGACTCCGTCGCACACCACTTCGACGAGGATGATGCGGCGATGCGTGGTACGGCCGAAGCTGGTCTCAAAAAAATGGACGAGCGGCATTTGAATTTCGCGCAGCGTGATGGATTCAATCTTCATCGCGATTTGTTCTTTCCCGATGCTTTCTCATGCCAGCGCCCCAGCCGAAACGTGCCATTGCCGTATTCATCGAGTCCATAGCCCAACACTGCGAGGCCCGATGCAAACGCTCGCAGGAACTCCTTGCGGTTCTTCTTCTGCAATACCGCTGCGCGCTTGCGAACCTTGGGAGAGGCCTTCCATTGATAAATTTCCGCGGGCACCAGAATCTTTTTTGCGCCAGCCGCCTTTTCACCGCGATCGCGAATCTTCTGTTTTACCCTGTCTGAAGCCAGCCACCATTCCGCGATCAGGCGGTCCGTTGGCAGCCCTCCCTGTAACGGCGAAGAACTCGCGCCGTATTGGTCCACGACATAGCGCCTCGCGATCGCGCCCAGGCGCTCAATATTGAAATACGCGTTCTTGATTTCGAGCGGATCAAAGGTCCACTCGATCAAATCATATCCGCGCCGCATGGCGTCTTTGCGCTGAAACAATTTCAGTTTTCTTCCCAGCCCGGTATTGCGATATTTTTCGTCGACTGCCAGCATGTGCGAGTGCAAGTACGGCTTACCGTCGCGCATAGCTGGCAATGAGAGCGAAAAGCCGGCCAGTTGATCTCGCATGAATGCGCCAATGACCTGCCCGCCGATTTTCTCGGCGACCACAAACATGCGCAGCGGGACCAGGTCCGCGTCGCTGAACTTCCATACCTGCTTCTGCAGAGCAACACACGCGCGCAACTCCTGGAGTCCGCGGCAATTCCGGACGATTACGTTGGATGGCGCTAGTCTCTTGCCCGCTCCCATTGCTTCCCTTCCTGCCACAATGATTCGAGTTCCTCAATGCCTGGCGTCCCGCGGCTGGCGACCGGATTTCGCCAACTCCTGCTCGATGTGACCGAACCGACGGCGGAATTTCCGATTGGTCTTTTTCAGCGCCCCTTCGGGATCCACGTCCAGAAATCGCGCGACGTTAACCAGCGCGAACATCATATCTCCGACTTCGTCTTCCAGATGTTCGCGGACGCTGCCCGGAATTTCCAGCTTGCCTGAGCCCGCAATACCTTGCGCAGTGCTCTGCACTGCATCTGGCGGGAGCTTCGCAAGTTCCTCGCGCAGTTCATCTAGCTCTTCATGCAGCTTATTGACAACGCCTTCAACATCCGGCCAGTCAAAGCCTTCGCGGGCGGCGCGCGAACTCAACTTCCGTGCTTCCAGCAATGCGGGCATGGCACGAGAAACGTCGGCCAGCAACGACTTTGCCGTTTTGGCTT
Source organism: uncultured Acidobacteriota bacterium (assembly GCA_963831435.1). Classification (GTDB taxonomy): domain Bacteria; phylum Acidobacteriota; class Terriglobia; order Terriglobales; family Acidobacteriaceae; genus JAICKN01. The sequence goes on from CAWHQK010000119.1 coordinate 12,780, forward strand.
GCGAGCCCTCCGCCGTGCTGGGTACGTTTTTATTCGTGGTGTTCTTTTCCCTGTCTTGCTTTTCCTCTGCCTTCAAGGCCTCCCAATTCCGCAACACTTCCTGAGAAGTTTCCGCCTGCACATCGCCAAAAACGTGCGGATGCCGATGGACCAACTTGTTGGACAACCGATCCAGCACATCGTCAATGGAGAAGTTTCCGTCCTCATTCGCCATCTCCGCGTAAAACAACACCTGAAGCAAAAGATCTCCCAATTCGCCGGGAAGCTCTTTCCAGTCGCGATTATCAATGGCCTCAAAGACCTCGTAGGTCTCTTCCAGGGTGTAAGGCTTGATGGAATCGAAGGTCTGTTCGCGGTCCCATGGACAACCTCCGGGAGCACGGAGACGGGCCATAATGGCCACGGCGCGCTCAAAACGTTCTCCTGTTGTTGGCATGGCAAGACTGTAAATGACTCACCGGGAAGGCGGCAAACTCGTAGTTGGGTCACCGTAGAACTGCCCGCTCGAACGACGGGCTCCGTAAATCGCTGATTCTATTAAATAGAAACTTATGGACTGACCTTCCGTGACCTTCCCCACACCCATTTCGGAAGGCAAACTAAATTGGGCAGAAATCTACGAAATCTGGTCAGACCCGATACTGCCCAACTATGACTCCCCTGTCTCCAAATCGCGGACCGCTGGAAAATGAGCGTTTTCAAGTAATCGTAGTCGGTGGCGGCGCGAACGGCGTTGCCATTGCCCGCGAGTGCGCTCGCTCTGGGCGGCGGACCCTTCTGCTGGAGCAAAACGACTTCGCTTCCGGCAGCACCTCGCGAAGCAGCCGCATTGTTCCCGGCGGTCTTAGCCATGTGGAGCAAAAGAATCTGGGTGCGGCCCGAGAGTTATTGCGTGACCAGGACACGTTGCTCGAAAGCGCGCCCAACCACGCGCGAGCGATGGAATTCCTGCTGGCGCTCTCTCCCGACAGTCAGCGAAGTAATCTAAAGGCAAAAAGCTCTCTTTGGCTCTACCGGCAAATGCAGACCAGCCATCTTCGGGCATCGGCGCGCACAAATAATGAGGAAGTTCTTCGGCAAATTCTTCCCGGCGGCAAGCGCTGGTCCATTTTCGGCTATGAAGACGCTCTGTGCGCTTTTCCCGAAAGACTAGTAGCGACATGGCTGGCGGAGGCAGTGGAGGCCGGCGCGGTTGTACGCAACTACAGCCAGGTTTTGGCGGTTGACGTTCGCCACGGAAGGGCCCAGGGGGTACTTTTGCGCGACCAACTAAGCGGGCGCGAAGAACGCATAGGCGCGACCTGGGTCATCAATGCCACCGGCCCTTGGGCGGAGCGGCTTTGCCAGCGTTCTCGAGTGCAGCCGCGCGCGCCCATACTCTCCACCATTCGCTCGACTTATATTGCTCTTCCGGCGATTTCCGGGGCTCCGGATTCAGCCATCTCTTTTGAAAGCTCCAACGGCCAGCCGCTGTTTTTGCTGCCTTGGAACAATCAGTTGCTCGTTGGGCCAATTGAGACGGCAGACCGCAGTGATCCATCTAAAATTATGGCGTCTTCGCCGGATGTGGACATGCTGCTCGACACCTTGCAGCACATTCTGCCCGCGCTGCAAGTCTCGCGGCAGGACGTCCGCTTCGCATTTACAGGCCTATTCGCAAAACCCGCGGGCGATGCGGACACTCTTCGACACACGATCCATGACCACGCTGTGCATGGCGCGTCCAATTTGTTTTCAATTGTTGGCGGAACGCTGACCTCGGCTTTGCGGATTGCGCGCGAAACCATTGCCAAGCTCGGCAGCGTTCAATCTCGTTCCGAAATCGCACGTGCCGCGGATTCAACGCTGGACAACTGGATCATGGAAATCCGGGATGCCGCGTGCATCAGTGAGGAATCCGCCGCGGCCATCGCAGAGTGGCACGGCGAACGAAGCGCAAAGATTGTTCAACTATCGCAAGGCGATGCCAGGATGCGCGCGCCGTTGTGCTCGCACAGCGAACACATTGTGGCTGAGGCCGCGAATGCCTACCGCAATGAATTCGCCATTACTCTTGGGGACGTTTTGCTGCGGCGAGTACCGGTGGCGCTCGGCGCGTGCTGGTCGCAGGCCTGTGGGCGTGAAGCCGTAACCCGCATTCGCGCCGTCATGGGATGGACGGAACAGCAGGCCGCAGCCGAACTGGAAGCTTTTGAAATGGAACGCAGCGCGCTCTTGCCCAAGCCATCGCCGGTGCGCGCCATGGCCTTGCAAACGGCCGCCGATTAATTCACCATACGCGATCCCAAAACCTTGCGGGGAGCGCGGCACAAAGTACGCGTCAGGAGCGAGACGTCGTCTGAAATTATTCCATCCACGCCCCACGCCGCGAAGCGCTGCATGGCTCGAGCGTGGTTCAGAGTCCAAACCATGATCTTGCGGTTCGCTTGATGGATTCGTTCAACCAGCATTCGAGTAACCAGTGATTTATGCGCGATTACATACTCGACCGGCAACCTGCGCCAGCGCATGAGCTGGCTCGCTTTTTCGCAGATGATCCCCACTGGAACTTCGCTGCGGCGCGCTTTGATTTCCAGAAGAACATCGGGAATGAATGAAGAAATGAGGTAGCCGCGTTCGGGCAGCCGATTTCTAAGCGCGGCCAAAACACGCGACTCCAGGCCTCTGACTTTAAGCTCGGCATTCAGGAAACTTGTGCGCCCATAGCGCAGGAACACATCTTCCAGGCGGGGAAAATCAAGCAACTGCGTGCGGTTCGCGCGTGAGACGATGAGACCGTTTACTTTGGGAGGGTGACAGACCAGAGCGCGGCCACAGGCCGTGAGGCGGAGATCAAATTCAAATCCGTCGCAGCCGCAGGCCATGGCACGATCAAAAGCGGCAAAGGTATTTTCCGCAGTCAGGCGTTCGCCTCCTACGCCGCGATGTCCCAGGAGCAGTGTGTTTGGTTGCATGTTGTTTCGGGGCGTGCGGTCCCTGCTAAAAGAAATGGACCTGGAAGCACCAACAATACCCCAGAAATCTTCGCGCGAAACTAGTCAAGATCAAAATCGCGGATGGGTTTTCCCGTATCGGGAGACTCCTTGGCCTTCTTCAATGCCTCCTGGAATTTTTTCTCGAGCAGACCAGAGGCGTTTTTTTGTGCCTCAACCGATTGCCGAAAAATTGATTCCTTGCGGCTGTCTTGCTCCTTCATGGCGCGCGCTGCTTCTTCAATGTCGTTAAACATCTTGGGCTTCACCGCAGCGGTATGCGCTATCACGGCCCGCTCCTGCATGTCCACTTTCAACACCGCATTGCAGCAGGGGCAGGTCACGTCAAAGGCGATATCTGTTCTGGGCTTTCCCATGCAGCAGAATCATACCGCAAACGAATGCCTTTCGGAACGACTACTGAGAATCGAGCTTAATGGGGAGCACGTGAAAGGTATAAAGCAACTCCCAAACCAGCATTCCGGCGGCTGCTACGACCACCAGGACAGCCAATATCTCTCCAAAACTCATGCGCTTTTTGTTCGAATCGAACCGCTTTACTGCCAGGCTGAGAATGTTGATGGTGGCAAAGCCAAAAACCAGCGCCCAAAGGATGTTAAACAGATCGTCTCTTTTTTCGTCTGACTGAAGTAAAACGGCCAGGAACGCTGCGCCTTTGTCTGCTATTGAATTCACGCTTAAGGCGACGGAACTCATGCCGTCAGTCGCGAAAAGTGGATGGACCATGACAATATCTGGCAGTCCTTGACATTTTTACAAAATGAATCGCTAAAGATGCAGTCGCTAAAATGAAGTCTGCGACACGCGCAGCCAAAATCTGGCCTGCGAAGTCATACGATATCACTACTCCCGGTACAGCGCGCGGCAGCTCGCGGCGCGACTCACAAATTCGACTGGCTGGCCAATTTCTCCTGCATTTGATGGATTTGCGCCAGGTCCTGCCGCAGAGGACCGGCGATGGATCCATCGGCTTTTGCCAGTGCAGAAATCACGGCGTCGCGGCGATCCAAAATGGCTTGCAAATTCTGCCGGTAAGAAGCGTACGCGGGATCATCGATTTGGTTGTGCAGGTCGTTGAAGAATTGCCCGGCAATCTGTTGCCCAGTCCCGTAGTTCTGGCTCTGGACTTGGTCCAGTATGTCCATTAACTCGTCTTGAAGGCGGCAAGCATGAGTCACCGACTTTGCGGCAGCCAGATCGTTCTTTAAACCGCGCTGCGGCCAATAGCCCGCCACATAGGCAGCGACAAGAAGCAAAACAAAGAAAACGGCCTTTTTCATCGCGTCTTTCTCCGAGTTGAGGCGATTTCCGGATACCGTGGAGTGCACGGCCGCGAAGGGGAATCCAGGGATTCCATACCCGGCAGATTGACAGCTTACCCAAGGGTGAAGCATTGCGCCACTATTACTTCTACTTCGTGGGCCTAGTTAATGCGGGCAAGTTCTTTGGCGTAGAGGTCGTTGTGCGGAAATTGAGTGGCCAATCCTTGCAACAAGGCTCGAGCGGTTTTCGTGTCTTTATCGCGCAAGGCTGCAACCGATAGCAAAAGACGGGCGTAAGGCGCGAGATAGGCGCCCTTTTCTGCCGCCAGTTTAAGCCTGGTAATGCCTTCTTGCTTGTCCGTTTCTGATCCGGTCAGGTGCAATATCCAGCGCACAGGGGCAGAATTCAGACTCAAAATATAATTTTCGGCGCCGACCGCCAGATATGCGTCATAGCAGGAAGGGTCGGTTGCCAGAAGTTTTTCTGCCAGCGTTCGGGATTTCTTCATGTAACTCAAGCTGGCCAGGTCGCGGTTCTCGATCAACGCCACGTAATCGCCACGAAGTCCGTTTGCCAAAATCTCCGCCAGAATCGCTCCCTGGTCTCTCGGGTCGCGGGCAAGCGCTTGTTCAGCCAGTTTGTTGGCCTGATCCAGATCATGATTAAAAGCAGCCTTCACCTTGGGGTCGGGAGTCAGTTGCGAACGCGATTTGAATTTGGCATCTTCAGTGAAAAGATCGAACTCCAAAATATGCAGGCGATTGAACTCGGAAAAAAGATGGGCGGCTCCGTCCGAAACAAAACCCATGGCATCCCGGGGATGTTCCTGTTGCCAGGCCGTGAAGGTCATGTGGGCGGCGGGAAAATCCAGGTTGTACATCTGCAAGTAGCCGGTCTCAAGACCAGGGGAAACACTGCACGCGTGGGCCGGAATCACGAAACAGACGGTACAGAAAAATGCAAAGGTGACGAGGCCGGTGGCAAAAGACATGGCCCGAGACGCTATGTATTGATTCAGGATCATGTTAGGAATGATGCTCCGTTCCCACTCGGCCGCCGCCCCGCCACAGTCAATTTCTTGTCATTTCCAGCAATACAGTTCTTTACTCCGAACCGCGTGAAACTGCGGCCTCGTCGTTTGCCCGGCCCATCTTACAGGAGCTTTAAGAAATATCGCTGTGCAGTTAAGGCACCTTTGTGTACTCCTGTTGTTCTTTGTTCTTGCCTTTCATAGCGTCCCTTGCGGTGGCTCCAAACTCCACCGGCTATATCTCAATCAGGTAAGATGCCGTTATGGGGAATGCCACTTCCATGAAGGCCCTGGTCAAGAGCCATGCAAAGCCCGGCCTGTGGCTGGAAGAAGTACCCCTGCCGGAGCCCGGCATCAATGATGTATTAATCCGGGTCCTTAAAACTGGCATCTGCGGCACCGACTTGCACATTTATGACTGGGACGCATGGGCGCAAGCCACGATTCCCGTGCCGCTGATAATCGGTCATGAGTTTGTTGGAGAGATCGTGGCGGTTGGATCAAACGTCAACGACTTTCACGCGGGGGAAATTGTAAGCGGCGAAGGCCATGTTGTCTGCGGCCGCTGCCGCAATTGTCTGGCAGGACGCCTGCACCTTTGCGCGCATACTTCGGGCGTTGGCGTAAACCGCGCGGGAGCGTTCGCGGAATTCATCGTTCTTCCCATGACGAATCTCTGGCGGCATAACCCTTCCATTGATCTGGACGTGGCTGCCATCTTCGACCCCTTTGGCAATGCCGTGCACACGGCCCTGGAATTTCCCGTGCTTGGTGAAGATGTTCTCATTACAGGAGCGGGGCCCATCGGAATTATGGCGGCTGCCGTTGTGCGCCATGCGGGGGCGCGCTATGTGGTGATTACCGACGTCAACTCAAGCCGTTTAAGGCTCGCTGAAAAAATGAATGTCACGCTGGCAGTCAATCCAAAAGAAATGAGCCTGGCTGATGCACAAAAAAAACTCGGCATGCAGGAAGGCTTCGACGTAGGCCTCGAAATGTCGGGCAATGCCACTGCCTTTCGAGACATGCTTGCCAATATGAGCCACGGAGGGCGCATCGCCATGCTGGGGATTCCTGCTCAGGAAATGTCGGTTGAGTGGAAGCAAATCATTTTCAACATGCTCACCATTCAAGGTATTTATGGCCGCGAAATGTATGAGAGCTGGTACAAGATGACCGTCATGCTGGAATCGGGACTCAACATCCGGCCTGTAATCACTCATCGTTTTCCCTGGCAGGACTATGAGAAAGGCTTCGCCGCAATGCGCTCTGGAGAAGCTGGAAAAGTCATTCTTGATTGGAGTCATCCGCAGTAGTGTGTTCTTCCGATTACGACCGTAATCTCTACAGTCTATGTCTTAGTAGCGTCTTACCCGCTAACCCCGATGTTTTCCGCCCATTGGCTAATGTTTCCTTAAAGGTGTCTCTTTGAGTAGCCCCCGGCTTAAGCCTTGGCATCGAAGTTCTTACCATGCCCGGACAGGGAAATATATTGAAAAGCATCCTTATCGTGGACGATAGCAGCGCCATCAGGAAAGGACTGCGAACTCTCCTGTCAACCGACACTGAGGTGAGGGTGTGCGGGGAGGCAACGAACGGCAAAGAAGCCATTGAACGGGCGCGCGAGCTACATCCGGACGTGATCGTGCTGGACGTTTCCATGCCGGTACTGAATGGGTTACAAGCCGCCCCGGTTTTGCACCAGATGTTGCCCAGAACCGCCATTATCCTGTTTACTTCTTACGGCAACGTTGTTGCGGGGCAGCGCAAGACGCCTGGAATCGATGCTGTCATCTCTAAGGAGGATGCCATTTCCAGCCTGTTGGAAACCATCCACGCCCTAGCCATGAACGATGAGAAGCCCTCTTCCAGCAATCCAAAGTTCAATTAAGACCTCCCGCAGATTCACGACAGCTGTCGCCAAAACTTATTTGAATAGTGACAGATCAATCGCCGCGCCCATGGCTTTATAGCCGTCATCACGGGGATGGAGGTGATCTCCGCTATCGTAAGCGGGCAGGAATTGCGACGGATTCTGTGGATCTTGTGTTGCCTTGTCGAAATCCACGACCCCATCAAATTTTCCACTAGTGCGAATCCAATCATTCACGGCATGCCGCTTCGCATCCTTTTCTGGGGAGTAATACCCCGGAGATTTCGCAACCGCGAAAGGCGTCAGCGTGCATCCGATGACCGTTAAACCCTTTTCATGAGCGCGTTCAATAATCTGCTGTAGTCCGGCAATGATGTCGGTCGCGCTCACCACTTCATGGCCTGGGCCGCCGGAGGCCTGGCCGTGGCCGATGTCATTGATCCCCTCCAGCACGATCAGGTATTTCACTCCAGGTGCGGAGAGCACATCGCGATCGAATCGCTCCAGCGCGCTGGGGCCAAACGGAGTGCTCTCTCCATACCCATCATGGAGGATACGGTTTCCCCCAATGCCTTCGTTCAGTACGGCAACGTGCTTGCCGGCCGCCGCGAGACGTGCCTCCAGAAAATCGGGCCAGCGATGATTAACGTTTAAGGTGGACCACGCGCCGTCAGTAATGGAGTCTCCGAACGCGGCGATGGCGTAGTCCGCTTCAGGCGCGAAGACTTCCACCGCGGAAAGCAATATCCAGGAGCCAACTTCAGTTGGATTGGTAAGCGTGGGCGCGGCGACGAAGTTCCCCGCCGCTGAAATGTAGGACGTTTGCTGCGCCGACCAATGACCCGTCATTTCCGTCATTGCGCCCGGCACAAACAGACTGACCGCAAGATCCGCGTGCCCCGGAACGTCCATATCTACGGCGTCGCTCAATAAGACCGCGCCAGGAGGAATTGCAAAGGAAGTCTGCCCGCTGAATGTAAGCGCGTGGTCCGTCGCGGCCACAATGCCGCTTCCCGCATCACGCACTGCAATGTGCGCGGCGCCAATCAACAATGAGGTGGTACCGAAAAGATTCGATACGCGGATTCGAACCTTTGTGCCGCCAATCGTCGTGTGGATAATTTCACGCAACGTCTGGTTCGCAACTTGGGGCGCACGGGAATTCCCCAATGCGGGACTCGCCGCCCATGTTCCCACCCAGTGCATGTCCGTGTTGTTTTGAGAAAATGCCGGTTGCGAAATGCAGACGGTGGCTATCAAAATGCCAAGAACCAATCCCATCCGAACGAATAACTTTTGGTTGAGCACGCGAAGTCCTTTCATTGTCGGAATTGCATTATCTTGAAAGGTGTTGCATTTGTAAATGCCGCGTGGCTTTTTGCTCGCCAACATCTCCCGCGGACGCCACGCAACCCCGTTCCGCGTTTTTACTCTCTAAGAAATGGACAGGAGGAAGCAATGGCCGCAAAAAAGCGTTCGTCGAAAAAATCATCGGGACGAAAATACGGAAAGGCCGCGGGCAAGCGCGTCAAAAGCGCAATGCACAGGAAAAAGAAGGGGACGCTCCGCTCCGGCACAGGCGGCAAGGGAGGCAAAGTGAAAAGCCGCAAACAGGCCATTGCAATTGGTCTTTCAGAAGCCCGCAAAAAAGGCGCAAAAGTTCCCAAGAAGAAGTCGTCTTGAATTAATAGCCTTTTTGCTTGTTCACCACGGCCAGCAGAGGCTGGCCGTTCATAAATCTTCTTAAGTTCTCAGAGAAAAATGCATATTGCCGCTCCCATAATTTCTCTGTAAGCCCGGCCGTGTGCGGCGTAATCAACACATTCTCCATCTCCCACAGCGGAGAGTCCTCCGGCAGCGGCTCTTGTTCGAAGACGTCCAGCGCGGCTGCAGCGATTTTCTTGGTGCGGAGCGCAAGCTCCAATGCAACTTCATCGAGCACCGAACCGCGGCCAACATTGATCAAGCAAGCGTTTGGACGCATTGCAGCGAGCCGTTCTGCATCAATCATTTTCTTTGTGGAAGCAGTGACGGGAACCGCGAGGACGACGTAATCCGATTCCGCAAGCATTGCTGAAAGGTCGTTCGTGGCGAATACTTCTCTTACGCTTTCAGGCATTGGCTTGTTCGGATCCTGACGTGTCGCAATTACATTCATGCCCAATGCGGCCGCCGATTTCGCTACTTCCCTGCCAATGCTGCCTATGCCAACAAGCCCGAGAGTCGCTCCAGAGACTTCCCGAGGGCGGGCATTCTCAGCCCACATCAATTCCGGCCCCCAAACGCGCCGTGCCTGCAGCCGCATCGCGTATGGCAGGTTTTTCGCCAATGCGAAAATCAGCGCCAGCACATGCTCCGCGACGACAGGCCCGTGTACGTTCCTCCCATTGGTAAGGATTGCGTTGCTATTGACCAACTCCGGGAACATTAACTGATGCACAGCGGCTGCGGGGCAATGGATCCATTGCAGCCGTGCGTCGCGCGCAAACTGTTCTGGCTTTAACGCCCAGGTAAAAAGGATTTCGGCATCGTCGAGTTCCTGTTCACGTCCATCGCGTGTGCTGAAGCGCACAATTTGCAGGCCTGGAAAATCCTCCCGCAGTCTTTGATCAAACCATCCGGGCGCTTCCCATAGCTCGAATTGGTGCTGAATCATGACGATCAGTTTCATAGGATGCCCGAATTTTATGTTCGGTGGATTGGAGTTGGGAAAACCGACAGACGACAGATGCAGCAGACGTTGAACCGGATATGAGCGTAGCTAACTGGATTTCCTTCTGGGACTAACCTTCCTGGGATATTTGAATTCGTGCTTCGCCATATTCACACGCCGCCCGCGAAAAGCCACTCCTTCCGCTTCCAGTCGCAGCCGCTGTTCAACAGCATGGTCGCCTTGCAGTTTGATCGCTCCTCCCGCACCGAGCACGCGATGCCAAGGCAGCCCTCCGGAGCGATGCAATACGCCAGCCACTTGCCGGGCTACACGAGCATATCCAGCCGCGCGCCCTACTGCTCCATAGGTTGAGACATATCCACGGGGAATCATGAGGATTGCGGCACGGATGCGCCCGCGCATCTCTAAAGCAGGATCATTGGCTTTCGCAGTCGAGGTTGCACGCCGAGTTTTTTTACGCTGCGGCGCGGAACGACTCAAGCGCGCGTTCTTCGCTGTCATAAACATCAAACACTGTAAGCAGTTTGGTAACCTGCAAAAGATCGCCGACGCGCTGCGTGAGATTTGCCAATTTAATGGAGCCTCCGCTGTTGCGGGCGCTCGTGTAAAGGGCTACCAACGTACCAAGGCCGCCGCTGTCAATGTAGTTGACGCCGCTAAGGTTGAGGATGATCTTCTTGTTCTGCGGAATCAAGTCCCGCAGCGTGTCCCGAAGGCTGGCCGATTCCTCTCCAAAAATAATACGCCCGCTGCAATCCACCACCAGAATTCCATCCACCGTCCGCGTACTGAGTTTCATCTGCACAAGAGTTCTCCTTGCCACCGAAAGCTTTTCAAAACGACCACCAGCCTATCTTGTTGACCCCGCATTCGCAAGAACGCAGGTGAAAAGGATTCGCGGTGGCAGGCGAGAAAACCTGTGGCAAGTATTTTCCGGGAAACATCTCAGTTCTTCTTGACACACTCAATCTAGCGGTTTTATCATTGGCGAACAAAAAGCGAATCTGCAAATGGCCTCTCTGCCTCTTATTCCCGAGCTCGGACCCAGACTCGTTGGCATCGCCAAATTGGCCTCGGAAGGCGAGTCTATTCGCGAGGGGCACAACGTCGAATATTTCACTCTGCCGGTCCGTTCTTTGTTGAACCGCTGTGAAACCAAAGGTCGAATGCCCTTCTCCTGGACGATCAATCCCTACCGCGGCTGCGAATTCGGCTGCAAATACTGCTACGCGCGGTATACGCATGAGTTCATGGAAATGCGCGACGGCATTGCCTTTGAGCAGCGGATTTTTGTGAAACAGCACGCGGCCGATCTGCTGCGCCAGGAACTGCGGCAAGTCAAACTCGACGATTCTATCGCCATTGGCAGCGCCACCGATCCCTACCAGCCCGGCGGAGCGTCGCTACGAAATCACGCGCGGCATTCTTGAAGTCTTCGCCGCGCGGCAGAATTTCTCGCTGGGCATTATCAGCAAGTCCAATCTGATCCTTCGCGACCTGGACCTTCTGAAGTCGGTCGCCGAACACAATCATTTCGGCGTGACCTTGACCATCACTACTCTGAATGCCGATCTGGCGCGGATTCTTGAGCCGAGAGCGCCGCGTCCTGACCTGCGGCTCGATGCGGTGCGGCAGTTGTATAAAGCAGGCCTCAGAGTCAGCGTGAATTGCGCGCCCGTGCTGCCGGGAATCACCGACAGTATTCGCGATTTGGAACCGCTGGTACGGGCCGTCTCGGAAATAGGCCGCATCCGCATCAACGCCATCCCTCTATATCTCAGGCCTTGTTCCGCGGCGGTCTTCATGCCCTTTCTCGAAAAGGAATTTCCTCATCTCGCCGCCAACTACCGCGAACGATATGGCAAAACCGCTTATCTGCCGAAGAGCTACGGCAAACGAATTTCAGAATTGATGGAAAAACTCAGAAAGAAGTACGGCTTAGACGGGCCGCGTCGCGAAGTCCGGACGCCGATCACATCACAAACCCAGTTGAAGTTATTTTAGCGAACCCCACCCAAGAGGGCTCCGTAAGAAGAAACTCATAGAAAAGACTGCCTTACCGCCGACGCCGCGCGAAAAGCATCCCAAGACACGCGCCAGCAAACAGAACGCCAATTATCTTTCGCTGGCTATGGATAGGCACGAACCGGCTCTCTCCAGGGCCAACGACGAAAATGCCCACGGGCGTCGCCCGCATGCCGCCTCCACCACCGCCGCCTTCTCCTGACTGGCCTCTGCTCGCCAACCCCTCCAGTGCCCGCTCCCGCCCCGAATCCATAGGCCACGCGCGCAACGGGAATAACCGTTTTGTCAGCGGCGACAATTGGCTCTCCAAACACACTTTTCACCTGCGCCCGACTCGAAAGATTTTCGTGCAATGACTGAAGAAGGCTCAAGCTTCCCATAATTCCTCCGCGTCCATTTTATGGGCAATTTGGGAATGCCACTACGCGCCTAGGATGGCGCGTTGATTGACTCGTTGCCGAGCAATTTTGAAGAAGCGAAAAATTAGTTTATTGTTGCCGCCCATCAGAAAAGTCCGGCATCAGGGCGCCGAGGCCAATAACGATCCGACTCCTGGCTTATAACCATAGAAGTCGCCAATGGCATGTAAATGCTCAATGACTTCGCGGTCATATTCTTTCTTCAGACTCTCGTTAATAATGTTGTGCACACCTTCGGGGTCGTTTTGGAGATCAAATAACATGCTCATGGCCGGGGTATCATAGGTTGCGTAGAAGTATCGTCCATGGTCTTCGAGAAGGCCGAAGACCGCGCGTGCGTCTGAGGCAAAGAACACATCATTGCGTTTGTACGATTGCAACTCCTCCTTTGTCTGCATGAACAGAGGACGGCCGAACATTGGATTTGCAATCACTGGGCGATGGTCAAGCAGATAATAAAGTGAAGGCGTAATGTCAGTCAAAGTAGAAATCCTGCTGTTGTCGTAAACGACCTTCTTCCTCATCTCCGCCGGCAGGTGGACGATCAGCGGCACGCGCATCACTTCAGGGAAAATAATGATGGAATGGCTGGTGCGTCCCAGCTCGCCGGTAGCGTCGCCGTGATCGGCGGTCACAATAATGATGCTGTTGTCGTAAAGATTTTTGGCTTGCAGATAATGGAAGAAGCCGCCCAGGCATCCGTCCACCTGATTCAGTTCATAGGCAATGCGGTTGTTAAATCCTTCTCTGAAGCGCCAGTTCTCGCTGGTACGTTTGGGCAGATTATTTTTCCCGAACTGATGAACATTTTCCGGCTGGGCATAAAAGAA
>CAWHQK010000120.1:0-6922 GCA_963831435.1 uncultured Acidobacteriota bacterium
AAGCGATGTTGGATAATTCGTTTCGAAAGGCGCAAGCGTGGCTGCCGCTTCCGCGATCCGGCCCGTTTGAAAGTAGCAAACGCCGAGGTAGTAATCCACGTAGTCTGAAAAATCACCGGCATGAGGTTTGGCGCGATTGAGCGGATCAATGGCTTTGGCGTAATCGTTGTCCAGCGTATGGGCGTAGCCGGAAACCAGCCATGCGAGCGCTCCGGCGTCTTCTTTAGCATGGCGGCGCGCATACGCTTCCACGCCGGCATAGGCGGCGGGAATGCGGTTTTGCAGAAGCTGCTGTGCCATGGGCCGCAGATCCGTGGAAGCAACAAACGCCGCGTGCATACGAAGTAGCCGGGAAGAAATTCTTCTGCGGACGGACGCCTTGGTGTAACCCGTTGGCCGAGCCTTCTTATGCGCGGTTGAGGAACGCCTGACAGCGGACGATGTTGACGAATGAGCGGCTTTTCCTAATGCGGACTTCGCAGACGAAGCCTTTGTAGGGGAAGTCTTTGTAGATGTCTTGGGGGACGAGGTTCTGGAAGACCGCGACGATGATTGTGATGATGATGTTTCCGCGGAAGAAGAGGGTTTTGCGCCTCCTGATTGCGCGTAGACTAACGTTCCGCACGCCAGAAGACCAGCGAGGAAGAGCGCGAAAAGAAATCCAAACCACCGCTTATGATTACAGACCACAGAACCCAATTATCGCTGGAAATTTGCGCCCATTAAAGAACTATCATCTTTCGCCAGGCTGCGCACCAACTCCGCGCTGAAATAGTCTACGTCGGCCGCCGCGGTTTTTCCGTAACGCTTCGTGTACATCGAACGGCTTTTCTCGATGTCTGGCTTTAGCCGGTCGTAGATATCTTTATGCTTGCGGCCTTCGGTAACCTTGGCCTGATTGTAGAGCTTGATTTCGTCAATCAACAGGCGGGCAAAACGTTGCGCTTTGCGGTGCGTGTCGGCATCCTCGGGCGAAAGCTGCTCCTGTGAGCCCACGGAAACACCGGAACCCGAGGCCCCGGCCGCTGCTGCACTGGCAGCCTCCATGGGGATTGGTTCTGATACCGCGTGGCCCGCCGTGTGAGTTGGAGTATGCCCTGCAAAGGGATCAGAATACGCAGGAGACGCGGCGTGAGCCACTGGCGACGCATCTCTTCCTTCGTCTCCGGCGGTTTCCTTCATCGTCTGCTTGCGCAGGGAAACCACTTCGAGCCATGCGCTGGTAGCAGCAACCACAAGTTGCAGCGCGACCTTGTCCACTCCGGTATTGGCTCCGCTGTCGGCGTAAACCAGCGCCGCGACCTTGTCCTTGAGCAGTAGCGGTAAAATTACTGACTCATTGTCCGCGGCAGCTCCAAAGTTCGCGATAAAGTTTGCGTCTACCTCGCTCGCCTCGCCAGCCGCGGGCGTGCGCTCCCGCATGGCGTGGGCACCAAGGCCGGCGCTGACGTCGAATGGAAAATCTTTAATTTCGTCATTCTTGTTGTCGCCAAATCCCTGCCCCTGCCAGCCCACCGCTGAACCCGCCTTCACTACAAATAGCGCGCTGCGGCTGCTGAAGTCGGTTGTGCCATCGAGAAGAGCGCGCAGAATCTCTTTTTGATTTGATCCCTCGTGAATGTGCGAAATTGCTTTCAATAGGCTGGCGGCGTTGCTACCGGAGGCCTGGCTGCTCTGCGATGGTGCCAGCTCCGGATGCGCGGCAAGTTCATCCAGAACGCGCTGCACGAGTGCCTGACGCAGTTTTGGAACGTGGGATTCCAATACCTGCGAGACAACCTGCTCCACGATTTGCTCAATACCCATGAGTGATCCGGTCGGGGGTTGGGCGTGCGCACTACCGTAACTTCTGATTATATTGTACTTGGCTGTTTTGGCACGTCACTATAGTAACTATCTGAAGAATCCTCTGGCACCAGCACAATAAAGCATTGCCCGAATCGTCAAAACAGATAAGCACAAGGGCGCGTTACCAAGTAAAATATCAGCTTCGGGCGTGGCCGTTTTGGGCTTAAATTTCTTGCATCGGACGAAGAATGGGTGCCATCCAACCAAAAATAGGTGAGCCAGTAAGCGAAGAGCTTGCTTTGGTGCAAGCGGCCAAGGCAGGAGATGTAGGCTCCTTCGAGCAGCTGGTACGGCGTTACGATCGAAACGTTTTTCGCATTGCGCAGCACATCACGCAGAATCGCGAAGACGCGGAAGACGTCGTACAGGATGCGTTCTTAAAAGCCTATAGCAATCTGGCGCAATTCCAAGGTCAGTCGAAGTTTTATACCTGGCTGGTGCGGATTGCGGTAAACGAAGCGCTCATGAAGCTGCGCAAGCGGCGGCCCGAGCGCATGGTTTCGCTCGATGAAGATGTCAAGACGGAAGAGGATTCAGTTCCCCGCGAAGTGGCGGACTGGAGTCCGAACCCGGAGCAGCAGTATAGTCAAGCGGAGCTGAAAGAGATTCTGGGCAAAACGATCCAGGGTCTGCCTCCGGGATTTCGCACGGTATTTGTATTACGAGATGTGGAAGGTCTTTCGACGGAAGAGACCGCGGACGCTCTGGAATTGAGCATCCCTGCGGTAAAATCGCGGTTACTGCGCGCGCGGCTGCAACTGCGCGAAAGGCTGAACCGCTACTTCAAGCGAGGGGCTGTTGGAAATGGAAACCTACGCGATGAAAATGGGGACGGCGACAAGTGAAGTGCTCTGAGTTTCTGCAAGAGCTTACCAATTATCTGGACGGCGTCATGGATGCCCGGACCAAGGCCGAGCTTGAGGACCATTTGTCGTGGTGCCACAACTGCTACGTGGTTTGCGATACCACAAAGAAAACCATTGAAATCTATCGCGACTCGCAACTCTACGAATTGCCCGACGATCTTCGAACCCGTCTTCGCTCCGCTATCATGGCAAAATGCCAGGCGCGGAAGAAGACTGGCCCCCAAGAAGTTTAATTTTTAAAACTTAGCGGTTTTTTCAATATTCCCGCACTCCGCGAGAATCGGAGACATTGCTGGCGTATCTACCCGCCCTTCGCGCTGGAAAATCGTACTCTTGGAATAGTGCGATGGCTCGGTAAGTTCCGGATAATAATGGATTTCCCTTTCACCCTTCAGTTCTTTACCTGAGAAACGAACCTTTCGCGGGGTATAGGAATCTAAGTAATTGCTAGGTTCATGGAGGGCGGTCTCACGTAGCGCGCCCCCGGCGCGAGTGGCCGTAAATTATGATATCGAGACTTGTTGATGCGTTCTTCGGATGCTGGCACTCCCACTATAGCTTCCCTATTACCGTGCGCCCCGGTTTGCGGCGCGGAGCAAGCAACGTTACCGGCACATATGTGGTTTGCCTGGATTGCGGAAAAGAAATTCCGTACGACTGGAAGCAGATGAAAGTCATCTCTTCGGTCAAGCAATATCACAATCAAACGCGGGCGCTGGCCGCGAAGGAAGCTGCCTAAATCACTGGTTCTACGTTTTGCAATTTGCTTGGAACGTGGCGATCTTCTCACAGAAGTTTGGCACTCTCGAACAAAACGAAAGAATGAAATACGAAGGCCCGCAGCATAGAAACTGCGGGCCTTTTTCTTCGCATTTTTTCGACCTGGCTACTAATCGGTATCCGGACGCCGCTTCAAAGTCGGACGATCATCATCGGTATCGCCTTTGTCATTCCCCGTTTTGTCGGCAGTTGAGGTGCGCCGCAAGCTCGGCCGGCTGGTATCTTTCTTGTCCAGCACCTTGTGGCGGTTTTCCAGCATTGCCAGCCTCGCCTTCACTTCGTCGAATTCAGAAGTGGAAACAATGTATTGCGGCCGCGCCGGAAGAATACTGCCAATTTCTTCCTGAGTTTTTTCTATGCGGTCAGGGGTCTGTGGATGCGTGTCGAACGCTTTGGCAAGAGTTCCCGGCTTCTTCTTGTCCATGGCCTCGATCTTTTCAAAGAATGTAACCAAGGCCGAGGGATCGTATCCACTCTTGTAGAGATACTGAATGCCTAAATAGTCCGCTTGCGCTTCAAAATCGCGGGAGAATTTAAGGAACGTCATAGGCAAAGCAAAACCCGCAGCCTCGTATCCCGCATAACCAATCGGGCCGCCGATAAAGATTAGTGGAATCGAGGCCATTTGCATGAGGTTGCCGCGCGATTGCTCACGCGCCGCATGGCAGGCTGCCACGTGGGCGATCTCATGTGCCATGACTGCCGCCAATTCAGATTCTTCATCCGCCGCCAGAATCAGGCCGGAATTTACGTAGAAGTATCCGCCCGGCAGGGCCATCGCATTTACCACGTCAGAATCAATTACCTTGATGGTGAAAGGCACCTCGCATCCGAATTGCGCACAAGGTTCTGCCCAATGCGGTTGACGTATTCCGTGATCACCGGATCGGTAATCATTTTGGACTGCGACTCTACCTGTTGCGCGTAGCCACGGCCCATGGCGACCTGCTTTTCAATGCTGTACCAGTTGCCTAGTCCCTGCTTGCAGCCGACGTTGCGGTTTCCAATCGCGTCCACATCTTCTTTTCCGCCGTCGTGTTTTACGGCATCAGGATCAGCCAACTTCACGGGCTTGTTGTCTGGCTTGGTGCCGTTGTCCGCGCTAGCGGGCTGGTTTGAAATATCGGGCTTTTGGTTTGTAGGATTCGGGGCATTCTGCGGGTTGGTCGGATTCGGATTCGTCCGATTAGGATATCTGACCAAAGCTGGCAGGAACGGTGTATGCAAACAGACAGAAAACAGCAGCCAGCAGAAGCGGCCGGAATTTCATAGATTGGGATTTCATACTTCCTCCCCTCGTGCGGGGTTGTTTAGATCATTATAGCTGGGAATGGTAACTCTCCCGGGATATCTCTCTATAGGGTTGAAACGCGACCACCCCGGCATGGGGTTATCCGCTTAGTTTTGATGAGCTTTATGCGTGTGGGGCGGACACTCTTGCCCGCCAGCTCTTTCACCTAAAGATACAGCCGGTCCGATCAAGAACGACCTTCCGGTTAAATGTCCAATATTTGGGGCTATCCAGGAAAATGGGGCATCCATTTATATAGAAAAGCTCTTAAAAACCATCAAGTCAAAGGCGGCGGACAGGAGTGTGTGCCCCACATGTTTCCAAAAGTTTTCCATCTTCGCGGGATCCAAGGAATCTATTAGATGTTCTGACCTCTACGCATTCGGGAGCTGGATATGCAGAACAAAACTCGACCTCACATAGTTGTCATTGGAGCCGGTTTTGGAGGCTTGCGCGCCGCGTGCGGCGTGGCCAAATACGCCGCCCGCGTCACCCTGATTGACCGCACCAATCACCATACATTTCAGCCACTCCTTTATCAGGTCGCTACAGCCGGGTTATCTCCTGGAGAAATTGCCGCACCGATTCGATGGATTGTCCGAGGCGATAAGAACATCGAGGTCCTGCTCGGCGAGGTGCGAGACTTTGATCTTGAACGCAAGATAATCAAGCTTTCCGACATGGAAATCAGCTACGACTATTTGGTCGTCGCGGCCGGAGCCACGCACGCTTATTTTGGCCATGACGAGTGGGAGCCGTTCGCCCCGGGGTTGAAATCGCTGGAGGACGCCGTAGAGATTCAACGCCGTGTACTGCTGACCTTCGAACTCGCCGAACGCCGTGCTGCTAATGGTGAAGGGCAAATGCAGTTGAACTTCGTGGTAGTCGGTGGAGGGCCCACAGGCGTTGAACTAGCAGGCACGCTCGCTGAAATCACGCACAAGGTGCTGGCCCACGAATTCCGTTCACTAACCCCAAACGCACACGCATCATCCTGCTGGAAGGCGGCCCGCGCGTGCTTCCCGCTTTCGCGCCAGATATGTCAGAAAGCGCGCAAAAGCAGCTTGAGCGCCTAGGCGTGGAGGTCCATACCTCGGCGCTGGTTACCCGAATCGAACCCGGGGCTGTTTACATGGGTGAAAAACGGATGCCAACTGCCGTTACGCTATGGGCAGCTCGCGTGGCGGCATCTTCACTGGGCAAAAAACTTGGCGCTCCCGTGGATCGCGCGGGGCATGTGTGCGTCTGGCCGGACTTCAGCATTCCCGGCCATCCTGAAGTTTTCGTGATTGGCGATATGGCCGCTTCAAGGATGAAAGCGGCAAATGGTTGCCGGGTTTGGCACCGGTCGCCATGCAGGAGGGCGTAGCCGCCGCTAAAAATATTCGGCGCGATTTGGAAGGCAAGCCGAGACACGAATGTCATTATTTAGATAAAGGCACGTTGGCGACCATTGGACGCGCCGCCGCGGTCGGGCGATTTCGGAAGGTGCACGTCTCGGGATACCCGGCATGGCTAGCATGGCTGTTCGTTCACTTTCTTTTTGATCGGCTTCCGCAACCGCATTCTGGTCCTGATCCAATGGGCGTGGTCTTACATCACCTTTGAACGCGGCGCGCGGCTCATCACGGGAAGCAATAAATTGCCGGGATGGACGGAGTAGAGAGAGATCAACCAGCCGCTTCTATCGACCCAGTCCGTGCCCTTGCTAACACCTCGCCGGTTCCGTCTTGCTCGCCAAAACTTCAAAGCCGACCCCGTCGATCGCCGCATTCATCGTACGAGGATCGAGATCTCCAGAATCGACGTGCAAGGATCCCAGAGCAGCCAGATTCCCGGCAGCGAGGTGCTCGGCGTACGAGCAGATCGGCGTAGCTCTCGTAGCGGACGCATCTGTCCGGCCACTTCGATATGTGACTGCATTGCCAATCCTCCAAACACTTAACCACCTCCATCTAACATCCCTACCCACGTGGAAAAAGAAAAAAGGGGGGGGGGGGGGGGGGGGGGGGGGTGTGTATACATAATTTCTTAACAACCCTCTCGCCGCCGCCAAAGATCACCTACACCTCTCAGCGCCCAGGTTCAGTCGGCTCACTCACAATGAGGCTTCTAACAACAACCAGCACACAAAGTT
>CAWHQK010000121.1:0-75373 GCA_963831435.1 uncultured Acidobacteriota bacterium
ATCCTGATTGAACTTCTCATGGGCGCAATCGGCCAGCACTAAGCGGATGATTTATTCAAACCACACCTGGAAAGAATGGCCGCGAAAAAATCCGCGGCCATTCTTGCGATTTCACTTTGAAGCGAACAAAAGTCTGATTCAGAAAAGTCTCAGACTTAGTGGCGACTTCCGCCACCGCCACCGCGACCTCCGCGGCCTCGTCCACCGCCGCCTCCGTGCCCGCCACGACCTCCGCGGCCTCGTCCACCGCCTCCGCCCGGACGGCCCCCACCACGACCTCCGCGGTCTCCGCTACGTTCTGGTCCGCGATCGCCGCCTTGATTCGAGTGTGCCTCATCACGATTAAAGTTCGGTTCCGGTTCGTCCGGAAAATCTCCACCGCCTTCAATGGTCAATGCGCCTGTATGCGCGGGAGCTATCACTCCGTGGCCTTCTCCGTTGGATTCTCCACCGCCGCCTTCTCCGCCTTCCGAATTTTCCGGCGGCGCTCCGCCCATTTTCGCGCGCTGCTCTTTGAGGATCGCCTTACGCGAAAGCCGGATGCGGTTGCCTTCAATGGCCAGGACCTTCACCAGCACCTGGTCGCCCTCTTTCAACTCGTCGCGAACATCCTTAATGCGATGTTCCGCAACTTCGCTGATGTGCAGCAGGCCATCGGTACCCGGCAATATTTCGACGAACGCGCCGAAGTCGGCGAGCCGGGAAACTTTGCCTAGATAAGTTTTGCCAATTTCCGCCGTCGCGGTAATATCGCCAATCAATCTGCAGCGCTTTGGCTGCCGCAGCTTCATCGCTCGAAGCAACTGTTCACCTTGCCGTAGTCTTCGACGTCGATCTTCACGCCAGTCTGTTCGATGATAGAGCGAATCATCTTGCCGCCGGGTCCGATCAGGTCCCGAATCTTGTCCGTACGGAATTTGCACGGTGTAGAATGCGCGGAGCAAACTGCGGAAATCTTGGTCGCGAGCAGTTCGGAGATCACTTCATTCATCTTGTCGAGAATGATGCAACCGTCCGCGCTGCGCCTGGGCCAGAGCTTCACGCATGATCTGCGCGCGTGATGCCAGCCAACCTTGATATCCATTTGCAGGGCGGTAATGCCGTCCCGCGTTCCGGCCACTTTGAAATCCATGTCGCCATAGTGGTCTTCAGCGCCTGCAATGTCGGTAAGGATGGCATACTTATCCTCCTTCCATTACCAATCCCATGGCCACTCCAGCCACGTGAGCTTTGAGCGGAACGCCTGCATCCATCAGCGAGAGCGAAGCCCCGCAAACCGAAGCCATGGACGACGAACCGTTGGATTCCAGAATGTCGGAAACAACGCGCATAGCGTAGGGCCATTTCTCTTCTGCCGGAAGCACGACAGCTACAGCGCGTTCTGCAAGCGCTCCGTGGCCGATTTCTCGGCGTCCCGCTCCGCGCAGGAATCCAACTTCTCCCACAGCTGAACGGCGGGAAATTGTAGTGCAGCATAAAGCGCTTTTTCGCTTCGCCTTCGAACGCCTCAACTGGCTCCGGCATGTCATCCGAGGTGCCAAGCGTGGTGGTGACCAGCGCCTGCGTTTCGCCGCGGGTAAAGACGGCGGAGCCGTGCGTGCGGGGAAGAAGTCCGGTTTCAATCCAGATGGGGCGAATTTCATCAAACGCGCGGCCATCCGGACGGCGCTTGTCAGCAATCACCTGCTCGCGGGAGATCTGCTCGCGCAATTCTTCGTAATAGCGCTTAAGCTTTTTCTGTCCTTGCTCGCCGTCTTCCGCAATAGGTTCCAGCAACTTTTTCTTGATTTCGCGGACCAGGTTGTAGCTTTCCGCCTTAGGATGTTTCTGGGGTATCAAGCGGCATCCGTAAGCTCTTTGCCAATGCGCTTCTTCAAATCGTTGAAATAAGCTTCATCGATTTGGGGGGCCGTGACCTGGCGCTTGGGCTTTGCCTGCTTTTTCCCGCAGGCTGGTTAATGGCTGGCGCAAATCTTTTTGATTTCGGCGTGGGCAAACTCAATGGCATCCACCACCGTCTCTTCTTTTACTTCCTTAGCGCCCGCTTCAATCATGATGATGGCATCCGCGGAGGCCACTACCATGAGATTGAGCAACCCCTCGCGCAATTCCGTATAAGCAGGATTTACCCACGAATCGGCCATCCACCAGACCCCACCCCTAACCGCACGAATCGGACCCTGGAAATGGAATATCGGAAATAGTCAGTGCGGCAGATGCGCCGTTGATGGCGCAAACATCGGGGTCATTTTCTTTGTCAGCGGAGAGCACAAACGCGATCACCTGAGTTTCGCAGCGGAAGCCCTCCGCAAACAGCGGGCGCACTGGGCGGTCAATCATGCGGCTGACAAGAATTTCACGTTCGCTCGGCCGGCCCTCGCGCTTAATCAATCCGCCGGGGATGCTACCGCCGGCAGCAGTTTTATTCAGGTAATTTATGGTGAGCGGGAAGAAATCAATTCCTTCACGCGGGTCCGGATTGGCAGTGCCAGTGGCTAAAACTACATCGTCGCCGGTCCGCACGACTACCGAGCCGTGCGCCTGCTTCGCCAATTTGCCAGTTTCAAATGAAAAGGATTTACCGCCGGAAAGTTCTAGAGATACTTCACGTTTCATGTTTATTGTCCTTGTGGCAGGAGGGCACGCATGTGCCTTCTAGGAGGCTGCACGATCGCAGGTAGAGTGCTTAAAAACCTTAAAACCAAGGCGCGTCAAAACGCGCACACCAATGCCTTAATGGCTAAACCCCGCAAATTTTACCGCTGGGAAAAGCCACCCCACGACTACTTACGCAAACCGAGTTTGTGTACGACGGTCTTATAGCGTTCGGAATCGTATGTTTTGAGGTAGTCGAGCAAGCGGCGACGCTTGCTGACCAGCATGAGAAGGCCGCGGCGTGAGCCGTGGTCTTTCTGGTGCGCTTTAAAGTGTTCCGTCAATTGACCGATCCGCTCGCTTAACAGCGCGATTTGCACTTCCGGACTTCCCGTGTCAGTGGGATGCGTGCGGTGTTCGTCAATAAGGGCCTGTTTTTGCTCTCTGGCTAGCACTAACCTGATGCACTCCTGTCGAAATTCTTTTCCTAGTAACGGTTTCAAGGTTAACACGTTAAAGAACGGGGTGTAAAGCAGCATGGCAGTGGGTAGTAGGTGAGTTCCCGGTTTGCCTGCCAATCGAACTTTGATTCCAACCTAAGATGCCGCCGTGTCGCCAGCGAAGGCTCGAACTCCTTTTTTCTGTGGATGCAGCAACCAATAGAAGGCCGTGAGGTGCGTGATCATCAACAGGGGCACATAGATGATTGGGATCGCATATGTGGCGCCAAACTGGCCCGCTAGTGCAGGAAACAGGTCCGGACCGCGTGGTAATAATCGAGAACGAGATCGAGTGTTCCGACTAGATTGAACGCAAAGACGAAAAACCAGAAAAGCGGACGTATTCTTATTGTTAGAAGCGCCAGAATAGCAAGCACTCCTGTCGCCAAGTCCCAATAAGCGGTGAACGTGGTCGCGGGCAAGATTGCCGATGACACCCGGAAGAATAAAGTACGAGTCCGAACCGAAGCTGTGCAGCGTAGCAATGGCGCGATGTGCCTCCACCCGGTCCATCGATTTCAGTCTCGGCAGAAGGTATGTTCGAAAGCAAAGCAGCCACGCAACGTAACCTAAAATGAGATGTATGTTGAAGACGATTTCTGGCGACATTTGACCTCCAATCAAAGCCAGGATTCGTCGAGGTGACCTCTCGGATGCCGAGAACTGGCCACTAACGAATTCGTGTAGCCCCCGGATGGTGCGCTTACATTCCGTGAAAGACTTACTGAAACAACGCCTGGTTTACAAACGTCTCCAGGGGGATCAAAGGCGCCACGGTGACGTACTGGTAATCCATCAACCGTTTCTTCGAGAGTGGCACAATTTCTCCATTAAGGCGCGCGCCTCGTCCTCGGTCTTTGCATCGAGCAGGAAAATGACGCCTTTGCCATCGCCACGCGAATACCACTGGCGGATTTTTCGTTGAGGTAAAATTTCACGGTTTCTTGAAATCTCCTTCCGGTATGACAGCCATGATTTGTTGGGCAGTTACGTGCTGCGCGGAGACTAACAATGACCGAACACTTCAGTTGGTCTACATAAGAACAGATACTCATGTGCTTTTGGAAGCCTCCTGCGGATTTTGATTGCGCTGCGGACGCCATGGGTAGCGCCGCCATAAGCAATGGGATCATGAATTTCATTGGGTTCTCCTCTCGATATGTTCCCGTGGTTCAATACGACAACGTTTTTATTTTTTCGGTACTAATTGGTACCACAATAACTGAAATGGTACCATGTGGCACTCATACTTGTCAAGGAGAGTGGGCTCTATGGCATCCATATCAAAGCGCCGTGCAGAGGCCTCACTGGACACTACTGTAGCGCCGCCGCATTCTCGAAGCGGCCTTTGCAGCGTTCACCAAGAGCGGGTACGCAGCGGCCAGCACTCTTGAGATTGCGACACGAGCGCGCGTTTCAAAACGCAGAGCTTTACGCCCTGGTTGGCAATAAACAGGAAATGTTGATCTCGGGCATCAGTGAACGCGCCAAGCGACTCAACATCTCCCCAGTTATGCCCGTGCTGCGCGATCGCGACACCCTCGCACAGTTGCTGGCTTCTTTTGGGGCGAGGCTCGTCCGCGAGATAAGCTATCCTACAGCCATGCTGGACTTCTGTGTGGCGATTGCCCCCGAGTGGCGCGTGCGCTCGACTCTATTTGACGCGAGGTGAGTCGTGTCGCATTACGTAAAATTATGGCCGCTGCTCAGGAGGCGGGACTGCTGGCAGGCTGTCCCGCTGATCGCGCTGAGTAATTCGCGGGGTTACTGAGGATTTAATGGTCAGCCCGTGTTTTAAGGAGTGGCCGAGCAGCTAAGTCCGCGCGCAATCGGAGAACGCGCCCGCGTCGCAATATGAAACTTTTCTACAACTTCATCTGGCACAGAGCTGGTGTTGTGGGCACGGAGCCGGTTGGTTGTCTTGATGGCGATTCTCTCGGGAAACGCTTCCTTTTGGGACGTTGAGCAGAAGATCGCAATCAGACACGAGTTGGGACCCGCAGGCCAGAGTTGGGACATCACCTTGTGATAAATCTCACGGGTTTCCGCGGAGTACGGCGCTCAACTCCGCCTCCAGCCCCGCCACGGGTTCCCCAGGATTCTTTCCGTCAGTTTAGAGACGGTTTCGCGGGCGTGCTCAGTGGGAGGAAAACTGAATTTTAAAGGCGCGGCCGAGACACCAGCCGGACAACATGCTCAAGGGTCCGCAGAGACGGGGCGGCGTGATCCAAGGCGCGCAACGTTGGATTTTTGCAGCAAATTCGCCTCGGCGCACTTCCACAGACGGCGCGTAGCAAGCGGCATCCTTCGGGCGCTGGCCATTCTTTATCAGCAAAAAGTTCGTCAGAAAATCCACGTCATAAGTTCCGCCAGCCGCGGTCTTCAGGTTCCTTCCGTTCGCCTCGGCTCTTTCAAGCTTGGCCCGCATGTCGACGATATCTGAGAGGAAACTTTCCTCTCCTGCAAAGCGCTGGAACAACTCGTCCGCCGCGGCCATGGTCTCGTCACCTACTTCCCGTGATCCTCCGAAATCTGTAGTTTGGCGTACGTGAGCGCCTCCAACGCTTGCGCCTCCTGCTGGAAGTAAGTGCTCAAATGTTTTACCGTTACCACCAATTCGCCTTCCGCGCCGCGTGGGCGCAGTCGAGTGTCCACGGGAAACAACATGCCATCGCGCGTAGGATGCGGCGAGAGCTTGCATAAACTGACCCGCGAATTTTCCGAGGGCCGCTACACTTTCGCCTTCCTCGCACACAAATAAAAGGTCGGCGTCAGAGAGCAAATCAAATTCTAGCGGCCCAGCGCCATCACCGCAAGTCCTGCAGGCATCTCCGCAATCCGGAGCGCGGCCGCAATCGCATCTTCGGCGGCGGCGGGAACTTTCTGCCAGTGACTCATAGACGCCCCGTAGCTGTGTCACGTCACGTGAAACCGAGAGCAACATGCAACGCCGGTAGTGGCGGCGCAGCAGAGCTATTTTTTCCGCATGGGGCGCTTGGTTCTCCGCCAAGTACTCAAAGACCGGGTCGCGGACCGGGCGCGCCATGGCCCGTCGCATCAAACAGCACTCCGCTGGGAAGCGGTCTAATCCCTTGGTTTAATTCATCGAGCGCAGCGACTTCCTCGGGATGGCGCACCAAAATTTCGGTATCCGGTGATTGCTGGGCGGACGCTTGCCCTTTTCGAGACCAGCGACTACCTCACCGAAATTTTGGTGCGCCATCCCGAGGAAGTCGCTGCGCTCGATGAATTAAACCAAGGGATTAGACCGCTTCCCAGCGGAGTGCTGTTTGATGCGACGGGCGGAATGGCGCGCACCGTCCGCGACCCGGTCTTTGAGTACTTGGCGGAGAACCAAGCGCCCCATGCGGAAAAAATAGCTCTGCTGCGCCGCCACTACCGGCGTTGCATGTTGCTCTCGGGGGCGCGTGACGTGACACAGCTACGGGGCGTCTATGAGTCACTGGCAGAAACTACCGCCGCCACCGAAGATGCGATTAGGGCCGCGCTCCGGATTGCGGAGATGCCTGCAGGACTTGCGGTGATGGCGCTGGGCCGCCTCGGCAGCGGCGAATTTGATTTGCTCTCTGACGCCGACCTTTTATTTGTGTGCGAGGAAGGCGAAGATGTTGCGGCCCTGGGAAAATTCGCGGGTCAGTTTATGCAAGCTCTCGCCGCATATACGCGCGATGGCATGTTGTTTCCCGTGGATACTCGACTGCGCCCACGCGGCGCGGAAGGCGAATTGGTGGTAACGGTAAAACATTTGAGCGCTTACTTCCAGCAGGAGGCGCAAGCGTGGGAGGCGCTCACGTACGCCAAAATGCGGCTCGTCGGAGGATCACGGGAAGTAGGTGATGAGACCATGGCCGCGGCGGACGAGTTGTTCCAGCGCTTTGCAGGAGAGGAAAGTTTCCTCTCAGATATCGTCGACATGCGGGCCAAGCTTGAAAGAGCCGAGGCGAACGGAAGGAACCTGAAGACCGCGGCTGGCGGAACTTATGACGTGGATTTTCTGACGAACTTTTTGCTGATAAAGAATGGCCAGCGCCAGAAGCATGGCACTCTACGCGACCGTCTGTGGAAGTGCGCCGAGGCGAATTTGCTGCAAAAATCCAACGTTGCGCGCCTTGATCACGCCGCGGAATTTCTGCGGACCCTTGAGCATGTTGTCCGGCTGGTGTCTGGCCGCGCCTACAAGTGGTTTCCTCCCACTGAGCACGCCCGCGAAACCGTTACTAAACTGACGGAAAGAATCCTGGGAAGAAAATTCGTGGCGGGGCTGGAGGCGGAGTTGAGCGCCGTACTCGCGGAAACCCGCGCAATTTATGGCAAGGTGATGTCCGACTCTGGCCTGCGCATTACAACTCGTGTCTGATTGCAATCTACTGCTCAACGTCCCAAAAGAAACATTCCGAGAGAATCGCCATCAAGACAACCAACCGGCTCATACCAGCGGCGCGTTCTGTGCCAGATGAAGTTGTAGAAATGCGGCTGTTGCGTCGCGGGCGCGTTCTCCGATTGCGCGCGGACTCGGTTGCTCGGCCACTCCTAAAAGCAGGCTGACCATTAAATCCCGCCAGAGCAACCCCGCGAATTGCTCGGCGAGATCAGCGGGACGGCCTGTGAGCAGTCCCGCCTCCTGAGCAGCGGCCATAATTTTACGTAATGCGACACGACTCGCCTCGCGTCCAATAGAGTCGAGCGCACGCGCCACTTCGGGCGCCTGGACCACCTCGGCAATCGCCAGCCGGAATACCACAATGACTGTGGGATCGCTTATCTCGCGGACGAGCCTCGCCCCAAAAGAAGCCAGCAACTGTGCGAGGGTGTCGCGATCGCGCAGCACGGGCAAATCAGGGGGAATGTTCAGTCGCTTGGCGCGTTCACTGATGCAGGCGATCAACATTTCCTGTTTATTGCCAACCAGGGCGTAAAGCTCTCGTTTTGAAACGCGCGCTCGTGTCGCAATCTCAAGAGTGCTGGCCGCTGCGTACCCGCTCTTGGTGAACGCTGCAAAGGCCGCTTCGAGAATGCGGCGGCGTACCGCAGTGTCATCGGCCTCTGCACGGCGCTTTGATATGGATGCCATAGAGCCCACTCTCCTTGACAAGTATGGTACCACATGGTACCATTCGTATTGTGGTACCGATTAGTACCGAAAAAATAAAAATGTTGTCGTATTGAACCACGAACGTATCAGAGGAGAACCCAATGAAATTCATGATCCCATTGCTTATGGCGGCGCTACCCATCGCGTCCGCAGCGCAATCACAGTCCGCAGGAGCTTCCGACGTGCCTGGCGCAGCTATACCTAAAACCACTGAAGTGTTGGTCATTCTGACTCCCGCGCAGGGCGTAACTGCCCAACAAATCATGGCTGTCATACCGGAAGAGATTCAAGAAACCGTGAAATTTTACCTCGACGAAAAATCCGCCAGTGGTATTCGCGTGGCGATGGCAAAGGCGTCATTTTCCTGCTCGATGCAAAGACCGAGGACGAGGCGCGCGCCTTAATGGAGACCCTGCCACTCTCGAAGAAACGGTTGATGGATTACCAGTACATTCCCGTGGCGCCTTTGATGCCCCTGAAGGCGTTAACCCAGCGGTGTTTCAGTAAGTCTTTCACAATGTTCGTGCCGCATCCCGGGGGCTACACGACTTGATTCGTTAGTGGCGAGTTCTCGGCATCCGAGAGGTCACCTCGACTAATCCTGGCTTTGATTGGAGGTCAAATGTCGCCAGAAATCATCTTCAACATACATCTCATTTTAGGTTACGTTGCGTGGCTGCTTTGCTTTCGAACATACCTTCTGCCGAGACTGAAATCGATGGACCGGGTGGAGGCACATCGCGCCATTGCTACGCTGCACAGCTTCCGCTTTTTCGGACTTGTCTTTATTCTTCCGGGTGTCATCGGCAATCTGCCCGCGAGCTTTGCCACGTTCGCCGCTTATTGGGACTTGGCGACAGGAGTGCTTGCTATTCTGGCGCTTCTCACAATAAGAATACGTCCGCTTTTCTGGCTTTTCGTCTTTGCGTTCAATCTAGTCGGAACACTCGATCTCGTTCTCGATTATTACCACGCGGTCCGGACCGGTATTCCTGCACTAGCGGGCCAGTTTGGCGCCACATATGCGATCCCAATCATCTATGTGCCCCTGTTGATGATCACGCACCTCACGGCCTTCTATTGGTTGCTGCATCCACAGAAAAAAGGAGTTCGAGCCTTCGCTGGCGACACGGCGGCATCTTAGGTTGGAATCAAAGTTCGATTGGCAGGCAAACCGGGAACTCACCTACTACCCACTGCCATGCTGCTTTACACCCCGTTCTTTAACGTGTTAACCTTGAAACCGTTACTAGGAAAAGAATTTCGACAGGAGTGCATCAGGTTAGTGCTAGCCAGAGAGCAAAAACAGGCCCTCATTGACGAACACCGCACGCATCCCACTGACACGGGAAGTCCGGAAGTGCAAATCGCGCTGTTAAGCGAGCGGATCGGTCAATTGACGGAACACTTTCAAAGCGCACCAGAAAGACCACGGCTCACGCCGCGGCCTTCTCATGCTGGTCAGCAAGCGTCGCCGCTTGCTCGACTACCTCAAAACATACGATTCCGAACGCTATAAGACCGTCGTACACAAACTCGGTTTGCGTAAGTAGTCGTGGGGTGGCTTTTCCCAGCGGTAAAATTTGCGGGGTTTAGCCATTAAGGCATTGGTGTGCGCGTTTTGACGCGCCTTGGTTTTAAGGTTTTTAAGCACTCTACCTGCGATCGTGCAGCCTCCTAGAAGGCACATGCGTGCCCTCCTGCCACAAGGACAATAAACATGAAACATGAAGTATCTGTAGAACTTTCCGGCGGTAAATCCCTTTCATTTGAAACTGGCAAATTGGCAAAGCAGGCGCACGGCTCGGTAGTCGTGCGGACCGGCGACAATGTGGTTTTAGCCACTGGCACTGCCAATCCGGACCCGCGTGAAGGAATTGATTTCTTCCCGCTCACCGTGGATTACCGTGAATACACCTATGCCGGCGGTCGCATCCCCGGCGGATTCATTAAGCGCGAGGGCCGGCCGAGCGAACGTGAAATTCTTGTCAGCCGCATGATTGACCGCCCAGTGCGCCCGCTGTTTGCGGAGGGCTTCCGCTGCGAAACTCAGGTGATCGCGTTTGTGCTCTCCGCTGACAAAGAAAATGACCCCGATGTTTGCGCCATCAACGGCGCATCTGCCGCACTGACTATTTCCGATATTCCATTCCAGGGTCCGATTGGTGCGGTTCGGGTGGGATTGGTGGATGGCCAGTTCGTGGTGAATCCTTCTTATACGGAATTGCGCGAGGGGTTGCTCAATCTCATGGTAGTCGCCTCCGCGGATGCCATCGTCATGATTGAAGCGGGCGCTAAGGAAGTAAAAGAAGAGACGGTGGTGGATGCCATTGAGTTTGCCCACGCCGAAATCAAAAAGATTTGCGCCGCCATTAACAGCCTGCGGGAAAAAGCGGGCAAGCCCAAGCGCCAGGTCACGGCCCCGGAATTCGATGAAGCTTATTTCAACGATTTGAAGAAGCGCATTGGCAAAGAGCTTACGGATGCGCTTGATACCCAGAAACATCCTAAGGCGGAAAGCTACAACCTGGTCCGCGAAATCAAGAAAAAGTTGCTGGAACCTATTGCGGAAGACGACGAGGACGGACAGAAAAAGCTTAAGCGCTATTACGAAGAATTGCGCGAGCGGATTTTCCGCGAGCAGGTGACTGCTGACAAGCGCCGTCCGGATGGCCGCGCGTTTGATGAAATTCGCCCCATCTGGATTGAAACCGGACTTCTTCCCCGCACGCACGGCTCCGCCGTCTTTACCCGCGGCGAAACGCAGGCGCTGGTCACCACCACGCTTGGCACCTCGGATGACATGCAGCGGCTCGAGGCGTTCGAAGGCGAAGCGAAAAAGCGCTTTATGCTGCACTACAATTTCCCGCCATTCAGCGTGGGAGAAGTTGGATTCCTGCGCGGAGCGGGACGCCGAGAAATCGGCCACGGAGCTCTTGCAGAACGCTCTGTAGCTGTCGTGCTTCCGGCAGAAGAGAAATGGCCCTACGCTATGCGAGTTGTTTCCGACATTCTGGAATCCAACGGTTCGTCGTCCATGGCTTCGGTTTGCGGAGCTTCGCTCTCACTCATGGATGCAGGCGTTCCACTCAAATCTCACGTGGCTGGAGTGGCCATGGGATTGGTAATGGAAGGAGGAAAGTATTCCATCCTTACCGACATTGCAGGCGCTGAAGACCACTATGGCGACATGGATTTCAAAGTGGCCGGAACGCGGGACGGCATTACCGCCCTGCAAATGGACATCAAGGTGGCTGGCATCACGCCGCAGATCATGCGTGAAGCCATGGCCCAGGCGCAACGCGGACGGTTCTTCATTCTCGACAAGATGAATGAAGTGATCTCCGAACCTCGCACCAAGATTTCCGCATTTGCTCCGCGCTTCTACACCGTGCAAATTCCTACGGACAAGATTCGGGACCTGATCGGACCAGGCGGCAAGATGATTCGCTCTATCGTCGAACAGACTGGAGTGAAAATCGACGTCGAAGATTCCGGCATGGTGAAAGTTGCTTCGAGTGATGAAGCCGCGGCAGCCAAAGCGCTGCAATTGATTGGCGATATTACCGCGACGGCGGAAATTGGCAAAACTTATCTAGGCAAAGTTTCCCGGCTCGCCGACTTCGGCGCGTTCGTCGAAATATTGCCGGGTACCGATGGCCTGCTGCACATCAGCGAAGTTGCGGAACATCGCATTAAGGATGTTCGCGACGAGTTGAAAGAGGGCGACCAGGTGCTGGTGAAGGTCCTTTCCATTGAAGGCAACCGCATCCGGCTTTCGCGTAAGGCGATCCTCAAAGAGCAGCGCGCGAAAATGGGCGGAGCGCCGCCGGAAAATTCGGAAGGCGGAGAAGGCGGCGGTGGAGAATCCAACGGAGAAGGCCACGGAGTGATAGCTCCCGCGCATACAGGCGCATTGACCATTGAAGGCGGTGGAGATTTTCCGGACGAACCGGAACCGAACTTTAATCGTGATGAGGCACACTCGAATCAAGGCGGCGATCGCGGACCAGAACGTAGCGGAGACCGCGGAGGTCGTGGTGGGGGCCGTCCGGGCGGAGGCGGTGGACGAGGCCGCGGAGGTCGTGGCGGGCACGGAGGCGGCGGTGGACGAGGCCGCGGAGGTCGCGGTGGCGGTGGCGGAAGTCGCCACTAAGTCTGAGACTTTTCTGAATCAGACTTTTGTTCGCTTCAAAGTGAAATCGCAAGAATGGCCGCGGATTTTTTCGCGGCCATTCTTTCCAGGTGTGGTTTGAATAAATCATCCGCTTAGTGCTGGCCGATTGCGCCCATGAGAAGTTCAATCAGGATCGCTAGAATGGGAAGGAACAGAACCAAGCCACTGCCCACCAGAATTACCTCGCTGATCCAGTCAGGCTTCATCAAATCGTCTTTGTGCAACGGGTACCTCGTCGGCTTGCCGAATTGACCATGCATATTCCACGCATCTCTCATGCAAATCAAAGATGCGGATGACTGTTGGCAGGTGATCCGCTAGTTCCGAATTACAGCTCCGTACTTACAAATCTAGGTAAAACCCGTACATGTTTCTTTGCGCAACCTGGCAATTCTCTACAGGCGCGCGGTTGCTAACTGTTTGAAACAAAGCCTACGGCAAAACTTTCTTATTCCGGTGGTGTTTGAATGAATGTAGGACGGAGGCGCTGAATGAGGAAACGAAATCTGCTTCTGATGTGTGGACTGGCTGTGGCCATGATGATCTCG
Organism: uncultured Acidobacteriota bacterium; assembly: GCA_963831435.1. Lineage (GTDB taxonomy): Bacteria > Acidobacteriota > Terriglobia > Terriglobales > Acidobacteriaceae > JAICKN01. The sequence goes on from CAWHQK010000121.1 coordinate 12,934, forward strand.
GTCGCGCCGAAAGCGCACGCGGGCGTCATTGTGGGAGTGAGGGTAGGCGCGCCTGTGTATGTGCACACTGGCCGTGCTTTCGTTTACGCCACTTCGCGCGTCTATGTTGCTCCGCGGCCGTTCGTGAGGGTGGTGCTGTTTCCGGTGTACCGCAACTTTTATGTTGTGTCGCGGCCCGTGGCGTTTCGTCATGTCTACGTACGACATGACTATGTTCGTCGCGGCTATTGGCGCCGGTAAATCACGCGGAGGAGGCAGTTGGCTGAAAAACTTCGCGCAAGGGCATCTGCCTTCTAAGCCGCTTATCCGCGCGAAGAAAGACACGGTAAACAAGATGGGGAAGTACATGAAGTACCTGATTTGTTTAGGTCCGCCATGCGGGTGAGGATGAGTGTGGGAAATCAGGACAGAGGGACAAGACTTTACGAAAAAGAAAGGGAGATGGTTATGAAAGTGCGAGCGTTGTTCTTAGTGACTGCGATGATAGTGGTGAGTTTATTTGCTTCGGCCCAGAAAATGGCCTCGGGATCCGAAGGACAGATGCAGAGGGAAGTGCGGCATGAATTGAACATGCTGCCGTACGTTAACGCATTTGACTATATGGCATTCAAGATTGATGGCCGGAATGTGACGCTGGTGGGCCAGGTGACCAAGCCGTCGATCAAATCTGAGGCGGAGAATGCCGTGAAACACGTTGAAGGCGTCGAACATGTGGACGATCAGATCGAAGTGTTGCCGCCTTCTTCGCAGGACGATGCTCTTCGCATCCGGCTGTTTCGGGCCATCTACGGATATCCTCAATTGCAGAAATATGAGTTGGGGACTACCAAACCGATTCGCATACTCGTGAAATCCGGCCACGTGACCCTGGCTGGAGTTGTGGACAGTGACGGCGACAAAAATGTCGCCGGGCTTCGTGCGAATGGCGTCCCGGGAATTTTCTCCGTGGACAATAAACTGCAAGTCGTATCAGAAAAGTAGCATCGCGAGGTTGATGTAACTTTCGGCGCCGCCTGATTTCACAGCGGCGCCGTTTGTATTTTGCGGCACTAAGCAAGTGATACGATCTTTCGAGAGGTTTGCGTCCGATGCAATTCTCGCTGAAAGATCTCGAGCTGTTTACTGCTGTGGCGGAAGCCGGAAGCATCGCCAAGGCGGCGCAGCGCTGCCATACTGTTGCTTCCGCGGTGAGTAAGCGGGTTTCCGATATGGAAGATGGTTTCCACACCGCCTTATTGGTGAGGCGGAGCAAGGGCGTGGAGCTTACCCCGGCCGGTCAGGCCTTGCTAGCCCGCTCGCGCGGGGTGCTAAATCAGGCCAGCCAGTTGAATGACGAATTGGCGGAGTTTGCCTCTGGCGTCCGGGGACACGTGCGCGTTTTCGCTAACATTTCCTCCATCGTTGAGTTTTTGCCCGCCGCGTTGGCGTCTTTCCTGGCGAAGCATCGCGATGTGCGAATTCATTTGGAAGAGCATGTAAGTACCGTCGCTGCCCAGGCGGTTTCGGACTCCGTGGCGGACGTTGGAATTGTCAGCGAGGCGCCGCCGGCGATTGGGCTGACATTAGTGCCATTTCGCAAGGACGAACTGGCGCTTGTGGTTGCTCCAGGCCATCCGCTCGCAGGACGCAAATCCTTGAACTTTGCCGATGCGCTGGAGTTTGATTTCATCGGCCTGCACAGCAATAGCTCGCTCCATTATCTATTGATTCGCGAGGCTGCGCAGAGCGGACGACCGCTCAAGCTCCGCATTCAAGTCACCAGCTTTGACGCGGTGTGCGCCATGGTGGCGGCGGGCCTGGGAGTCGGAATCATGCCACGGGCCGCGGCAACTCCTTACATTGATTCTTTGGGGCTGAAGTCCATCGGGCTGCGTGATGCCTGGGCAAAGAGGAAGCTTTATCTCTGCATTCGTTCGAGGGAAAGTTTGTCTTCCGCCGCCCGCGAGTTTGTGAACCATTTGACGGGCCGGGTTTGATTAGAATTTTTACGGATCGAGATTTTGATTAGCGCAAATCACGATTCATTGCCGGTTACCTGGCCCGCTTGATTTATAATCAACAATTTCAAGGTGAGTTTGAGAAGGATCCTGCAGGTATCGCATATCTGAAGGCCATTGTTTCTCTTCAGCCGAGATCAGCCGTACAGCAATCAAAAATTGAAAGGAATTACATGAGCACCATTGCGGCAATTCATGGAAGAGAAGTGATTGATTCGCGAGGCAATCCCACGGTAGAAGCAGAAGTTTTTCTGCACGATGGTTCAGTAGGCCGGGCCATTGTGCCGAGCGGTGCTTCAACCGGCGAACATGAGGCGGTGGAGCTGCGCGACAGCGACAAAAAGCGCTACCTGGGAAAGGGCGTGCTGAAAGCTGTAGCCAACGTGAATGGCGAAATTGCGGCAGCACTGGCGGGTTTTGATGCTGCCGATCAGCGTGGTCTCGATAAGAAGATGATTGAGTTAGACGGCACTGAGAATAAAGGCCGCCTTGGCGCGAATGCGATTCTTGCAGTCTCCATGGCTGCCGCCCGCGCTGCCGCCGCGCATTTCGATCAACCGCTGTATTTCTACCTGGGCGGAGCTGGCGCGAACACCCTGCCTACTCCGATGATGAACATTTTGAATGGCGGCGCGCATGCCGATAACAATGTGGACTTCCAGGAATTCATGGTGATGCCCGTAGGCGCGCCGACATTTTCCGAAGCGCTGCGCTGGGGCGTGGAGGTATTCCATACGCTAAAGGGAGTTCTGAAAAAGCGCGGCTATAACACCGCCGTCGGTGATGAAGGAGGGTTTGCGCCGTCGGTGAAGTCGAACGTCGAGGCCATTGAAGTTGTATTGGAGGCGATTCAGCAGGCGGGATACAAACCAGGAGCGCAGATCGCGATTGCGCTTGATCCGGCGGCAAGTGAATTTTTCCAGGATGGCAAGTACGTTTTCAAGAAGTCGGATAAGTCTTCGAAGACTTCGGAAGAAATGGCGCATTACTGGGCGCAGTGGGCCAAGGACTATCCAATTGTTTCCATCGAAGATGGGCTTGCCGAGGATGATTGGGCCGGATGGTCAATTCTGACTAAAGAAGCAGGAAGCAAAATTCAACTTGTTGGCGACGATCTTTTTGTAACCAACGTGAAGCGGTTGCAACAAGGAATTGACAAGGGCATCGCAAATTCCATCCTGATCAAAGTGAACCAAATCGGAACGGTGAGCGAGACGCTCGACGCCATTGACCTCGCGCGGCGCAATGGATACACGTCCATCATTTCGCATCGCTCGGGCGAGACTGAAGACACGTTTATTGCTGATCTGGCCGTGGCAACGGGGGCGGGGCAAATCAAGACTGGTTCGGCGTCAAGGACGGACCGCATCGCGAAGTACAACCAATTGTTGCGGATCGAGGAAGAATTGGGAAGTTCGGCGCGGTTTTTGGGGTTGAAGGCGTTGAACTATAAAGGGTAGAAAAAGTCCGATTTTGTGAGGACTGCGTATGGATCGCGAAGGGTGGATTACCTTGTTGCTCTATGGTGCCTATTTTGTTTATGAGCTGCGGACCATTAAACAAAATAGGCGGTCGGGTAGAGTGACAGACAACGGGACACCCGATCAGAGATTCCGTGTTGCTGCTTGCCTCCGGCCTAGCGATTGCTGCTGTGCTCGTGACTGTTGGCTTTTTCTCGAGCGCTCGATTAGGCCGTCAAGAACTGGATTTGAGACTATTCCATTACGGGTTCGATTTGTTCGTTCTCATATGCGCTGTTGGATTGACCGCACTATCGAATCGGTTACTTGGAAAATCGCGTAAAAGAAAGTTTCACAAAAATTATTGAATACCTAACAACTAAATAGGAAACAAGGTCCAAAATGTCTCGACCCAAACCACTCGTTCTCATCATCCTCGACGGATGGGGCTACAGCCCCAAAACCGAGCGAATGCCATCGCGCTCGCCCACAAGCCAACCTATGACCGGCTGCTGGCGAATATCCCAATACGCTGATTCGGACCAGCGGGCCCTCCGTGGGGTTGCCTGACGGACAGATGGGGAACAGTGAAGTGGGGCATCTCAACATTGGCGCGGGCCGTGTCGTGCGCATGGACTCGACTCGCATTGAAGTGATGATCCAGAATGGCGACTTTTTCAAGGACCCAGCCCTGCTTGCCGCGATGAAAAATGCGCAGAGCGGTGGGCGCAAGTTGCACCTGTTCGGCCTGGTTTCAGATGGCGGCGTGCATTCTTACCAGACGCATCTTCATGCGCTTTTGAAAATGGCGAAACAGAATGGACTGGAGCGCGTTTTCGTCCATGCGTTTATGGACGGACGCGATACTTTGCCCACCAATGGTGCTGGATATCTAGAGCAATTGCAGAAGGCAATTCGCGAGTACAACGTCGGAAAAATCGCCAGCGTCAGCGGACGCTACTATGCAATGGACCGGGACCGTCGCTGGGAGCGCATTGCCAAAGCTTATAACGCAATGGTGTTTGGCCAGGGCGAAGGCGGGAAGTTCGCCGATCCCGTGCATGGCGTGAAGGAGTCGTACAACAAAGGCGTTACCGACGAATTTATTGTTCCTTTTGTTTGCTCCGATGGAAAAGGTGAAGGGACTATCCGCGACGAAGACTCCTGCATTTGTTTCAACTTCCGAGCGGACCGGGTGCGGCAAATCACTCGCGCTCTGGCCCGCAACAGCGGACTGAACGCGCAGGGCGGCCGCGACCTGCAGGGAGCTGACGATCTTGACAGCACCATCCCGCGCGACAGCGTGCCTAAGAATCTGCACTACGTCTGCATGACGCAATATGACAAGAATTTTTCATTGCCAATGGTCATTCATCCGGAATCAATGGCAAACATTCTTGCAAACGTCATGGTGGATTGAACCTCCGCAATTTGCGCGTGGCGGAAACGGAAAAGTATGCGCACGTTACCTACTTTTTTAATGGCGGCATCGAGAAGCCATTTCCCGGGGAAGATCGTGTGCTGGTGCAATCGCAGAAGGTCGCGACGTACGACTTAAAGCCGGAGATGAGCGCGGCGGGCATTGCAGATGCGGTCATCAAAGCCACCGAAGAAGGCACTTTCGATGTGATGATCGTTAACTTCGCCAATGCCGATATGGTCGGCCATTCCGGCAAACTTGAACCTACAATCCGGGCCGTGGAGACTGTTGACGCGTGTCTTGGGCGCATCTAGCTTTCGGTGCGGGCGAAGGGCGGCGCAATGCTAATTATTGCCGATCACGGGAATGCCGAGAAGATGATTGATCCTGCCACCGGCGGCCCGCACACGGCGCACACCACGAATCCGGTCCCGCTTATCTTGGTCGCGGAAAACAGCAAGACGTTCAGTTTGAAGCCGGGCGGTTCCTTGCGCGATATTTCGCCGACAATTCTTGCCATGCTGGACGCGGATGAGCCCAAAGACATGACGGGCCGCGATTTGCGAATTCCTATCAAATAGAACGGCGGGTTGAATTCATGGATGACTCTCGAGTGCTGGTGCTTCAGCATGCACGCAGCGAAGGTCTGGGAACCATAGAAGATGCGCTTGGCGGCTTCCGCCAGTCATTCAAATATTTACGTACATTTGAAGGCGAAGCAGTTCCTCAAAGCGCCGGCAATCTGCGCGGGCTGGTCATCATGGGCGGGCCGATGGGTGTTTATGAACAGGCGAAGCACCCTTTTCTTAAGAATGAAATGAAGTTAATTGAGAGTTTTCTGAAGGAAGGGAAGCCGATTCTGGGTATTTGTCTTGGGAGCCAGTTGTTGGCCTCAGCGCTGGGAGCCGAAGTGAAGAAAGGGCCGTGCAAAGAAATTGGTTGGCATCCGATTCATTTGAGCGCGAACGCCGCAGGCGACCGGGTCTACAAAGGCCAGCCCAGTTCCTTTACTGCGTTTCACTGGCATGGCGACATTTTCGATCTTCCCTCGGATGCAGTACCTTTAGCCTCATCCGATCTAACCGCGCTGCAGGCCTTCCGGTATGGCGAGAACGTTTATGGCTTTCTTTTCCACATGGAAGTCACGCGGGAGCAAATTAAGACCATGCTGCAAGAATTCTCGGAAGAAATACAGCAGGAAAAACTGGACGGCCCAGGAATCCTCCATTCCAGCTCTGACTTTCTGCCGCGGATGAGCGAAATTGGATCTGCCGTATTTGGGCGCTGGGCTGCGCTCCTGGGACGTCAGACCTAACCGGCGCCGAATATAGGTTCCTCACCAGAGAAACTTGGCACTGGGCAAATGTTTGCCTCTTCTGTTCATCCTAAGCAGGCTGTGAAAACTATATCGCCTACGATACTTTCTCAGCGACCTAAATACCGCGCAGCAGGCCTTTAGACGCATGAATTGCCAATCTATCCGGCGACATAGTTGCGCCATCCGAAATGGAGCGCGGCTTTCTGTCTACGTTTTGGCTGTTTGCTGCGTATTTGCGGTTTGCTTGACCACAGCGGCGCAAGCGCAAGATAATCCCGCGCAGGCGACCAAGCCGACGCAGACAAAGCCTCCTGAGCCGAAGGGCACACCAACGCAGAATCCCGCAGAAACACCTAAAACAGCGCCCCAGGTAAAGCAAATTCTTCCTTCATACGACGGACAGAACGTTACTTCCATTGAGATTGCCGGACAGCCCAATCTGGACCCGAAGGACCTGTTGCCGCTGCTCACGTTGAAGACAAAGGAGCCTTTCTCCGAGGAAAAAGCGGAAGAGAGTATCGCTGCGATAAAAAAGGCAGGCCTCTTTCACGACGTTCAGTTAGACATTCGTCCGGAAACAAATGGTGTGCGAGTGCTGTTTGTGCTGCAGCCCGCGACTTATTTTGGCATCTACGTATTTCCCGGAGCGGGCAGGTTTCCATACTCGCGCTTGTTGCAGATCTCCAATTACCCACCTAAGGGCGCCTTCACACCGGTGGACGTGGAAGATGCGCGGCGCTCGCTGGAAAAGTATTTTCAGCGCAGCGGCTATTTCCAGGCAAGAGTCGAATCCCAAGTCCAGACCAGTCCGCCGTGGGGGCTGGCAAACATCATTTTCCATACAACGCTAAACCGTCGCGCGAAGTTCGGAGAAGTGATTGTCCGCGGCGTTCCCGACCAGGAAGCCTCGCATTTAACCGGGATGCTGCATTCTGTCGTTGCCCGGTTGCGCCGATCCGCTATCCGTCCGGGGAAGACCTACAAGCTGCGAACAGTGCAGAAGGCAACGCAATATCTTACGAATGCGCTCGCAAAACAAGGTTATCTGGATGCCAAGGTGCACATGACAGGGGCGGAATATTCTCCTGAATCAAACCGCGCAAACATTTTTTATGATGTGACGCCGGGGCCCATTGTGCACGTGACCGTTACAGGGGCGCATCTTTGGAGCTGGGACAAACGTAAACTTCTGCCCCTCTATGAGCATGCGGGCGTTGATCCGGAAATCATTCAAGAGGGTCGTCAAAATCTTATTTCGTATTTTCAGGCGAAAGGCTATTTCAATGCGGCGGTCGCCAGCAATGTGGAGAAACAGGATTCGGGAGAGACCATTGAGTTCAAAATTAATAAGAGGCCCCGGCACAAAGTAAAGCAGGTCTCCATTGCCGGCAACCAGAAGTTTCCTGAAAAGCAACTTCTTTTATACGTGCGTGTGAAGAAAGCACACTTGCTCTCGCACGGCAAATACAGCGAGCAATTGCTGCGCGCCAGCGTTCGAAATCTTGAAAACTTGTATAAAGCAAATGGCTTCAGTGCAGTGAAGGTGACGTCGCAGGTCTCCTCGCCAAAAGGTGATTTGGCCGTAGCCTTTCACGTGGACGAAGGAGAGCAGGACGTCGTTCAGGATTTGCAGGTTGTTGGCAATCAGGCGCTTTCTGAAGCGCAACTGGCCCCCAAAGGTTTAAAGCTGCGCGCCGGTCAGTCGTACTCGCAAGAAAATATCGTGGCCGATCGTAGCCAGATTATGGCGACTTATCTGAGCGAAGGCTATCTTACAGCCACGTTCCGAGAGACCGTTCATCAAGTTTCCGGGCAGCCGCACAAGATACACGTTGTTTATCAAATTTACGAAGGTCCGCAAGTGCGCACCGCAACGGTAGTGACGCTTGGACGTAATCACACAAAACAGAAACTCATTGACCGGCAAATCGAGGGCATCGCCGCCAATAAGCCGATGAAGGAAAATGATCTGCTGTCTTCGGAGACGCGGCTGTACAACACAGGCGTTTTCGACTGGGCCGAGGTGGATCCGCGCCGCGAAATCACCACGCAACATCAGGAAGATGTTCTGGTCAAGGTGCACGAAACAAAACCCAACAGCCTTACCTATGGATTCGGGTTCGATGTAATTAACCGCGGTGGTAGCGTTCCCAGTGGGACGGTTGTTGTGCCGGGAATTCCCCCAACCGCTCTGCCAAAAAATTTCAAGACCAGCGAGAAAACATTCTGGGGGCCGCGTGGAACGCTAGAGTACACGCGCAATAACCTGCGCGGCAAAGGAGATTCCCTGACGTTCTCTGGGCTTGCGGCGCGGCTCTCGCAAAATGGCTCCATTGTTTATACAGACCCGGCATTCCTGTGGACAAACTGGTCATCCAGCTTATCGTTGACCGGGCAGCACAATAGTGAAAATCCGATTTTCACCTTCCGGCAGGCGCAGTTTGGATACGAGTTGCAGCGCCCCTTGAATGGCGACAGAAATCAAAACCTTTTTTTACGTTACAACTTTACCGAGACGGGTCTTACCAATCTGCTAATTCCTGAACTTGTTCCCCCGGACAACCTGCATGTTCGCCTTTCCACCGTGTCCGCCAGCTACATTCGAGATACGCGCGACAGTCCTACCGACGCGCATAAAGGCCTTTACGAGAGCTATGAGCTCGATCTCAACCCCAGCGTTTTGGGCTCCAATTTCAGCTTTACCCGGCTGCTGGCACAGACTGCTTATTACAAGAAAATACCCGCTAATATCGTATGGGCAAACAGTGTGCGCATAGGTTTGGAACAGCCATTCAGCGGCAGCTCCGTGCCACTGAGTGAAACGTTTTTTTCCGGCGGCGGCAGCACACTGCGCGGATTTCCCTTGAACGGCGCTGGCCCGCAACGGGCAATTACCGCCTGCGGCGATCCTGCGGACCAGAGTACCTGCGCGCCGATCACCGTTCCGGTTGGAGGGCCGGAGCTATTCATTATCAACTCTGAATTTCGCATTCCAGTGCCCGCAGCGCTGCCTGTGGTGGGCAAGAATTTAGGTTTCGCGCTTTTTTATGACGGCGGCAATGTCTTCCCACACATTGGATTCCGGGACTTTGCAGCGAGCTATTCAAACAGCATTGGCGGAGGACTTCGCTACAAAACGCCGGTGGGGCCCATCCGGATTGATATCGGCCACAACCTTAACGGCGCGCCGGGAATCAAATCCACGCAGTTCTTCATCACCTTAGGACAAGCGTTTTGAGCAGCCTTCCCAATTCCCCCGACCCCGGCCAAGAAACGCAAAAACCACAATTGGTGCGCGGAAAAGCTAAGCCTGCTGGACGCGCGGGGAAAATTGCGCGGCGAATCGGGGCGGGACTGCTGGTACTAATCCTCATTATTGTCGCTGCGGTCCTGATCCTTCCACGGGTTCGTTCTTTTCGGCAATACGCGCTTCGATTCGCCGAAGGCAAGATCCAGGCTTCCCTGGGAACGCGGGTGCAGGTACAGGATTTCGCGTTTAGTCTTTTTCATTTGCGACTCAATCTATATGGGATTGTTGTCAGCGGCGCTGAACCCCATGCCAATCCTCCGCTGCTGACCGTAGACCACATCGGCATGGGAGTCGGCATCACTTCTATCTTCCACGGAGAATGGTACGTCAGGTCTCTCGAGGTAAATCATCCGGTCGCGCGCGTGCTGGTTGACGCTCAGGGTAAGAGCAACCTGCCGCAAAGTAAGAATAGTGGCGGCGGACGCACAAATATTTTTCAGTTGGCGGTACGCCATGCGCTGTTTGATCGCGGAGAGGTTTATTACAACGACCGTAAAAGCGCGCTTGACGCCGATCTTCATGACTCTGCGCTTCCAGGCGCAGTTCGATACGACGCAACAGAGCTATTCTGGAAGTCTCGCTTATCGCGACGGCCATTTGCGCATGGGGAATTTCAGGCCAATTGAACACAATCTCGACGCGGAATTTGATGCCACGCCGGCGGGATTTAGGCTGCATCGCGCCGTGTTAAGTAGTGGCGCATCCAAAATTGAGCTAAGCGGAAGCGCACAAGATTACGCCAATCCGCGCATTACCGCCAAATATTCCGCGACGATTGACGCGGGAGAGTTTCGCGGCGTGATGAATAATCCATCTTTGCCTTCCGGTGTAATCAAAACAGAAGGGATCCTGGATTACCAGAGCGAACCGAACGTCCCTTTGTTGGCGGCTGCAAACGTAAACGGAGAAATTGGCAGCCATGTTCTCCGTGTAGAAAGTCCCGATTTTCGCGGCGACATTGCCAACCTTGGAGCGCACTACTCACTCGCCAAAGGGAACGCCACGATTACCGGTCTCCATGCGCAGTTGCTGGGAGGCGAGTTGATCGGCAATCTGAACGTGCGCGATGTCACCGGAGCCTCTGAAGCGACGCTGCGTGCCGAAATCCGGCGAATTTCGCTCGATAAATTAGGATCGCTGACGCAATCTGCCCAGTTAAAACAAGTTGCGCTTGGGGGTACGTTGAATGCCGAAATGGACGCAAGTTGGCACGGCAAGCTGGAAACTCTCATAGCGCGGACCAACGCGACGATCCAGGCGAATGTTGGCTCCCGCAATGGCGTAAATGCGATCCCTGTGAATGGTGTCATTCATGCGCAATACGCCGCGACGAGGCAACAAATTTCCATCCAGCAGAGTTATCTTCGCCTGCCGCAGAGTTCGTTGAACCTGAACGGTACTGTCAGCCGCAATTCAAGTCTGCAAATCCGCTTTCAGTCCAACAATCTGCACGAACTCGAGTCCGTGGCCGACGTGCTGGATCCGGCCCTCCAATCCCAGAAAGTTCAGCTTGGTTTGTATGGCACGGCGTCCTTCTCAGGAAACATGCGCGGCTCTACGAACATTCCGCAATTAACTGGGCAGTTGCGCGCGCAGAATCTTCAGATTAAAGGAAGCACTTGGCGAGTCCTCAACACTAATATCGAGGCCAGCCCGTCCCGAGCTGCTTTGCAAAATGGAGAACTTCAGCCTGCGAACGGCGGCCGCATTACCTTTTCGCTCAGTACTGCCTTGCGGCATTGGAAGTTTGATCAAAACAATGAAATTTCCGTTGCCTTGAACGCCAACCAGGTCAATGCTGACGATCTTACAAAGCTGGCTGGGCGGCCTGTGCCTGTTACGGGCATCCTGTCTGCAAGCGTTTCTGTAAAAGGTTCGGAGGCAAATCCCATTGGAACAGGCAAGCTCTCCCTTACCAAAGCGAAGATCGCAAACGAACCCGTGCAATCTGCTGAGCTGAATTTCCAGGCCAGCAAAGATGAAATGCAGGCACACTTGAACTTGCAAGCCCCCGCGGGCAAGGTTCAAGGGGTGGTCACGTATTCTCCAAAAGACCAACGCTACCAGGCCAACATTGATGCGCCCGGCATTCAGCTCAATAAGCTGCAAACGCTACTGGCGAAAAATTTAAAAGTGCAAGGCGTGCTGAACGTTGCCGCGCACGGACAAGGGAGCGTGAAAAATCCGGAACTGACCGCTAGTATTGAGTCTCCACAACTTCTGATACATGACCAGAAATTGGGTGATCTCAAGCTCCAGGCAACTTTGGCGAATCACATCGCAAATGTTGTTTTAGACGCCCACGCCGTCAATACGCTTATCAGCGCGAAAGCCACTGTTAACACAACCGGCGAATACCAGGCCAACGCAACTGTGGACACGCAGACCATTCCCTTGCAGCCATTGATGGCCGCCTTTTCTCCCGCCGAAGCTGCCAACGTGAGTGGCGAAACGGAACTTCACTTAACTTTGCACGGCCCGTTGAAACGCTGGTCTGAAGTTGAGGCGCATGCGACTGTCCCTGTGCTGCAAATGAATTACACGGACAAGTTCCATGTCGCCGCTGCAGGCCCGCTGCACATTGATCTGAGCCACGGAGTTCTGGCCTTGCAAAAAGGAAATATTAAAGGAACCGGCACGGACATGCAGGTGCAGGCAAAAATCCCCCTCGACCGCTCCGCGCCATTGTCTCTGCTCGCCCAAGGCACGATGGACCTGCAAATCGCACAACTATTCGATCCTGATATCACAAGCTCGGGGCAACTACGCTTCGATATCAACTCCTTCGGCGCTCGCGCGAACCCTGATGTGCAAGGGCAAATCCACATTGAAAATGCCAACATCCTTTCGGTCGGAGCGCCCGTCGGTCTTCAAAACGCAAACGGGATACTTACGCTTACAAAGGACCGGCTAAACATCACCGAATTTTCCGGAACTGTAGGCGGAGGCAAAGTACAGGCTTCAGGGGGCATCGTGTACAGGCCAGCTGTGCGATTTGATCTGGGGATGTCGGCCCACGGTATACGAGTTCCTTATCCCGAAGGAGTGCGTGAAGGGTTGAATGCGAACCTGGCGCTTGCGGGCAGCACTGAGTCGGCCACTCTTTCGGGGCAGGTTCGCATCAATCAGTTGTGGTTCACTCCCGATTTCGATCTGACCACATTCATGGGGCAGTTTGGCAGCGAGGTTTCTCCGCCTCCGGGCCAGGGATTCAGCCAGAACTTGCAGCTAAATCTCTCCGTGCAATCCACAAGTGGAATTAATCTGGTGAGCCGCGAGCTTACCTTGCAAGGGAGCGCGAACTTGAACATCCGCGGAACCGCGGCCGAGCCGGTAATTCTTGGACGCGTGAATTTGAACAGCGGCGATTTACTCTTTATGGGCAAACGCCACCTGTTACAGGGCGGCACCGTGCGACTTCGCCAATGCATCGCAAACGCAACCGGTTTTGAACGTTGCCGCTAACACAACGGTTGAGAATACCAGAATACATTTACAGTTTCATGTGGTCTGACTGACCATCTCCGCACTAATTACACATCTGTTCCGTCGCTGCCGCCCTCCGACATTATTAATCTTCTGGTGTTCGGAAAAACGCTCCGAAGAAATCCTAACCGTCAATCCCATGCCAGGGAACTTGGGTGCAGAGTCCTTGATCGCTACCGCAGATGAGCAGCCAAGTCACCAGCCGCGTGGAAAAATCCTCGCGCGGGAATCTTACGCTTGTCCGTGGATCCGGTGCTCGGCGGCAGTGGTTCGCAGCAGAATCCCGGGGCTCGCATAACGATCCAACAACGGGTTACAGGAAACATCTTCGTTACTTTTTCTACAGACGTGACGCAAACCCAAAATCAGGTGATCGAGCTGCAATACAACGTCAGTCCTCGGGTAACCGTGAGCGGCACCCGCGATCAAAACGGTGGATTCGGTTTTGACACGCGCATCAAAAAAACCTGGTGAAAGATTGACGCCTCGCGATTGAGCTACCCAATCGCGAGCTACATGAGTTTGTCGCTTCTTCTACCCTCGCCACCCGATTCTATTTTCTCCGCCGTAAGACTATTCCTAGAAAGTGGCGCCGACTCGGTTGACATTCACTGCATATCTTCGGCGTCCACAAATAGCGTCCTGATTGGAGCCAAAGCATGACTGCAGCAGATGTGCTCATTGAATCTTTGATTGACTGGGATGTGGATACCATATTCGGGATTCCCGGTGATGGAATCAACGGCATCATGGAATCGTTGCGGACGCATAAAGACAAGATTCGCTTTATTCAGACGCGGCACGAAGAAGCCGCGGCTTTCATGGCATGCGGTTATGCAAAGTTCACAGGAAGGCTTGGTGTTTGCCTGGCAACGTCCGGCCCCGGAGGCATTCATCTACTGAACGGTCTTTATGACGCGAAGTTGGATGGTCAGCCCGTCCTCGCGCTCACCGGGTTGCAATTCCATGATCTGGTCGGCACTTACACCAACAGGATGTCGCGCTCGACAAGCTTTACATAGATGTCGCCACTTACAACGAACGGATCATGGGGCCCACTCATGTGGAGAATGTAATTGATCTCGCCGTCCGCACGTCGCTTGCGTACAGCAACTGTAAGCCACGTCACCTTCCCGGGGGATTTCCAGGAGATGGAAGTTAAGAAGAAGCAGAGGTCCAAGAGAAACGTAATTCACCACACCTCGCGGGCTGAAGCTGAAGGGGCGATGCTCGCTGATCCTGATGAGCTTGACCGCGCGGCCGAAATCTTGAACGCCGGGAAGAAAGTGGTGATCCTCGCCGGGCCGAGGAGCACTGGATGCCACGATTGAATTGGAACGCGCCGCGGAAATTCTGGGCGCTCCCATCGTAAAGGCACTTTTGGGAAAGGGCGCGGTTCCGGATGACAGCCCGTACACCACAGGCGGAATCGGACTTTTGGGGACGCAGCCTTCACAGGAAGCAATGGAGACCTGCGACACGATCCTGATGGTCGGGTCTTCGTTTCCATATATCGAGTTCCTACCCAAACCCGACGACGCGAAAGGCGTTCAGATTGAAATTGATCCCAAGCGGATCGGCCTGCGCTTTCCCGTTGAAGTGGGACTCGTCGGAGACAGCCGCCGCGTATTGCGCGAGCTGTTGCCCCGATTAAAGCGCAAGGAAGACCAAGGCTTCCTGCAAAAAGCGCAAAAGGGAATGGAGCGCTGGCGGAAGCTGATGGAAGACCGAGGCACGCGGCCAGACAAGCCAATGAAGCCGCAGGTGATCGCACATGAACTCGGCAAACGGCTGCGCAGCGATGCCATTGTTTCCTGTGACAGCGGAACCATCACGACCTGGTGGGCGCGGCATATCTCCGCCCGGGCCGGACAGATGTATAGCCTCTCAGGAAACCTGGCGACCATGGCCTGCGGTCTGCCCTATGCGATTGCCGCGCAGGTGGCGCATCCCGACCGCCAATGTGTTGCCTTCGTTGGCGATGGAGCTTTCTCCATGTTGATGGCTGACTTTGTGACGGCGGTGAAATACAAGCTGCCCATCAAGGTGGTCATCATCAAGAACAATACGCTTGGGCAAATTAAGTGGGAGCAGATGGTTTTTCTCGGTAATCCCGAGTATGGAGTTGACCTGCAGCCGATTGACTTTTCCGAAGTTGCACACGCGTGTGGCGGCGCGGGATTCACGGTGGAAGATCCTGCCGATTGCGGACGCACCGTGGAAGAATTTCTAGCGGTGCCGGGGCCGGCAGTCTTGCAAGCGGTAGTCGATCCCTTTGAACCACCGCTGCCCGGCAAAATAAGCGCCGATCAAGCCCTGAAATTCGCGGAATCGCTGGCGCGCGGCGAACCCAACCGCTCAAAGATCGCGCTTACAGTCCTGCGCGACAGAGTCCAGAACTTGTATAGGAACCGAAATGCACGAGGTGATGCGTCGAGATGAACACTGAAATTGGTCACAAGCACTGGGCCATTCCGGAAGGCTACATTCCGGTCGGCAGTCACGGCCCCGAGCCGGAAATGTTGAGCCATGAGACCGCGTGTCTGCTTAACGCAGGGGATCGCGAGGCTCACGTGGAAATCACAATTTATTTTTCCGACCGTGATCCTGTGGGCCCCTACAAGGTGACCGTGCCCGCGAGGCGCACAAAGCATCTCCGCTTCAATGATCTGACTACGCCTGAGCCGGTTCCAGAGGGCACGGACTATGCGAGCGTGATTGATTCTGACGTGCCGATCGTGGTGCAGCATACGCGCCTTGATTCAAGGCAGAACGCGAATGCGCTGCTCAGCACGATTGCCAGTCCCGGCGCGGATTGATATTTTTCGCTGGGGCTACAGAATGGGGCGACAGAATTAAGATTGCGGAATAAGACTGGGGATAAATGTCCAAACGATGACTCCTCCCACTCGTCTCGGCGCGGCAGTAATCGAGAAGATTGCGGTATCCACGTATTCAATTCCCACAGACTTCCCAGAATCTGACGGGACCCTCGAGTGGGATAAAACCACGGCGGTAGTTGTGCAGGTGCATTCCGGGCGAGTCCTGGGTTTGGGGTACACCTACGCGGACGAAGCAACGGCCCACCTCATAAATGGCCTCCTCGCTCCAATTGTGAAGAACCGCGACGCGATGGATGTTCACGGTTGCTGGTGCGCCATGGTCCACTCGATTCGCAACCTGGGGCGCCCCGGCATTTCGTCCATGGGGATTGCCGCCGTGGACAACGCACTTTGGGACCTCAAAGCAAGGCTGCTCAATCTTCCGCTTGCAAAATTACTGGGACAGGTGCGCGATTCCATCGAGATATATGGAAGCGGCGGCTTTACGTCGTATTCGGATGACCAACTTCGCGGGCAATTTTCCGGATGGTTAGAGCAGGGTATCCGAATGCTCAAGATGAAAGTTGGTCGCGCGCCTGAGGACGATGTACGGCGAGTGCGAACTGCGCGGAAAACCATCGGCGATGACGCGCAACTTTTCGTAGATGCCAACGGAGCGTACTCCAGAAAGCAGGCGTTGGAGTTTGCCGTCCGTTTTCGTGAGCTTGCCGTGAGCTGGTTTGAAGAGCCGGTCAGTTCCGATGATCTTGACGGCCTGCGATTACTTCGCGACCGCGCGCCTGAAGGAATGGAAATCGCCGCCGGAGAGTATGGCTATGACAGTTGGTATTTTCGCCGGATGCTTGAGGCGCAGGCGGTGGATGTGTTGCAGGCCGATGCGACGCGGTGCGCAGGAATCACTGGTTTTCTGACAGCGGGCGCATTGTGCGAGGCCAACTGCCTGCCGCTTTCCGCACATACCGCTCCCTCCGTTCATATGCACGTGTGTTGCTGCGTGCCGGCAGTACGCCATCTTGAATACTTCCATGACCATTCTCGCATCGAAGGAATGCTGTTTGACGGTGTTGTGCTCCCGAAAGACGGCAGGCTATATCCCGATCTCAGCCGCCCGGGCATTGGTCTTGAACTGCGCACCGCTGATGCGCGCCGTTATGAGGCCGCGTGATTTTAAGAATTGAGGAAACGCGATGAAAGTCATGGTAAAGACCGCCGGAGGAGAGCAGAAGCCACTGAATGTTGATGCCGAAAAACTTGCTCAGCGCCTGCGAGAGTCGACTGAAGCCGAAGTCCGCTTTGACGATCCCAGCCGTGCTTTATACGCCACCGCCGGCGGGAACTACCGTCAGGTTCCCATTGGAGTAGTGGTCCCAAGGATTGAGCAGGACATTGTTCAAACTATGGCTTTATGCCGCGAATTTGGCGCGCCCGTGCTTGCGCGGGGCGGTGGGACGAGCCTTGCCGGCCAGTGCTGCAATGTCGCTGTCGTCATAGATTGCTCAAAATATCTGCGCGGCATTCTTGAATTGGATCCGAAGGCGAAACGCGCGCGAGTGCAGCCAGGGCTCGTATTGGATGATCTACGCAATGCCGCGGAAAAACACCATCTGACGTTTGCGCCTGATCCCTCAACCCATGATCATTGCACGCTGGGTGGCATGATTGGCAACAACTCATGCGGTGTGCACTCGGTAATGGGTGGCAAGACCGTCGAAAACATCCAAGAAATGCGCGTGCTTACTTATGACGGTCTGCAACTCACTGTGGGCGCCACTAGTGACGAAGAACTCGCACGGATCATCAGCGAAGGCGGACGGCGCGGCGAGATTTATAAAAAGATGCGCGATCTCCGCGACAGGTATGCCGGCCAGATTCGCGCTCGCTATCCGAAAATTCCCCGCCGCGTTTCCGGCTATAACCTCGACGACCTCTTGCCCGAGAATGGATTCAATGTGGCGAAGGCACTGGTAGGCAGCGAAGGAACCTGCGTCACCGTGCTTGAGGCGGTCACGCGTCTGGTAGACAGCCCTCCTTATCACAGCCTCGTAATTCTTGGATACCCGGATGTTTATTCCGCTGGGGATCATGTGGTCCAGGTGATGGAGTTTCATCCCATTGGCCTTGAGGGCATGGATGATCGTCTCATTCAGGACATGCAGCTCAAGCACATGCATCCCGAGGATGTTTCATTGCTTCCCGAGGGGAAGGGATGGTTGCTCGTGGAGTTTGGAGGACAGAGCAAAGAAGAGGCAGATGCAAACGCCAAAAAAATGATGGAGGCGCTGAAGAAAGAATCCAATGGCCCCACCATGAAGCTTTACGATGATAAGAAAGAAGAACAGCAGGTATGGAAGGCGCGTGAGTCAGGGCTTGGTGCTACCGCCTTTGTGCCCAACAAGCCTATTACCTGGGAAGGCTGGGAAGACGCAGCGGTGCCGCCTGCGAACCTGGGAAAATACCTGCGCGATTTTCGCGCGCTTCTGGATCGTTACCACTACGGCTGCGACCTCTACGGCCACTTTGGCCAGGGCTGCGTGCACACGCGGATTGATTTCGATCTTTTCACTGCGAAGGGAATCGCCACGTATCGTTCTTTCGTTCACGATGCAGCGCATTTGGTGGTCAAGCATGGCGGGTCGTTGTCGGGCGAACATGGGGACGGTCAATCCCGTGCGGAATTGCTGCCCATTATGTTCGGCGAAGAACTCATTGGGGCGTTCCGCGAATTTAAAACTATATGGGACCCGCAATGGAAGATGAATCCTGGAAAAATTGTCGATCCCTACCGCGTGGATGAAAACCTGCGTATCGGCACAAGCTACGCCCCTCAAATTCCCAAAACCCACTTTGCGCAATTCGGCGATGACAAGTCGTTTCCCGATGCCGCGATGCGCTGCGTGGGAGTGGGCAAGTGCCGCCGTGAAGGCACCGGGACCATGTGTCCCAGCTACATGGTCACTCATGAGGAGAAGGACAGCACGCGCGGTCGCTCCCGCCTGCTCTTCGAGATCATGCGTGGCGACTTTCTGCAAGATAAGTGGCGGGATGAAGGTGTTCGTGACGCGCTCGATCTTTGTTTGTCATGCAAAGGATGCAAGAGCGATTGCCCCGTCAATGTGGACATGGCCACGTACAAGTCAGAATTTTTGTCGCATTATTATGAAGGACGGCTAAGGCCGCCCAATGCATACGCGATCGGCTTGATTCACTGGTGGTCGCGCCTCGCAAGCCATGCGCCCGCTCTGGTAAACACGGCAATGCACGCTCCGGGGCTAGGAAATCTTGCCAAACGCCTCGCCGGAGTATCGGTGAAACGCGAAATTCCCCGCTTCGCCTCTGAGCCTTTCACGCGCGCATGGAAAAAGCAGGCAAACAAAAATGGCCGCCCCCATCGTCCTCATCAGGTGCATGGCAAGGTCATTCTTTGGCCGGATACTTTTAACAATTATTTTGAGCCATCCATCCTGCATTCGGCGGCGCAAGTTTTGCAATACGCCGGATTCGACGTGCGTCTGCCTGTAAAGCAGCTCTGTTGTGGCCGTCCTCTTTACGACTACGGCATGCTAACGACCGCCAAGCGGTTGTTGCAGAACACGATTCATTCGTTGCAGGCGGAAATTCGCGCGGGAGTTCCTTTGGTAATTCTTGAGCCAAGTTGTGCCGCTGTATTCCGCGATGAATTGAAGAACATGCTGCCGCACGATCAAGACGCGCAACGCCTAAGCAAGCAGACATTCATCCTTAGTGAATTTCTTGAGCAGCACAACTTCCAGCCTCCGAAATTGGAGAAGAAGGCGCTGGTGCAGGTGCATTGTCATCATAAAGCTGTAATGAGCGCCGACGCGGAACAGAAACTTCTCAAAAAAATCGGCATTGATTTTGAGGTGCTGGATTCCGGTTGCTGTGGAATGGCTGGCGGATTCGGTTATGAAGCAGATCACTACGACGTTTCCATTGCTGCGGGGGAACGCGTTCTGTTACCGGCAGTGCGCGCCGCGGCGCAGGACACTTTGTTGATTGCCGATGGCTTCAGTTGCCGCGAGCAGATTCTTCAAGAGACGGGCCGCAACGCTTTTCATCCCTGTCAGGTAGTGCACATGGCCATCAATCAGCAACAGGCCGCTAAGCGTGCGGCCGAAAGGAAGGCAGCATGAACTCGCAGAATTCAGAGGTAGTAATGGTCACCGGCGCATCCGCCGGGGTGGGGCGCGCCACGGCGCTCGCGTTTGCCAAGCGCGGCGCTCATCTTGGCTTGATTGCTCGCGGCCTGCCGGGGCTCGAATCTTTACGTAAGGAAATAGAAGCCCTTGGCGCTCGCGCCGTCGTACTGCAATGCGATGTCGCCGACCCTGAGCAGGTGGAAGCATCCGCGAAAAAGCTGGAAGACGCATTTGGGCCCATCAATGTATGGGTAAACAATGCAATGACCACGATCTTCGCCCCTTTAAAGAAGATCGAGCCCGCTGAATACAAGCGGGCCACCGAGGTAACGTATCTTGGCACCGTGTATGGGACCATGGCGGCGGTAAAGAGAATGTTGTCTCGCGACAGGGGCACCATTGTGCAGGTCGGATCGGCGCTGGCGTATCGCTCCATCCCGTTGCAATCCCCATATTGTGGCGCGAAGCATGCAATTCTCGGATTCACAGCTTCATTACGTAGCGAACTTCTCCACGACGGAAGCAATGTTCACATCACCATGGTGCATCTGCCAGCAATGAACACCCCGCAATTTGAGTGGTGCCGTACCCGGTTGCCGCGGCATCCGCAACCGGTGCCTCCCATCTTTGAGCCTGAAGTCGCCGCCGAGGCAATCTACTGGGCGGCACACCATCGGCGAAGGGAAGTCCGCGTGGGGGCTTCGACCGTAAAAGCGATCCTCGGCAACAAAGTGATGCCTTCCACTCTCGATCACTATTTAGGGAACGTGGGTTATGAGGCGCAGCAGACGCACGATCCAGTCCTTCCCGACAGGCCCGACAACCTCTTTGAGCCTGTGGATACAGACTATGGAATGCATGGCTCTTTCGGATCCCAGTCCGCCAACTTCAGCCTGCAAACCTGGTCCACGCTCCATCGAGGAACGCTGACAGCAGTGGCGGCCGGAGCGGCGGTTCTGGCTTGGGCGGTAGGCCGCAACAGGAAGCCAAGGCGCAAACATTAAGCATCTAGCCAGGGCAAAATTCGCCAGTTCTTCCGAACGTGCCTGTGAACGGCCCGTTTATGAGTAGCAATATCTCTATGGAACTGGATTTTTTGACATTCCAGACATCCGTCCGGTTTGGTATCTACAGCAAACACTGTATCGCTTTTGGATGAACCATTCTGAAACAATTGTTCGCTTGTCTCTCGCTTCGTAAAGGAATGTCTTGCTTCAGAGCGCTACGTCGCTGGCCGCCAATCGTAATGCCATGCAAATTAAGCCGCCTGCTTGGTCGCCGAAGACGTTTGTTTTGAGCTCAGTAGCAGCAACAGAGAACCTTTCAGCGGGACATTGAGTCAACCGGCTCTGTCGGGGAACTGAGCATGAAGAAAAACGATAACCGTACGACGGCTGTTACGTCGGACGCAGCGCGTGCATTAGATTCACGTCGTGTAGATTCACGTCCTGTAGATTCGCGCAAAAATGGACACTCCACTTTGGTTGAGGAACCGCACCAAGCGGACTTTGGCCTGATCCTGACCGCACTCCAAACCATGCGGGACGGGGATTTTTCCGTCCGTTTGCCGGGTTCGTGGACAGGCTTGAACGGGAAAATCGCCGACACCTTCAACGAGATTGTTTCCGCCAATCAACAGATGGCGCAGGAGCTGGCCCGCGTTGGGCAAGTGGTTGGAAAAGAAGGCAGAACGCGGGAACGGACTCGCTTCAATGCTGCACGAGGCGCGTGGGGTGAAATGGAGGGTTCGGTCAACACGCTGGTGGAGGACCTGTTGCGTCCCACCACGGAAGTGACGCGGGCCATAGCGGGCGTCGCACAGGGCAATCTCAGCCAGATCGTGCGTTTGGACGTGGATGGCAGGCCGCTGGAAGGGGAATTTCTGCGCTCCGCGAACATCGTTAATACGATGATTCAGCAGTTGAGCATCTTCACTGCAGAAGTGACGCGTGTGGCGCGCGAAGTGGGAACGGATGGAAAACTGGGCGGCCAGGCGCAGGTCCCCGGCGTAGCTGGTACCTGGAAAGATCTTACGGATTCGGTGAACTCCATGGCCAGCAACTTGACTGGCCAGGTGCGCAACATTGCGGAAGTTGCCACGGCGGTCGCCAGCGGCGATTTGTCGCGCAAGATCACGGTGGATGTGCGCGGCGAAATTCTGCAGTTGAAAGAAGCCATCAATACGATGGTGGACCAGTTGCGATCATTCGCTTCTGAAGTAACGCGCGTGGCGCGCGAAGTGGGAACGGACGGCAAACTCGGCGGACAGGCAGTTGTGCCAGGCGTCGCGGGAACATGGAAAGATCTTACGGATTCCGTCAACGCCATGGCCGGAAACTTGACGGCCCAGGTGCGAAATATTGCCGAGGTCACAACTGCTGTGGCGCGCGGCGACTTGTCCCGCAAGATCACTGTGGACGTGAAAGGCGAAATTCTGGAGTTGAAAGACACCATCAACACGATGGTGGACCAACTGAATGCGTTCGCCGGCGAAGTGACGCGCGTGGCCCGCGAAGTGGGAACGGAAGGAAAACTTGGCGGACAGGCGCAAGTCCCGGGCGTTGGCGGAACGTGGAAAGATCTTACCGACAACGTGAATTTCATGGCAAGCAACCTGACTGGTCAGGTGCGCAACATCGCGGAAGTAGCCACCGCCATTGCGAGCGGCGACTTATCGCGCAAGATCACGGTAGACGTGCGCGGCGAAATCTTACAGCTCAAAGAAACTCTCAACACGATGGTGGACCAGTTAAACCGGTTCGCCGGCGAAGTGACGCGCGTGGCACGCGAAGTGGGAACGGAAGGCCGTCTAGGCGGCCAGGCCAACGTGCCGGGTGTGGCCGGCACATGGAAGGACCTTACCGATTCGGTGAACTCCATGGCCGGAAACCTGACGGGTCAGGTAAGAAATATTGCTGAAGTTACGACGGCTGTGGCGCGCGGAGACTTGTCACGCAAAATCACAGTGGATGTGAAAGGCGAAATTCTAGAGCTGAAAAACACCATCAACACGATGGTGGACCAGTTGAATGCTTTCGCGGGCGAAGTGACCCGTGTGGCCCGCGAAGTGGGAACCGAAGGAAAACTCGGCGGCCAGGCGCAAGTGCCGGGAGTTGCCGGAACCTGGAAGGATCTTACTGATAACGTGAACTTCATGGCCAGCAACCTTACTGGCCAGGTGCGTAACATCGCGGAAGTGGCAACTGCCGTTGCTCGCGGCGATTTGTCACGCAAAATCACGGTCGACGTCCGCGGCGAAATTCTAAAACTAAAAAACACCATCAACACAATGGTGGACCAGTTGAATGCGTTCGCGGGCGAAGTGACCCGTGTGGCCCGCGAAGTTGGAACCGAAGGAAAACTTGGCGGCCAGGCGCAAGTGCCGGGAGTTGCCGGAACCTGGAAGGATCTTACTGATAACGTAAACTTCATGGCCAGCAACCTTACTGGCCAGGTGCGTAACATCGCGGAAGTTTCGACGGCCATTGCCAGTGGCGATTTGTCCAAGAAAATCACTGTGAATGTGAGCGGCGAAATTCTGCTGCTCAAAGAGACCATCAACACGACGGTGGACCAATTAAATGCATTTGCCGGCGAAGTAACGCGCGTGGCCCGCGAAGTTGGAACAGAAGGTCGGCTTGGCGGACAGGCGAGCGTGCCCGGTGTCGCCGGGACGTGGAAAGATCTAACCGATTCCGTAAATTCCATGGCAGGAAACCTTACCGGCCAGGTGCGCAACATCGCGGAAGTCGCAACGGCGATTGCCAGCGGCGATTTGTCCAAAAAAATTACGGTGAACGTGAGCGGCGAAATTTTGCTGCTCAAAGAGACCATCAACACGATGGTGGACCAGTTGAATGCATTCGCGGGCGAAGTAACGCGCGTGGCCCGCGAAGTGGGTACGGACGGCAAGTTGGGTGGCCAAGCCGTGGTTCCGGGCGTTGCCGGTACGTGGAAGGACCTTACCGACAACGTGAACTTCATGGCCAGCAACCTTACTGGTCAGGTGCGTAACATCGCGGAAGTTGCGACGGCGATTGCCAACGGTGATTTGTCTAAGAAGATCACAGTAGACGTGCGCGGCGAAATCCTACAGCTTAAAGAAACGCTCAACACGATGGTCGAGCAGTTGCGCTCATTTGCCGCGGAAGTGACTCGCGTAGCCCGTGAAGTGGGTTCTGAAGGCCGATTGGGCGGCCAGGCAAACGTTTCCGGCGTGGCTGGAACGTGGAAGGATTTGACGGATTCGGTGAACGCGATGGCCGGAAACTTGACCGGCCAGGTGCGAAATATCGCCGAAGT
This sequence comes from uncultured Acidobacteriota bacterium, assembly GCA_963831435.1. GTDB lineage: Bacteria > Acidobacteriota > Terriglobia > Terriglobales > Acidobacteriaceae > JAICKN01. Next base: position 37,227 of record CAWHQK010000121.1, read on the forward strand.
CACAACGGCAGTGGCCCGCGGCGATTTGTCACGCAAGATCACCGTGGACGTAAAGGGAGAAATTCTCGAGCTCAAGAACACGATCAACACGATGGTGGACCAGTTGAATGCTTTCGCCGCTGAAGTCACGCGTGTTGCGCGTGAAGTTGGCACTGACGGCAAGCTTGGTGGACAGGCGAAGGTTTCCGGCGTGGCCGGAACATGGAAAGATCTTACCGACAACGTGAACGTGATGGCCGCAAACCTTACCGAGCAGGTGCGCGGTATCGTGAAAGTTGTGACCGCCGTCGCCAACGGAAATCTCACTCAGAAGCTGACGGTGAACGCCAAGGGTGAAGTGGCAGCGCTGGCGGAAACGATCAACAACATGACGGACACGCTGGCGACATTTGCTGACCAGGTCACGACCGTTGCGCGTGAAGTGGGCGTGGAAGGCCGCCTGGGCGGCCAGGCGAACGTGCCGGGCGCCGCTGGAACGTGGAAAGATCTTACCGGCAACGTGAACTTGCTTGCCGACAACCTTACGAACCAAGTGCGCGCGATTGCCGAAGTGGGCACCGCCGTTACCAAAGGTGACTTGACGCGATCCATTCAAGTGGACGCCCGTGGTGAAGTGGCGGAACTGAAAGACAACATCAATCGAATGATTGATAACCTCCGTCTTACGACCGATCGCAATACAGAACAGGACTGGCTCAAAACCAATCTCGCTCGCTTTACCGGAATGTTGCAAGGGCAACGCGACTTGGTGACTGTAGGGAGATTGTTGCTTTCGGAACTGGCCCCGCTGGTGAATGCGCAGCAGGGCGTGATTTACCAGATGGAAACGGAAAAATCGGCCGGGTTGGTACTGCTTTCCGCATTCGCGGACGACGGCGAGAATGGCCACTTGCGGCGGATCCTTCCCGGAGAAGGATTAGTGGGGCAATGCGCTGAAGATAAGAGGCGGATGTTGATTTCTGATTTAGGAGAAGACGTTGTCGCCATCCGTTCGGGCTTGTTCGAAGCGGTTCCGCGAAATGTGATCGTTCTTCCCGTGCTTTTTGAAGACCGCGTAAAAGCCGTGATCGAACTGGCATCCTTAAATAACTTTACAGACCTGCAATTAGCATTTTTGGAGCAACTCACCGCCAGCATTGGCATTGTGCTCAACAGTATTGAAGCCACCATGCAGACCGAAGGTTTGCTCAAGCAGTCGCAGCAACTCGCTACCGAGCTGCAGACCCAGCAAACAGAGTTGCAGCAGACGAACGAGCAGTTGGCGCAAAAAGCGCAACAGCTCGCGGAACAGAACGTGGAAGTCGAACGCAAGAACCAGGAAATTGAGCAGGCGCGCCGCGCGCTGGAAGAGAAAGCGGAAGAGTTGGCGCTTACCTCCAAGTACAAATCCGAATTTCTTGCCAACATGTCCCACGAATTGCGTACGCCTCTCAACAGCATTCTGGTTCTGGGGCAGCAGCTCAGTGACAATCCTGACGGCAACTTGACGCCGAAGCAGGTGGAATTCTCGCGCACCATTCACGGCGCAGGAACAGACCTGCTGAACCTCATCAGCGACATTCTTGATCTTTCCAAGATCGAGTCGGGCACGGTTTCCGTGGATGCGCAGGAAGTATTTTTCGGCAGCCTGCTTGACATGGTTGCGCGGCCATTCCGTCATGAAGCGGAAAACCGGAAGCTAAGCTTCGAAGTCGTTTCTGATCCCCACCTCGCCCGGAGCCTGGTGACGGATTCCAAGCGCCTGCAGCAGGTCCTGAAGAACCTGCTCTCGAATGCATTTAAGTTTACTGCGCAAGGAGGAGTGAGGTTGTCCGTATCGCAAGCACCAAGCGGCTGGAGCGAGAATCATCCCGTGCTGGATACCGCTGGTGCCGTTATAGCGTTTGAGGTTTCCGATACGGGAATCGGCATTCCGTCAGAGCAACAGCGGATTATCTTTGAGCCGTTCCAACAGGCAGATGCCAGCACCAGCCGCAAGTACGGCGGTACTGGTCTAGGACTGGCCATCAGTCGTGAGTTGGCGAGTTTGCTTGGCGGCGAAATACAATTGCGCAGCGCTCCGGGCAAAGGCAGCAGCTTTACCCTGTATTTGCCCAAGACGTACGTGGGACCTGTAGCGATGGTGGTTCCAGAGAACAAGCCACAGGCGTATGTGTCTCCGCTGCAGCTGTCGGCGGTGAAAGTAGCGGAACTACCGGTTGAACAGATCCCGGACGATCGCGAGAACCTGCAGCCGGATGACGCCGTATTGCTGATCGTCGAAGACGATCCACATTATGCGAGGTTGCTGTGCGATCTGTCGCGAGACCAGGGGTTCAAAGTACTGGTTGCAATGAATGGCGCGACGGCGCTTGCGCTCGCCCGCGAATTTCATCCCACAGCCGTGTCGCTGGATGTGTTCCTGCCCGACATGATGGGCTGGACTGTGTTGAATCACTTAAAGCAAGATCCGGCAACACGGCATATTCCGGTGCAGATGTTGACCCTGGATGAGGACCGCAACCACGGTTTAGCGAGAGGGGCATTCGCATTCGTGACCAAGCCTGCGACTCCGGATGAGATTACGGCCGCATTGTCGAGAATCAAAGAGTACTCGGCGCCGCGCCGCAAGCGTTTGCTGGTTGTCGAAGACAATCCGGCGGAACAGTTGAGCATTCGAGAGCTGCTTGGCTATCAGGACATTGATGTCACGGTGGCGTCTACGGGGAAGGATGCGTTAAGTAAGGTGACTGAGGATCCTTTTGATTGCGTTGTATTGGACCTTCGCCTTCCTGATATGTCGGGTTTCGATGTTCTCGAACGTTTGCGGGATAATCCCTCCGTCACTGATTTGCCAGTGGTGGTATTCACCGGGAAAGAACTCTCCTCCGATGAAGATTCCCGCCTGCATACACTGGCGCGCAGTGTGGTTGTCAAAGGGGTGGAATCTCCGGAGAGATTACTGGACGAAACGTCGCTGTTCCTGCACCGCGTGGTGGCCGATCTTCCTCCAGAAAAACAGAAACTGCTGGATCGTTTGCACCAATCGGATGAAGCGCTGGTAGGAAAGAAAGTCCTGGTAGTGGATGACGACGTACGGAATATCTTCGCGCTCAGCAGCGTTCTGGAGCGCCGCGGGATGACCGTGCTCACGGCGGGAACCGGCCGCGAGGCCATCACTACCCTGGAATCAACTCCCGACGTTGCGATCGTCCTGATGGATATCATGATGCCAGAGATGGACGGCTATGAAACCATGCAGGTAATCCGGCAAAACACAAGTTTTCGGCGGATACCAATTATCGCGCTGACGGCGAAGGCCATGAAGGGCGACCGGGAAAAGTGCCTGGAAGCTGGAGCTTCAGAGTATCTGGCGAAGCCTGTGAACACCGAGCAATTGCTTTCCGCCTTGAGGATGTGGCTGCACCGGTAACGAGAAAAGGATGAAAACCATTTGCCACAAGCGACCATGACCGAAAGAGTCAATATCCTGATGGTGGACGACCAGCCAGGAAAATTGCTGAGCTATGAAGCCATACTCGGCGAACTGGGCGAGAACCTCATCAAAGCCACCTCAGGAAGAGAGGCCCTGGAGCATCTTCTAAAAACCGATGTTGCGGTCGTCCTCATGGACGTTAGCATGCCGGAGATTGATGGATTTGAATTAGCAGAAATTATCCGTCAGCATCCGCGCTACCAGAAGACAGCAATCATCTTCATCTCCGCCGTACACCTCACCGACCTTGACCGTCTCAAGGGATATCAACGCGGCGCCGTTGACTATATTTCCGTCCCGGTTGTACCCGAACTGTTGCGGGCAAAAGTCAGCGTGTTCGCGGAGCTTTATCGCAAGACGCAGCAACTTCGCAGGTTAAATCGTGAGTTGGAACAGCGGGTCTTGGATCGTACAGAAGAATTGGAGAGGCGTAATGCGATCCTTGAAAATGTCAACAACCAGTTGGGACGCAAAAATCAGGAGTTGGACGCCATTATTACCACGGCGCCGGACATAATTTTCAGCACAAAGGCGGATGGCAAGAGCGAATATGTTAGCGAACGGTTTTACGAGTATACGGGCGCTGAAATTTCCCTGGGAAGCCTCGATTATTTTTCCTACGTGCATCCCGAAGACGTGAAGTGGTGCCTGGAAGAATGGAAACGGTGCGTGGAATCGGGAAAACTTTACGAAGCGGAATACCGTTTACGCAGCGGGAACGATGTTTATCGCTGGTTCCGCATGCGCGCCGTGCCTCTTCGTGACGTGGAAGGTAATATCTCCCGCTGGTACGGTACCTGTTCCGATATTCACGACAGCAAACTCCTGGAACAATCCATGCGGGAGAACGCGATTGAACTGGAGCGGATGGTGGATGACCGCACCGCCGAATTGCGCCGCCTCTCTACGCGTCTGATGAAACTGCAGGATGAGGAGCGCCGAAGGATTGCGCGCGACATCCACGATGGATTGGGTCAGGAACTTATCGCCGCCAAAATGATTTTAGATGGAATGCTCAAGAAGAAGTTGGCGGCCCCAGAAAAACAGAATTTGAGTGACGCCATACAACTGGTTGACCGGACCATTCAACAGGTGAGAAGCATTTCGCATCTTTTGCATCCTCCCTTATTGGATGAAGTAGGGTTGCTTTCCGCTTTGCGCTGGTATCTGGATGGGCTTACCAACCGCAGCGGGATCAAGACACATTTGGAAGTGCAGCCGGATGATTTGCCGCGGCTGGCCAATGAACTGGAAACTACCGTGTTCCGGATTATTCAGGAAGCCCTCAGCAACGTATTTCGCCATGCGAAGGCCCACAACGTGTGGGTGACGGTCACTTTGCAGGAGGGCAATCTGATGGTTGCGATCCAGGATGACGGCATTGGGCTCGCGGAAAAGATTGTTGAATTTCGCCCCGGCAGCTTCGGCGTTGGAATCGGCGGCATGCGGCAGAGGGCGCTGGACATAGGAGGCGAATTGCGGATTCGCAATGCCAATCCGGGTGCCTCCGTGGAAATCGTGATTCCCACCAACCTGCCGTGCGAGCCCAAGATGCTGGTTTAATCCTGTTCGCGCGGAGCAGATCTTCGGACCCATGTTACTCTCAATGGCTTCATAGCTGCGCATTTAGGTCTCTTAATCGCCTGTCCGGGAATGGACAGCTTGGTTCGCCAGGGGACACTTAGTCGTGCAAATTTAATTTCCCGAAAGCCTTCTTAGCCTAATCATTTCAATTCCTTAGATGTTCCTGGCGCAATGGCCCGGCATTTGCATTATCCTTCTGCGATGGATATCGCCCGCCCAGAATTCAAATTACAAAAGCGCCGCCGCCAAGCCATCTGGCTGAGTATTGCTGTGGTGGCGGTAGTTGCCGCCAGCATTGGTATTTCACGACTCAAGCCAGCCGCTCCGGAAGTTGAGCGCGGCACGGTGTGGACCGACACGGTAAAGCGCGGTCCCATGCTGCGGCAGGTTCGCGGACTAGGAACTTTGATTCCAAGTCAGGAGTTCACCCGTCAAATACCTGCGGAGACTGAAGCCACGGTCATCCGCATACACATGCTGCCTGGTTCCCAGGTGAAGGCCGACTCTGTGCTCGCGGAGATGAGCAATCCTGCGACAGAGCAGTCAGCGGTGGATGCGCAGCTTCAGTTGAAGGAGGCCCAAGCGGAGTATCAGGCGCTGGAAGTGAAGTTGAATAGCGACCTAATGGACCAAAAAGCGGGTGCGGCCACGGTGGAGGCGGACCATTCACAGGCAACGTTGCAGGCGGAAACGGACAAAGCGCTCTACGACCTGGGTGTAATTTCTGGCTTAGCTTATAAGACTTCCAAGAGCAAGGCTGATGAATTGACGACCAGAAATGATTTGGAAGGGCAGAGGCTGACCATCGCGGAAAAAGCAATTGTCGCGCAACTTTTGGAACAGAAAGCCAAGGTAGACCAGATGCAGACTTTGGCACAGCTAAAGCAAAAGCAGCTCGACGATTTGAAAGTCCGCGCGGGAATTGACGGGGTGCTGGTGGACCTGCCGCTGGAGGTTGGACAGCACGTTATGCCGGGAACAATGCTGGCAAAAGTGATCCAGCCGAATCACCTGATGGCCGAATTGAAAATTGCGGAAACGCAAGCACGGGACGTGCAGATTGGCGAGCCAGCCTCGGTTGACACGCACAATGGCATCGTCGCAGGAAACGTAACGCGCGTGGACCCAGCAGTTCAGAACGGAACGGTAACGGTGGATGTGAAGCTCACCGGCGACCTTCCCAAGGGCGCGCGTCCCGATTTGAGCGTTGACGGGACCATTGATCTGGAACGGCTGGACAATGTTCTTTACGTGGGTCGGCCTGCTTTTGGACAAGAGGACAGCACCATCAGTTTGTTTAAGCTTGATCCTGACCAGAAGGGTGCGGTGCGAGTGCCTGTGAAGGTGGGACGAGCATCGGTGAATGCAATCCAGGTTATTGAAGGGTTACATGAAGGGGACACGGTAATTCTTTCTGATATGTCACGTTGGGACAATACAGACCGAATTCGGCTCGACTAGAAAAATCAAAATCAAAGAGGCAAATTTCAATGCCAGAAACAAGACAGCCGCTCATACAAATTGAAGAACTCACCAAGGTTTTTTACACGGACGAAATTGAAACGCACGCCCTCTCAGGTGTTCATCTTACGATCAGCAAAGGTGAATACGTGGCCATGTCAGGGCCTTCGGGCTGCGGCAAGTCCACACTGCTCTCCATTATTGGATTACTGGATACACCCACGGCGGGAAAGTATCTGCTAAACAACAAGCCTGTCGAAAACCTGGACTTCGGCGACCGCTCGCGCATCCGTAACCAGGAGATCGGGTTCATCTTCCAGAGCTTTAACCTTATTGGCGATCTTACGGTTTATGAGAATGTCGAGCTACCTCTGACCTACCGGCAGAAGATGCCTTCGGCGGACCGCAAGAAACGCGTGATGGAGTCGCTCGAGCGCGTGGGCATGGCGCACCGCGTGCGGCATTATCCGTCCCAACTCTCTGGAGGTCAGCAGCAGCGTGTTGCTGTGGCCCGTGCGCTCGGCGGGCATCCTTCCATTCTCCTCGCTGACGAACCTACTGGAAACCTCGACTCGCGCAACGGAGAAGCCGTCATGGAGCTGCTGCAAAACCTGCATCGCGAGGGCGCGACCATCTGCATGGTGACGCACGACCCACGCTTCGCTAAACACGCTGAGAGGGAAGTGCATTTATTCGACGGCAAGGTGGTCGCCGAAGAAGAGCTGCAAAAGCTAATGGCGGACGTGCATGCATAATATTTTGGCCTAAATTCTGCGCAATAAGCTCAATTGCGCTTTGCGCGATCACGGGTGAAGTGTCGTTGTATGAAGTGATGACCGATGACTGGATTCTTCCAAGACATTCGCTATTCGCTGCTGCAGCTGCGAAAAAGTCCCACGTTCACCGCGACGATTATCTTCTCACTTGCTCTAGGAATTGGCGCCCATAAGGCGATCTTCAGCGTCATCAATGCCGTAATGTTGCGTTCCTTGCCGGTCCAAGGTTCTCACGGACCTGGCGTCATTAAACCAAATCAAGATGATGACGACACGGTCACGAGCCCCATGCGGGAAGAAGTGCGGGACAAACGGAAAGCATTTCCTCAGACGATCCGATGCAATGCAATTGGTCACGGCTTTGGTAGTTCTTGCAGTCGCGACATTCATCGCCGCGTACATTCCGGCGCGCCGCGCGGCAAAGGTGCCTCCGATAGTGGCGCTGCGGTACCAGTGATTTGCAGAAAAGGTTTGTGAATATGAGCGGATTACTTCAAGACATTCGCTACGCCCTGCGACAATTACGCAAGAGTCCTGGCTTCACCGCCATCGCACTGCTAACGCTCGCGCTTGGCATCGGCGCAAACATCGCCATCTTTGGCGTGATTGAAGCTGTACTGCTTCGCCCGCTTCCTTTTCGATCACCCAACCAATTGGTTTGGCTCAATGGCAAGTTTCCGATGTCGGACCAAGCTGCCGTTTCTCCTCTCGATTTTCAGGATTATCGCCGGGATAACCGGAGCTTTAGCTGCCTTGCGGTTATGGGCTATAGCCCCGGCCCTTCGAACTTGATCGGCGACAGGCCAGAACAGGTTCTCTCGCAGACTGCCTCGGCAAATTTTTTTAATTGCCTCGGAACGCACCCGTTGCTCGGTCGGGATTTTGATTTATCGGACGAGCAGGTGAATTTGCCTCAGGTGGCGATCCTTGGCTATGGCCTCTGGCAGCGCGATTTTGGCGCCGACCGCAATGTTGTTGGGCGCACGATCAGGATGGATGGGGCGGACCTGACAATAGTTGGCGTACTGCCGTCAGATTTGCCGCTGCTGAGTGAAGCTCAGATTTGGGTGCCCATTCCCATGTTGAACCATTGGATGAACATCCGCCTGTTTCACTCGTTAAAAATGATTGGACGTTTGCGTCCGGGCGTAACCCTGCAACAATCTAAAGCCGATCTAGATGCAATCGCTTTACGCCTGCAAAAACAGTATCCCGACACAAACAAAGGCTGGTGGATGCGGCAACGGCCATTGCGGGAGGTGCTGCTAGGCCCAACACGTCCAGTTTTGCTGCTCATGTGGGGCGCTGTCGGGCTGTTGCTGCTGATCGTATGCGCCAACGTTGCCAATCTACTTCTGGCGCGTTCCGTCTCGCGGCAAAAAGAATTTGCCCTTCGCGCGGCGTTGGGCGCGAGCCGCTCACGCATGGTCCGCGAGGCCCTTACTGGAAGCATGACTCTATCTATTCTGGGCGGCATGTTGGGTGTGTTTGTTGCCTTTGGCGCGATCAATCTGCTGCGCTTCTTGGGGCCAACAGATGTTCCTCGCCTCTCCAGCAGCCGCATTGATCTGGCGGTACTTGCATTTAGTTTTGGCGTCTCATTGCTTACTGGAATTATTTTTGGCTTGTTCCCGGCATTGCAGGTCTCTGGCCGCGCCTCCGCCGATCAACTAAAGCAGGCTGGACGCGCCTCGCAATCGGCTTCGCACAAACGGATGAGTAGCGCCCTCGTGATTGGCGAAATTGCGATCTCGCTTACTCTGCTGGCGAGCGCGGGACTACTGTTAAAAAGTTTTTGGAAGTTGATCCATGTATCTCCGGGTTTTCAAACTGAACATGTGATTACTGCTCAGCTCAGTCTGAATCCACCTTTGTACAGCAATGACGATCCTCAAAAGCGGACAAGGTTCTGGCAGCAGTTTGAAGAACGGGTCAGAGCGTTGCCGGGAGTGGAAGCGGTAGGCGCGACCTCGATACTCCCTCTGAGCGGACGTAATGATGATCCTTTCCATATTCCCGGTCGCATCTATGGCCCAAGTCAATTCGATGACTCTGAATTTCGCCAGGTGACCCCGGGGTATCTATCGGCCATGCGCATTCCTCTGCTGCGTGGGCGGCGGATTGGAGAACAGGACAGCGCGGATTCTCCGGGAGTAGTCGTGGTCAATCAGGCATTTGCGCGGCGCTACTTCCCCCGCACCGACGCTATTGGTCAACGTCTGCAACTCATGGGGGACCAGCAGCCGGCCCGCGAAATTATCGGCGTCGTTGGAAACATTACGCAAATTGCGCTCAACGCACCGGAGGAGCCGGAGATGTACGTTCCCTATGCGCAATTTTCCGCGTCGATGATGAACCTTGTGGTGCGAGCCGCAGCCGACCCAACGAATTTGACTGCCGCTTTGCAGGCGCAAGCCAGTGCTATAGATAAGGACGTTACTCTCTCTGGCGTGAAAACGATGGATGATCTTCTGAATGGATCAGTCTCGCAACCACGATTTTCTTCACAACTGATTGGCGTGTTTGCCGCGCTCGCGTTATTGCTGGCCGCCATCGGCCTTTATGGAGTCGTAGCATATTCAGTGAGCCAACGGATAAATGAGATCGGAATACGGATGGCCTTGGGTGCGACGCGGGAAGATGTCCTCCGTCTCGTGCTTCGCTATGGCGCTGGTTTGGCGCTAATAGGTACCGCTCTTGGATTTGTTGCGTCTCTTGCGGCGACGCGTGTTCTCTCGAGCATGTTGTTTGAAGTAAGCGCGAATGACCCACAAACATTTCTTGCTGTGTCGGCACTTCTTATGGCGGTTGTTTTAGGAGCCTGCTACATCCCCGCGCGGCGGGCAGCGAAGGTGGACCCCATGGTGGCGCTGCGGTATGAGTGACGCGTATTTTATTTTGATCTGAGGAGGGCATGATGAACGCCTTACTACAGGACCTACGCTATGCGCTGCGGCAGTTGCACAGGAGTCCTGGTTTCACGGTTGTCGCGCTGCTTACGCTGGCCCTCGGCATTGGCGCGACCACGGCGATCTTCAGCGTTGTGTATGGAGTGTTGCTGCGGCCCTTGCCTTACAACGATCCAAGCCGCATCATGGCGATCTTTGAAGTCCAGCCAAATGGAAACTGGAACCGGCTGGCCGACCCAAATTTCGATGACTTCCGCGATCAGAGCCACAGTTTCGAAACGATGGCGAAGTACGGCACCCCAGCCGGCAGCGGTTTCAGGCGGTTCGCAGCCGACCAGTTCAATCGTTGGCTACGTGTCAGCAGAATTCTTTAATGTGTTTCGGGTTGAGCCGATCAGAGGACACGGCTTGAGCGCTTCCGATGATGTTAAAGGAGCAGCGCCGGTCGCAGTGGTCAGTTATGGATATTGGAAGCAGTATCTCGGCGCGTCTTCGGACTTATCACAGTTGCACCTGAAGATTGACAATGCCGTTTATTCCATCGCCGGAGTGATGCCGCCGGGGTTTGAGTTTCCGCGGGATGTGGCATTGTGGGTCGCGGCGGACCGCGAAGGGGAAAACCCAAGCAGAACAGCGCATAACTATAACGCGGTTGGACGCCTGCGGGACGGAGTGACTCCTACGCAGGCGAATGCAGAACTAAGCACGATCGGGCGCCGTATTTTCGAAAATTCCACCGAAAAAGGCGATTATCTGCTCAAGGATGCGACAGTCGTTTCGTTGCGGGATTCGATGACGCGCGAGACGCGGCCAGCTCTGCTGATATTGCTCGGGGCAGTGGGATTTCTTTTGCTGGTGGCGTGCGCGAACGTCGCAAATCTACGCCTGGCGCAGGGCTCAGTGCGAGAGCGGGAACTTGCCATTCGCACCGCGCTGGGTGCGGCGCGAATACGTTTGGTCCGGCAGTTCGTCACGGAAGCGTTCGTTCTTTCGCTTATCGGTGGGGGCCTTGGTGTGCTTGCCGCCTTTTTCGGCATAAATGGATTGCTTGCATTGGCGCGGGCGAGCCTGCCGCGACTGAACGAAGTCTCTGTCAATGTTTCGGTCCTTGTATTCGCGCTTCTGCTTTGCTCATTTATCGCGGTAGGACTCGGTATCTTCACGGCGGTGCGCGCGACGGGCGGTAACGCGCGCGATGCTTTAGCGAGGTCAGCTCATGCTCAAGCCGGATCGCAGGGTAGTCAACGAATCGGACGCGGAATCGTTGCGGCCCAGATCGCCATCACGTTGGCTTTGGTAGTTGGCGCGGGACTGCTTGGGCGCAGTTTGATGAAAGTGCTCGAGGTCGATCCTGGATTCCGCGTTGACAAAATCACGACGATGGAAATTTCTTTGCCCATGGTGGAGTGGAACGATCAGAAGGGAAAGCTCAGCCAAGCGCTCTTCTTTCGCAATCTAGTTGAGCGTCTGAAAACAATTCCCGGCGTGCGCAATGTGGGTGCGGCGACCGGATTGCCCATGGCAGGAGGACTCAGTAACGGCGCGTTCCTGCTAATGAATCCGGATGAACAGCCTAAGACTCCCGCTGACTTACCGTCGCTTAGTAAGTTATTTGGCTCTCTGTTTCGTGACAAACAACGAGTCGGCACGGCGGATTACGGCGCCGTGACGGAGGGATATTTCGAGACTCTCGGAATCCCTCTTATTAAAGGACGCATGTTCGCTGATCGCGACGGGCCAGATACCCAGCATGTTGCGGTGATCAGCGAATCACTGGCGCGCGAACGCTGGCCCGGGCAAAACCCGATTGGCCACACGATCGAGTTCGGGAACATGGACGGCGATTTGCGGCTGCTCACGATTGTCGGGATCGTCGGCGACGTTCACGAATATGGTCTCGACCAACCGACGCGCCCCACGGTTTATGGAGACCTGTTTCAACGTCCGCTTCCCTTTGTCACGGTAACCATGCTGAGCCACTCCGATCCCAGCACGATTACAGCCGCGGCCCGCGAAATTTTGCATGACATGAATCCCGAAATTCCGCCGAAGTTTGGAACGTTTTCGCATGTCTACTCAGAATCGTTCGGATCACGGCGATTCAACCTGGTCCTCGTCGCGTTATTCGGAGCGGTTGCGCTGATACTGGCGATGGCGGGCGTGTTCGGCGTGATGGCATATCTCGTCAACCGCCGTACCCGCGAGATTGGCGTTCGGATCGCGCTGGGTGCGCGGCCCCGCGATGTACTGACGATGGTCCTCGGCCAGGGACTGCGCACGACGCTCGCGGGAATCGGATTCGGGGTTGCCGCATCTCTTGCGATCACACGTACCATGCGCTCCCTACTCTTTGGCATCACGGCAACCGATCCTGTGACATTTGCCGCAGTAATCATATTTCTCGTTTTCGTCGCGCTGCTGGCCTGCTACATTCCTGCGCGCCGCGCGGCGAAGGTGGATCCGATGGTGGCTTTGCGGTACGAGTGAGGAGAAATTTATGGCTGGATTGTTGCAGGACATTCGCTACGCGCTGCGGCAGTTGCGAAAGAGCCCGGCTTTCACAGTTGTCTCGGTTCTGACACTGGCGCTTGGCATCGGCGCGAATACAGCCATCTTCACAGTGGTGAATGCGCTGCTGCTCAAGATGTTGCCGGTAAGCAATCCGCAGGAACTGGTCTCCGTTGGAAATCCAACAGATCCGAATGGCCGCTCTAATGGAACTCCGCGAACCGACATTTTTTCCTATCCTTTATATAAGGAGTTGCGCGACAGAAATGTCGTGTTTACTGGGTTGTCCGCCGCTGCAAGCGACCATCACATTCAAGTCGATAGCGCACAAGGCCAGGCTCCAGACGAAAAGATGACCGGACGCATGGTGAGCGGCAATTACTTCGCCGTGTTCGGGCTCGAACCTGCCGCTGGACGCCTGCTTTCGGATTCTGACGATACTGCCGAGAATGCGAATCCGGTAGTCGTGCTCGGACACGAATACTGGCAGCATAAATTTGCCATGTCGCCTTCAATCATTGGGAGAGACATTCGGCTGAACGGTTATCCATTCACCGTTGTCGGAGTCGCACCTGCTGGTTTTAATGGCGATGTTATTGGCGAGCGCATGGCTTTCTTTGTTCCGCTGAGCATGCAGCCTGAGATTGTGCGTGGCCGCAACTGGCGTAACGACCCGAACCGGTCGTGGCTCACACTGATCGGTCGACTCAAGCCAGGAGTTGCCGCGTCGCAGGTGGAAGCGAACCTCAATATTGTCTTCAAACAAATCCAGCAAGGCGATTACGGCGCTTCACTCTCTGCGGATGACAGGAATGCGATTCGAGATATGCCTATTAGTGTCGCATCCGGTGGAGCGGGAGTTTCTGAACTCCGTACCGACTACAAAACGCCTTTACTGCTGCTCATGGGCATGGTTGGACTGGTATTGCTCATTGCCTGTGTAAATGTGGCCAATCTGCTGCTTGCGCGCGCGTCGGTACGAAGCCGCGAAATAGCAGTTCGGCTTGCAATTGGCGCAAATCCGAAACGAGTGTTGCAGCAACTCCTCACTGAGAGCGTTCTGCTGGCTTTCATTTCCGGCGTGGCAGGTTCACTGCTTGCAATCTGGGGAGTACGCATCCTGGTAAGGATCGTTGAATCCGATGCAGTCTTGCCGGTAGTTCCAGATCTGCGCGTGTTGTCCTTCACATTCTTAGTTTCACTACTCACAGGAATTCTTTTCGGTCTGGTACCCGCGTTGCGAACAATACGAGTACGAGTTGCACCCACCCTGAAAGACACCACTAGAACAATCGCGGATTCCGGCTCACGGTTCGGATGGGGCAAGGGACTGATTGCAGGGCAAGTTGCGCTGTCGCTACTCGTTCTCTTTGTGGCCGGGCTTCTAGTGCACGGCCTGCAGAAGCTTATGACACAGGACTTCGGATACAAACGCGGCCATCTGGTGATCGCAAGGCTCGATCCGAGGGCTGGAGGATACGGCAGCGAAAAAATGAAACCGCTGGCGGAGCAATTGGCCGCTCGGCTTATGCATACACCGGGCGTGCGGGCGGTTACGTATTCGACGAATGGGCTGTTCGCTCACACCGAGTCTAGTGACGCAATTATTGTGCCGGGCTTTGAGAATCAGAGTGCGGACGATCGAAATGCTAGAGAAGACTACGTCGGCCCGGATTATTTCGGAGTCGTCGGCATCCCAATTCTTGTTGGTAGAGGAATTGAGGCGCACGACACGAACACCTCAACCCGCGTGGCTGTCGTCAATGAGGCAATGGTCAAGCACTTCTTTGCGGGGCGAAGCCCAATCGGCCGTCGGTTCAAGATTGACGACCCGAATTGGATAAACAAACCGATCACGATCATCGGCGTCTCGCGTAACGCCAAGGACCATGGCAGCGGTCTGCGCGAAGCCATTCCCCCAAGGTTCTATCTGGCGTTTCAGCAGATGCCTGACCCGGTCCAGATCGTACTCGAAGCGCAAGTCGCAGGCGATCCCTCGGCATCGGTTGCGAACGTGATGACCCAGATTAAGAGTGCCGACCCCAATTTGCCGATTTCGTTTGCCAAGACGCTCGAGGGCTTAGTGGACGATAGTGCGGGGAGCGAGATTGCTCTGGCCAAGCTCTCGACATTCTTCGCGGGATTGGCGCTGCTGCTTGCATGTATCGGATTGTATGGAGTGATGTCGTACACGGTGGCGGGCCGCACGCGTGAGATCGGCATGCGCATAGCGCTCGGCGCTCAGCGAGGCGACGTGGTGAAACTGGTGTTGCGCGAGGGCATGATGCTGATCGCGATTGGCCTTGCAGCCGGAATTCCATTGGCACTCGCGAGCAGCCGCGCGTTATACAGCTTGTTATTTGGATTAAACGCGGGTGACCCGATTTCTCTTGCGGTGGTTGTTGTACTGCTTGCGGCAGTCGGCGTACTAGCAGGATTGATCCCCGCCCGCCGCGCAGCGAAAGTCGATCCTATGGTGGCCTTGCGGTACGAGTAGCAAAAAACATGAGCGGATTTTCACAAAACGTGCGCCATGCATTCAGGCAATTGAAGAAAGCCCCGGGCTTTTCTCTTGCTGTCATATTGACGCTTGCATTGGGCATCGGGGTGAACGCTGCGGTATTTAGTCTGCTCAACGGATTTCTCTTGCGTCCTTTGCCGTACCCGCACCCCGAACAATTAGGGGTGTTGATGCTGCATCAGGAAGGCATCGTGCCGGAAACGGGCAAAGTGGTCCGCGAGGATGACGACAGCATGGATGGCGATACCTGGAACTGGGTGCGAGACAACGTGTCCGCAGTGGGCGAAGCCTCGTATGGAATGGTTAGCGGCGTCAATCTCCAGGCGGGATTGACGCCGGGCTCAGGCGTGCGTTATGTGCATGAGATGCGGGTTTCAGCGCATTACTTCGATGTGCTGGAACTGCCGCTCTATTTTGGGCGGGAATTCACGGAGGATGAAGACCGGCGCGGAGGACCGCCAGTCGCGATTCTCAGTTATGCTCTCTGGAAAAACGCTTTTCAAGCTGATCCGAAAATCATTGGAAATGTAATTCACCTAAAAGGTGAACCCTACACAGTGGTCGGGGTATTGCCTCCGCGTGCGCAGACAACGCAAATTGCTGACGTTTGGACTCCGCTACAACCGGCGCCAACCGGAGAATGCGGCGGATCCAATTGCGGAATCATTCTGCGTTTGGCCGCCGGAGCGAGCTGGCAGCAAGCAGCAACACAAATTTCTCATTTGCGAAAACCTTACTTTGCTGAATTTGCCAGCAAATACAAAGGACACGAATGGTTCTATCCCGCCCCGATGGGTCGTAACACAGGCTATGGTACGGATGAACGCACGCCGGTGGTCGTTCTGATGTTGGCAGTCAGCTTCATTCTGCTGATCGCTTGCGGAAATCTCGCCGGGCTTACTCTCGTGCGCATTACGCGGCGCACGTCAGAGATTGCTACACGTCTTGCCCTGGGCGCGACGCGCTGGGCCATCCTGCGACAGCTTTGGGCGGAAAGTCTATTGTTGGCTTTGCTTGGAGCAAGCGCCGGCTTGGGGATGGCTATTGCACTTCTTAAATTCCTCACTGGATTTTTGCCACCCGACCTAATCCCGCTTGGCGGCTTGGCTGTTGACTGGCGAGTGCTGGGATTTACCTATGGCGTATCGGTTATCGCCAGTTTGTTTTTCGGAGCGTTTCCGGCTCTGCAAACGCGGCGCGTGGATTTGCGGTCGTCCATTGCCATCGGCTCTCAGGCCGGAGCGAGAGGCGCGGGCCGTTTACGGCAAGGGCTAATCGCAGGAGAGGTTGCCCTGACCGTGGTTCTGTTGGCAGGTGCAGGCCTGCTTGTTCGCACGCTCATCCATCTCGAAAACACGCCTCCGGGCTTTGACGCCACGAATGTGATGACGGCAAAACTATCTCTCGATGACGCGCGCTATCACTACGCGAAGTCGTTCCATAATTTGCTGGACCAAAGCTTGATGGCGATGCATCGGATTCCCGGAGTTGAGAATGCCGCCGTAGGCTTGAGCGTTCCTTATGAACGCGGACTGAATGACGGCGTAAAGCTCATAGACGGAAAGATTCGTGTTGCGGATTCCAGTGTGGCGTCGAGTGAGGCCTATGTGACCTCGGAATACTTTGCGACGTTGCGAATTCCCATACTCGCTGGGCGCGAATTTAAAACAAGTGATACATCAACGTCGGAATTTGTTGCCGTGGTCAATCAAGATTTTGTCGGCCAATTTTTTGCCGAGCCAAATCCCATTGGCCGTCACATTCAGACCGAAGGACACACATACACAATCATCGGAATTGTGGGCGATGTCGCTAAGCGCCCTGGTATACGCCCAAAAGCTCCCCTTGGCGTAGAGCCTGTTTTTTATGTTCCAGCTAAACAGGCGGACCAGGGACTCATTAACTTGGCGCACGTGTGGCTCCAGCCCAGCTGGATTGTGCGGACAAGCAAACCGCTCGCTGGAATCGCCGGTGCAATGCAGAAGGCGCTCACTTCTGTTGATCCAAGTTTGCCGTTCTCCGGTTTTTATTCCATGAGCGATCTCCTGGAAGAAAATCTCACTCTGCAACGAGTGCAGGTCCTTCTTCTTGGCGTACTTGCCGGACTGGCCCTGTTGCTTTCGGCGGTGGGCATTTATGGCTTGGTATCGAATCTTGTGGTGCAGAGAACGCGTGAGATTGGCATTCGCATCGCGCTTGGAGCCGAGGTACGGCAGGTCATGGCAGAAGTCGGACGCTCTGGCGTAATAGCGAGCGTGATCGGTTTGATCGCTGGGCTGAGCATAGCGTTTTTCGCGGTGCGCGTCTTGCAGGGCAATTTGTACGGAGTCGAGTCGAATGATCCGCTGACGATGATGTCGGTGTCATTCGGGCTGCTGCTGATCGCCTTGGTGGCGAGTTTCTTGCCGACCGTGCGAATTTCGCGGATTGAACCGGCTGAAACCTTGCGGATGGAGTAGATCGGGCAATCAGCGCCGCGGGCGAGAGTATATCCATGGTGGCATTGCGGTACGAGTGAGGGATTGGGAACGCGGGATTGGTTCAGCGAATAAGAGTTTGCGGGGGAATGACAATGAATTTCTGGCGCGACATACGTTTCGGATTTCGCTTGTGGAAAAAGAACTATGGCTTCGCGATGGTCGCGGCATTGACGCTCGCGCTGGGCATTGGCGCGACCACCGCGATTTTCAGCGTGATCTATGCCACGTTGTTTGAGTCCATGCCGTATCCCGATCCCGGGCAACTAGTAGTCGTATGGTCGAAGATACAAGGCAGCCGGAATGGCGTTGCAGCCGGCGATTTTGAAGACTGGAAGCGGCAGAATACAACCTTCCAGATTTTGGTGAGTTCCGCCGGCGCGAATTTCAATCTGGCGATGCCCGGTACCGCGCCGGAAGTAGTCAGTGGCAACCGTACCACTCCGGGCTTCTACGACAAGTTTTTTGGCGAAAAGCCCTGGATGGGCCGTTATTTTCTGCCCGAAGAGGGGCAAGCCGGAAAAGACCACGTCGTCATTCTCACCCACCGGATCTGGGAGCGTCTGGGTGCGAACCGCAACATTATTGGCACGCAACTGCGCCTGGATGGCGAACCTTACACGGTGATTGGCGTGCGTCCATCGGCTACCGCCGATCGGATGGATGGGGATGTTTTTACTCCGCTGGTCTTCAAGCCGGAACAACTCAACCATGATTTTCACTGGCTGCTTGTCTTCGGACGCTTAAAGCCGGGCGTATCCATAAAACAGGCGCAGGCGGACATGGACGTCGTGGCCAACCGCGTTGCGCAGGATAATCCGAGGTCCGACAAAGGCTGGGGCATCCAGGTGGAGCCGTTGCATAACGATTTTTTGCCCAAGGACGTGATCAAGACCATGTGGCTACTGATGGCCGCAGTGGGTTTTATTCTGCTGATCGCGTGCGTGAATGTTGCCAACCTGCTTTTGGCCCGGGGTTCAACGCGGCAGAAAGAAGTAGCCGTGCGTGCCTCATTAGGTGCGTCGCGCGCGCAGGTGTTCGGGCAATTTCTGAGTGAGAGCCTGACGCTCGCCTTTATCGGCGGCTTGCTAGGTACCGCTTTAGGCCTCGGAATGATGAAGGCCTTCATGGCTGCCCTGCCGCAATACACGCTGCCCTCCGAGGCGGACGTGCGGCTTAGCATTCCTGTTCTGCTTTTTACTTTCGGCGCGACCTTGATCGCCGGCGTGCTGTTTGGCTGTGTGCCAGCCTGGCAGGCATCGCGACTCGAACTGAATGAGACTCTAAAAGAAGGAGGCCGCTCTCCGTCTGGTTCTGGCCGGCAAAATTTGCGCCGTGGGCTTGTCATTCTAGAGTTCTCTTTGGCACTCACACTGCTAGCGGGCGCGGGCCTCGCCGTTCATAGCTTTTGGAATCTTGCCCGGGTGGACCTCGGATTTCGGGTTGACCACCTCATCACATTCCAGCTTTCTGTTCCCGATGGAAAGTTCACCAAACCCGAGGAGATGGTGACGTTCTACCGCCAGCTTTTGGATAAGATCCAGTCGCTTCCCGGCGTGACCCATTCCGAAGTAGGCGAAGGCATGCCGATGCAGGGAACCAACTTCGGAATGCCGTTTTACATTGCGGGGAAGCCATTTGGCAGTCCTGCAGATCGTCCCGGCGCCGGTTTCTCAATGGTCACTCCGGACTACTTTAAGACCTTCGGTATTCAAATGGCCCAGGGACGAAGCTTCACTGACCAGGATGCGGCGGGTAGCGTACCGGTGGCGGTGGTGAATCAAACCTTCGCCAATCGCTTCTTGAAAGGCACGAATCCGTTGACGCAGCGAGTGGTCGTCGAGCAACTCATTCCTGGCGTCACCAAACTGGGGCCGCCCATCGAGTGGCAGATCGTGGGTGTTTACCGTGACGTTCACAACCGCGGTGTGCGCAGGGAAGGCTTTCCGGAAATTGACGTGCCGTTCTGGCAAAGTCCATGGCCGGGAACCGCCGTTGCGGTACGAACCACCGGCGACCCGGGAATGATGGTAAAGAGCATCGCCGGGGCCGTGCACTCCATGGATCCGGATCTCGCTCTGGCACAGGTAAAGACAATGAACCAGATTGTGAGCGAATCGCTGATCAGTGACCGCTTCACTTCAGTGTTGTACGGCACATTCGCTATCGTGGCGCTCCTGCTGGCTGTGATCGGAATTTATGGCGTGATGGCGTATATGGTTTCTCAACGGACGCACGAAATAGGACTGCGCATCGCTCTGGGCGCGAATCGAGAGCACGTGCTGAAGCTCATTTTGAGAGAGGGAGTGATGTTGGCCCTCATCGGCCTGGGACTTGGATTGGTGGGCGCTTGTCTGGTTGGCCGCGCCATGCGCAGTGTCTTATATGGCGTCGGCACCGTGGACCTTACGGCGTTCAGTGTGGTTTCCATCACTCTGCTTGCGTCGGCCTTGCTGGCTTGTTATTTCCCAGCGCGCCGCGCAACGAAGGTAGATCCCATGGTGGCGTTGAGGTACGAGTGAGGAGACTTCTAGCAATGAATGGATTGTTCCAAGACATACGTTACGCGTTCCGGCAACTGATCAAGAAACCTGCCTTCACGGCGGTGGCGGTCGTTACCCTCGCGCTTGGTATCGGCGCCAATACTGCGATCTTCAGCGTCGTCAACGCTGTCCTGCTTCGTCCGCTTCCGTATAAAGAAGACGGGCGGTTGGTCGTAATCCTGAGTCATGGGCGCGGGCCTGTAGCGCCGGCGAATTTTGAGGATTGGCAAAAGCAAAACCGGTCGTTCGCCAGCATGGGAGCGGCGGAATACTGGACACCCAATCTCACCGCTGCCGATAATGCCGAAAAGTTATTCGCCTTACGTATCACTTCGGAAATCCTGCCCATGCTGGACGTTCAGCCTTTGCTGGGGCGAATGTTCTTGCCTGAGGAACAGCAGGTCGGCAAGGAGCATGAGGTCGTTTTGAGTTACCAGCTCTGGCAGAGCCATTTCGCGGGCGATCGCAACATCATCGGCCAGTCATTGCCACTCAACGGGGAGCCATACACGGTAGTTGGAGTGATGCCGAGTGATTTCAAATTCGCCCCTTTCTGGGCAACGCGGTCGCAACTATGGGCCCCCCTTCCGCTTGGACCGCGGTTGAATGATCGTGAGGGAAGCTCACTCCGCGTGTTTGCGCGGCTGAAAGCCGGGGTTTCACTGGAACAGGCACAGTCGGAGATGGCCTCAATCACTTCCGTGCTGGAGCATGAATTTCCCGGCACAAATAAAGACATTCAGGTTCTTTCGCTTCGCGAAAAAGTTGTCGGGAACATTCGACCTGCATTGCTGCTTCTTCTAGGTGCGGTTGGATTTGTCCTGTTGATCGCTTGCGCCAATGTAAGCCACATGTTGCTGGCGCGCGCGGCCGCCCGGCGAAAAGAGGTTGCATTGCGTCTAGCGCTGGGCGCGCGGCGTTGGGACACACTTCGCCAGCTTCTGGTTGAAAGTGTGCTGCTGTCTTTGGTGGGAGGCGCGGTTGGAGTCTTGCTGGCCATGTGGGGTGTTCGTGCTCTACTGGCGATGGGCCCGAGGGAAATTCCACGGCTGGACACGATCGGCATCGATGGCACCGTTCTGTTGTTCTCGCTGGGCGCTTCCTTATTTACCGGATTGATATTTGGAATGGCTCCTGCCTGGATGTCCACAGCAGTCCATCTGACTGACGCTTTGAAAAGAGGAGAACGCGGTTCCGTGGAAGGGCCGCATCGCCACGGATTCCGGGGTGTTCTGGTTGCATCTGAATTTGCTTTGGCGGTTGTGTTGTTGGCAGGCGCTGGGCTCATGGTACGCACGTTTTTTGCTGTGCAGCATGTTGATCCAGGATTTGATCCGCACAACGTGTTGTCGCTGATCGTGGGTGTCTCCGGTACCGAACAAGCTGCTGGCGATCGCACTACTAATTTTTATCAGGAGGTTTTGGAGCGGGTGAGAGCTGTGCCCGGTGTGGAAGCCGTTGGCGGCATTAATCACCTGCCGATTGCCGGCGACGAATGGGGTTTCTCGTTTCATGTACAGGGCCGCACACTGGAGCGTCCTGGCAATGGGCCTGTTGCCGTTTATCGTGCCGTATTTCCCGGATACTTTCGCGCGATGCGGATTTCCATTCTGAGCGGACGGGACATTGCCAACACGGACACTTTGTCCACGCCCGGAGTCGCGGTCATTAACAGTTACATGGCGGGCAAGCACTGGCCCGGACAAGACCCAATCGGGAAACGGTTTACTTTTGGCGATCCGCAAAATAATCCGATTTGGGTGACGGTGGTTGGAGTGGCAAAAAATACTGTGCAGGGCCAATGGATAAGCCCGCCCCAGGAAGAGGTATTTGTGCCTTTCCTGCAAAGTCCCCTCTACTCCCAGCAGCCGACTCCTGCCTATATCACGCTGGTTGTGAGAGCCAATGGTGATCCAGCAACGCTGGCGCCTGTTGTCCGCGCGACGATTCGTTCTTTGGACAAGCATGTTCCGATCTCGGATGTGCGGACGATGGATGAAGTCGTCGCGGAAGCGACAGCGCAATCTCGTTTTTATCTTGTGCTCCTTGGTGTGTTTGCTGTTGTGGCATTGGTGCTGGCAGCAGTTGGAATTTATGGAGTGATGAGTTACACCGTATCGCGACGCACGCAAGAAATTGGAATACGCATGTCGCTGGGCGCTCGGAAACAAGATGTCCTGAAACGGGTCGTTGTACGAGGCCTGATTCAGGCAATTTCTGGAATAGCGGTGGGACTTGTGGGAGCGGCGTTATTGACGCGCTTTATGCAAGCTCTGCTCTATAGAACAGAGCCCACCGACCTGCCCACATTTGTTGCTGTGGCGATAGTGTTGAGTTGTGTTGCGATCATTGCCTGCTACATCCCCGCGCGCCGAGCGGCCAATGTGGACCCGATGGTGGCATTGAGGTACGAGTGAGAAGTTTATGAGCGGCTTATTGCAAGATGTGCGCTATGCGCTAAGGCAGTTGCGGAAAAGCCCCGACTTCACGATCGTGGCCGTGCTCACTCTCGCCCTAGGGATCGGAGCGAACACGGCCATTTTTAGCGTCGTAAAGGCCGTTGTATTGGCCCCGCTACCGTTCCGCCAACCAGATCGTCTGGTCGCACTGTGGCAGAACAACCTAACACTCAAGCATTTAATAGATGGCTCTTACCCGGACTTCCTCGATTGGCAGCGCAACGCCAAGTCATTTCAGCAGATGGCTGCGGTCAGCTTTCAGGGTTTTGATCTCACAAATCCCGGACAGCCCGAGCACGTGAATGGCAAAGAAGTTTCGGCGGCCTTCTTCGGCACGTTAGGGGTAAAACTGCAAATGGGCCGCGATTTCTCGACAGAAGAAGACAAACGTGGCGGCGCGCCGGGAGTCATCATCAGCGACCGTTTGTGGAAAGACCGGTTCGCGCGGAGCCCTGAAGCACTGGGCAAGTCCGTGACTCTTGACGGGGTGGATTACGCGATCGTCGGGATACTTGCGCCAGGATTTCATTTCGTGGGAGAGGATGCGGATGTTTATACGCCACTTGGACAAGCCGATCCGCTGGTTTATGGAGACCGTACCGTCCACCCAATTTTTTCTATTGGGCGATTGAAAGAGGGCATCAGTTTGGGACAGGCACAGGGCGAGATGAGCGCCGTGCAGGCAACTCTTGATCGGACCTATCCTGCTGCCGATCACGGGTTGGGTGCGGCAGTTGTGCCGCTTAGGCAAGTATTCGTTGGCAACGTGAGCGGAACACTGCTCTTGCTATTGGGTGCGGTAGGAATCGTCCTGCTGATCGCCTGTGCGAATGTTGCGAATCTCTTGCTCGCGCAATCCGCGGCACGCTCGCGAGAATTTGCCATTCGGTCGGCGTTAGGCGCGAGCCGCCGTCGCGTGGTGCGTCAGTTGATTACAGAAAGCATGCTGCTCTCGCTTGCGGGCGGAAGCCTGGGACTGGCGGTTGCCACATGGGGACTCCATGCAGCGTTGCCGGCCCTTCCGGCGAGCTTGCCGCGTAGCGAGAACATCCATATAGATGGGGTCGTACTTCTTTTCGCATTTACTGTTTCGATTACTGTAGGAATTCTGTTCGGTCTCGCGCCTGCTTCCACAAGTTCGAAAAGCGATTTGCAAATGACATTGAAGGAAGGCGAACGCGGCTCGAGGCATTCTCAGCATCGCACACAAAGTTTCCTGGCGGTTTTCCAGATCGCTCTGACATTGGTTTTACTGTCAGGGGCTGGCCTGCTGTTCCGCACTATCCATCACTTAGGCGCGGTTGACCCGGGATTTGATCCTCAACATGTAATTACTTTCAAAGTGGGACTTTCGCCTTCCGCGATGAAGACGGGATCAGGAATCCGAATTGCCTACCAACAACTGGTGGAGCGCATTCGCCAAATTCCGGGCGTGCAGTCAGCGGACCTCACCGTGCTGCTCCCCCTCAGCAAACAGAGTAATGTGGGCCCCTTCTGGGCGGGATCGCGAGCGCCTGCCTCCATCGCGGAAGCTCCGCGCGCGCTCTACTACTGGACTGGACCCGATTATCTCAAGACGATGGGCGTACCTCTGCTTCGCGGCCGCTTTTTCACTTCTGAGGACACCAGCGAGTCCGAGCGGGTCGTCGTTATTGACAGCACTCTAGCGCGTGACTATTTCGCCGGTAAAGATCCTGTAGGCGAGACCATGACAATTCCTCATTGGGGAGCTGCGCGAGTCATCGGCGTCGTCGGCCATGTCAAGCAATGGGGGCTGGACGACCGAAATCGCTATACCGTGAATCAGATTTACGCTTCCGTTTATCAACTTACAGACGAATGGGTACCGCTGCTTTACAGCTCGGCCACGGTTATTGTACGGACGCAACTTGCCACCGCGACCGTGATACCCGCAATCAAAGCGGCAGTTTACGGAGTGAGTAGCGGACAGCCCGTCTACGACATTCAGACCATGCCAGAACTGGTTTCTGACTCCATGTCAGCGCGACGGTTTCCCATGATCCTATTGGGGGTATTTGCCGGATTGGCGTTGTTGCTTGCATCGATTGGAATCTATGGGGTGATTTCTTATTCAGTGGCTCGACGTATGCATGAGATTGGCATCCGCATGGCACTTGGAGCGAAGAAAGGGAGGGTCTTCCGCATGGTGATTGGAGAAACCCTACGGCTGGCAATCGCAGGTCTCGCCATCGGTGTGGCGGCGACGCTTGTTCTCGCGCGAATGTTGGCAAGTTTTTCACGCCTGCTTTATGGAGTGAATGCGAGCGATCCGGTCACGCTTGCTACGGTCTCAGGCGTGGCGATTGGCGTGGCCGTGTTGGCTTGTTACATCCCCGCGCGCCGAGCGGCCAATGTGGACCCGATGGTGGCATTGAGGTACGAATAATGGAGCACACATTATGAACGGAACAGTTCAAGACATTCGATACGCATTGCGGCAGATGGCCAAAAACCCCGGCTTTGCTGCCGCTGCAATCATTGTGCTGGGTCTCGGACTCGGCGCAACTACCGGGATGCTGGGGGTTGTGCAATCGGTCCTTTTGCGTCCGCTGAGCTATAGCAATTCTGCTCGGCTGGTGCTGGTTGGTGCGACGAATCAGGCGGACTCTACTTCAAACATCAGCTGGCACGACTTTCAGGAGATGCAGCGCACTTTGCGCATCTTCACCGCTCTTGGCGCATATTCCAGCGTGCCCGTGGCCGTGCAAACCGATGCTGGCGCGCAGATGTTGGTGGCGCCGTCGGTAACCCCAAACTTTTTCAAGATGCTTGGGGCTGCTCCGTTGATGGGCCGTTCGTTTCAGGAAGGCGACAGCCTTCCGGGAGCAAATGTAGCAATTGTCAGCCGTCAGTTCTGGCAACAATCCATGCACGGCAGTCAAGCAGTGCTGGGAAGCAAAATCAAAGTCGGCGGGGAACTTTACACCATTGTCGGAGTAATGCCCGAAGGCTTTCAATTTCCCCTTCAAATGCGCACGCTGTGGACGGCATTGCAACTTACTCCAGACGGTAAAACAAAGCAGGGTTTTGACGATCTCAGCATTCTTGGAATGCTCAAACCTGGCGTTACTCTCGATCAGGCACGTGGTGAAGGAGAGTCGCTGCTCCGTCACAGTTCCGCCGGAACCACTAATGATGGCCAAATACTCCACTTTTGGATTTACCCATACCAATCTCTGGTCACCGGCAATGAAAGGCCGGCGATCCTGGCGTTATTGGCTGCTTGCTTCCTGCTGCTTTTGATAGCAGTCGTGAATACCGCGAATCTTCAGATCGCCCGCGCTACGAAACGGGAGGCCGAGATTGCCATGCGTTCCGCATTGGGCGCAAGTCGCATGCGGCTGTTGCGGCAATTAGTCACTGAAAGTCTTTTGCTCTGCTTGGGCGGCGCGGCACTTGGCTGGTTGCTGGCCATGGGTTTTGTGAAGACCGCGGAGCATCTTTTTCAGGACTATGCACGCTTTGACCAGATCACCCTCGACGGATGGACATTCGCAGGATGTCTGCTACTGACTTCTCTATGTGCAGTCGCGGCGGCCCTGGCTCCCGCGCGCCATCTCCTGAGAAAACGGGCACTTACGCAATCCAATAGCGCAGGCCGCTTTACTCGTCCGCAGCGGCTAAGCGGGGCGCTGGTGTCCGCCGAAGTTGCACTCACCTGTCTGCTCCTGATTGCCGCCGGATTGTTCCTGAAAACCTTTCGGTCTCTGCAAAACGTACCGCTCGGATTTAGTCCCGAGAATGTAACCGGCTTTGTCTTGTGGCCTCAGCAGGGAAATATCAGCACAATTGCGGCAGTCTCCGCCTATGACCGGATCCTTGAGCGTCTGGAACGCCTGCCGAACGTCGCGGCCGCCGGCATGGTCACATCCCTGCCCGTCTCCAATTTTCAGATCACGATAAGCGGTGGGTTTAGCATCCCTGACTACATTGCCCCCAGTCCGAAGCATCCGCCCCAGGTGCGAATGCTGGCAGTTAGCCCCGGGTACTTCCGCGCTCTGGGCATCGCCTTGAGTGAGGGCAGATTTATTTCCGCAAATGACATTGCGGGAGTTCAGGCCGCCGGGGTGGTAAACCGCGAGTTCGCCGACCGATTCCTCCACGGCGTGGACCCAATCGGTAAGCAAATTGTTCTGGATAAAGACGCCGAATTTCCCCAGCCGATTACAGTTGTGGGTGTTTCAGGAAACGCGGTCCAGGGGAACGCCATCGGTGGCGCAATTCAACCGGAAGTCCTGGTTTCATTTCGGCAGCTGCCTCCGTCCGGCATGCTCGCTCACTTTCTGGTGGCATGGGCGCCATCTTTTGCAGTTCGCAGCAAAAACCAGGGCGGAAGCATCGCGCAGGATATCCGCAATGTGGTAAAGAGTGAGGCGCCGGAGTTTGCGACCGATGCCATGTCTCCCATGGAGGAATCAGTACAACGGCAACTGCGCGACCGCCGGCTGATGGCACAGATCACGTCTGCGTTTGCCTGGATTGCCCTGTTGCTGTCCGCTGCCGGGTTGTATGGTGTGCTCGCATATCTGGTTGGGCAGCGAGTACGGGAAATTGGCATCCGACTTGCGCTTGGTGCAACCCGCCAGAATGTATTTGCGCTCGTGGCCCGCCAAGGATTGTTGATGGTGGGTGCTGGGCTCGTTGCCGGATGGATTGCAGCGCTTATGGCTGGCCGCTGGATTCGCGCTTTTCTCTTTCAAACCACAACCCACGATTTTCTTACCTATGCACTCGTTGGAGCGGTGATTATTTTGGCGGGCGCGTTGGCGATTTCACTACCCGCCCGGCGCGCGGCGAAGGTAGATCCCATGGTGGCGTTGAGGTACGAGTGATGGATTGGCACAGGCGGTGTAGAGAATGAACACATTATTACAGGACATTAAATACGCGCTCCGCCAATTTCGAAGCGCGCCCGGCTTTGTAATTGTGGCAGTCGCAGTTCTGGCGCTGGGCATCGGCGCAAACACGGCCATTTTCTCGGTCATCAATGCCGTTCTGTTGAAACCGCTGACGTATCCCGATCCCGACCGCATTATGGAGTTTCTCTCCACTTCGCCTCAGGGTTCGGGCGCGGGCGCCTCGCCCACCAAGTTCAATGTATGGCGCGAGCAGACGAAGGTCTTTCAGGACGTCTCCGCTTATGATTTCGGAGGCCCCGGTTTTAATTTAACTGGAGGCTCCTTTCCGGAGCGAGTACAGGGTCTGCACGTTTCCGTGAATTATTTCCGATTGTTCGGAGCAACGCCGGTTCTGGGGCGCACGTTCACCGCGGAAGAAGATCTGCCAAACGGTGGCAACGTAGTAGTGATCAGCTACGGTCTGTGGCAAAGGCGGTTTGCTGGTGATCCGCATATTGTCGGCAAAACGATCTCGATCGGTTCCGATTCTTATGTCATTACAGGCGTCATTGACAAGAATTTCTTCACGGACCCGCGCAGCGATCTTTGGTTTCCATTTCAGATTGATCCCAACAGCACGAACCAGGGCCATTATTTCCTCGCTGCCGGTCGGCTCAAGCCCGGAGTTACGGTGGCCCAGGCCAACGAGCAAATGAAGCTCGCGGCCGCGGAATTCCATAGAAAGTATCCGGAAACCAACAAGCAGCAGGGCTTCGCCGTCCAGCCATTGCGCGACACCATCATCGGAGATGTGCGTTCTTCTCTTTGGGTACTGATTATCGCCGTTGGTTTTGTCCTGCTGATCGCGTGTGCCAATGTCGCGAATCTGTTGCTGGTGCGCGCCACTGGGCGAAAGCGGGAAATTGCGGTGCGCAGTTCGCTGGGCGCCGGGCGCGGGCGCATTGTCCGGCAATTGCTCACGGAAAGCGTTCTGCTTTCGCTGGTCGGCGGTATCGTAGGCATCGTGCTGGGTATGGTCGGCGTGCGAGCGCTGCTCGCGCTGAGCCCGGGGGACATCCCTCGAATTGGCGAAAACGGTTCGGCGGTGGGAGTGGATTGGCGTGTGCTGTTATTCGCCCTCGCCGTATCCGTGCTTACCGGGATCTTGTTTGGATTAATTCCCGCCTTCGCCATTTCTCGCACCGATATTGTTTCCTCGTTGAAGGAGAACAATAGCCGGTCAGGAACTTCCTTTCGCCAAAACAAAACGCGATCCATCCTCGTGATTACGGAACTCGCACTGGCGCTCGTATTGCTCATCGGCGCCGGTTTGTTGGTTCGCACCTTTATCGCCATTCGCCACGTGGACCCTGGGTTCGATGCCAGCCACGTTTTGACGTTGCACATGTCTCTAACAGGAAAGCGCTTCGAAAAAACCGCAGGTGTAACGCAGTTGAGCCGAGACGGAGTGGAGCGACTGGATGCGCTGCCGGGAGTTGAAAGCTCGGCTTCAACCTGTTGCGTTCCGCTTGAAGGGGGCTTCGGTCTCCCATTCACAGTCGTGGGACGCCCCGCGGGCGGCAGCAATTCCGGCGGAGGCGGAGGATGGCTGAGCATTTCTCCAGACTACTTCAAGGTTTTCAAAATACCCTTGATGCGCGGGCGATTTTTCAATGATCACGACGACGAAGGAGCAGAAGGTGCCGTCATCATCAATGAGCATATGGCGCGGCAATTTTGGCCCAAAGGCGATCCGTTAAGCGATCACATTGTCATTGGACACGGGGTTGGCCCTGACTTCGAGGAAGCGGCCCGGCGGATCGTCGGAATCGTAGGCGATGTGCGCGAAGCCGGCTTACAGAATGATCCCGGGCCCATGATGTATATCCCTAGCGCCCAGGTAACGAATGGCATTACGGCCCTCAACGCGCGTATTAGTCCGATTGCGTGGGTGGTGCGCACCAAGATAAATCCGGAGTCTTTGCGTGCAGCCATCTCCAAAGAACTGGTGAGTGCAAGCGGAGGCCTGCCTGTCGCGGACGTACGTTCGATGGACGAGGTAGTTGTACGCTCCACCGCGCGTGCGAATTTCGACATGCTGCTCCTTGCGATTTTTGCCGGTTCCGCGCTTTTACTTTCCGCCATCGGGATTTACGGCTTGATGGCGTATTCGGTGCAGCAGCGTACCCAGGAGATTGGGATTCGCATGGCACTCGGCGCCGACAAAGCCGCGGTGAGGAACATGGTCGTGCGACAGGTGATGACGTTGGCACTAATCGGAATAGGAATTGGGTTGGTGGCAGCCTCAGGCCTGGTGAGGTTCCTGGCGAGCTTGCTGTTTCACGTCAAGATGTGGGACCCGGTCTCTTTTGTGGTCGTTCCGCTTCTTCTGATTGCGGTCGCTTTGCTTGCAGTTTGGTTCCCGGCACAGAACGCTACTCGTATCGATCCCGTTGATGCATTGCGGTACGAATAAGGTAGTAAAGGGTAGTAAATGGTGGCAGTGAGGTGTGAGTGATGAAAATGGATAGCTTGCTGCAAGACATCCGCTACGGATTTCGCATGTTGTACAACAACCCAGGTTTCACGGCTGTGGCTGTCGTGACTCTGGCACTGGGCATAGGGGCGAACACTGCGATGTTCAGCGTGATCAATTCTGTGATTTTTCACGGCTTGCCTTATCGGGACGCCAACCGCGTGATGCTGGTGATGAAGACCATGTCCAATGGCAGCCCTAATGCCTTCTCCACGCCGGCTTTTCTTGAAATTCGGCAACAGGTGGATTTGCTCGCGCATCTGGGCGCGTTTTCATCAGTAGGGAAGAACCTGGGCGGCAAGGAGCTTCCAGAAAGAATTTTTGGCGGAAAGATCAATTACGACTTGTTGCCGGTGCTGGAGTGCAGCCCATGTTGGGCCGGATGTTTTCGCCGCAGGAAGACAAGCAGGGAGCGGGAAACGTTGTGATTCTGAGCCATGCGCTCTGGTCCACCCGTTTTAATTCACGCCGCGATATTTTGGGGCAGACGGTCAGGTTGGATGGCGCGCCATACACCGTTGTCGGTGTTATGCCCGCGGGTTTCAACGTGATGTCGAACACAGAGTTGTTTTGGATTCCGCTGCAACTGGAATCCGCGAACGCCCAGGCTTCGGCGCGTAACGTTCATTGGCTTTTTGCCTTTACCCGACTTCCGAATGGGATGAGCCAGCAACAAATGCAATCAGCACTGGATGCCGTGGCGGCGCGTTTGAAAACCCAAGATCCCACAAGCGAGGGCGGATTTGGGTCAACGCTGCTGCCGGTCGGGGATTTCATAAATGGAAACCTGAAGCCGGTGCTGTTGCTGCTGATGGGCGCGGTTGGCTTTGTATTGTTGATCGCGTGTTCCAACGTGGCCAACCTTCTATTGGCACGGCGCACTACCCGACAGCGTGAAATTTCCATTCGCTCTGCGTTGGGCGCAAGCCGGCTGCGGATGGTCCGCCAGTTGCTCACTGAGAGCATTTTGCTTTCATTCCTGGGCGGTTTGTGTGGCGTCGTTCTTGCCTGGGTTGCGGTGAAGTTGCTGCAGCTAACTCCTTCGGCAACCATTCCCTCCGCAAAGGACATTGCGATTGATCCTGTTGTGTTGGCTTGTACGGCTGCGCTGTGCTGTGTCGCCGGAATTCTTTTTGGAATTGCACCGGCCTGGGAAGGCTCGAAGGGCAATGTAAGCGAAATGTTGAAAGAAGGATCACGGGGCAGTAGCGGCAGTCTGGGAAAACATCGCGCTGTATTGATCGTTACGGAGACAGCGCTAGCTTCGATGCTATTCATTGGCGCCGGTCTTTCATTGCGCAGCCTGTGGCGCACTGAGACCGTGAACCCGGGATTTAATCCTCAGGGCGAGTTGACGTTTCGGCTAGCCGCTCCGGCACAATATTCTGGTGCGCGGATTCCGCTTTTTTATGAGCAAGTGTTGGACCACCTGAAGGTGATGCCAAGCGTTCAATCCGTGGTGCTGGCAAGAAATCTTCCCATGAGTGGCACCGATCCTTCCATGCCGATCTCAATTGAAGGGACGCCACCACCACCGTCGGAAGTTCCGGTGGTCACGCGTTTTCGTGCCATTGGCCCAGCTTATTTCAGCGGACTGCAAACGCCTTTACTGCAAGGCAGAGAGTTTACCGAGCACGATACGGCGGCCTCGCCGCGCGTTGCCGTGGTGAGCCAAAGCCTCGCCAAACTGTACTGGCCAAATGAAGACGCGATCGGCAAACGATTGAAGCCGGAAATGCCCGGCGGCGACTGGTGTGTTGTAGTTGGAGTCGCGGGTGATGTGCACCATTGGGCTGCGGATGTGGATGTTGAACCGACGGCATACTACCCCTACACACAGGTGCCCGCGTCGTTCCTGCCGCTGCTCGAAGGAAATATGAGCTTCGCCGTACGCAGTGAAAATCCTGCCGGTTTGCTCAGCTCCATTCAAACTGCGGTTGGCGCGGTGGACAAGACCGTGCCGGTTTATCAGGTTCAGACGATGGAGCAGATGGTTGCAGACTCTGGATCACTGCGGCGCTTCGATATGTGGTTGATCGGCGCATTCGCAGGCCTGGCATTGGCGCTTGCCGCGGTTGGCATTTACGGCGTGATGGCGTACTCGGTTGCACAGCGCACACGCGAGATTGGCATTCGCATGGCGATGGGCGCCCAGCGTAGCGATGTGTTGGCGTTGATACTCCGTCAGGGCGCCGTACTAGCAATCATCGGCGTGACCGCAGGGCTCATAGGCGCGTTGGCGCTCGCGCAACTCATGGCCAGTTTCGTATTCGGAGTAAGCACGCGCGATTTGACGACTTTTGCGGTTGTGCCTTGGTGTGTGCTGGCGCTGATTCTAATCGGTTGTTACATCCCGGCACGCCGTGCCGCAAAAGTTGAGCCCATTGTGGCTCTTCGGTACGAGTGAGACAGGCAAATGAATAATCTGATCCAAGATATTCGTTATGCGCTTCGACAACTGAAGAAGAATCCCGGCTTCACAGTTGTGGCAGTGGTCACGCTTGCCCTCGGCATCGGCGCAAATACTTCCATCTTTAGTTTGCTTAACGCGGTTATGCTTCGGTCCGCGCCAGTGCGCGATCCAAACAATCTGGTAGTCCTTCAATGGACGGCGCGAAAACACCCCGGCGGTGACTACAACAGTTTCGATGATTGCGCCGCGGAAGGCCGGACTTCCGGGCTCGGGTGTTCATTCTCTTATCCAGCCTTCACAGAAATTCGCTCAACGAAAATTTTCGAAGGAGTTGGCGCATTCGCAGGATCCGCGAAACTGACTCTTACTGGCAATGGGGCGGCAGGCATTGCACGAGGCGAATTCGTCTCAGGGGATTATTTCGGAACGCTCGGGGTGAAAGCTGCGTTAGGCCGCACTTTGGAACCTGCGGATGAAGCGCCGGACGCTGATCCCGTGGCTGTGCTGAATTACGCGTATTGGTCGAATGCTTTTGGAGCCAGTCCTTCCGTAGTGGGCGAGACCATCCACCTGAATGGTATTCCATTCACCGTTATTGGCGTAGCCGACCCGCATTTTACCCGCTTGACACCCGGGAGAGCTCAGCAGATATGGCTGCCGCTCACATTGGCTAAGCAATTAGGAATTCATTGGGGAGACGTCAATTCAAAAACTCAGCGGGCATCCTGGTGGCTCACGATTGTTGGGCGATTGAAGCAAGGGAGTTCTGTGAAACAGGCCCAGGCTGCGGTAAGCGTTTTGTTTCGCAATCAAACGCTTTACGGCGTCAAACCGTTTTTCAAAGAGGCGGATCATCCAGGCGTCAATCTCCTCCCAGTGCAGAAAGGGCTGACTGGCATCCGGGGAAAACTCGGACAACCGCTTTACGTCCTGATGGCAATTGTTGGGATTCTGCTGCTTATCACCTGTGCCAATATCGCCGGATTGATTCTCGCTCGCGCAACAACACGAGAACGTGAGGTGGCCGTGCGGTTCGCACTGGGCGCATCTCGTGGGCGAATCGTTCGGCACTTGCTCACGGAAAGTATTCTTCTTTCTGTTGTCGGCACTGCTTTTGGAATCATTTGTGCTTCGTGGGGTTCACACTCTTTGGCCGTATTCTTGACTTCCAATTGGAATTCATCACTTGAACTGAATGTGCGGCCTGATGCCAATGTTCTGATCTTCACCACGGCGATAGCGATATTGGCAGGAATTGGATTTGGCATTCTGCCTGCGTTCCGAAGCTCCGGAGTGGATGTTGTCCCGGCACTCAAAGAAAGTTCCGGATCGGGCGCAAAAATTACCGCACTGCGCAGGCGTTTTCGGCTGGGCGATTCGTTGGTAATTGGCCAGATGGCTCTCTCAGTTTTAGTTCTCGTAGTGGCGAGCCTCCTCGTTCACACGCTGGTCAATCTAAAAAATATCAATCCAGGCTTCGATATGCACCAGACTCTGCTATTTTCAATTGATCCCGTCTCTGCCGGATACAAGGAACCGCAGGTTCAGGCTCTTTATCAAGAACTCCAGGCGCGCCTCTCCGCCTTACCCACTGTAACTTCAGTCAGTTATTCCTCGGATGCGCTACTAATCGGCGACTTGCACACCGAGGGGATTCGCATTGATGGACAGGACCGTAACGCAAAGATCGGCTCGCAAATGCTTTCTGTGAGTCCTGGGTTTTTCACGACCATGCGCATTCCATTCTTTTCGGGGCGTGGTTTCCTTCAATCCGATCTGGGCTCTACCCGATCCGTCGTGATTATCAATCGCGCCTTCGCCCAAAAATTCTTCTCAGGGCGAAATCCTCTTGGTTTGCACATTACTCGAGAAGACGACAAGAAAACTGTAAGCGAGATTGTCGGAGTTGTGGGCGACACGAAATATGCTGACTTGCGCGATGATGTAAAACCGATCGCGTACCTGCCAATAGAAGGAAATGAGGGCCACGGCGCTTATTTCGAAGTGCGCACGAACTCGAATCCCACAACGTTGATTCCTGCCGTGCGTCACATTTTGGGCGACATCGATAACAATGTTCCGATCCTCAATATCGCAACCCAATCCGAAATGACCAATCGCCTCATCTTCAATGAGCGCTTGGTGGCACTTCTTTCTACTCTTTTTGGATCGCTCGCTCTGGTTCTTGTGTGCATCGGACTTTACGGGTTGCTGTCGTATGAAGTTTCGCGGAGAACACGCGAGATAGGAATACGCGCCGCATTGGGCGCGGATCGTGGAGATGTGATCCGGCTCGTCGTGGGGCAAGGAATAGCGTTGGCTCTAATTGGCACCGGGATTGGCATAGCAGCAGCGATCGGCACAACGCGCTATCTGCAATCGATGCTCTATGACGTTCGCCCGAATGACCCAATGACGCTGGCCGCCTCCGGACTTCTTTTGATTATCGTGGGATTGTTGGCTTGCTACCTTCCCGCGCGGCGCGCGACGAAGGTGGATCCTATGGTTGCGCTTAGGTACGAATAGGGAAATATCTGACTTAGGAGAAATATGATTCAACTTAAAAATCTGGAACGCAGTTATAAAACAGCCGCAGGGCAGACGTGGGTGCTGCGCCGCATAAATCTGGAGATTCGTGAAGGCGAATTCATCACCATCATGGGACCCTCGGGAGCAGGGAAGTCCTCCCTGTTAAACGTGCTTGCCCTTCTGGACGATGCCTGGGCGGGAGAATACTGGTTCCGCGAAGAAGCCGTCCATGAAATGAAGCGGAAGCAGCGCAGCGAGTTGGCGAAGAAGAACATCGGTATGGTCTTCCAAAGCTATCATCTGCTCGACGATCTTACGGTTCGCGAGAATATTGACCTTCCTCTTTCTTATAAAGACGTGCCACGCGGCCAGCGGCAGAGCATGGTGGCCGACACGCTCGACCGTTTCCAAATCGTCGCAAAAAAAGATTTATTTCCCAGCCAGCTATCGGGCGGTCAGCAGCAGCTTGTCGGCATTGCGCGAGCTGTAATTCACAAACCGCCGCTTTTGCTTGCCGATGAACCAACGGGAAACCTTCATTCCTCACAAGCCAAGGAAATCATGGATCTTTTTCGTGAACTGAATCAGCAGGGAACCACCATTGTTCAAGTTACGCACTCAGAGGCCAATGCTGCATATGGGTCTCGAATTATTCAACTGCACGATGGTTGGATGGTAAGCGATACCGCCAATCCGGCGTTGACGAAAGGCTCTGAGGTGGTTAGCCAATGACTGATCCGGTAAAGGCAAAGCATTTCATTTCGACGGCGGTCTCGGGGGCAATCCAGAGTGCAATTGAAAGTGCAATTGAAAGCGCAATTCGCCGTGCTCTACAAGTCGTAAAAACGTGTGGAATTCTTGTTTTGGCCGCTGCAATGGCCGGGGCTCAGACATCCGCGCCCGTCCAGTTTGATATGCCTCATTCGCATAATCCGTTCACCGCATACAGTGGATCTTATGTGCCCGAACCGGTGCTTGCGAATTCACCTCGCCTGGATAAGTTGGTCAAGGACGGCAAACTTTATCTTTCGCTGAATGACGCAATTGATCTTGCGCTGGAAAACAACCTGGACTTGGCCATCGCCCGTTATAACTTGCCCATCGCGGATACCGATCTTTTCCGGACGAAGGCGGGCGGTTCGTTTTTGGGCGTCAACACGGGCGTGGTGCAGGGAACTCCTGGCGGCGGAGTTGGAGGATTGGGTACGGGAGCTCCCGGTTCCGGCGCGGGCGGCACTACCGGAGGCGCAGGTGGCGCGGGCGCCGGCGCGAACGGACTTGTGCAGTCCACGTTAGGAACAGGCACGGCCATTCACTCATATGACCCGTCAATCACAGCGGATATCGGGGACGAACACCAGACGAGCCCAGTGGCGAACCTGCAAAGTTTCGGCGTGCCTTCGTTACAGGCGAATACCGGAAATTTCGATATTAACTTCAGTCAGGCATTTCCCACCGGGACTTCGCTCGGATTTCAATTCCAAAATACCCGGCAAACGACGAACAGCCCGTTCTTTCCTTTATCGCCGACCTTGAACTCGGTGTATCGCGTTACCTTGTCACAGCAATTGCTTGCTGGGTTCGGGCTGGGGCCGAACCTTCGCTTTGTGAAAATTGCCAGGAATAACAAAAAGATTTCCGATATTGCCTTTAAAGACCAGGTGATTGCCACGGTCACACAGATTGAAGACATTTATTGGGACCTGGTGGACGCCTACGAACAGGCGCAGGTGAATGAGCAATCGCTGGCATTTGCGCAGCAGACCCTGGACAACGCAAAGAAGCAATATCAGCTGCAAAGTATTCCTGAGATGGATGTCATGCGCGCGGAAGCTTCAGAGTCGAAGAGCGAGCAGGATTTGACTCTGGCCAGAACGAGCCTTGAACTCCAGCAGTCGCTCATAAAAAATGCATTGACAAAAAGTTTGGATGACCCGGTGCTTGAAGCCATACCTGTAATCCCAACTGATCGCTCACGGCAAGCCGTGGAAGGCAATTCAGACCTGGAATCGCTCATCAATCAGGCAGTTCATGCGCGGGCAGAGCTTGCGGAGTCGGATATTGACCTGGTCAACCGGCAAATTAGCCGCAAGGCGGCACGGAACGCGCTCCTACCGTCGCTTTCTCTGATAGGCACCTACAGCGGATCCGGGCTTGCGGGACCTTTGAATCCGATTTTTAGTCTCGGAACGAACTCATCGAACGTTCCCAACGATTTCAGCGGGGCTATCGGGGATGCGTTTAATAATTCTTCCCCGGATTATTTTGTCGGATTCAGCTTGAACCTTCCCATTCGCAATCGTGTTGCGAAAGCCGACCAGTATCGTTCCGAGCTGGAATATCGCCAGGCGGAACTGCGCAGAGAGGAGCTTAAAAAACAGATTCGGATTGAAGTACGCAACGCGCAATATGCGCTGGAACAAAAT
Source organism: uncultured Acidobacteriota bacterium (assembly GCA_963831435.1). Lineage (GTDB taxonomy): Bacteria > Acidobacteriota > Terriglobia > Terriglobales > Acidobacteriaceae > JAICKN01. Next base: position 74,703 of record CAWHQK010000121.1, read on the forward strand.
CTCGCCCGTGTCCAGGCTGCCACGAAAGCGCGCGATTTGTCGCAGCGCACATTTGACATCACGAAAAAAGAACAAACTCTCGGAGCCGGTTCGACGTATCAGACGATGAGCGCGCAACGTGATTTGGCCGAGGCCGAATTGGATTTGGTGACCGCACAAATAACCTATGAGAAGGCAAAGGTCGAGTTGGACCGCGCGACCGGGACTACATTGGAACACAACGGCATCAAAATTCAGGATGCAATCAGTGGTACGATTAGTTCCCCAACCCCTTAGTTTCTATGCAAACTTCAAGCAAATTGCGGGATTTCGCTGTGGTAGCCGGCAAGTCGGTTGACGCTCAGAAGCCTCGTATTCTGGCCGCCGATGACCAATCGCACATTCTGCAAGCGCTGGAGTTGCTCTTGCGACCAGAGGGGTTTGAAGTGGAGACAGCGAAGTCCCCGACGCTGGTTCGCGAAGCAGTGGCGACTGGGTATTACGACGCGGTACTGATTGATCTGAACTACACACGCGACACGACTTCGGGGCTGGAAGGCCTGGATTTGCTCTCGGAGCTTGTCACCTGGGACAAAATGGTCCCCGTTATCGTAATGACGGCGTGGGGAAGCGTCGAACTCGCGGTGGAAGCCATGCGGCGGGGAGCGCGCGACTTTATTCAGAAGCCGTGG
>CAWHQK010000122.1:0-22104 GCA_963831435.1 uncultured Acidobacteriota bacterium
ATTCGGACGGTAGATTGCGCCGGCAGCAACAGGACGCCCCCGCGACCCACTTAAAAGTCTAATTGATTGAGACTGCTGGGCCTACCCCGGAAGAGTAAAAGTTCGTCAAGATTAGTAAAGCGGGAGCGACGCTCCCACTATGCAAAACTGGCTATCTGAGGTGTTAGTGCGACATGGGATGGATCGGCGTTATCACCGCCGAAATTCCCGCGCGCTTGTGCAATTCCGTCAGCATTGCCTGCGCCGCGTTCTGATAAGTTTTCGTGGGATCGGAAGGGTCCGCCCAAACCGCCTCATAAATCACCTGCGCCGCTTCCTTCAGGTCAATGTGCAACGCCGCTTCCATCAGGTCCGCGCGGTTCTGCAAACTCGTGTAGCACGCCTGGCAAACTTCGGCAGCGTTTGAATCGCCGGCGTGGTTCTTTTTCAATGTGCACTGCGAACCAGCAACCAGCGGCTCAAGAGCGGAAACCGATGACGATGAGTAGGCTTCCGGATTCAGTTCCCGCGCCAGCCGCCGGCGCTGCTCTTCGAGCGCCGCGGAATCCTGAGCTTCGGGAGTCAGCGTGCGGACCGCAACCGCGTTCACCGCGACCCGCTTGGACTCGTTGCAAACCGGACAAACAGTCAAACTGGAATCATAATAGGTACGGCACTTAGAGCATGGCAGGCCGTATCCGCCGCCCGGCAAACTCGTGGGAGCGTTGCGCGAAATTTCATTGTTGTTTGCATTGACTGCGTTTTGGCTGGTCAGGGCCGGTGCCGCAGCTGCCGCGGAGGAGGACGGAGAAGAGGGAACGACATTCATCGCAAAAACTCCGAATAAATTTGCTGCCAGTTCAGCCATTCTAGGCGGCGTCTGCGCAAACTCCGAAGTAACCTCAGTACATCAGGGCCATTGTCCCAAGGTGCGAGCGAATGATTCATGCTCCTCCCAGATTAGAAATTTAAGATTCCGCACTTCATTTTTGGGAATTGACAAGTCCCGCGTCCCGGCCATTCGCATTCGCACCGCTCGGATCCGGAACGACCGATGAAATTTCCCGTGCCACGCCGCCAGATGCCCTCATCAGCCGAATGAGTTCCTGCTTCCGGCTGCGGTAGACGTCTTCCCTGGGATTGAGCGCCACCGCTTTGTTCAGTTCACTTAAGGCTGCTGAATATTGGCCCAGGCTCATGAGGCAGGCGGCCAGCGAATAATAATTTTGCGCGCTGGGATGCAATCGCAGCGCCTGTTGAAACTCCGCGAGGGCCTGTTCCCAGGCGTCGTCTCCGTAAAAAGCGGTGCCCAGCGCATGGTGCGCGGAGGCGGAGTCGGGATCGAGCAAGATTGCAGTGCGCAGTTCCTGTACGGCTTCATGGGCGTGATGTGCCAACAGTAAAGCCTCTCCGAAAGCCTGGTGGCGAGTGGCCGCCGTAGGATCTTCGCGCAGCGCCAGCCGGAACTCCGGCAACGCGGCTTCATACTCATGCTCCGCCATGAACGCTCGCGCCAGGCAGGTGTGTCCGGTCTTCCAATCCGGATGAATACGAAATAGCGTTCGCAGCTCGAAAATGGCCGCGTCATAGTCATGATTGGCAAAGTACGCGTCGCCCAAGTCTGCCCGGATGGAAGCTTCGTTCGGAGAGATCAGTTTCGCGATTTTGAACTCGCGGATGGCCGCGTCTAGCTTTTTCTGCTCCAAAAGCGTGCGGCCGATTTCATCATGGGCGCGCCACGAAGCGGCATTCAGGCGCAGCGCCTTGCGATAGGCTGCAATCGCTTTCTCGGGTTTGTGCTGATCCCGGAACGTCAACCCCATGGCAAAATACGCATCGGGATTGTCGTGCTGCAAAGCGATGGATTTCCGCAGAGCAAAGACTGCGGCATCGTATTTCGCATCCGCGTAAAGTCCCAGGCCCAAATCCCGATACGCTTCTGCATTTTGCGGATCAAGGCTCAACGCTGTACGCGCTTCGGCAATCGTATTGTCGCCATCAAGCGAAATGTAAAAGTCATACGCTAAACGCGAATGCGTTTCGGGAAACGCCGGCAGCAGCGCTTTCGCGTCCGAATACTCGTCGAACGCCTCGTCCCAATCTCCTTGCTGCTGGCGAACATATCCCAGCGCAAAGTGCAGGGCGGCGGCATCTGAATCTTTCTGCGCGGACACGTCCTCAAGCAACGCCCGCAAGATCGGCTCGGCGTCTTTGTAGTGGTTGTGGCGGACCAGGCTTGCCGCATTTCCGAGCTTCGCCGAGCAGCTTGCGGCTTCCTTTCCGCTGTAGCGGGCGATGGCATTTACTAAACCTTCGTCTGCTACCGCTTCTTTCAACAATTCACGCGCATCGCCGTTTGCCGCAAATGCAACACCATGCTGTTGCACCAGAATTGTCAGCCGTGAATTCGATACTCCACCCGCCATCCACGCCAGTACACGGTTACAACTCAATGGCGGTATTTCATTCCGATCTATGACCACGGAATTTGCGTTGCCGGACCGCATATCCGCTGAACTCACGCCCGGTTCCAGCGATTTCGCCGCAACCGCGCGAGTGAGCGCGTTGCCGGGACAGGCAAATGCCAAGACGGCAGCAGATGCAACCAGCATTGCGGCATTGCAGCGCACGCTAAAATCCCTCGCAGGTAATGAAATAAATTAAGGTGTAATGGCAAAATAGCGCAGGTCTCGCGGCAGGAGATAGGTAACCAAGGTGAGTGTTACCGAACAGTAAACAAAAAGTAGCCGGATTTTACTTTCCGCTCAAATTGCCAGCACCATGAAGCAGTTGACGTGGCATCCCGTCTCCGGTAACTTGGAAGTTAGCAAGGGTACGGCGAAGGAGGATTTATATGTTCGATGGCTTGTTTCAGCCGATGCATCTTTTGCTGATTTTTGTGATTGCCCTGCTGGTCTTTGGACCCAGGAAGCTGCCCGAATTAGGTAAGGGCTTGGGTGAAGGCATTCGCGGCTTCAAAGAGGGAATCAAATCCCATCCCGAAGAGCCCAAGGCTTCCAACACCACTCCGAACCCAACTTCAAACTCCGACGTCAAGAGCTAGCTTAGCCCTCGATTTTCAGGAACTTACGCTCCGGCAATCCGGTTCCATGGGCCGGGGTCTACTCCGCGACGGCCAATCCCATACTGCTTAAGCTTGTGATAAAGCGAGCTTCTGGGGATTCCCAGCTTTTTTGCCGCTGACTGCACCCTTCCACCTTCGAGCGACAGCACGTTCGTGATGTATTCCCGCTCCACTTCTTCCAGCGTCTTCAGAGATCCCGGTTGCAGGTTGCCGGCCTCTATTTTCCGGTTTAATTGCAGATCATCCTCGGAAAGTTGCTGGCTTCCGCTCACCAAAACCGCGCGCTCCAGCGTATTCCTCAATTCACGAATATTGCCCGGCCATGAAAATACCTGCAATAACTCCAATGCCGGCGCCGACAAATGGATTGGCCCAACTTCACGTTCCGCCGCGATCCGTTCCAGCAGATGCCCGGCCAGCATGGCAATATCTTCAGTCCGCTCCCGCAGCGCGGGCGCCACAAGAGGACTGCCCAGGCGAAGAGCCAAGTCCTGCAAAAACCGCTGGTCTCGCGCTCGCTCGCCAACATTCCGCCGGGTGGAGACGATGACCCGCGCATCGGAGGCGCGGTCTTGCGTGTCGCCCAGGCGGCGAAATTTATTCTCTTCCAGCAAGCGGAGGATCTTTTTTTGCAGCGACAGGTCGAGTTCCCCGATTTCATCAATAAAAACGCTGCCCGATTGGGCAATCTCCAGCAGGCCCGGTTTCGCTTGCGGCGCTCCAAATGCCCCCTTTTCATACCCGAAGAGCTTGGCTTCGATACTTAACTGCGAAACCCCCATGCATTGCAACTCGACCTGCAATTCACCGCCGCGCGGGCCGCTTTCATGCAGCCAGCGGGCCAGCATCCCTTTGCCGTGCCCGGTTCTCCTTGAATGAGAACCGGATTGCTGCTGTTCACATGCTGCAAGCTGTCGTTCTCCAGCTGGCGGATGGCCGCGCTGGTACCAAGAAATGGATTTATGAAGGACGGTAGGGAAAATGATGCGGAGCTTGTTCGCTTGGGCGTTCCCGGCGTCATCTCAGAACTAAGAGCTAAAATTCGTTCGCTGGCCATACCAATCAATGCCTCTGCGCTTTACATTACGCAGGAAACACCGATTGCATAATCTTTGCTAATTTTTTTCCATAATCGGAACAGGGGTATGGGTTACCCCAGCGATTTCACGGTTTCTTTGAATGTCCGGCCGCGATGCTCATAATTCTGGAACTGATCGAAGCTGGCGCAGGCGGGGGCGAGCAGCACCACATCGCCGGGTTGCGCGGTGTCGTGGGCTTTGCGGATGGCGGCGTCGAGAGTCCCTGTATATGAAATTTCGGTTGTGCCTTTAATGTGCGATTCGATCTTTTCCGCCGCCGCACCAATGGTATACACGCGCTTCACGCGCTCCCGCAGCAGATCGTTTAACACCGTGTAATCGCTACCTTTGTCCTTGCCGCCGAGAATCAGGTGGATGCCGCCGGCGAAGGATTCCAAGGCTTTAATCGTGGCGTCCACGTTGGTGGCTTTGGAGTCGTTGTAGTAGTCCACGCCGCCAATGGTGGCTACATACTCCAGGCGATGCTCGACTGCCCGGAAATTGCGCACCGCCTCGCGCACTCGCGCCAGATCGCAGCCCATGAGAAGTCCCGCGCAAACAGCCGCGAGAACATTTTCAACGTTGTGATTGCCCTTCAGGGGAATCTCGGCCAGCGGCAACACCTCGTGTTGGCTGTTCAGGTCACGGAAAATAATGGCGTTTTCGGCCACATACGCGCCATGCGGCACTTCATTCCTGCGGCTGAACCAGGAGACTTGTGCCCGCGTCCGTTTGGCGAAGCTCACGCAGGTTTCGTCGTCAGCATTCAATACGGTGAAATCGTCGGGTTGCTGGTTCTCGAAGATGCGCGCCTTCGCGTTTGCATAAGCGTCAAATGTGCGGTGCCGGTCGAGATGGTCGGGGGTGACATTGAGAACGACAGCAACTTTTGGGCGGAAGGTTTCGATTGTTTCGAGTTGGAAGCTGGACACCTCCAGCACGATTGTCGTTTCTGGGTTTGATTGTCCTATGAGAGAGACGGCGGGCGTTCCGATGTTGCCGCCGACGAGCGTGGGCAGGCCGCTCGCGGTAAGAATTTCTCCTGTGAGTGTCGTAGTTGTGGTCTTTCCATTCGATCCGGTGATGGCGACGATGTTTTTCGGCAGGAATTGAGCGGCAAGTTCAATTTCGCCAATCACGGGCTCGCCCAGGGATCGGGCCTGCACCAGCGGCGGCGCGTCCACCGGCACGCCGGGACTGACCACGATTAAGTCCTGTCCGCGAAACGTCCGTTCGCCGTGAGCGCCGGTTTCAACCGCAATGCCGTGGTCGAGCAGCACGGGAATTTCTTTGCCGAGCTGGTCCTGACTTTTGGAATCCGAAACGGTGACCTGTGAGCCCTGCGACTTTAGAAACAGTGCCGAAGCCACGCCAGACTTGCCCAAGCCGACGACCAGCACGCGTTTGCCGCGAAGATCCACGAGTTAAAAATACCACGGAGGCACGGAGCCACCGAGAAAATCAAGAAGAGGTTTTTGCCTCGGGCTCAACTTCACGCGGCCAAATGCTAAGTCCTAATTGCCAAATGCGGAATTGTAGGGATCCTTCGCTACGCTCAGGATGACAAAGACTGGGTTGAAAAAATTGAATGTCCTCCGGGTCTCAGTGCCTCCGTGGTTGACTCACAAGCCTATCGCAGCTTCAACGTGGTCAGCGCAAACGGTGCGAAGATCAGCGAGGCAATCCCGAAGCGCACAATCACCTTATTGCCAAATGCAGAATTGTAAGGATCCTTCGCCACGCTCAGCATGACAAAGACTGGTTGAAAAAATTGAATGTTCTCCGTGTCTCAGTGCCTCCGTGGTTGGCAAACAAGCCTATCGCAGCCTCAACGTGGTCAGCGCAAACAGCGCGAAGATCAGCGACGCAATCTAGAAGCGCACAATAACCTTATTGCCAAATGCAGAATTGTAAGGATCCTTCGCCACGCTCAGGATGACAAAGACTGGTTGAAAAAATTGAATGTTCTCCGTGTCTCAGTGCCTCCGTGGTTGGCAAACAAGCCTAGCGCAGCTTCAATGTGGTCAGAGCGAACAGCGCGAAGATCAGCGACGCAATCCAGAAGCGCACAATCACCTTCGATTCCGACCATCCCAGCAATTCGAAGTGATGATGAATCGGCGCCATCTTAAAGATGCGCTTCTTGCGCAGCTTGTACGACCCGACCTGAAGGATGACGGACAACGCTTCAATCACGAAGATCCCGCCGATGAAAGGCAGCAGTAACTCTTGCTTAATAAGGACGGCTACCGTGCCAATCGCGCCACCCAAAGCCAGCGATCCTACATCGCCCATGAATACTTCAGCGGGATGGGCGTTATACCAGAGAAATCCGATGGAAGCGCCAACCATGGCACCGCAGAAAATTGTCAATTCGCCGATCTGCGGCATGCGCTCCAGTTCCAGATACGCGGCGAATGTGGCATGTCCGCTGAGGTAAGTGAGAACGGTGAGAGCCCCAGCTGCGATCACGGTGCACCCGATGGCGAGTCCGTCAAGGCCGTCGGTAAGATTGACCGCGTTGCTTGAACCGACGATGACAATTGCAACGAACGCAATAAACGGCACAAATGCCAGCATCCATAGGTGCGGAGTGTGCTCGAGATGCCCGATCACCAGGTCTGGACGGTATTGCTTGAAAAACGGCACCATCAATTTCGTGGAATACATGCCATAGGTCTGCATGGCGATCAAAGCGATCGCGATGAAGATGCTCGCGACGATTTGCAGGCCGAGCTTCGCCCTGGTCAGTGAGTCCCAGATTGCGGCGGTTCACCACTTTCAAATAGTCATCGGTAAATCCGATGGCGGCAAAAGCGCATGTGGCAAGAATGGCGATCCAGACAAAGCGGTTCGTCAGGTCAGCCCAAAGCAATGTAGGAACAACAATGGAAATTACGATGAGCAGGCCGCCCATGGTCGGCGTTCCGGCTTTTTTCTGATGGGCTTTCGGGCCTTCTTCGCGGATGTACTGCCCGATTTGAAATTCGCGCAGACGGTTAATGACCAGCGGGCCGACGATGAGTCCGGTAAAAAGTGCGGTGAGGCTGGCAAAGGCAGTGCGAAAGGTGAGATAGCGGAAGATGCGGAAAGGCGGGAAATAATGGAAGAGCTTCAGGTACAGCAGCCAGTAGAGCAATCCGCCTCCGTGTTATTTGCTTTCAGTTCCTGCGGCCGTCTCGCCGAGGCGCAACTTCCACGTCTCCAGCGCCTTTTCAAGCTTTACCCCGCGCGACGCCTTCAGCAGCACCACATCGCCCTCGCGGGTTTCGCGGGCCAGCCATTCGCCGGCTTCCTGCGGCGTGGCCACAAACTTCGCTGCAATTCCCGCTTGCTTTGCGGATGCAACCATCGGCTCCGCCAGGCCGCGCACGCCGATCAGGGCATCCACCTTCTTTTCCGCGATGTGCTTTCCCGACTCGCGGTGCATCTGCTCGGCCGCCGAGCCAAGTTCGAGCATCTCTCCGGCAACCACGATCCTGCGCTTCGCGGGCATTGCCGCCAGCGCGTTCACCATGGCTTCCAGTGCCTTCGGATTTGAATTGTAGCAATCATTAATCACGGTGATGTTACCCACCTTGACGACCTGCCCGCGTTTGTCCGCCGGGCTGAGAGAACTCAACGCGTTCACCGCTTCCGTAGGGCTCATCCCACGATCAAGCGCCACAGCCACCGCCGCCAAAGCATTGTGGATATTGTGCGCTCCCACGAGCGGCAGGGTGGCGCGTTGGCGAAAACCCTCCGCAATGACTTCAAAAGCCGAACCCAAACCGCCATCGGAGCCAATATTTTCCGCGCGCACGTCGGCCGAAAGGGCCAAGCCATAGGTCAATACCTTTCCTTTGAAGTCGCGGCCAAATTGCGAAACATATTCATCGTCCGCGTTGAGCACGGCAGTGCCGTGCGTGGGAAGGGAAGCGATGAGTTCATATTTCGCGCGGGCAATGTCGGCGATGAGTTGAAAAATTCCAGATGCACCGGAGCCACGTTAGTGACCACGCCAATTTCCGGCTCCGCAATCTTGGCCAGCGCGGCAATCTCTCCCGCATGAGACATTCCCATTTCAATGACCGCAATATCGTGTTCGGGCTCCAGCTTGAGAATCATGAGCGGAAGTCCAAAGTGGTTATTAAAATTCCCCTCTGACTTCAACACCCGAAAACGCTTGCCCAGCACGTGCGCGATGGCTTCTTTGGTGGTGGTCTTGCCCGCCGATCCTGTCACTCCAACTACCGCTTTTCCCCAAAGTCTGCGCACTGCGAGCGCGAGTCTCTGCAGAGCGAAGAGCGTATCGTCCACGGCCAGTAATTGATTCTTGTTCTCGTAGTGGGGGAGGGGATCCTTGCGCACCACGGCGGCTACAGCGCCTTTTTGCAGCGCGCTTTCAACAAAATCATGCCCGTCAAAACGGTCGCCTTTGACGGCGAAAAAGAGCTCGGCCGGCTTCAATCGTGCGCGAATCAATGGAATAAGCCGTCGCCACGGCGTCGCGGTCGAACTTGCCGGTTGCCGAAAGGAATTCGGCGATGCGAAAAAGAGGAAGCTTCATGCATTTTATGGTTGGTTTACGCTCGGAACTTCACAATCATACCCTGCATCTCGAAGCGCCCGCCGGGCCGCATCCAGATCGTCAAAGGGCACTGGGCCGGTGCGCAGAATTTGCGTTTGCTCATGGCCCTTTCCGGCAAGCAAAACAATGTCGCCAGCTTCGGCCTGCTGAATTGCCAATGGGATGGCGCTCGCGCGGTCCGGTTCCATCTTATATTGCGTTCCCGAGCGCTGCACGCCCACCAGCGCGTCATTGATGATGGCCAGCGGATCTTCGCTGCGCGGATTATCGGAAGTCAGCACGACAAAGTCACTGCCTCGCCCGCGGCTTCTCCCATCAGCGGACGCTTGGCGCGATCACGGTCGCCTCCGCAGCCGAACAATGTGATGACACGCCCTTTGCCGCCCGCCTGCTGCACGAACTCCCGCGCCAAAGCCGTCAGGTTGCGCAGCGCATCATCGGTATGGGCGTAGTCCACGACAACGGTGAACGGCTGCTTGCAATCGACACGCTCAAATCGTCCCGGAACGCGGGCAAGGGAAGCGATGCCTTTGGAGATTGCTTCGGCTTTGCATCCGCGAGCATAAGCCGCGCCTGCTGCCGCCAGAATGTTATAGACATTCACCTTGCCAATCAGCGGAGAAAAATGGGATGTTCTCGCCCGGCGTTACCAGATCAAAGCGCGTGCCTTGCGGCGTGATTTGAATTTCCTTCGCGTAAAAATCTCCGCTCGCCCATCCATAAGTGAATACCTGCGAACCCTGCTTCTTGCAGAAGACTGCCAGTTGCTGGCCGAATTCATCGTCGCCGATTGACGACGGCCACACGCGGAGGCTCGGTCCCGCAACCGGAGAACAGAATTTGCTTCGCGGCAAAGTACTCGTCCATGGTTTTGTGGTAATCGAGATGATCGCGGGTGAGATTGGTGAAAATCGCGACATCAAAAGGAATTCCGAACACCCGCTCTTGCGCCAGCGCGTGCGAGGAGACTTCCATCACAGCTTCACTCGCGCCCTGCGACACCGCCTCGGTGAAAATCTGGTTGAGTTCCAACGCTTCAGGCGTCGTGTGCGGAGCGGGCAGAACTTTTCCTACTACGTGATATTCAATCGTTCCGACCAGGGCTGACCTATGTCCTGCCGCCGCGAGGATTGATTCCACGATGAATGCGGTGGTGCTCTTGCCGTTGGTTCCGGTAACGCCGGTAACGGCCAACCGCTCTGCTGGATGGCGATAAAAATTCGCGCTCAATCGCGCCAGCACGCGGCGTCCGTGGGCAACCTGCGCCCAGGCAACATTCGCACGCGGCTTTTCCGCTGCTGAATCGCTGACAATCGCGACCGCTCCCGCGCCGATTGCCTGATCAATAAATTTGTTTCCATCACTCGTTTCGCCGCGCATGGCAACGAACGCGCAGCCCGGTTTGACCTTGCGTGAATCGTATTCGAGCCCGAGGACCTGCGGATTGCCGCTCTGGGCAAGGACTTCCGCTCCGTCGAGTAGCTCCAGGAAGGTCATGAAGGTGGATTATAGAGTAGCAATTTCTCGAGATGCTTTAGCGTCCAAAGCGGACCACAATTCTGGAACCTGCCGCCACTCGCGATCCCGCCACCGGCGCCTGATCGCGGGCCACGCCGCTGCCTTCAGCGTCCAAATCAAGTCCGCTGCCTTCTGCGACTTCAATTGCCGAGCGCACGCTTTTTCCGATGAATGACGGCACCACGATTCCACCCTCCGCCACGTCGAGCACAACTGTTGCCGAAGAATCTGCCGGCGCAGATTTTGTAGAGGATTGCTGCGCAGAAGTTTCCTTGCCCGCCGTCTTAGACGCACTCGATGACGCACTCTGCGCATCCGGCCACTCTCGCTGGGTAAGCGAAGCAGGCACTATGTTGTTTTCAGAATTCTGTTCAGTACTCGCGATGGGCCGGGAATTCTCCGCCGGCCTGGGCTGGATGCTGTCGGTCGTATTCGCGTCGGCGACTTCCACGCTATCGCCCAGATGGTCGGGCGAACCTTCTTCCAGGTCTTTATCCTTAACGCGCTTTTCCGCAAGAAGAAGCTGGCGGCTCTGCGGCAGTTCCACATCGTGCGGCACGTGCAGGTACTCAAGTGTCTGCTGGGCGACGCTTTGAAAAACGGGCGCGGCTACCTGTCCGCCCTGATGCGGGCCCACTGCCGAATCCAGAATCACAGCAACTACAATCGCCGGATTATTCACGGGCGCGAAGCCTGCAAACGATCCCCAATATTTCGTGTGCGAATATGCCTTAGTCTCCGGGTCAATCTTCTGCGCCGTGCCGGTTTTGCCCGCCGCGCTGTAGCCTTCGAGCACAGCTTTTCTTCCCGTGCCGTGCAATATCACGCCCTGCATCATCTGCTTCATCTCGGCTGCGGTAAACGGAGAGACAACGCGCCGTTCATCTGTAGGGCGAAAAGCCACGGTCTGCACCGGCGATTGGGGCGCGTCGGTGCTCATCACAATGTGCGGAGTGACGTGAACGCCGTCGTCGGCAATCGTTGAGATGAGAGCGGAAAGCTGGACGGCGGAAATTCCAATCCCTTGTCCCATCGAGGTCGAGGCCAACGAAACGCGAGACCACCGGTTCAGCGGACGGAGCATGCCGCGCGTTTCATGGGGCAATTCAATTCCAGTTTGATCGCCAAAGCCGAACGCGCGAATGTATTGATAGAAACGCTGATCGCCGAGCCGCAGCGCGATCTTAATGGACCCCACATCGCTGGACTCCGCCAGAATGCTTGAGACCGGCAGCAGTCCATGCGGTTCGCTGTCATGGATACGAACGCCGTCAATTACGATGGAGCCCATCTGGCAATCGAATATCTCGTTGGGAGTGGTCAGCTTCTGGTCGAGGGCCGCTGCGATGGTAACCAGCTTAAACGTCGAGCCGGGTTCATAAATGTCGCTCACCGCATGGTCCTTCAGGTTCTGCGGTTTGATCGCCCTCGAAACATTCGGGTTGAATGTCGGACTATTGGCGAGTGCCAGAATCTCGCCGGTATGCGGATTTTCCACGATCACTGTGCCTGAAAGCGCGTGGGTCTTTTCCATGGCCGCGTCCAGCGCCCGCTCAGCGATGTACTGGATTTGCTGATCTATGGTCAGAACAATGTTCTGCCCCGGCTCCGGCTGCTTCTCCACGCTGCCAAACCACTGGCGGCGGGCGTCTACGGAAATCAACATGCGGCCCGGCTTGCCTTGCAACTCTTCGTTGTACTCGCGCTCAATCCCGCTCAGGCCCTCGTCGTCCATGCCCACATATCCCAGGACCTGCGCGGCAAGCTCGCGCTTGGGATAGAAGCGTTTGGATTCCTTTTGAAAATGGATGCCGCGCAGATTCAAGTTGCGGATGCGCTCCGCCATCTCCGCGTCGGCTTTGCGTTTAATCCAGCAAAAGCTTTTGCTGGCTTCGCACCTTGCCAGAATTTCCCGCGGATCGTCGCGCGTGATTCGCGTAATTAATGAAATTGTGCCCGCCAGGTCCGGCATCTCCGTGGGCACCGCGAACACGGAATCTACGGCGATGGACATGGCCAGCTCGCGCCCCGCGCGGTCGTAAATAACTCCCCTGCGCGCCGCAACTTCCACGGTGCGCTGTTGCTGATGTTGCGCCCGCTGTTCAAATTCGCCATAACAGAAAATTTGCAGGTAAACGAGCCGGACGCAGATGACGTCCGCACCAGAAAAGAAAAATGCCGCCAAGAAGATAGAGTCGAAGGTTGGTGTTATTGCGGGCTGTGCTTGCGGCCACCGTATTTCCTCGGATCGTTTTGGGTGGCGCAACGCTTTCGCGCTGCGGTAAAGACTCAGAAAAATTTGGCGGCTTGCTCTTGCCGAGTCAGCCGCCATGAACCGATGCCACTCTTATGCCACGCAAGGGCAGAGAACTCTGCGCGCCGCTAGCGCCTCTAGGCAGAATCTCCGGGGCCGTCACGCTCGCCAGCACCGCGCCGCTTGCATCCGCCGCAGGGGTATCCATGCGGATCACCTGTCCGGCTTGCAACGGTTGCATTCCGAGCTTTCGCGCCAGCACGTCAATGCGCTCGGGATCGCGCAGCGACGCTTGTTCCAGCCGCAGCGCGTGATTAATTTCCAGCAACCCATCGCGCTGGCTGCGGACAGCTTCGATCTTGTAGCCGTATTCGATGGCTTTGAAGTGCTGCCAGGTAAATGTCATGACCAGCAGAAACAGGCAGCCGAGAGCGATGGCGAACTGCTTCATTTCGCGGCTGCGGCGTGGGATCCTCCACTTTCACCAGGCGGGAGTTATCGATGGCCTTCGTGAAGTAGATTTCCGGAGTGCCCGTCCAGCAGGACTTCGCCGCTGGCGTAGTCGCCACTCGTGCCGCTGCCGCTGCTGCCATTACGCCACCCCAACCAGATTGGATTCGAGCATTGCCATTTCACACTCCGCAAGCAGATACCAGTAGGCCAGTTTTTCTTTGCGGCTGCGTTCCTCGGCGCTGGTCTTGCGTGCGCTCGACGGTGTTGATGAGTTCGTCGATCAAATTGCCTGTGTACATTTTTATTTCCTCCGCCTACCACAGCCCGATACTGCGAATTCTGTTCGTTGCCTTTGTTGCTTCGTCGTTATTTGTTACATCTAAACTTTTTCCGCCGCGCGCAATCTTCGCGCTGCGCGACCGCGGATTGCGATCAATCTCTTCTTCGCTGGCGGTCACCGGTTTCTTCGTCAGCAACCCATAGTGCCCCTGCTTCGCTCCCTCGCGCAGGGCATCTTTCACAATGCGGTCTTCCAGCGAGTGAAAGCTGATGATCACCAACCTTCCGCCCGGTTTCAGCACCTGCGGGGCGCATTCAGCAGCTCCCGCAGATCGTCCAGTTCACGGTTTACGAAGATTCGGAGAGCTTGAAAGGTTCTGGTCGCTGGATGAATTCGCCGTTCTGCCTGATTCATTGGCCGGGCCGCGGCTGATATCACGTCTGCGAGTTGCGCGGTCGTCGATATCGGCCGCGACCGGACAATGGCTCTGGCGATTCTCCGCGACCTCCTTTCCTCACCGAATTCGTAAATCACATCGGCAAGCTCGCGCTCGTCGAAGTGGTTTACCACTTGTTCGGCGGTCAGCTCGGCTTGCGGATTCATCCGCATGTCGAGAGGGCCTTCCGCCTGAAAACTAAAGCCTCGCGCTGCATCGTCCAACTGCAGACTGCTCACGCCGAGGTCGGCCAGCAATGCCGTCGATGCGTCGCTGGTCGTTGGCCGTTCGCCAAGATCAGCAAACGATCCATGCCGCAGTTCAATCCTTGGCCAGTCTGATTTGCCTGGCCGACGACCGACGCCGGCGACCAACGATTAGCCTTGCTCGCGCGATTTCCAGCGCCGCAGGATCTTTATCGAAGCCAATCAAATGTCCCGGTGCGCCGAGGCGTTTTGCGATTTCGTAACTGTGCCCGCCCAGGCCCACCGTTGCGTCGATATAAGTCCCGCCACGCTGGACGGCTAGAAAGTCGATCGCTTCTTTTAAAAGAACCGGAACATGGCCAACTTCTCTGCCGCCATGCCCAACCCCCTCAGGGGTGTCTGTTAAACCCTCGCCCACTAGATGCCCAGATCGTCGAGCGTCTTCTCATCCTCAGGCGTGAACGTCTGCTCCTCGATTTCCTTACGGAACGCTTCCAGGTTGCGAACTATCCAAATAAGTCAGGTTGCCCAGCACCGCCACTTCGCCCTTGATCTGCGCCGCGTCGCGCAACAATTGCGGGATCAGCAGCCGGCCCTGGCCGTCCATCTCGACCAGCTGCCCGTAATAGTTCACCCGGTTCAGAAACTTCTTCTTCGTAGGATTGAAGGTGGAGAGCCCCGCCAACTTCTGCTCGATCCGTTCCCATTCCTCGAAGGGATACACTTGAGCAACCTTGCCATCCAGGCTGGTGATGTAGAATTGCGTCCCCGTACTTCTCGTCGATCACGCGCTTGAATTCCGCGGGGACCTTGAGCCGTCCTTTTTCGTCGACGCGAGTTGGGTGATTGCCGCGAAACATGTGTTCTTGCCCCTTGCCGGGGCTCGCGCGTCTGGCAGCTACCGCTACAGCAACGAGGGAGGTAAAAGCGGCGAAAAGCTCGTTCGTTTCTGGTTCGTTGGGGCTGTTTTTGGGGTGTCAGTCTCAAATTCCACTGGCGCCTCTAGTTTGCTATCGTTTTGCCCACGACCTCTACTGTCTCGACCACTTTCTACCACTTTTGTCCACATCTTACGCCTAAACCGTTTGCTGTCAATAGGAAAGTTTCAGGTTGAGACGGGGGTATGTAGCTCTTAGAGGAAAGCACTATGCCTTGTGGTTTGCAGATTTGGCGACCACAACCGGTACGGTTTAGATCGGTGGTTCAATTTCCCGCAAGCGTGTGACTTTAAGGCAGATAATCTTATTTCAGGGCCTCTGTGGAAAACTCAAAAGCGAACAAAAAGCGATATAACGATAAAATCCTCGGAAATCAGACCAAATGAAGCTAAATTCGTTTTTAGCCACGAGCACCCTGGTCGGCGCTTTAGGGGGTCTGCTATTTGGCTTCGATACAGCGGTCATCTCCGGCACAACCGACTCCCTCACACATATTTACGGACTCTCGCCGAAACTTTTAGGCGTCACCGTCACAAGCGCCCTGATTGGAACAATCCTTGGAGCGATGTTCGCCGGCATCCCCGGAGAACGGATCGGCCGCCGCGATAGCCTGAAACTGACCGCAGTCCTTTACCTGATTTCCGCCTTCGGTTGCGCCTTTACCTGGAGCTGGGGCGCATTGGTCGCCTTTCGTGTGATCGGCGGACTGGGCATCGGCGCCTCTTCTGTGTTGGGCCCCATGTACATTGCGGAAATTTCTCCCGCCAACCTGCGCGGACGCCTGGTAGGCGTTTTTCAGATCAACATCGTCTTCGGCATTCTCGTCGCCTATTTTTCCAATTACCTGATTAGCGGGTCGGGGTTCGGATTCAATGACTGGCGATGGGAGTTTGGCGTCGCAGGAATCCCAGCCGCGCTGTTTCTCATTTTATTGTTCACCATCCCGCGCAGCCCGCGCTGGCTGGTGAAAACCGGACGCCTGGAAGAAGCGCGAAGCGTCTTGCAAAAAATCGGCGATGAAAATTTCAATCAGGAAGTGCAGGACATCGCGGAGTCCATCCACCTCGAACGCAACCAGCCGCAGGAGCCGCTGTTTTCGAAAAAGTACTCTTTCCCGATTTTCCTCGCCGTAAGCATTGGAATGTTCAATCAACTCGCCGGCATCAACGCCATCCTCTATTACCTGAATGACATTTTCGCCTTTGCCGGATACAGCAAGCTTTCCGGAAATCTCCAGGCCGTCGTGATCGGTGCAACCAATCTGCTCTTCACCGTGATTGCCATGTCCGTGATTGACCGGATCGGACGAAAAACGCTCCTCCTGATCGGAGCCGCCGGCACTGCCGTCTGCCTGGCGGGCGTCGCGACAATTTTCTTTACCCATCGCCATCTGAGTTACCTGCTCTTAATACTCGGTTGCCTACATCGCCTTCTTCGCATTTCCCAGGGCGCAGTCATCTGGGTTTATCTGGCGGAAGTCTTTCCCAACGCCGTGCGCGCCAAAGGGCAAAGCCTGGGCAGCTTTTCTCACTGGTTCATGAACGGAGCCATTTCCCTCGCGTTTCCCATTCTCGCGGCCTTCGTCCGGCGCGTATCCATTTGTGTTCTTCGCCGCCATGACCGTTCTGCAGTTCTTCGTCGTTCTCTTCTTCTATCCCGAAACGAAAAACATCACTCTGGAAGACATGCAGAAGAAACTTGGTATTGCATAGAACAATTAGGAACACTCAACCTTAGATTGCTTGTCCGTGATACCTGATAAGGCACTCTCACTCTGGCCGCCCGTCGTGAAAGGATTTACACTTGCCGAACGCCGCCTAGTTTGATGGAAGGTTTTGAAAATCCGGGAGGATTCCGTCAAGAAAGTTTTTAGCCTGCTTTGCGTGCTCGCGTTTGCCGCGTGCGCTTTTGCCCAGGATGCGCCCACCGCACCCGCCGTTCCGCAAGATACGACCGCGCAGCCCGCAAACACGAACGTCGCGCCCATGGAAGAAACTCCCGTGTTCCGCGTGAAAGTAGTTTCGCGTACCACCAAAGCCGTGAACTATCGCCATCGCGGCGGCTCGACTACCGTGGACATGAAGGGCACCAGCCTGATGCCCGAAGTCACCGGACGCGCCAAAGTAGACGGCAAAGAAGGACGCCTCGCCGTCAGCGTGGACGTCCAGCATCTTTCCCCGGCGCGAAAATTCGGCGGCCAATACCTCACTTATGTTCTCTGGGCCATCACCACCGAAGGCCGCGCCGTCAACCTCGGGGAAATTGTTCCCGACAATTCCGGCAAAAGCAAAATTAACATAACCACCGACCTCCAGGCCTTCGGTTTGATCATCACCGCCGAGCCGTATTTTGCCGTTACCCGCCAAGCGATCTGGTCGTTGCCGAAAATATCATTCTTCAAAACACTAAGGACTCGAAGAACCGATTGACGCGAAATACCAACGCTCGAAGGCTCGGAATATGCGATTGATGTCCCCGTTGACGAGCTTCGCTCCATCACCGCCGCGCCGAATACCCGCTCGATCTTCTCGAAGCGCGCAACGCCGTCGCCATCGCCAAAGCCGCTGGAGCCGAGCAATACGCCGCCGACAGCCTGGCCAAATCGCAGGACTTTCTCACTCGCGCGGAAGACTACCTGAAGCGCAAGCAGGGCCGCACGCCCATCGGCCGGCCTCCCGCGGCGCCACGCAAATGGCTGAGGTGCCCGCGTGATTTACTGAAGAAAAAAGAAGCCGAGCGCATCGCCGCCGAAAAGCAAGCAATGCTCGACAAGCAGCAAAAAGCGGAAGCCGATGCCCGCGCCGCTGCCGAAGCCCAGGCCAAAGCCGAAGCGCAGTCGCAGGAAGATGCCCGCCGCCGCGCCCAAGCGGAAGCCGACCGTCAGGCGGCGTTAGCGGCCCAGGCCGAAGCTCAAAAGCAACAAGCCCAAGCCGACGTTGCCCGCGCCGCTGCATTAGCCCAGCAACAACAAGCCCAAGCCGACGCTGAAAAAGCCCGCCAGGCCGAAGCCGAAGCTGACCGTCTGCGACAGGAAGCAGAAAACCAGCGCCAGGAAGCCGTCCGCCAAAAAGAGGAAATGCGCGCGCGTCTTTTGAACGCTCTGAACCAGGTGCTTGAAACCAAAGACACCGAGCGCGGCCTCGTCGTCAACATGCCCAACGTTCTCTTCGACACCGGCCAATACACGTTGAAGCCGGCAGCGCGCGAGCGACTGGCGCGGATTTCGGGAATCATCGGCGCCTACCCGGACCTCAAGCTGCAAATTGAAGGCTATACCGACAGTATTGGCAGTGATGAATACAATCAGCGCCTCTCTGAAAAGCGCGCTGGTTCTGTCCGCGATTATCTTGTGGACTCCGGTGTCTCCATTAATAACGTGATGGCGCAGGGCATGGGAAAAAGCGATCCGATCGCCGACAACAAAACCGCGGCGGGCAGAAAGTTAAATCGTCGCGTTGAGATGATCGTTTCCGGGGAATCCATCGGCACAGGCACGGCGGGAGTTGGAGGGGATTCCAGCGTGACCCCGCCAGCAACAGCGCCCGTTCCGCCGGCTACCGCGCCGACGACACCGCAGTAGTTCAGAAGTGTCCGGCTAAAAAGCATGCGGAGGAATGCTTAAAGGAATACCAAGGGCAAGTATTGTCAGCAGGGCTGCAGAACGTAGACCTGGACTCTTCTCACACGTACAGGATTCTGCCAGTACCGCCGAATGAAAAGCTTGATCGCCGTCCGGCACGCCTTCGCGTCCTCGCTCGGCAGAATTGCAGCCTCATCAACCGGGTTTTCGTCCTCGCCGACTGCTTCCCGCCACGCCCAAGCCCCGACTCAAGGGACGAGGTTCGCGTCTTCCCGCTGGATGCAGGCTTCCTCGCCGGCTGTGATTCAAAGAACGTGCCCCCCGCCAACAGCGCATCAATCGCCCGGATTAAATCCCGCGCCGCCTGCGACTTAAGCACTACCCCTTGCGCCTCCGCTTGCCGGGCCTCCTCGTGGAGTCTTTCAGAGTCATGCATTGTGAACATCAAAACGCGCGTTCCCAGCTTCAGGCCGGAGATCCTGGACGCGGCTTCCAGCCCGCTCATCTGCGGCATAGTGATGTCGAGAATAATAACGTCCGGCTTCTGTTCTTTTGCCGCCTTAATCGCTTCTTCCCCGTTTTTTGCCTCGCCGGAAATTTCCCATTCTGGCCGCGATCTCATAATCAAAGTGCGGATCCCCTCGCGCACGATTTCATGATCGTCTGCAATCAAAATTCGCACTGACATGTCATTCACCCATTTCCAGATCGCCGCCCAGCAGGAATGCCCCGCTTGCGCAAACTTTTGATCGCATCACGTTATCGGAACCCTTGCCACCACCCGTGTGCCGGTCTCTTTCGATATAAGTTCCAGCGTCCCGCCGAGCTGCCGCATGCGCTCATTCATGCCCCTAACGCCGACGCCCATGGCGCCCATCCAGTCGGAGCCGGCCTGTTCCAATACAGCGGGATTAATGCCCTTGCCTTTGTCTTCAACTTCCAACACGCAGCTATCCTTGATTTTAGACAGGCGCACATGCGCCACTTGGCTCCCCGAATGGCGATGAACATTGGTGAGGCTTTCCTGAAGAATGCGAAACAGCGCCAGCTCTTTGTCCCGGGCAACGCGTCCGAAATCCGTTCTCACCTCAAAGGTTGTAACAATGCCGCTGCGCGACGAGAATCCATCCAAATACCAGGGGATGGCGGATTTCAGCCCCATCTCTTCCAGCATAGGCGGATAGAGCAAATACGACACCGTCCGCACTTCCTTGATCGAGTCCTCCGCCAGGCGGGCGCACTCTGCAATTTCTCGCGACACCTGTGTATCCTCTGTTCCCAACAAGCCGGCGGCGGAGTCCAGCTTCATCTTCAGCACCGCTAGGTATTGCCCCAGGCTGTCATGCAGGTCTCTTCCAATGCGCTTCCGTTCTTCGTCCTGGGTCTGCAACAGGTGCAGTGAAAGTTGCCGCAACGATTGTTCCGAAAGATGTAGCTGTTCCTGCGCTTCTTTGCGTTCGGCAATTTCTTTTTTCAATTCATTCTGCACGCGGATTCTTTCCGTAAAATCCCTCGTGACTTTAGCAAATCCAATTAACTTTCCCCTGCCATCCTTCAGCGCCGTAATAATGACATTCGCCCAGAACCTTGAGCCGTCCTTGCGCAGCCGCCATCCTTCGTCTTCGAATCGGCCTAATTTTTCCGCCATCACCAGCTCCCAGGCCGGCTTTCCATTGGCGTTGTCCTCTGCCGGATAAAACGTAGAGAAGTGCTTTCCTATAATCTCCTCCGCCCGGTAGCCTTTAATGCGTTCCGCCCCGATGTTCCAGGTGTTGACGTTGCCTTTGGAATCAAGCATGAAAATGGCATAATCCTGCACCGCCTCCACCAACAGGCGAAAACGTGCTTCGCTTTCCCGGAGCGCCAGCTCCCGCTCCAGCATCTCGGTTTTTTGCTGCAACTCGGCAATGCTTCGCAGCCGCTGATCTTCGCTCATGAGCCCCATGAATTCCTCTTTGGGAAAAACCTTGGAATGTTCGCTGCACATTCGCAGAAATGGCTGCGAACCGCCATCCCGCCCGAATCCGCTCGCTGGGTACGCGCATAACAATGAAAAAGAGTACTGCGCCGCCAACTCGTTCCAAAGCTGTTCGACCCGAATCGCTTCCTCGGATTTGCCCTGTGCCCACAACAGCGCTACCATCTCTCCGAAAGCCGCCACCCGGCAACCTTTGCCACCGACAACATCCATTGCCTGCTTCAATACTCCGCCGATCGTCTCCTTGAACCGGGCTTCATCCAATCGCCCATCTATCATGAACTTCTTCAATGTCTCAGGTGCGGACAGCGCGATGTAGCGGCCCTGTATGCCCGCCTTAGTCGTATCCAACCCGTGTTCCGACAACTGTTCTTCCATCGCAGCGCGGTGTGCGTGGGTCGCGATCACCACGGCGGCATCGCCGGCAGCCAATGCTCCGCCTACAAACTGGACTAGAATGTCTGTCAGAAATTTGTCGTCGGTGTAGATCTGAACCGCGTGACCGGCCGATTTGTGTCCGGGGACATGGGCCAGCACGGACTACTCTCAGATTCGCGAAATACCCGTGCGGTGGACATTTACCCCTCGTGGCAGTGTGACCCTAATTATCTGAAAACACGAGTGGAATAGTCTATACATGAATATGGGTATGGAAAATCGGTAATTTGGACCGCTAGGAACCCTCCGCCAATCGGGCGAATGACCCCAACAGCTTTCCCCAATCACCCTCGGTATCGTAGACGCGGCGCATTTCATCGCGGCGCGCACCGTAGCGGTCAAGACGACGATGCTCAAACTCGACGCGTGTAGCCTTCTTTCCCTCGGCAATGAAGCGCACCCCAATTTCAGTATTCAGAGCGGGGTCCGGCTGCCAGTCCGCGCTAATGTCCCAGGTCAGCACCAGCCGGGAGGGCGGCTCCCACAACAATACGCGTCCCCAATCACATGTGCTCCCGTCATCGCCCCGTTCATACCATCGGCCTCCCACATGAGGCTCAAGTACGGCGTCCACGGCTTTGGCTTTGCCAATTTTGTAGGTCGTGAGCGGCCACCACGCACCCATCTTCTGGGTGAAAATGCGCCATGCGATTTCCGGCGCAGCTTGAACACTGACGACTTTCTTAACGCTGTTCGGATCCGGCATGCTCTGGTCCGTCATTTCATCTTCCTTTCCTTTACGGCTTCTCGTTCTGCCTCGTTCTTGAATGCCATTAGCGTTTCATCCCAGAATCCGTCGAGCGAATCTGGCGGATGCCTTCGAATCCCCGAGGATCAATTCCATACAAGCGCCGCGTGCCTTCAACGCGCACCACCACCAGCCGGGCCTGTTTCAACACTTTCAAATGCTGGGAAACGAGCCAGCAGGCTTACCTCCATGCCGTCCGCAATCTCCTGCACCGAACGGTTCCCTCTACGCAGGCGTTTGAATACAGCGCGGCGCGTTGGGTAGCCAAGTGCATCCAACGCCCGCTCAATTTGAATCATCGTCGCCATCTCATCCTTGCCCATCTTAATCCTGGCGGGACTCCCTCATATATTCCGTACGCTCCGGCGTGGCTAACCCGCAAGCCCGGGATAGCCGAGCGATTTACGGATGTAAGCGAGTTGACCAACGTGGTAGGAATCATGGAGCGCGAAAAAGGCCAGTTCATCCGCGAACGTCTTGATGCCGGGAATCGACAGCGAAGCCGGACTCGACAGCCGCTCTTCCGTGAGTTTTGCCCACGCGGAGCGCAATCGAGAACTGA
>CAWHQK010000123.1:0-29588 GCA_963831435.1 uncultured Acidobacteriota bacterium
TGTGGGCCGCCGTTCAGAGCGGTAAACTCCACGCCTTCAATGGAGAACGAAGCGACCATCACCGAGCCTTTCGGCCTTCGCCCGGCATCGCCATAACGGCGTACTTCGCCCATTTTTAATTTCTTGGAAAACCGATGTATAAAACCTGGCTGCCTCCTCGGCGTTGTTATCGAACCAGAGAAACGGGGTAATTTTTGGCATAAACAATTCTCCTCTGTCAATTCATCGAGCGTTATTTGCGAAGCGAAGTGATTACCTGCCGGTCACAATGGTTTGTATTGGAGCAATATAGTCCCGCAGGAAAATACTCTGCTTGTCACGAGGGTTAGCGGTTTGACCTGCGGCAATCCTTTCGAGATTGTCGGCCCATATGAAGAAGGACCGGATTCATCAGCAAGTCGTATTCATCAATAAGATCATGCTGGATCAGCGACGCGACAAAATCATGCCCGCCGTAAGCAAGAAGATTTTTACCTTGCTTTTTAAGCTGACTCACACTTTCTACAAGGTCTTTCTGTACCTTCGTATTTGTCCATTCTGACTTCTGCACCGTCTTGGAGAATACGATTTTGGGCATGTCAGTGATCGCCCTGCCAATTGCAAAGTCAGGATTTTCGGGGTTCTCGGCCACCGATTTCCAATGCGGGATGAAGTCCGTTGCGGTTTTACGTCCGAGTAGAATAAAGTCCACATTTTCGGTATTCGCAACCGAATATTGCCGTAGCTCATCATCCCAATTGAAATGCGTGGGACCTTTTTGAGTTCCAACCATACCGTCCGCGGATACGTGCATTTGTAATTACGATTCCCACTTTTTCTTTCCCCTCGATGACTGGCGCGGGCGGGGCAATTGAAGCCAGCCCCGCATCCAATCGGACTGTTTGTGAATCTGCGATTTAGTGCTTGCAGCAGGGCTCGGATTTCTCTTCGGGCTTTACTCGACATTGGATTCCGCCTGGTAACGTCCCGATGCCTGAACAAAACCGCCCGCTCCGTAACGATCGTGGTGGCGTACCCAGTCGCCCAGATTTCCGCGCCCTGTTTCGTTCCCGCCCTTTGGGAGTGATGTCGAGAAATTGATATGTCCCGATCGCGCCTTCGCCACCACGAGCATAGTGGGAGTACGTATGGAAGATGTCTCCGTTTTCATCCTTGTAGAACACGCTGGTTCCGGCAATTTCTTCGCTGAGAACTTCCTGCATGCCGAAGTTGTAGTAAACCTCTCCCCTGGCCACGTCCTCTTTTGAAAATGACACGTGATAGTCGTAGTTGAAGTCGCTGCCGAACGAAGAAACCCAATTGAACTTCCAGCCCATGCGCTTCTTAAAAGGCTCAATTTCGGAAAGCGGCGCGCGAGAAACGGCCACGTAGGAAACATCATGCTGAAGAAGATGTTGCAACGC
Source organism: uncultured Acidobacteriota bacterium (assembly GCA_963831435.1). Taxonomy (GTDB): domain Bacteria; phylum Acidobacteriota; class Terriglobia; order Terriglobales; family Acidobacteriaceae; genus JAICKN01. Next base: position 1,404 of record CAWHQK010000123.1, read on the forward strand.
GCTATCCACATGATCGGAGTAGAACGAGCATCCCACGCAACCCTCGTTCCAACCGGGGCCAAACACCTGAAATGATAAACGATCAACTGGCTGCGGCCATCAAAGAGATCGGCCAGCGTCTTCTTGCCCTCCGGAGTTTCAAATACATAGTTCTTATCCACTTTCACCCAAGGCAATTCGCGGCGCTTTTCGGCCAGCGCATCGCGAGATCGAGTAAGCGCTTTTTCCTCAGCCAACAGTTCTTTGCGCGCGGCCAGCCATTCGGCGCGAGATACCACTTTGGGGTTTTCAGTTGCGGTCGTCGTCATCGTAATTCTCCTCATGAATTGGGGTTGATTCTTGCTGTTCAAAAGATTTCAAACTGTTCGCGTGCACATTTGTCCTGGTGAACTTTTGCACAACAATGCGGTCAGGCCGCCCGTCGAAGTGATGCCGGCTACAGCTACCATCGCTATATTCGAAATACATTCGGGGCACATGAACGCCTCCTTATGAACTCGCCGGCGCAACCGGCAGACCGCTGACTTCCACAACCGGCCGAATTTCCACCGTTCCAAATCGCCCAGCGGGGATTTCTGAAGCGATGCGAATCGCTTCGTCCAGATCTTTGGCATTGACCAGAAAAAATAGCCGCCAAGCTGCTCACGGGTCTCGGCAAATGGGCCGTCTGTAACTAGAGGCCTGCCGTCTTGCTGGCGAACGCTGGTAGCAGTGGAGGTAGGATGCAGCGGAGCGGAGGCCAGGAACTTGCCACTGGCATGCAATTTGTGGGCGTACTGCGCCGACTCAACATAACATTTCTGCTGCTCGGCTTCGCTTGGCCTGCCCTTTTCATCCAAATAAATCAACAACATATATTTCATATCTTGCTCCTTCATCAGTAAATCGAACGGCACAGGGGCAAATCGACAGCCTCGGCCAAAAAATAATTGGAAAAATATTTACAATAAGCCGTGTCTTTGCCGGTCACGCCTGTTCCCCTTGATGCTGCTTCCGCTGTCGAAGAGGTCTATCGTTCTGACTGGGGCCGCATCGTCGCTACTTTAATCGGTCTGGTTGGCGACTTTGACCTGGCAGAAGAATGAGCGCAGGAAGCTTTTGCCGTTGCTGTGGACCAATGGCGCGAGTCCGGAATACCGGAATTTCCTCGTGCCTGGATCATCCGAACCGCCCGTCATAAAGCAATTGATCGCCTCCGCCGCCAGGCCAACTTCGCTCAGAAAATGGAAGAGCAAGGGGCGCCCATAGAACCGTCCGAGAACCCGAATTACGATGCTTTGGAAAATCCCGATGAGATCAACGACGACCGTCTCCGTTTGATCTTTACCTGCTGCCATCCCGCCCTCGCCTCCGACGCTCAAGTCGCGCTCACGCTGCGAACGCTGTGCGGCCTTGAAACTGACGGAATGGCTCGCATCATCCTCGTTCCGGTGCCGACCATGGCGCAGAGGCTTGTGCGCGCAAAGCGTAAAATTCGCGACGCTGGCATTCCCTATAAAGTTCCCGCGACCGACGAACTCGCCGCGCGCCTGGATGCCGTACTCACCGTAGTCTATCTGGTTTTCAATGAAGGCTACGCGGCCACGCGTGGCGCACCGCTGGTCCGCACAGACCTATGTGCGGAAGCCATCCGTCTAGCGCGATTGGTGCGTTCCTTGACTGCTCCACGCACTCCTGCGGATGTTCTCGCCCTTCTTGCCCTCATGCTGCTGCATGATGCGCGACGCGATGCACGCCTCGACCGAGCTGGGGATATCGTCGTGCTGGAAGAGCAAGACCGCAGCCTTTGGAACGGTTCACAGATCGCAGAAGCTTTGCCGCTCGTCGAAGAAGCTCTTCGCGCCGGAGCTCGGCCTTACGCCTTACAGGCCGCGATTGCCGCTACCCATTGCCAGGCCGCTCGCGCGGAAGACACGGACTGGAGCCAGATTCTTGGGCTTTACGATCTTCTCGAACGTGTGCAGCCATCCCCGATTGTTTCCTTAAACCGCGCAGTGGCGCTAGCCATGGTCAATGGCCCCCAGGCAGCGCTGGAAATTATTGACTCGCTCACTTCTTCCACGGCCAGCGACCTCGACAGTTATCACCTTCTACACGCCACCCGCGCCGATTTGCTGCGAAGAATGGGCTCACCCGAAGAAGCGGCAAAGAGCTATGTGCGGGCTTTGGAGCTGGCCACCAATGAGAGCGAACGCCGATTCCTGCAAAAGCAACTAAAAGAAGTAGCGCGGCACTCCGATTAACTCTCTGTCCGCAACAATTAGTTACTCTTGGAAAATATTCGAACGCTGTAGGCGATCGGCAAGCCGATAAGGAACATATGCACCAGCAAGCCCTGGTCCAGGCCATGCATAGTGAAAGGCCCTTTGAAGTGGATCGCGGAAAGCGGCAACACAATCAGATTCATGACCAGGAAGATCGCAATGCCGTAAAACAAGCCGCATACAAAAGGATATTCCTTCAGAAATTTCAGCTTTAAGCTGGCCCCGTAATACACCGCAGCCGCAGATAAGGCAATAAAAAATGCAAGGCGATCCCGAGGACGTAATAACCCGCGCCGCCCTGGAAAGCGATGTTCCCAACCAGTCCGCGCGCAATTCCGCGCGGCATGCGCACGCCGTACATAACGTAAGCGCAAGTTAAATCCAGCAGTCCGGCGATAAAACCGCCGACAAGAATTGCCGGGAGCGGTCGCGGCTCATCAGATAGTTTGCCAAGAGTTGTGTTCATGGGGCTCCAACGAAGCGATCTCAAGAAAATATTTCTGCTTACCTTGGACGTGGCGAATTGGATTTAGGTAGCGCGCTATATTTTGCAACTACACGCGCGCCTCTAGGACGATTTTCTGGCAATGTGTGGTGCCGGGCTCGCCAGCGGCACTATTTTTTCTTTTCTTCTTTGTGATGCGGATCAGCCCAAACGAAGGATGCTCCCGGGTCCCGGTGATTTTAATCGGCAACTCGGTTACATCTCCTTTGCGGAAGAACGGATCCACGGCTTTCAGCAGAAAGATTTCACTCCCGTGGTCATCTGCGACAATTTTGCCTTCAGGCGCAGCGTCCCATAAAAGTCGAGCTTTCATCCGTGAGCGCGTAGGTGCCATTCAGTTGAACATTCGCGCCGGGAACTTCAAACATTAAATTGCGGAAGGTAATCATGCCGCCGCCCATGGCGAATTGCCCGCGCAAATTAGAAATGCTGCTTCCCGCATCTTCATCGTCGGGCTTGCCCTGTCCTTTGCGGCTAAGGCTCTGCACTTTCTCTCGGACTGCTGGATCGGTAAAAATGGCATGCTCCACGCCAAACCTCCCCAACAGCTTCAGCTTTTGGGTAACGTCGCCCTCTCCGGCGGGCAAATCGAATTTCGTATGCAAGGTCACATTCCCCGTCAATGGAGGCTTACCGGCCTTCACCGCCAGCTGCATCAGGTCTTCAATCCTGCCGTTGTCCACGGTCACATCCAATTCGACGGCACGCCCCTTTTCGCCATCCCGTTTAAGCACGGCGCCGTCAGCCACAATCGTCGTGTGCCCAACGGTGGCGCGCACCGGATGCAGCATCGTGTTGCCATTGGTGCCGTCCACGGTATTCGTACACAGTTTTCAAATCCACGGGATGTCCCGCCAGCGTGACCTGGAAATCAGGCGTGTCGGTTTCCCCCTTCACGCTGATCTGTTCCAGCACGCCACCGAACTTTCCTTCGGAACTGAGGATTCCTCCAATTCCTTTGAACACACCCAAATCCGCATCCTTGAATGTGTAGCCAGCGGCCAACGGCGTTTGGCCTGGATCGTCGGCGTTCCACGGCCCAAAATTGCCACTGGTGGCGATCTCCCCCGGCGGCTTGTAATTTTTAAGGTGCGCAGTAAATGACGCCGCGCGGTTCAGACCGACCGCATGCATTACCAGTTCATGAATCAAAAGATGTGCTCGGGCTTTGACGGATCTTTCGGCATGAGGTGCAGCTCGGCGTCGTCGGCATCAAGTTCGTGCACCAGAATTTTAATTTCCTTGAGCTTGCGTTTACGCTCCGCGCCGCTTGCGGGATTTTGATTTTGGCCATTGTCTTCGTGCGGCGGAATGTGAATGACCAGCCCGGTAAAGTGAATGCGATTGATCTTCCAGGTCAAGCCTGAAAAGGCCCCACACGCCTGCCTCCGCGGAGAATTCGCGCGCCGCGAGTAATGGCGGAATGTCCTTGCGGCCCTTGTGATACACCACAAGGCCAAATCCGGTCACCTTCAACGCCGGAGTCAGCGAAACGTGAAAGTCCTGCAACTCCACATTCCCATTGAATTTTTGCTGCAACAATTCAAGGGCGCGGGCGTGTACGTAGGGTTGGGCGTAGTGCATGGCAAAAGCAATCCCAATGCCTACAGCGACCAAAAACGCAAGAATGAGGGCTGGAAGAATCGTGCGCAGGAAATATCGCTTGCGGGATTTTTTTTCTAACGGCTCGGACTCCGCAAGTTGAGGCAATCGGCTCTCCTGATCGTTGGCGGCTGAGGAGCTTTTGCGGCATCATCCTCGAAAAGAAAACAAATTTCTTTCCTTTGAGCCCCGCCCCGATCTGCTCTAGGATGAATTCTCGATACGCTGAGTTGGCCGCCGCATGATTGACAGGAACGAGGTGGTCAAGAACGACCGGAAACAGTGAGCCCTGACCTCGGCCTTCACCTTGGATGTAAGCCACGTTTGAGGTATTCACCAGGGTTGGCCCCGACAACTCGCTTGAACGCCTTACTGAACGCAGCGTCGGACTCGTAACCGACCGACCGAGCGACGTCTATGAGCTTTTTGTCACGCTGTTGTAGTAACTGCATCGCCTTCTGCATCCGCCACTCGGTTACATATTCCAGTGGTGTTTGTCCGAGTAGCTCTTTAAAACGTGCTGCGAATGCGGAGCGAGACATGCCCGCCGCTTCGGCCAGGGATTCGACCGTCCAGGGTGTATTCACTCTGTCGTGAATGGCACTCAGGGCAGTGCCCATTTGAGGATCGAAAATCGCACGAAGCCATCCTTTGTTGCGTTCCGGTCCCGACGCGATATGCGCCCGGAGTACCTGGATAAACAGAACCTCGGCCAGCCGAGTCGCGACTACTTCAGATCCCGGCGCCTGTTCTGCCATTTCTGACGCCAGCGCCTGCATTGTGTTGTGAAGAGCAAGCGTGCGTGCCTGATCGGCCTTAATCAGAATGAAGCTCGGCAATAACTGAGTGATCGGCTTCAGGCTGGCGCGATCGAAACTCAAGGACCCACAGACGATTGTCGTCGGTGCGCCACCACCTCCATAATGAGCGACATTGCTGTTGGCCCTGGCCCCGATCTCGCGGAAACTCCACCTCGGACGTGTTCGCGGGCTGTCGCGCAAAACAATCGAAGTCCCCCGGGCCAGCAAAAAGCAATCACCACCGGTGAGGGGAATCGGCTCCGGAATCCCTTCCACACTCAGCCAGCAGTTGCCGCGCGAAAGCATGGCGAAGTGCGCCAAATCTGTGGGTGACATCTTTTTGTCGGAAGGCGTGACTTTTTCTTCGGTCTGCTTCTCCTGTATCAAGCCCCACGGGGCTGTGGCTTCGAGCCTGTGCTGACCGAAAGCGGTTACGTGCATCGTTCTGAAGATGTCTGTTATCGGGTCCAATTTAGCCTCCCTCTTTTGGACGAATAGACAAAAGATTAGGACTCCCGAGCAGTTCTCGTCCACCGCCAAAGAAATCTACTCCTCTGTACGGAATGCTACACATCTACCGAAGGGAGCAAGTTATGGGAAAGCTTGAAGGTAAAGTTGCAGTCATCACGGGTGGATCGAGCGGCATGGCGCTGGCGAGCGCCAAGCGCTTCGTTGAAGAGGGTGCCTACGTTTTCATCACGGGTAGGAGGCAGGAGCAGCTCGATGAGGCCGTCAAGCTGATTGGCCGGAACGTGACCGGCGTGCGCGGCGACGCGGCCAATCTCGACGACCTCGACCGCCTGTTCGATACGGTCAAGCGGGAAAAGGGCAAGATCGACGTCCTGTTCGCGAGCGCCGGCATGGGCGAAGCCGTCCCACTGGGCGAGATTACCGAGCAGCACTTCGATGCGGACCTTCGGCCTGAATACGCGCGGAACGCTGTTTACGGTTCAGAAGGCGTTGCCGCTGTTCAACGATGGCGGATCGATCTTCATGACCGGGTCAGTTGCTTCGGTGAAAGGTTTTCCTGGTTTCGGCGTGTATGCGGCGAGCAAGGCGGCGTTGCGCTCATTCGCACGCACTTGGCTCAACGAACTGAAGGGCAGGAATATCCGGGTGAACGTGCTGAGCCCGGGGCCGATCGCCACACCGATGCAGGACCAAGTTCTCACGAGGAGGCGAAGCAGATGTTCGAATCCCTGATCCCGCGGGGAAAGATGGGTCATCCTGAGGAAATCGCGACGGCCGCGCTGTTTCTTGCTTCAGACGATTCGAGCTTCGTGAATGGGGTGGAGTTGGCCGTCGACGGCGGCTTCTCGGCCATCTGAAATCGGCGGATCTCGGTGAGTGCATTGATCGCCAAGTCACTCACCGAGTTGGGATCTGGAACAGAAAGTCGGCGGGTGGTGCCGCCTTTCGCGATTTGTGCGAAGGCTGGGACGTTGATTTCGGTCGGCGGAGGCCCACACAACACGGGTTTCCGTTGTGTGGGGAATTTGAAAACTCTCCCTCTTACAATCCGGTTTGGTTCATTTCTAAATCCCACGCAACCCAAAATCGAGCCAATTCGACTTCGCTGAGGGCAAGCCTTGAATGGGCCACCCGCCTACCGAGACCGTAGTTGCTGCCAGATTCCGCACACGTCGATCACTTCTTAGGGATCACCAGGTTGCGAATTATCTTCCAGGTTCCATCCGGCTGCTCCTGCCAGACGGTTAGATACGGGTCCACTATGCTCTTGCCACCGGGGAACTGGGCCGTAGCCTCACCCCACTCGTAAACATACCCACCTTGCTGGACCGAGCCGATACTGACCACCGAAGCGGAGTTGGCTTTCCCAAACTTCGCTACGAGTTCCTTCGAGTTCTCCTCCAGGGCAACGCGTCCTCGAATGCATTTTCCCTGCGGATCGCAATCCACGGCATCCGCGGTAAATCCTTTTACAAGTAGAGCGACATTGCCCTGCTTCATGCCGTCGATCCATTCCTGGTTTCCTGCGTCGATCTGACGACGCGCGGCGGAACTGATCGGCTGGCTTTGCGCAAGACACGTCGAGCCATAGAGCAATAAAAATACGGTTACCAACTTCCAGATAATTTCTTTTCGCATCAATCCTCCTTAAGTTGAAACATATTTAGCTTCGGCAGAACTCAGGCTTCTTTATGTCTTTCGTAATACCGCCGGGCTTTTGCCCTGCTGCCACAATCGTTCATGTCGCACCAACGCCTTCGTTTGCCCCGGCTCTCATCAAGAAATAGCCAACCGCATTTGCCGCCTTCACAGATACCAACGCGCGTAGCTTTGGAAGAGCAAAGGAGAGAAAGTGCCTCGCCTGCAAGAACCGCGCCTAACTGCCGTGACACATGCAGCGGAGCCGGACGCCAGTGCATCCCGTCGTTTCTAAACTCAACTTCTGGGCGGGCAGCGTTGGCGCGCTCGCGAATAAAGCGACCATCGCGTTCCGATATAGGCCGCCCACTTGCGACCGCCACCCCCACGCGGTACACAACCTCACGAAGCTGGATAATCTCGCTGAGTGGTTCAGGGAATGGAAGCAACTCGAAATATGATTCAGGCCCAATCAGTCCGGCCTGCATCGCCCAGCGCAAAAACGCCTCCCAATCACGCCACAATTCATTCGGTCGCTCAGAAAGGTGCTCTCCCGCCGTATTGCAGAAATCGAGAGCCAGATGTCCACCCACTTGCTGAGCAATCAACTCAGGAGGAATGAGTGCCTTTCGCTTGCGTAGAAGTTGAGGGGGCTTCAGAGTGGATATTCGCTTTTTCGTCATGCTTTTATTTTTTACCATCTAACCGGTTAGATAACAATTGAAAAACATGCATCGCCCAGTTTTGGCTTGATTGGATATTTAAATTTAAGGAGGAAACTAGAAATAATGGTGGAGGCGGCGGGAGTCGAACCCGCGTCCGAAAAGGTTACTGGTCAAGAGACTACATGCTTATTCACGTTCATGCCCCAGGCGTTGGGCGCCATTGCTGGCGCTTCCCCCAGGACGTTCGCGGCCTCCGCTCAGAACGGACAAGAAACGGGTGCCGCTAGCCTGAAAGCTTAGCCTCCCTCCCCAGACGTAGAAGAGAAGAGCAGCCCTCTGTGTGACGCTCGCTCACCGCCCAAGGGCAAAGCGGTGGAAAGCGGCTACTTAATTAATTAAGCAGCATATGCCATTGGTTGATTGGCAATTATCATTTTGCTCACGATTACGGGTGTGTGCACCCCGGCATGCCTCTTGGCCGCAAGCATCTCCGTCGAAGCCGTGACGCCCCCACTGGTGGGAAATGGCCTTCAAAGAACGATTCGGCGGACGTTACAAGAAATTCAAAAAATCCGCCGTTTGGCCCCGAAGGGCCAGTTCCATCTTAACCCAGTTAAGCCGATTAATCATGGGGCCTTTCTGATCAACCTAAACATTAGATGTAGAAGGGCTTGGCGTGGATTGTTAAATGTTGGATGGCAGGGGCATGAAATTAGGAACTAACGCTAACATTTTGAGGCGCCGTGCGAAATCTTCTCCGCTATGCGGCAGCGCACGTGAGGCCATTCAAATTTCAAGATGCTGAAGTACACCGTGTCTCGCAGTCGGCCGGAATGCGTGACCATGTGATGGCGGAGAGTCCCCTCTTCTTTCGCGCCAATCCTTAAGATTGCGTTGCGGGATTTCTGGTTTAGCACGTCAGTCTTTAGTTCCACGCGAATACATCCCCACTGGTCAAATGCGTGGGACAGCATGAGGTACTTGGCTTCAGTATTGATGGCAGTTCGCTGCCATGCAGGCGCGATCCAGGTAGAGCCGATTTCTACTCTGCGGTTGGGAACATCAATATTCATGAAGCGGGTGGAACCAATCACGGTTCCAGAACTTCGCTCGATCGTCGCAAAGGGCAAGAGACGCCGCGACTTTGTTCATCGAGAGCTTTCAATACCATCTGCTCCAGATCCGCGTAGTCCTGCACGCGATAAGGGATCCACCGAAAAATATCCGCTACGTCGTTTTTCGCGGCTTCCCATAATGCGGGAATATGCTCGCGGGACAACGGAACCAGCCTGACCGCTTCCCTTTCCAGGGTAACTGGCTGAACACTTATGACGGGCGAACCGGGCACCTGCGAACTTGCAGCCACTCCAAATTCCCTTCTATGAGAAAGCGCAAATCTTGACGTTTGACATTATGCGTCAAATGGACCCAAAAAGATGTGAATTATTTGGTTTATAGCAAGCGGGTTTTACGATGACGCAACTCTTTGCATCCCAAAGCGTTCTCAGTCATCTCATTTGGGGTGAAACGAAGTAAAGTGCGGCCTGTAGAATAAGAGCATAGGGGCGTTGACCTGAACATGGCTTGTTTCGTCCAAACTCATGTGGCCAGATTTCGCGTGGTTTCGCGATGTCGGGAGCGTTGCCGGTGAAGTCGGAGTGTTTGCCCTTCCATCAGGTCCCGCATACTACCAAGCTTTTTACGGATTTTCTTTCGTGGTCTCCTAAAGTTCAGCCTTTTTATTCGCGGCCTGCGCAATTTTCCAGCTGGATCAAAGACGAAGCATCGGCCGTGCGTTATGACAGCTTGCGGCGTGAGCGGGTTGCGAATGTGCTCGAGCGACAGAATACAGCGTGGGGAGCGTCACCTGAGACATTTGATAACATTCGGCGGTTTCGTGCGGGAGCGCTGACAGCTGTAACGGGCCAGCAGGTGGGATTGTTTGGCGGGCCGCTCTTCTCATTATTTAAGGCGCTCACTGCGGTGAAGATCGCAGAGGAATCGCGCAAGGCGGGAACGGATTGCATTCCGGTTTTCTGGTTGGCCACGCAAGACCATGACGTTGCGGAGGTAAATCACATTGAGTTACCCGCACAGGATGCCGCGCTTGAGACGATTTCCGTTTTGAGTCAGGCGGTGGAAAGCGCTCCGGTGGGGAGAATTTTCTTTGGAGAAGAGATTGCGCCAGCAGTTGAACACACGGCGCATCTGCTGGGCGACTGCGAGGCGGCGGACTGGTTGCGGGCGGCATACAAGGATGGAGAGAGTTTCGGCTCGGCCTTTGCAAAATTATTCGCCCAAGTCTTCGCGAAGTGGGGCGTGGTGCTGATGGATGCCTCTGACCCGGAGATGACTGCAATTGCCGCTCCGGTTTTTCAGTCCGCGGTGGAGCGGTCTGCTGAAATCGAAAAAGCCTTGGTGCAACGTGGGGCGGAGCTTGAGGCGGCGGGATATCACCAGCAGGTCAAAGTTGTCCCGAAATCCACGCTGCTTTTTGCGATTCAAAACGGAGCGCGGACACCGGTGCATCGCGTTCCAGGATCTTCTTCAGAGTTTCTGATTGGCGAGGAAACAATTTCCTCCGCCGATTTATTGCGGCGAATTGCTTCGGCATCCGAAGACTTCAGCGCCAACGTGCTGTTGCGTCCTGTCGTGCAGGATTATCTTTTGCCCACGGTTGCGTATACGGGCGGGGCGGCGGAAGTGGCATATTTCGCCCAGGGGCGCGCGGTTTATGAACTTTTGGCAGAGAGAGCGACGCCGATCATTCCACGATTTTCCGCCACGCTGATTGAGCCACGGATTCAAGCTCTTTTGGAAAGATACGGTCTGCCGTTCCGCGGGCTTTTCTCCGGCCCGACAGCGGTGCGGGAGCAACTGGCGGCGCACGTTTTGCCTGACGATTTTCAGAAGGCGTTTGACCGTGCCAACCAGGCGGTGCAGTCTTCCATGGCCTCCGTTCGAGAGGCGGTCGTACGGATTGATAAAACTTTGGCGGACTCGGCAAAGAATGCTGAAGAAAAGATGGGTTATCAGTTAGAACAACTGAGGGCGCGCGCGGCCCGCGCGGAACTTCGGCAGACCGAAGTGCTTGGCCGGCACGCGGAACTTTTGAGCAATGCGCTGTATCCGCATAAGACGCTGCAGGAGCGCGAGATTGGCGCTATTTATTTCCTTGGCCGCCATGGCACGCAGTTGCTGGATGATATTTACAGCTGTATGCACGCGGAGTGTCAGGACCATCAGCTGATTTCTCTTTAGTGGAAGCTCGGGTTGGATCCGCTTTGAGAAGGGTTTACCTCGGACAGAAGTGCGTAAGCTGACAACTGGAGTGATATTCCCGCCGACTGCTGAGAAGATTCATGTTGTCGTAAGGTCGCTCCGTCTTCGCTGCGCTCAACGTCGGGATGACATGATTTTGGGGTACTTGTTTTGGGTGCTTGTTTTGGGTGCTTGTTCTGGGATGCATGTTTTGGGTGTGGGCGATATCCGCTTCTGTTGTGAATCCAGCTACAATATTCTCCAATAGCTTATTGAGGATTTTCAATGACAGCCACTACAACCATTCGTCCGCAAATTGCTGCGGAATTGCCGCCTGTTCCGCTCACGATTGACGGATACAGCGTCCTTCATCAAATGATGCGCGTTCGCTGGAATGCGTGGCGTCCGCTGCGAAAAGCACAGAAGGCGGAAATTGTCCGCGAGGCCAGCGGGTTACTCGAAAAGATGGAGCAGAACCCGACGGGCCAGTCCGCCGCCTATTCGCTGCTTGGACATAAGGGAGACCTGATGTTCGTCCACTTCCGCGAATCGTTCGATGCGCTGAACCAGGTTGAATTGGAACTTTCGCGGTTGCGGCTGAATGATTTTCTGGAGCCCACGACTTCTTATCTTTCGGTAATTGAGCTGGGACTTTACGAATCAACTCTTAAGACTTATAAGACGCTCGCTGACCGTGGGATTGAACCGAACTCCGAGGAATGGAACCGTGAAATCCAGCAAACGCTGGTGCGGCAAAAGGAAGCCATGCGCCCGCGATTGTTCCCAGAGATTCCGAAGGCACGATACATTTCTTTTTATCCGATGGACCGGCGCCGTGGCGAGGACAAAAACTGGTATGCGCTGCCTATTGAAGAACGCGCGCGGCAAATGAACGAACATGGACTGATCGGTCGCCGCTATGCTGGTGAAGTAAAGCAAGTGATCAGCGGTTCGATTGGATTTGATGATTGGGAGTGGGGCGTGGACTTGTTTGCGGATTCGCCGCTGGTGTTTAAGAAGCTTATTTACGAGATGCGCTTCGACGAAGTCAGCGCGGTGTATGCGCAGTTCGGACATTTTTATGTGGGCCTGCGCTGCTCGTGGTGCCAGTTGGGAAATTTGCTGAACGGAGAAGTGCCTGAGCCGTAGCCATCAGAATATCTAGTGCATGCGACCAGCAACGATTGCTGCGTCGCTAACAATCATAGTTGCACACTTCTTGAGATCATTCTCCCAACATGATCCGGCTCGATCACCCAGCTTACGTCCGTCTACTAATGAAAAAGTCACCGAATAATGAACTCGAACCCGTCTTCCGATTTGTTTCCAGTCCACGTTTGCAGGAATCTCAACAATCAATGTTCCTGGTTTTCGACCATTGCTAAGCCGAAAAGTGGCGGACTGTTCAAATGCTTTCTCCGTGCAGTCGGCGAGCCTTTCGGATAACCCATCATCACCAACATGCCAAAACTCGACAGGCATAGGTTTAATAGCGCATGCGAACACAAACGTTGTACAAACTATATAGATGGGCACCAAACTCAATGATCGAATCGACTTCGACGTTAAGTTCATACGTTTTGTGCTATTTGAAAAGTAGTTTGCTTTCCAGCTTTACTCTTGAACTTTGTGCTGGTCAAATTTGAATCTAGCATGCTGAACCTTTTCAACCTAAACTTAAATCGAGGATAACGAAATGGCGACCCTCGGACTAATTGAGTACAAAGACGCGTCTCCGGAAGTGCGCGCTGTGTATGACGACATTATGGCGACGCGCAAAGTGGATTGGATTAATAATTTCTGGAAGGCGCTGGCACATGATCCGGCAACGCTCAAGCGCACATGGGACGACATTAAGCAGATTATGGCGCCAGGCGCGCTCGATCCGCTGACGAAGGAGTTGGTTTATGTGGCGATCAGCGTGAGCAATCAATGCAACTATTGCATTGCGTCCCATACCGCGGGAGCGCGCAAGAAAGGTATGACTGATGCGATGTTTAAGGAGCTGATGGCGGTTGTGGGGATGGCGAATGAAACCAATCGCCTGTCGGCTGGATATCAGATCGAAATTGATGAACAATTCAAGAGCTAGCATTTTTGTTCGACCCGGAATTTGATATGGCGCACAAGTTTTCTACTTCGTATCTGGAAGATTCGATCTCTTTGTTTCATCAGTACAAGCGCCTGGCCGAGGGGGCGATGGCGCAGGTAACCGACGAACAGTTGTTTGCCACGTTGGACGGCGAAATGAATTGCATTGCCATCGTCGTGAAGCACATGACGGGAAACATGCGATCGCGCTTTACCGACTTTCTTACTTCCGACGGAGAGAAGCCTGACCGCCATCGCGACACCGAGTTCGAAGGGCCTCCACAATCACGCGAAGCCATGATGAAGGTGTGGGAGGAGAGTTGGAATATCGTCTTCCAGTCGCTTGCTCCGCTTGCTGAGGAGGACATGACACGCTCAATTCCGATCCGCGGCGAGGCGCATTCTGTGATGCAGGCCATCAACCGCCAGGTAGCGCACTATGCTTATCACGTTCGGGCAGATTGTGTTTCTGGCCAAACATCTCTCCAGCAAACAATGGAAGGCGCTGACGGTGCCGCGCGGCAAATCGGAGGAGTTCAACAAAAAAGTTTTGAACAAAGAACTCAGCCAACGTTAATGAAGGCTCCTGATACGACTCTTCCCTATAAACTCACCTCATCGGTTTCGGGTGACTAATAAAAACGAGCGGAGAGATTTCTCTCCCCGCTCAGCGAAACACCCAACGCACTTTCAAAGCGAATTGAGGAAAGTAAGCAGTTGTGATTTTTGTCTTGAGCTGAGGCGGTTGTAATTGTTGATTACACCGGCAGCCTCGTTGGTGTGGCGCGCAATCGCATTTTCGCGCGTGGAAGAGAGACCGTCGTGCATCAGCCGGTCGCGCGTGCGCAATCCCCACAGAGGCGGCGTCCGTAGCTTTTGCGCCGTATCTGCGGGGCCGTTCTGCACTATACCGTCGCCTGTCCCCACGTTGTGCAGCAGAAAATCACTATATGGATGAATGATTTTGTTGCCTAGTGCATCCGGCACTGTGAATGTGCCGCCATCAATCGCAGCTCCTGTTGGAGCAGTAAGGATGGAGGGCGTGTGGCACGTTGCACAGCCGATTTGGTTGAATATTTGCTTTCCGCTCTGCGCGTCGGTGGTTGCCATGAGTGTTGCATCCACCGGGGGTGCCATGGTCGCGCGCATGAACTGCGCGAAGTGATCAATGTCCGCCATGTTCGCCGGGCCATCGGGGACATCTTCGGGGTCGGAGGTAGTTTTGCAGAGAGTGGTGCTATCGGTTGGGTCCAAGCGGCTGGTGATTCCCTGCTCGTTCACATAGGCGTCCCCTGCAAACGACAGCAGGCTGGCATGCTGATCTTTCCAACCAAACTTGCCGACGGCGGTTTGTCCCGGCGCTTCGCCGATGGGAACCTTGATCGCCTCTCCACGGATCCGTCCGTTGTCATCGCGCTTTCCTGGGCAGCGAGCGTCAGTAGAGTGCTGTCGGGAATGGCTTCGACAAAACCATCCCCCAAGGTGTTCAGCGACATCCTGAAGGTGTGGATGGTTTCCGCGGAAGGCACGCGCTCCTGAGCTTGCGCGCAAATGGAACGATCGTTTACGAGGGAGCGATTGGGAACGGTGGTGGCTCCGTCATTGATTTGGATAGATGGATTCACGAATTGTCCCGCACGGTTGTTGTGGCCGACGCGAAGCTCGGAGACCTGGCTTCCGCCGCCGGTCACGGGGCTCTGGTGACACTCGGAGCAGGAGCGGGCGTTGTAGACGGGGCCGAGACCTTTGTCCACACCGTCCTCTTCTTCAAAAGTGGCCTGATCGTCTGCGAACGTGTCGTTCGCCGGGCCGCGGCATTCCGTTACTGACGCTTTGGGAACCCGGATTGTTTGTCAATGTCGGGGTGTTATATCCCGTTGGAGCTTGTTTGGCTGATTGGCTGTGAAGCTATCCGCAAGCCCAAGTGCGGCTGCGAGTAAACCAATTGTAAAAATGGCTGCGTAAACCGTCTGTCGCTTCATTTCGCACCTCCCGAGAGCGCGAGACACACTTCGGCCTTCGCCGAAAATTTGTTTTTTTACTGGCGCGACATTTCAGGACTGTTTAGGGACAGGGATATAAGCAGACGTGCTCGAAGGAAACCCCGCCGCAAACGGTCGTGGGTTCGTGGCGTGAACCCGTCTGGCAAGAACTCTCAGATTTCTCTCAGGTCTGAGAGTTCGAAAGTTAGAGGCACTTTATGTTTGAAATTGCGCGGCGTCAAGATGTCCGGAAGTACATGTTAACGATTCGACAATCTTGCGCCGATGGTACACGGCCCGTGTAGGTTACAGCTGGCGGGTTTATCGGGAACTAACGTTGTCCCCACTTGAGTTTGGTGCGCAGCACATCGAAGAACGTTCCCTGGAAATGCAGGAGCTTCACCTGAAGGGTGGATTTGCGGCAGCAGATGCGGTCGCCGTTGAGCATGGGCATTCCGATCTGGCCGTCGAGGCTCAAGTACGCTTCGTCAGAGCCAGTTCTGCACGATGATTTCAATCTCCGCTGTGTCCCGGACAACGAGTGAGCGGTGCGTGAGTGAGTGTTCTGAAACTGGGGTAATGACAAAGGCATCCACCGCCGGCATCAGAATGGGGCCGCCGGCAGCGAGCGAGTAAGCGGTGGACCCCGTGGGAGTGGAGACGATGAGACTGTCGGCCTGGTAGCGCGAGACGAAGACTCGGTCCACGTAAACGTCGCAATGGTTGAGGCGGGCGATTGTGCCCTTACCTACCACAACATCGTTCAATGCATCGTGCGTTGCAACCCGTTCCTTGCCGCGAAACACTTCGCAGTGCACCATGGAGCGGGTTTCCACGCTGTAGCGGTTTTGTTCAACACCGTCCAAGGTTGGGTAAAGATTTTCCAGCGGAACTTCAGTGAGAAATCCCAACGATCCCAAGTTCACGCCAAGGACTGGAATGCCTGCGGCTGCTACGGCGCGGGCTGCGGCAATTAAAGTGCCGTCGCCGCCGAGGACGACCACAAACTGCAGAGGCCGCAACGCCATTTGCGCACGCTCGATGGTTTCGACGTCGGGCGCGTAGAGAGCGGTTTCAGGATCCACAACAATCTGATATTTGCGCTCGCGGAACCAGGCGAGCACGCCGGGGACGATCCCAGCCAACTCTGGCTTGTTGGGTTTCGAGATGATTCCGGCGGCTTTCATCTGGCGCATTCTGTGTCCGGCATAGGGAAATGAAATTGTACAGAAAAATTGAGAAAAGCTCGCGGTGGAGGCGTGAGCACGCTTAAGAACTTGCGTGACAGAGCAGGAATTCCCTGTTTCCTTCGGCTCCCAGGATCGGCGATTCTATGACATCTGTCGTTGCAGCGCCAAGGCTGATGACAGATTGTCTGACTTTTTCAACCGCTGCAGTCTGAGCTTTTTCATCGCGGCACGATGCCGCCTTTACCCACGAATTCCCTGCCCGCTTCAAACTGAGGCTTAACCAAAATAATCATGCTCTTGTTTTCTTTTGATTCGGGAAATGCCGCATTTATCACGGCAGGTAAAACCAATGTGGCCGAAATAAACGAGACGTCCATCACGACCAGGTCTATGGCTTCGCCAATCTGTTCTGGCGTCAAATAACGGGCATTGGTCTTCTCCAGTAACCGGACGCGCGCGTCCTGGCGCAGGCGAAAGTCCATTTGGCCGTAACCGGTATCCACGGCGACTACACGGGCCGCGCTGCGTTGCAGCAGACAATCGGTGAATCCGCCGGTGGAGGCGCCGACATCCAGGCAGACTTTTCCTGCTACATCCAGGCCCCAATGGTCCAAAGCCTTTTCCAGTTTGAGGCCGCCACGGCTGACGTACTTTAAATCTTCTCCCAGGAGGCGGATTTCAGAATCGCTTTCAACCGCTGCTCCGGCTTTCTCAACTTTCTGTCCGTTGACCAGGACTTTGCCGGCAAGAATCAATGCTTGCGCACGCTCTCGCGATGAAAGGCCACGGTCCACGAGTAATTTGTCGAGTCTGGTTTTCATTTCGCAGATCGAACTGCACCGTTGAATACGCTATCCCACACCTTACCACCGACGTGCCAGCACTCAGAAGTGTGCAAAGAGTAGAACTATTTAAGAATGAATTGCTTACCGGGCAACTTGGCGTGGTTTGCACAGAATTTTCCACCGATGTGTTGAAAACTATTTCACGCGCAGGAAAACGAGTGACTACGAAAAAAATCAGGGACATCGGCTCGATGTCCCCTGGCACATTTTCCAAATTCTGGATACTTTTAACCTGCAACTTCCTCCAGCAACTTTTGATCAATATCGAAATTTGCGTGGACGTGCTGGACATCGTCATGATCTTCGAGCACCTCGAGCAAGCGGATCATAGTATTGGCAGGCTGCCCTTCAAGTTTGATGTAATTTTGCGGAATCATTGTGACCTCTGAAGATGAAGGAGTGATTCCAGCTTTTTTCACCGCTTCGAGCACGGCTTCATAGGCGGACGTATCGCTGAGCACTTCCCAGTTCTCGCCGTCGTCGCGAAGATCTTCGGCACCCGCGTCGAGAACCAGGCCCATTAAGTCATCTTCTTTGGCCGCGGATTTGGGAACAACGATGTCGCCCTTCTTGTGGAACATCCAGGAGACCGCTCCGGCCTCGGCCATATTGCCGCCATTCTTGCCGAAGGCGTGGCGGATTTCGCTGACGGTGCGGTTGCGATTGTCGGTGTTGATGTCGAGCAGGATGGCGACGCCGCCGGGGCCGTAGCCTTCCAGCGTAAATTCTTCGTAGTTCACGCCGGGCAATTCGCCGGTGCCGCGCTGGATCGCTCGCTTGATGTTATCGGCGGGCATGTTCTCGCTCTTTGCCGCGAGAATAGCGGTGCGCAGGCGCGGATTGCTGTCCGGATCGCCGCCGCCATTTTTGGCCGCAATGCTGATTTCTTTGATGAGGCGAGTGAATATCTTGCCCCGCTTGGCGTCAAGCGCGCCTTTTTTATGCTTAATTGTTGCCCATTTAGAATGCCCGGACATGGCAAGACCTCGTCTTTATGAACTTAAATTGCGCTGATGCTCTATTGATCTTAGTAGCTCGGATTCGCCCACGAAAGAGATCACGGGATTGCCTCGCGGAGCCTCGGAAACGATGCAGGCGAATATTGATTATAACACGCAGCGAGAGCGGCATCCGCGTAGGTTGACTTTCCCTTGGCAAAACTCATTCATGCAAGCCATTGCTGGGACATTCGAGAAAAACGGCGTCCCGGAACTAAGTACGGCGCCAATGGGAAGGACGATTCCTTAAAACCAACCGGTCGGTCTAGCTTTTTCATTCTTGTTCGACGCTTGTGCTCTAATGAAATTTCGTTTGCTAAGTTCGAGTGCATCAGAGAAGTTGCGGAGGACTGCGTGGACTTCCTACTGAATGAAGAACAAATCCAGCTAAGAAAAAGTGTACGTGAGTTTGCCGAGCAGGAAATCGCGCCTAATGTCATGAAGTGGGACGAAGCCAGCGAGTTTCCTCTGGCAACGGTGAAAGAACTCGGCAAACTTGGATTGATGGGAATAGTCTTCCCTCCCGAATATGGTGGCGCGGGGATGGGATATGTGGAATATGTGGCAGCGGTGGAAGAACTGTCGCGCGTGGATGGATCGGTGGGAATTATCGTGGCCGCGCATACTTCACTTTGTTCCAACCATATTTATCTGGCCGGCAATGAAGAGCAGAAGAAGAAATATGTAAGCAAGCTGGCAACAGGGGAATATATCGGCGCATGGGGGTTGACCGAACCGTCGTCCGGCTCGGATGCGGGTAGCGCGCGCATGAATGCCGTCCGCAGAAAAGATGGGTGGGTGCTGAATGGAACTAAGACTTTCTGCACCAACGGACATTATGCTGACGTGCTGGTCGTGATCGCAGTGACTGATCGCGCCGCGCACACGCATGGGCTTTCGGCTTTCATCGTTGAAAAAGACACAAAGGGATTTCGCCGGGGAAGAAAGAAAACAAACTGGGGTTGCGGGCGAGTGACACGGCGGAACTGATCTTTGAAGATTGCTTTCTGCCCGCTGAGAATTTGCTGGGAAAAGAAGGCAGCGGATTTATTGACGCCATGCGCGTGCTGGATGGCGGTCGCATCTCGATTGCCGCGCTTTCACTCGGCATGGCGCGGGGCGCTTATGAAGCCGCGCTGCAATACTCCAAACAGCGAAGGCAGTTTGGAAAAGCCATCAGCGAATTCCAGGCGATTCAGTGGAAGCTCGCGGATATGGCAACGGAAATCGAGGCTGCGAGCTGCTCACTTACAAAGCCGCGTCCATGAAAGATGCGGGAATGAAGACCACCCAGGAATCGTCCATGGCGAAGCTTTATGCCAGCGAAGTGGCCGTGCGCTGTGCGAATGAAGGCGTGCAGATTCACGGCGGGTATGGGTTTATCAAAGATTATCCGGCGGAGAAGTTTTACCGCGACGTTAAGCTGTGCACGATTGGAGAAGGCACCAGTGAAGTGCAGCGGTTGGTGATTGCGCGGCAATTGCTCAAGGATTAATTGTGCTGTGAAACGCTCAGCACATTGCCGTCGGGATCTTTGAACCAGGCCACTTTTGCACCGCCGGGAGCGCTCCAGATTCCCCGCTCATCCTGCCCGGGCATGCCGTATTTTTCAAATTTCACGCCCTTCTTTTCGAGCGCTGAAACGGCTGCTTCTATGTCTGAAACTTCCCAACCGAGCACAGTGAACTGTTGCGGAGTGAACTTTCCGGCTTTCACCACACGAAGCATGACGCCGTTCGCGTCAAAGACCATTGCGAAGGGGTCTTCGCTGGTTAAAGCCAGCCCCAGAACATCAGCGTAAAAGCCTTTGGCTTTGCCGTAATCGGACGTCGGCACGAATCCAACAATCTTTTTAGAAGCGAGCATTTGATCTTCTCCTAATCCGGCTTACGCGCTTGGAAGCGAAATCGTCGATTGCCGGTTTCGACCATCACACCCTGAAACCCGGCACCCGCAAGCCTTGCGGGAAATCTTTCGGGATCGATGGGGACGAGGGTATCTCCAATATGCAGTATGCGCATGGCGAAGCTTTGCAAGCTATCTACTCCCACAAAAATGCCGCCAGGTTTCAGCACGCGGTATACGTCCTGCAATAGTTTGTCCTGCAATTTCGGCGAGGGAACATGATGGAGCATGGTGAAAGAAACGGCTGCGGAGAATTGCCCATTCTCGAAAGGCATCGCGGTTGCATCGCCTTCCACAACATCCACATTGGTATTTTGCATTCGCTGCCGGAGCGACTGCGCCAAAGCGGCATCAATTTCAATCGCGGTGAGATGCGCGACCCTTGCGCGCAGTACATCCGTGGTCAATCCCGGACCGGGGCCCACTTCCAGGATATTCTCCCCTAGCTCCACTCCATGCAACGCCCAGGGCAGAACATTTTCCTTGACCTCGTGCTCCCATTTGGCGGATCGGCAAAGCCAGCGGTGAATACGGTTCAAAATAGGTTCCTGATTTGTCTAAAGTACAATGTCCGGAAGATTTCGTCTTTTCGCTATTATGACAATATATGCCTAAATTGCGACATGAGGCAGTCCTCCTGGACCGCCGTGCGGTTTCAGGCGCTCAGATCACCACGCTGATCTACGAATATCCGCATGGATATCGAGTGCCATTGCATTTTCACGATCGCGATCAACTGGTCTTTGCCACGCAAGGCGTGATGAGTGTGCAAACTTCGGAAGGAGCTTGGGTCGTTCCGTCGCAGCGGGCAGTCTGGATTCCGGCACAGGTTCCTCACGAAATCCGCATGGCGGGGAAAGTCTCCATGCGAACGCTGTATCTGAAGCCCGGGCTCGCGCCGCTATCGAGAAGTTGCTGCGTAATGAACGTCTCGCCGCTATTGAAGGAGTTGATTGTCCACTGTTGCCAGCACGCTGTCCTGAGCCGAAGACGCAAAACGCAGGCGCATCTGATCGATTGCATTCTTGATCAATTGGCCACATCCGCCACGGTGCCGCTGCAGCTTCCCAATCCACTGGATCCTCGCGCCCGCAAAGTGGCGGAGATGCTGGTCAGCGATGCGGGCAAGCGGCGGCCCTTGCAGGAATTCTGCCGATCTGCCGGCGCAAGTAAACGCACCATTGAGCGCATTTTTCAAAGAGAGACGGGCATGAGTCTTGGAAAGTGGCGGCAGCAGCTTCGCATTATGCAGGCCGTGCGCCTGTTAGCGGCGGGAGAGAAAGTTTCACATGTAGCGCTCGAAGCGGGATACAGCGCTCCCGGCGCTTTTGCCGCCATGTTCCGCAAATTAATGGGAACCACGCCGGGAAAATATTTCAATTAGCCCGGAAAACAATTAGCTGGCGCTGATGCGCACCAGCACGGGACCGGTTTCACTCTGCACGGTATGCAATCCGCATTCGGTTTTTGCGACTCCAGCCCATCGGCCCGCGCGAGAGTCTTCTCCCGGCCTTACCGCGCGCGTGCAGTGCATGCAACCCACGCTGGGGAAGTTCTGATCGTGCAGAACGTTGTATGGAACGTCATGCTTGCGGACGTAATTCCAAACCATCTCCGAGGTCCAATCCACCAGCGGATTGATTTTGATGAGACCGAATTTGGAGTCCCATTCCACTCGCTTTGCATTGGCGCGGTGAGAAGTCTGATCGCGGCGAATGGCGGTGATCCAGGCGCGAAGCGTGCTCAGTTTTTTCTTCAATGGTTCGATCTTGCGAAGATTGCAGCACTGGTCGGGATTGCGTCCCCAGAGCGCCGCGCCGTGAATTTGTTCCTGCCGCTCCGGCGTGAGCGAGGAAAACAGCCGCTCAATGCGAATTCCATAGCGCTTTTCGACGCGCTCGATCAGGTCGTAGGTTTCGGGAAACAGGAATTCGGTGTCAATGGTGAATACGCGAAGATTCGGAGTGATGCGGGAAGTGATGTCGAGGAGCACCATGCCCTCGACGCCCATGCCGGAAGAGATGGCGACATCCTGATCGAATGTGGAGAATGACCAGCGTAAAACTTCTTCGGGCCTCAAGCGCTCGGCGTGGGCTTGGATCTGCTGCACTTGATCTTTCACTCGGATGGCTCCTGTTGTTGGAGATTTTCGAATCGGAATTCCGGTCCAACGGATGCTGGTACTAACAGAGAAAATTGGGCCAATGCGGAATCACTGGCAAAACGCGCCACTTCGCCGACTACCAGCAAGGTGGGAGCGGGAAGATGCGGTGCGTTCGCTAAATCCTGAATATTGGTTTGGAACACCTGCTGATCTTCGCCGGTGGCGTGAGAAATAATCGCGCATGGCGTTGCGGCGTCCAGTCCTGACTGAATTAACTTTTGCGCGGTCGCCTCGTATCCATAGCCCGGCATGTAAACCACGATGGTGGCATTCGCCGGTAACGACGCCGGCCAGTCGGATTTGCCGTGCGTGCAAGGATGATTGGCCTGGTGGTTAGTGATAAGAACGAGGGCGGAAGATGCGTCGCGATGCGTCAGGGGAATTTGCGCTGCAGCGGCAGCGCCGAAAGCAGCCGTAATTCCCGGGACGATTTCAAATTCGATGCGGGCGTTGCGCAGGGCTTCCATCTCTTCGCCAACGCGGCCGAACACTAGCGGATCGCCGCCCTTTAATCGCACCACCTGAAGATCAAGCAGCGCGTAATTCACAAGCAAGGTGTTAATCTCTTGCTGCGTAATTCCCTTCTGTCCGCAGCGCTTGCCGATGTTTTGGACCTGGGCGGTGGCCGGAATGAGCTTTAAGATTTCCGTGCTCACAAGGTCGTCGTGCAATACAACATCCGCGTTGCGCAACGCTTTGAGTGCTTTTACGGTGAGCAATTCAGGATCACCGGGGCCAGCGCCTACGAGGAAGACTTTACCGGGCATCGTTCACCTCCGGTGCTGTCGGCTTGCCAGCCGCTAACTCATGCAAGCGGCGGCGGCGGACCTCGGCGTCAATGTCGCTCTGGAATAGCTTCGCGCGTTCAGCGCCCAACTGCTCAACCCACTGTTCGTACTCCGGCCCGTACTGCGCTTCAAGTTCCAACCGGAGTTTCTGCGCCAGAGCCGGGCTCTGGCCTTCGGTCAAATCGCCAACTGCAATTTCCCGCGACGCACAACCGATGGATAATAAAAATCGCAGTGTTCAGGGTCGTCCACTACATTGCACAGAATCTTGCGGGACGGGCTTCTTCGAATACGTTTGCGTTTACCTTCGCGGGAAGATGTTGCGACGATGACGAGGAATACGTCGTTGAGGTCTGCCGGATCAAATGTTTTGACGACCAATTCAATGCGGCCCTCTTGCGCCCACTGCGAGACTGCTTCGCTCGCCTGAGGAGCAACCACACAGGACTCTGGCCCCAGCCTGCAACAGGCTTTCGATCTTCGGCGTCGGCGATCGTTCCCGCCCCTACTACCAGGGTCGAACGACCTTCCAGCTTAAGAAACATGGGAAACAGAGCCATTTAAACTTTTAACCTCTCCTCGAAATCCTCGTAAATTGTTGCAATAAAAAACCCACCGCCAGTTTGCGCTGGCGGTGGGTGTGAACTATGCCGGTAGTAAAGTGTGTTTACTTCAGCATGCTCCCATCGCCAGACGGACGAGTACAACAACATGGGCAACAACACATGCACATCGTCTGGCTAGGAGTAAACATGCTGTAAATATCGTATGGGTCGGAGGGGCTTGCGTCAAGGGGAAAAATGTCTGCCTGCGCCCCGCGTAACCATCTTGTTTTCAATATATTAACGGCGACCCGGATTGTTTAAGACATTGACTTAGAAACGCTCATCCAAGGAGTTTGAGCTGGGGATTCAAGCGTAAATGATTGAAAACTTTGATGTGATCGTGGTTGGGGGTGGCGCGGCTGGAATCACTGCGGCGCTTCGGGTCGCCAGTTCCGGTTTGTCCGTACTGCTGCTGGAGGCTCGCTCGCGGTTAGGCGGCCGGATGTTCACCGTGCAGGCGTCAGGTTCGCCGACTGCCGTGGAATTGGGGGCCGAGTTCATTCATGGACGCCCGCCAGAGATTTTTGACGTTTTGGAGGCCCATCACGTACCCGTGAAGTCCGTGAAGGGAGATTTTTTGCGCCTGGAAAATGGCCAGTTGGAATCCACCGATTTCTTTTCCGAAGTGGACCAGTTGATGGAGAAGATGAATGACTGCGGGCCGGATGAAGCTTTCGCGCAGTTTCTTGAGCGATGCTGCCCGGGAAAAAATCAGGAGAAAGTAAAACAGTGGGCGCGGAGGCTCTTAACCGGATTCCATGCCGCCGATCCAGAGTTGATCAGCGTGCACTCACTGGTGAAAGGGATGCGGGCCGAGGAGGAAATCGGCGGCCACGAATCGTTTCGCATGGAAGGTGGATATGCGAGGTTGCTCCAGATATGGGAGAAGCAACTGAAAGATGCGGGCGTGCAGGTGGAACTGGGAGCCTTGGTAAAGAGTGTTCGCTGGAAAAAGGGCGAGGTCGAACTGGATGTGGAGAGGGACGGCAAAATCGTAAAATACATTGTTTCAAAGGTTGTGATTACGCTTCCGTTGAGCCTGCTGCAAACTGGCGTTGTGAAGTTTGTTCCCGAACTCTCCTGCAAGCAATCTGCACTCGACAAGCTGGTGATGGGAAAAGTGATTCGCGTGACGCTATGTTTCCGCGAGCGTTTTTGGGATGACCTGCATGCGGGCGAGAGCGGCAAGACATTGTCCAACGCCAGTTTTTTGTTTTCGAGCGCAGACTGGTTCCCTACCTGGTGGACGACAATGCCTGAAAAGCTGCCGGAGATTACCGGATGGGCCCCTTTTCACTGCGCCGAGCGATTGTCTGGCAAGAGCGCTGACTTCGTCCTTGCACGGGCGACGGAAACACTGGCGACAATCTTGAAAGTGGACCTCAAAGAGATCAACCGGTTGCTGGCCTCGGCGCATTTTCATGACTGGGAGGCGGACCCGTTTGCTCGTGGCGCGTACAGCTACGTGAAAGCTGGCGGGGATTCTGCGCAAAAAAATTTATCGGCTCCGATTGACGACGCATTGCCTTCGCGGGAGAAGCCACGGACTTTACGGGGCATCACGGAACGGTACATGGCGCGATTCGGAGCGGGAACCGGGCGGCGGAAGAAATCCTAAGGGAGTGATGAAGAGGTTCTTCGGCCGCTGACGCGGCCTCAGAATGACAATATCTTGAATGAAAATTTCAAATGAAGACCTTGAATCAAAATCTTGAACGACAACCTCTAGATGACCGAATCATCAAATGGCGATGACTGAAGATTGCAATCAATGCACCATTGCCGATCCCGGCTTTCCTTTTGGCTTGGTCAGAAGGAAGATGAAGGAGAACACCGCGACAAACATGATGGCGAGCAGCATGAAAGTGTCGTTGTAGGCCATCATCGCGGCCTGCCGCTGCACCATTCCCCAGATCGCGCCGTAGGCACGATGCGTGGCGGTCACGGTATCGCGCCTTGCGACATAAAATAACCTCTAAAACTTGCGATCAGATTCTGCACAGCGGGGCTAGCAGCGGTGACATGCGCCCCTAAATCGTGAATGTGTCTTTGTTGGGCGCGGACCTGATAAGTTTCGACGGTTGAAATCCCGACGCTGGCGCCGATGTTTCGCATCAGGTTAAAGAGACTGGTGGCATTACCCATGCGCTCTTTGGGAATTGGATCGTTGGTAACAGTCGTAAGTGGCACGAACACCAGTCCCAGGGCGGCTCCCTGCAAGATCAGGGCCCACCAGAAATTCCAAAAGCCAACATCCAGACTGAACTGCGAAAGGATGTACATGGCGACGGCGACCCTCAGAATGCCCGTGCCCAGCAACTTTCGCGAATCTACTTTGGCGGTCAGAACGCCGACGATCGGCATGGCTAGAAATGACCAGCCGGGCGCACACATCGCATCGACGTCGCGGCCAAGGAAGCGCCGGTCCGGTCGAGACACTACTCAACGCGATCGCCACGTGTTCAGGAATCGACGTCATCGGCACATCGTCGCCAAGCGCAAGACCCTATCGAGCGCATGACGATCCAGGTCGCGGCCGAGCGGCGGCCCGAAGCCCCCGCCGCGTGCGCCATCTCGACATCGAGTTTCGCATCGACGGCGCCGGAATCGAGCGCGACGCGACCGAGCGAGCGATTCAGTTGTCGTTCGAGCGATACTGCTCAGTCGCGGCGTCCCTCGCGCCGGACATCGTTGCCGAGATTCGTCTCACACTCAACGGCGAGAGCTTCCCGGCGATCCGCCAGCACGTCTGGACGCCGCGGTCCTGAGCATTACGCGGCGGAGAGCCGGGTCGGGAGCTCTCGCTGCACGACCGGGATTCGGGCGCAACCCGGCGTCGGCCGCATAATTGAGTAAATGCTCCTGCATCAAACGCCGGCCACGAAATAGCCGCGACCGAACCGTGCCGATCGGAACACCGAGAACCTCGGCGGCGGATTCGTACGACTGGTCTTCGACGTCGACGATGACCAACGTCGATCGGAACGGCTCGGGAATTCGCGCCAGCGCGCGATGAATGGCGGGCTGCAGGTCGAGGCGCGCAAACATGTCATCCGACTGATCCTGTCCGCCGTCGGTAGTGTGCGCCGATCGGCGATCGCATCGACTTCGCTCGACTCCAACTCAACGGTCGGACGCGACCGTTCGCGCGAGCGAAGGAACACGTTGCGGCAAATCGTGAACAGCCAGCGGCGACAGTCGCTTCCCGGCAGATACGTATGCCACGAGCGATAGGCGCGAAAAAAGGTGTCCTGGCACGATGTCGTCAGCGTCGGCTTCGTCGCGCGTGAGTGATAGCGCGAATCGGTAGACGTCATCGATCCACGGGAGTGCCTCATGCTCGAATGCGACCCGAGCGTCTCGAAATGCATGATCTGCTACTTGCACGTTAGTAAATAGTTGATGAGTTAAGTAAATGCACCGAAGAGCGCCGCCCTAGCCGTCGGGTGCCCAGTCCCGCTATGAATTGTAACCCCGCCAGGCGCTGTTTGGTCAATCCCCACCAACGTGCCGACCCACAAAGAAACCAATTGGCTGGCGAATGTCCCGTGCAATCTTTCGACCATCATAGTTCTGGCGGTCATCTAAGCCATTGTATTTAAAGCAGTTGATAGCTTCTTTCCGACGACATCCAGACAGAGCGCGGCAAGCCGATCCACTGCCCGTGGAGGCGTCGCGGATGAGCGCTGTCGCCAGCTCCCGGGACGCGCGCCACGGACTCGCGCGCGCGGATCGTCGCCGCATTCGTGGCCGTGTACATCGTCTGGGGCTCGACCTACCTGGCAATTCGCTACGCCGTCCAGACGATTCCGCCTTTCGTGATGGTCGGGACGCGCTTCGCCGTCTCCGGAGTGATTCTCTACGCGTGGGCGCGCTGGCGCGGATCGCCACGGCCGACAGCCGCCCAGTGGCGGGACGCGACCGTCACGGGTGTGCTCATGCTCTGCTGCGGCAACGGCGCGGTGTCATGGGCCGAGCAGCGAGTTCCGTCGGGCATCGCCTCGCTGCTCGTGGCCGTTGTTCCTCTCTGGATGGTGCTCGTCGAGTGGCTCCGACCCCACGGCGAACGTCCGCGCGCGGTCGTCGTCGCCGGCGTCGTCATCGGACTCGCTCGGACTCGCCGTGCTGGTGGGACCCGCTTCGTTCACCGGCAAGGGAGACGTCGACTCGGCCGGCGCGGTGGTTCTCATCCTTGGATCACTCGCCTGGGCCGCAGGGTCGGTGTTCAATCGCCACGGCTCGCGCCCAACTCCGCGGCGATGTCGACCGGATTGCAGATGGTCGGCGGCAGCGTCGCGTTGCTGCTGCTGGGCGTGATGCGCGGAGAGATCGCAAACGTCCACATGCGCCAGATCTCGCCGGCATCGTGGGCCGGCTGGATCTACCTCGTCACATTCGGTTCGCTGGTCGG
>CAWHQK010000124.1:0-13309 GCA_963831435.1 uncultured Acidobacteriota bacterium
AGATTCCAAAGCGGTTCCGCACCCCGGAGCAGTTTTTCGCCACGTTTTTTAAGTGTGTTTAATGAATTTCAGCGAAGCCGAATTCATGCAGTAGCGCAAATATGTGGGCGGCGGGCCGTCATCAAAGACGTGCCCCAGATGTGCGTCGCACTCCACACATAAAACTTCTTTGCGCGGTTCGCCGAGGCTTATGTCAATTCGCGTCCTTACGTTTTTTTCGGCAATGGGTTCCCAGAAGCTGGGCCATCCCGTGCCTGAGTCGAACTTGGTGTCGGAACTGAAGAGGGCGTTTCCGCAGCAGATACAGCGGTAAAGGCCTTTGTCGTGGGACTCCGCGTATTGTCCGGTGAAGGCGCGCTCTGTCCCGGCTTCTCTGGTAATGTCAAATTCCTGCGGGGTCAATTGTTGCTTCCATTCAGCTTCAGTTTTGCGTACCTTCTGGATCGAGGCTGTACCAAGTTTCTTACCGTCATCGCTGAACTGCACTACTGTGACGGTCTTGTCTTCCGAACCCTTCGCGTCAACAGTGCCCAGAGATGGGTTCCTGAGCCAAACGGCACCGAGGCCTCCGGCGACAATTGCGGATGAACTTATCAAGAATTTTCTGCGGTCCATTTTTACTCCTCCTCGTTAGCCGAATGTAAAGGCGAATGCCTGAACCCCGGGATCAAGAAACTCAATTTCAAATGTGCGGTCTTCCACCCGGCCCTTTTGGCGAATGAGTTGATAAAGGCGGTGTTCCTGCACGGTGCCAGCGCCGCTGGAATCCACATCAACGCCTCGATCATCGCCGGGGGCGGCACCATCAAGCTTTACCTTAAAGCGAACGGGCTTGCCATTTTTGGAGGGGCCGAGCACCAAATGCAGATCTCGAGCGTGAAAGCGAAAGACAATTTTTCCCGGCGCGGATTGAAGCGTGGCGCTTTCCGGACTGACCTTCCATGAACCGCCGAGCCCCCACTGGTTTAAGGATGGGCGGACCGGGAGCGTGTAGGTCTTGCGGGAATCCTGCGCCAGAGTTTCAGGAGAGGCGAAGTGTTCGGCGCGGCGCGTACCGATGTAAGTTTCCGGGGAACGCGCGCCTACGTTGCTGGGCGCGGCTTCCACGCCGGAGGCAGACACGGCAGCAAGTCCCGTCGGCATAACGCGTGCGCCGTTTTCCGCGAGCAGTTGTTGGATAATGCGCTCTGAACCGGCGTAGTCGCCTTCGCCGAAGAAGTGGTGGCGGATGCGTCCCTGACCGTCAATAAAATAATCGGCGGGCCAGTATTCATTATTGAAGGCGCGCCAGATGTTGTAGTCGCTGTCAATGGCGACGGGATAGGTGATCTTCAAATCGCGGACGGCCTTTTCCACGTTGGCGCGATCTTTTTCAAAAGCAAATTCCGGCGTGTGCACGCCGATCACAACCAGGCCTGTGTCTTTGTATTTGTTGGCCCATGCTTCGATGTAAGGCAAAGAGCGCAGGCAGTTGATGCAGGAGTAGGTCCAGAAATCAACCAGCACAACTTTTCCGCGCAGCGCTTTGCGGTTCAGCGGCGGTGAGTTCAACCAGGCAATCGCGCCTCCCAACTCAGGCATTTCACCTTCGTCGAGCAGGACTTCCTGATGCGGAGCGCTTTGCGGCGAGGCTGGCGAGCTGGCGTGAACAATGCTTTTATTTCTATCGAGCACGTGGATCAGGCGTTCTTCGGTCTTGCTCGTGTTCACGAAAGAAAACTTGGTGAGGACGGTGGTGTCCCAGCCGAGAGCGATGGCTACCACTCCAATAATGACCGCGACCCCGATGGCGCGGCGAATCCATACTTCCCAGGAGAGAGATTTTTTCAAAGTGGCGAACACTTTATTTCCGGCAAACAGAGCGATTCCCAAAGATGTGGCCGCGCCGAGCGCGAAAGAAAACAGAAGAAACGAAGTTCGAGCACCCGGGCCTTGAATCGCGGCGCCGGTGAGGATCAATCCAAGAATAGGGCCGGCGCACGGGGCCCAGAGCAGGCCGGTGGAAATTCCCAGCAGAAATGAAGTGCCCGGACTGGCCGGTTAGAGGGGCCGCCCTGAAGGCGACCGCCAAAGCGCACCAGAGGGCGTGTAAACCACTCCGCGACTGCGGGGAAGAGTAAGCTGACGCCCAGCACCAGAAAAATCGCCATGGCCACATAGCGTCCACCCTGGTTGAGGCGAACCACCCAATGGCCGCCAAAAGCGGCGGCTGCCGCGACCAGCGAGAACGTTGCGGACATTCCCAGCAGCAAGGGCAATGCGGAGCGGCGGAATGGCTGATCGGCACGGGAGAACACGAAGGGGAGCACGGGCAGGAATACCACGGCTCAGAATCGTTAAGACTCCGCCGATAAAAGCCAGTAGATAGATGAGCATGGTTCCCCGTAATCCTCGCTCTTTAAGCTTCTACTTGTAAAGCTGCGGAAACATCTGCTTCAGGTGCGCAACCTTGGGCAGGTCATTGATGGCAATGTACGGATTGTCAGGGTGCAAGGTCGCATAATTCTGGTGATAAGCCTCCGCGGAATAAAAGGACTTCAGCGGGACGACCTGCGTGACAATGCGTCCATGAAACACTTTGGCCTGAGTCAACTGCGCGATGTAGGCATCGGCAATACGCTTCTGGTCGGCGTTCGCATAAGAAATCATCGAGCGGTATTGCGTGCCTTCGTCTGGGCCTTGGCGGTTGAGTTGCGTTGGGTCGTGGACGACGGAGAAGAACACCTTGAGCAATTGGCCGTAAGAAACCTGCGAAGGGTCAAACGTCACCTTTACGGAT
The DNA here is from genome assembly GCA_963831435.1 of uncultured Acidobacteriota bacterium. Taxonomy (GTDB): domain Bacteria; phylum Acidobacteriota; class Terriglobia; order Terriglobales; family Acidobacteriaceae; genus JAICKN01. The sequence goes on from CAWHQK010000124.1 coordinate 2,780, forward strand.
TCCGCGTGGCCGGTACTGCCGCTACTTACCACCTCGTATTCGGCAGTGGAAGCGTCGCCGCCGGTGTATCCGGAGGTCGCGTCGCTTACGCCCTTCACATGCTGAAAGACGGCTTGCACGCCCCAGAAGCAGCCGCCGGAAAAGACCGCGGTTTGCGTGCCGGAACTTGCGGCGAGCGGAGCATCTACTGCCGGCGAGGGGATGGTGACTGCATCGCTGGCGCGGGCGTGGCCGAAAAACAGGCCCAGGCCCACCAGCAGGAAAGGGACGAAGATGGCGATTTTTATGTAGGCTGTCCAGTCTTTTGATGGTTCGTTCATGGCTAAACTCCCAACGCTAAATATGAGTCGCGAGCCTTGGAAAAGTGACGGACGCGCCGGAAAACCGGTGCCCTGTGTGTAGCTATTATTTTGCGATTCTACTCAATTAGATGATCCAGATTGGATTTTGACGTTGATCTAATTCAAGGGAAGATCCAAGGCTTGTTTACCTTCGTGGAGCGGGAAGGTTGTGCCTTGCCAGAACAGTTGGCCAGATAGTCCGCCCGGCAGGGTCAGGATGGCCTTTAAGCCTGATTTTTCAGCACGATATTCGACTTCTACCATCCCTCTGGGAGTGGGCATTCCCGCAGAAACATGTTTCACCGCGCCCAGGTGAGGCACGATCTTCACGGTCGCGAATCCGGGTGCTCCGGGGCGGATTCCAGCCACGGTAGTCAGGAAATCGTAGTTGGGATGGGCGCTCCAGGCATGGGAGTCGGAGCGGGTAGGCTCAGGCTGCTCGGCCCAGGTGGTCATGCCGTTGGCAATCATGCGATGCCAGGGACCGAGTAAGTTCAGATATTCATCTCCCATCCCTGCGTGATCTATGGCGCGGGCGAGATAAAAGCGGAAATAGTAGGTGGCGGCGGTCATGGGTGGGAGCGGCGCTGGAGCGGAGAAGTCATGGTCGCTGGTGGAAAGAATTTTAGTGAGCACGGATTTCTGTTGCTGGCGTGGAATTACATCGAGCCATACGCCCAGAATATTTGCGTGCTGGCTGAAGTGTTTTTGCGCGGGAGTGTCAGCGAGCAGGCCATATTGCTGGTTCCAACAGAGTTTGTAGATAGCGGTAGTGGCGCGATCCGCTGTGTTCCGGTAAAGGGCGGCTGCTTGTTTGTCACCTAGAGCGGATTCCATTTCCGCGGCATTGCGGAGGGCTTCTACAAACTGCAATGTGATGATGGAGGATCCTCCGTCTTTTTCCTGCGGAGGAATGCCGAAGGCGAAGTCTTTGCCCCAATCCACGAATGGCCACCAGGGGATGTTTCCCTGCAGACCATCGGCGCGCTGGCGTTGCAGGAACCAATCCAGAACGGCGCGTGTGCCGGGAAGTTGGGCGCGAACGAAATCGGGATCATTCCGGTACATCCAGAAATCGTGCACCATGCCAATCCAAAGCAACGAGAATGTAGGAATGATCTGCCTTACGGATGAGGGATAGCGGCTTCGCGTAAGACCGTCGGGAATGCGCGAATCGTTGAAGGACTGGATCGCCTGCCGCGCGAGGCGGTCGTCGCCCGCGACAGTGTAGGAGATCAGCGCCTGGATGCGGGTGTCGCCGATGTACTGCATGCGCTCGTAGTAGGGCGTGTCCATGTAGGTGTGGTGGGCATCGAGGCGCGCCGTGCGCCAGCCGACATCCCAGATCGGCTTTAGCGATGGGTCGTCGGAGTGAAAATATCCACGTTCTTCGAAGGGGTAGGCGGTAAAAAAGGATTGCAGTTTGTCGAGTTGCAACGGGTCTGCGCCGGTCTGAATATCTAGTTGCAGATAGCGCCAGGTCTTCCAGCCGAGCGGCATGAAGGTGCGATTGGCCGCGCCGTCGGCGATGAACTCGTCGAAAATTCCTTCGATGTGTTTTCCCGCAATGTCGTTGCGGTTTCCCTTGTCGCCTTTGTCGTTGAAGAGCGCTTCGGCGTAGGTGAGCCGCACAGTTGCGCCTCGCCCTCCGCTTAGAGTTAAAGCCGGATAGGCGGTGGTGAGATGCGAATTATCAATAAGGACGGTGGCTTTGGTGTTTGGCGGAACGGTAAAGGCAGCGGCGGGAAAACCCGATGGAGATGCAATTCCCTGGGCCCTTACAACTTTCCCGGCGGGGGCAAGCTGCAATTGCATGGGGGGAAGCGGGTCGGGCACGAGTTGCCAATTATCGTTCTGCAACGCACCGCCAAGTAAAGAGGCGTTCTCCAAAGGCTGCGGCTTGACCCAGCTTCCACTTGCGGCGGAGTCTGCATTCCATTGCCAATCAAGACTTGTGCCGTCCATAAGTTCGGCGGGCTCGGAGACATAGTACTTTCTGCGCACCTGCTCCGGAGTGGGGAGCACATGGATTCCCTTTTCCTCTTCGACCTCCCAACTGTCATTGGTGTCGGCGGCGCGCTCAGCGGCCGTGTCTCCATGAAGAACGAACGCCGTGCGGTCGCTGATTTGCGATAGTGGCGTGAGCACGCCGAAGTTCCAGACGGTCGCCGCCAGAACGTTTTTGCCCGAATGCAAAAAGGGGGCGATGTCGTAGGTTTCATAGCGCCAGTGCGCTAGATCAGCGCGCGCGGGGCCGAAACCCACCCACTGCTGATTCACGTAAAACTGGAATTGATTATCTGCGCTTACGTGCACGATGAAGTGCTCGGGCTTTTGCGGAAGGTCAATTATTTTGCGGAAGCGGAGGACGACCGCGTCGCGCTGCGGAGCGTCCGGATGAGTGATCCACTGCGCGCTCCACATTTGCTGTTGAAGTTCAGGAGGGTACTGCGCCTGGGTGCGACGCGGTGCGAGGCAAAAACAGAGTAGCCCAATCGTGAAAACCGAGGCCCATTGAGTTCGCATGATGATTTGTTTTGAAGCCTATTTCTTAAACAACTTTAAATCAATGGAGTCACTTATGTTCTTGTAGCCGGCACTTCCAGGATGGAGATGGTCGCCGCTATCGTCGGCCGGCAGAAGGTGCGAGGGATTGCCGGGGTCACCCGCAGTTCTCGCGAAATCAATAACGGCATCGAACTTTCCATTGGTACGGATCCATTGATTTACCTTTGTCCATACTTCTTGCGCGTCTGGATTGTCATAAAATGACCCACCGAATGGCGTGATGGTCGCGCCATAAACTCGAATGCCGAGCGCATGGGCGCGAGTGATGATTTGTTCATAGGCTCCGATCATTTCATCCGCTGAGGCGGGTTGTTCATGGCGTCTTTCCGCACGGGCGCGAGTGCCGATGTCGTTCACGCCCTCGAAAATAATCAACCAGCGTGCGCCGGTTTGTGCCAGAACATCGCGATCAATGCGTTCCAACGCGTTTGGGCCAAGACCGTCATGCAATAACCGGTTGCCGCCAATGCCCTGGTTGAGAACGCTGATATTTCGGGTGTGTTTGTCTGACTGGAGGCGGCGCGCCAAATCGTCCGTCCAGCGATCGTTCCCATTGGTCGTGGCTCCGTGTCCATCGGTAATTGAGTCGCCGAGCGCGACAATGGCTGCACTATCCTTGGGGCCTTGTACATCCACGCCATTGATGAAATACCAGTGATCGGTGTGGGCGGCGGCCGGCAAGTCCTCTGCTGAGACCATAGCCCCACTTTGGATATACGAAGTCTCACGCGAGCCGGAATGCGTGGTGACGAGTTCGGGCACCTCGTTCAACTGGATGGTTATCGTGAGATCGGAGAGCGGTGCTAAGTTGAAATCCAGTGGATCGGAGATCATCAATGCGCCCGATGGAATGGTGACTGACTGCTGGCCGTGAAACGTGAGCGGCTTGTCGCTGTCTGTTTTTATTTTGCTGGTTCCGTCCGGCAATGCGATATGCGCGGAAACAATCGTAAGCGGAGTGGTTCCAAATGCATTGGAGAAGCGGACGCGGAGTCGCTGGCCGCCAATGGAAACATGAATGATCTGCCGCAGGGTTGTGTTGGCAAGTCCGGGAGCTGGCGGCTCACTGCTTTTATCCACCAGTTGCGGAGACGATGCCCACGTTCCAACCCAATGAGCATTTTCGGAACTTCCATTGTGTTGCTTGGCCCATGAAGGAACGACAAGCCCAATGCACAATACAAGTGTAAAAATCCATTTTTTATTTATGCCATTCTTGTTCATGCCGATCACCTGTGTTTGTAATTGAATGATGTTCAACGGATAACGCTAGCGGCAAACCGCATCCAGGCTCAGCTTCGAACCGCCGGTTGCTGGAGGCGGCGTAATATGCCGCGCATTCATTACCTGCTGCAAAAATGTCCCGCCATAGGTGGAGAGTTGCGGGTCATCCGCGAAAGCAGGATCAGTCGTTGCTTCCGGCAGGGTGATGAGTTTCCATCCTCGCTGTTGGAGCAGATCCAAGAGTTTTGGCAGCATCACGGTTTCAAAGCCGCCGATATGCAGCAGCATGATGTGCTTGATGTCGCGTCCGTAAATCAGGCTCGCTATTTTTGGGCCATCGGTCAGTTGTTCGTTCGCGCCATCCAGATAGCTTTGCTTTAACTGCTCAATCGCCTGCTCATCGTTCTTTGCCAGGCATCGCGCATAAGGCTCGTTGTAGTTGTAGTCACCGAAGCTGAGAGTGACTTGCGCGACACGGTAGTTATGCAGCTTCAGGAAATCCATGATGGCCCGATGCTTCTCCGGAGTTTCACCTTCATGGAGATAAGGAAACCGCAGCCAGTGCCAGTCCTGGCCATCCATATATTTTTCCAGCGTCGGTTCGTCGGCGAGAATGTTTTGCTCGAATGCCTCGAGAGAATTGGTATTCGGATCCATGTGCGTGAGGGTATGACTGCCGAGCGGAAATCCCGCATCGCGCCAGAGTTGTAAAACTTGTGCCGTGGAGGGATTGCTCTTCAACCATGTGGCATTCACAAAACCATAAATCGGAGGCGCGTTTGCGGACTCGAGGGCGCGAATGACGCTGTTGGCAATGTCCTCGCGCGTCAGCCCCTGAGGCAACGGGCCATGGACGGGAAGATCGTCGAAGGTAAGAGCGATTTCGTGAGATGTCTGCTCGGGCGAGACCGAACTTTGCGCGGTGGACGACTTCATGGACGGGGCGTTTAGATATCGGCCGGCGAAAGTAATAAACGTTGGCCAGTTGGGGCCGGGCGTATGTCCGCCGGAGTGCTGGCGAAAGGCAAGGTCTCCATCAATAAGCGGAGTTTCGATTGGCGGGAATACAGTGGTGCCCAGGTCTTTCTTGCCGAGCAATTTGTAGACCGGCCCCGCCGCGACGGCAGAGAGAAACATTCCATGAGCATCCACCCATCCATCGCCTTTAGTCGCGCCGCCACTGATGAACACAGGGCGCGGCGCGCACATGGCGATCAGTTCATGAGAATCGACCGGCATATCATTCGGAGTGAGCGGCCCGGCATATTTGAGAAAGTTGCCAGCCATCCAGTGATATTCATTGGTTCCGGCGACATTGCCGATCTGCTCGCCAAAGTTGCGGCGATATAAGGCCGCCCCACCCGCACCGGAAGAACTCACATAGGCAATCGCAAAACGCGGATCATAGGCCATGGTTACAAGCGTCGCTTTGCCATAGCGAGAATGGCCTTCAATACCGACTTGCTTTGCATCAACGGATTTGTCAGTTTGAAAATAATCCAGCGCGCGGCTTGCGCCCCACGCCCAGGCGCGGAGCGCGCCCCAGTCGTCCAGCTTGCGCGGCTGGCCTTTGTTCATGAGACCGATGATGCCTTCAGTAAGTCTGGCGCCGTTGTCCGCCTGTACGCTGGTAGGAATGTACTCGGCATAGCCCCACCCTTTGGCAAGGACTTGTTGCTGCCATGTCGGACCACTTTGTTCGAAGAGCTTCATCTGTTCCGGCGTGAAGCGTTTTCGCATTGCCGCCAGGAACTCAGGACTGAGTCCGAACTCCATGATCACCGGCACCGGTCCACTGGCATTCGAGGGCGTGCTCAGCGTGAGTTGAATATCAACCTTCACGAGCGGATAGGCCGAGTTGTCCACATGTCCGATAAGCTTTTCGGTAATGACAGGAAAGTCGCCATTCTTTTCGTTGGTGGTGCTGATGACTTCCCAATTTATTTTTGGAGTATGGGCGGGAACGCGTCCGTAAATTTCGCGATCGAAGTCTTCTACGATCTGCGGGCGGCGCTTGGTCCACCATACCTTTGCCGTCTTCACTTTCTTTCCATTGTTCAAAAGCAAGGGATCTGGCAGCGTGAAGGGCGTGACTTTGGAGTCATCGTAATTTGCTGCGTTGGGAGAGTTCGCGTTGCCGTCGGCACCGCGCCGCAAGGACTTAATGTGGAGAAGACCCATCGTTCGCTGGTGATCTTGCTCGGCGGTGAGGTGAGCGGGAGGCGGAGCAATTGAAGGAGCTTGCGTTTGTTGGGCAGCGGCATTGGCGGAGAAAATTAAGAATGCTGGCAAGACAAGGACGGCGGAATAGTGTGTTGATCGTAGCGTAGGCAAGAATGCTCTCCTGACTTTGCTGCTTAACTAAATCGCGCGAGCAGTTGGTTGAATCAATCTGTCCACGATTTTGTTCGACACTCAAACTTGGACATTAAATCTTCTTCGCCGCATAGCTGATCACAAGAGTCAAAGTTTTTTGGGACAAAAAAGTATATACCCAAATTAAATATGAAATTTGAAATGAAGATTGGGGAATGACGAATCGGAATTGCCGTTGAGGAATTTCAAACTGAAACACACAAAAAAATCCCTGCCGGTTTTAGGCGGCAGGGACTCGGAGAAGAGAACGAGGAAAACTTAGTTTGAGGTCTGAAGCTTAAGCTTTTTGCGGAATGCAAAAGCGAAAGCTAAAAGACTAATGGCGAGGAAAGCGAGGCTTCCCGGCTCCGGAGTTGGAACGACCGTATGTCCGAAGGTGTAAGTAAATCCGTTGATGTAGCCCCGGTTTGAATTCAGGATATTTTTGGCATTCGAGCCAATAACAATGCCGCCGCCAAAGCTATGATTCACGTTCAAGGGCAGAAAACTGCCGCCGGGAAGGAAATCTCCCGAAATGTGCGATGGTGACTGAGGCCGAAATGAGCCTCCGTTAAAATTGATGACGTTTCCGCTATCTGCGAAAGCAGCTCCAGGCAGAGCCAGCGCCAGGACAGCGAATAAAAGGACGTTCCTAAACATTCTCCCACCCCTTCTTAAAATGAAATACGGTCCTTCGAGCATCGGGGGGAAGGCCGCGATACCGTCTTACGCTGGTTGGCGTCGCGGTACGCTTCTTATAGAGCATCCCAAGTGCCAAATCGTGCTGCAAGTAACTAGCTGGTTTCACGATACTTACTGATTCCAGTTCTGAGAATCGCTGGCTTATATGAAAAGTCCTGCGCATTGTGGAAGGCACTTCCCCTCCCTTAAAACCCGCGTCTGGAGCCAGTTTCACCATGTTCTGTTGGTGGCTGGTTTGCATATTTAATCGGCAGCCAGGCTCTGTGTGACGAGCGGTTGTGGATGGCGCGCGGATCGGTTTGCGGGCAATCCCGAGTCTCGAATCTTATAGAGCAGGGCGCGATAACTGATGTTGAGAGCGCGCGCCGTTTTCTTGCGGTTCCAGTGATTGGCCTGCAAAACTTTCAGAATAATTTTGCCTTCCAACTCACGGACCGCCTGGCGGGTAAGCTTCTTCAAGGAAATTGGCCCGTCGAAATCAATATCGGGGTTGAAGAAATCCGCCTGCCGCGGAGCCAGGTCCCCGGCGATCGCTTCTTCGTTTCCGAGGATCACGTAGCGCTTCATCAGATTTTCCAGCTCGCGGATGTTTCCAGGCCAGTGATATTTCTGCAAGACAGCCATCAGATCGGACGAAAGAGCACGCGCGCGGCAGTTGAATTTTCGGTTGTAGTATTCGAGGAAATAGTTCACCAGCTCTTCCACGTCGCCGCGTCGTTCACGCAGTGGAGGAAGGTACAGGCTGACAACGTTGATGCGGTAATACAAGTCCTGGCGAAAGGTCCCGCTTTCAATTTCAACTTCCAGATTGCGGTTAGTGGCGCAGACAATGCGCACTTCGACTTTCTTGTCTTCTTGAGCGCCGATGCGGCAGAACTGGCCATCCTGCAAAAGCTGGAGAAGTTTCGATTGCAATCCCAGTTCGAGTTCGGAGATTTCATCGAGAAAGAGCGTGCCGCGGTGCGCCATTTCCACGCGTCCGGGTTTGGCTCCGTATGCGCCGGTAAATGCACCCTTTTCGTATCCGAATAACTCGCTTTCGAGCAAAGTTCCTGGAATCGCTGGACAATTCACCTTTACCAGAGGACCGGACTTCCACGGAGAGAGTCCGTGAACCATGCGGGCAATGATGTCCTTGCCGGTTCCGCTTTCACCGTGGATGAGGACGGGGACGTTTGCGGAGGCGATTTTGGTCAGGCGCTCGCGCACCGACCGCATGGCTTCCGTACGCCCGAAGACTACGGACTCAGGTGGAATTTCCCCCAACGATTGGGCTAAAGGGCTTAGAGGACTCACTGTGGCATGCATAATTTTTTGCTTCTGCTCCCCGCTAACCGTAGTTGCACCTGGAACACCAAAGCGCGCCAGCACCGTAGGCTTTCACCCATAAAAGCATTAAAGTCCGGGCAATGAGCGTTTTAGCTTGGTACTTGGGAGAGGATCTTTCGGGGAGGTTACACGGCTAGTGTATATGGGGACGCCGTCTTTGAATAGGAAAACTTTTTCACATCGAAGAAGCGGTTTTCCTCGTTGTGCCCCGGCGGTCTGACATGGCACCGTCAATCGGGGCAGCGAATTTAAGGCCCATCAAGTGATGACCTTCACCGTGCGTAAGTCGAATAATCTGAGCAGGAAGCAAGCGAACGGCTTTGGGAAATGCGTCACTCGAGGCAAAGGGCGCTGTAGGGATTTCCACGGAAACCTGCGAAAACAGCGGCAAAGAGCGGCGAATTGCCACGAGCGCGCCCCCGGCTGAGACGTTGATGGCCGAGGCAAATTCCAGGATTTCTTTCTCCTGTTCTCCTTTGCCACGCACGAAAAGTGGAATCGCCAAGGGAAGCCGGGTCCACTGACGGCGCTCAATTTCATTTCTTGCTTTACGCAATTTGCCCTCGAAATAGAGTGTTTCCAGGGGACTAGCCGCACTTGGCGGGCCAAACCGGCATGGGGCACGGTATTTTTGCCGGACCACGACTATCTTCCTCTATTTTATTCCGGTTTTCTTACCGAATTCACATGGTTTTGCTGGGTTTTTGGCAGGAATCGAAGGCAGGTTTGGAAGTGTTGATATTCGCGCAAATCTTTTCTTTTCAATGGGTAAATGGTTGCAAATTTGATTGACAGGGTGCAAAAACTTGTCTTAACATGCCTTACCAGAGCAACAGAAGTAAGTGCTCTTCCCTCCCTCGTTTTGTTCCAAATTGACCAACCCTTTATGGTTGCATCGCCCGAAAATGCTTTTTTGTCGAAGCCTGCCAAGTCCCGCCGGGAAGGTGATTCCGCGAAGGACGCGCCTTGCCCGTCGCTGGAGACGAAACGTCCGTCGAACAAAAGTTGCAGGACTACAAGCAGCTGCAGGAACGCTTTCTGCGCACCACCAACGCGCTCGCTTCTGCCGCGCACGATCTGAAGACTCCGCTGGCCATCATGAACGGATACGTGGAGCTGCTGCAGAGCCAGAAGCTTGGCAATCTGAATGAAAAGCAGCGAGAGATTCTGCAGGACATGCGAACCAATGGGGCGCGCCTACAGCATTTTATTCAGGACTTCCTCACCTACAGCGTACTGGAAACCGGCGAAGTGAAGATGCGTTTTGAGAAGGGAGACATGAACGCATGCCTCTCGGAAGTATGCCGGCTATGGTCGCACAGTTTTAACGAGAAGGGACTCGCGCTCTACTTCCTGGGCAATGACAAATTGCCGGAGATTCCCTTCGACTTGGCGAAAGTGCAGCGCGTGGTTTCCAACCTTCTGGAGAATGCATCGAAATATACTCCGGCGGGCGGCACGGTCTGGCTTCATGCCGAGCCTTATATGTGGGAGCGGAGGAGCATCCATAAGTCACGTGGTACTGATGAGCGCCGCATGCGAAGCGCGCTCGTGCATAATTCGATAAAAATCAGCATTGCCGACACTGGCCCTGGAATTCCCGCCGAATATCACATCGAAGTGTTTGACGACTTCTTCCGGCTGCCCGCGACCGAAGATAAATCCGACGGCATGGGACTAGGGCTGGGCATTGCGCGGCGACTGGTAAATAATATGGGTGGAAAAATCTGGGTGGAAAGCGAATCCGGCTCGGGCTGCAAGTTTTCCTTTATTCTGCCGATGAAGCCGCCGACAGGCGCATGGACTAAAGGACAGAACCGATGAGCAATTCCGGCAAAATTCTGCTGGTGGACGACGAACCGGGAATGCTGCGGTACATCCGCACGCTCTTGGAAGTGGACAACTATAAAGTTTCAACGGCCACCACCGGCGAGGAAGCCTTGGAGCAGATGCAGAAGGGTCTGGAGCCTGACCTCGTTTTGCTCGATGTCTTAATGCCCGGCATTGATGG
>CAWHQK010000125.1:0-56269 GCA_963831435.1 uncultured Acidobacteriota bacterium
CGATACATGATCCTAAGCCAGGTTCGCCATATTGCACGGACCCAAATTGTAAGTCTTGCCATGATCTTCGTCTGGCCCAACAACAGATACAGAACAATCAGCCGATAACCCCGCCTAGAAGCTAACTCGCGGGCTTCCTTCCTCAAGAAACTGCGCCCGCACTTCACCCGCACTTAATACAGACCATCAAAATGTGCTCTATGTGAAGACCGACAGTATGATCGAGCGCTTTCCATCCTTCATAAGCAAGTAGATCAGCAATTCAACGGCACCAAAGTTAGTAGCCGGTATTTATGCTGGCAAAAATCTGGCGGAGAGAGTGGGATTCGAACCCACGTTAGAGTTCCCCTAAACACGCTTTCCAAGCGTGCGCCTTCAGCCACTCGGCCATCTCTCCGTTTAGGAAGCCTGCTGCAAAGGAAAGCAACTAACAGAATAGTAAATCAATTTCTTCTTGAGTCCTTTTTTTTGATTCTATGGGTTGATATTTTTAGGCGGCGTCTTAATTTAAACGCTTACCAATTCTATGAACACGCCGACAAATCCCTTAAACTGCAGCCCTTTGTGTTCGTCCCGTTGAGGCGGAGTTCGGAACCACAGCAAGACTCGCGAGATGACATGGCGGCACTACTAAATCCCAAATTGCCATTCACCCTCCGTTTTCTGCCTCCTATTACTTTTAGGTACCACTGGGCCATGGATACTTGCCGGTCACTCTATTAATATTGCACCCAAATCCGATCTCTGTTAACTTTTATGTAGCCTAAAGCACTCATTTCATGGGTATTTTGTTCCGGTCCCCCCGCTTAGAAGCAAGCCCAACAGATTGAAGGAGAAGCTGCGTGTCATCTAAAAACCGTACCCTTTTTACGTCAGAATCGGTGACTGAGGGTCACCCGGATAAAATCGCCGATCAGATCTCTGATGCCATCCTCGACGCCTGTTTGGCCGAAGATCAGTTCAGCCGCGTGGCCTGCGAAACCCTCACCGCCACCGGACTCGTAGTTATCGCCGGCGAAATCACCACCAAAGCCTATGTGGACTTCCAGAATCTCGTCCGCGGCACCATCTCCGCCATCGGCTACAACAACGCCCTCTACGGCTTCGATTCCAACACCTGCGCCGTCATCTCCAGCATCAACAAGCAGTCCGGGGACATCGCCATGGGCGTAGACACCGGCGGCGCCGGCGACCAGGGAATGATGTTTGGGTATGCGGTGAATGAGAATGCGGAATTGATGCCGATGCCGATTTCGTTGGCGCACAAATTGACGTTGCAGCTTTCGGAAGTGCGGAAGAGCGGGAAGATGCAATATCTGCGGCCGGATGGGAAGTCGCAGGTCACGGTGGAATATGACTCGAAAGGCAAGCCGGTCCGTGTGGATGCGGTCGTTATTTCTACGCAGCATGCGGAGACCGTTAGCAATGAAGAGTTGCGCAGCGACATTTTGAAGCATGTGATTCAAGCCACGCTTCCTGCCGAGCTGCTTGACGAAGACACCAAATATCACATCAATCCCACGGGACGTTTCGTAATCGGCGGCCCAATGGGCGATACCGGGCTTACCGGACGCAAGATCATTGTGGACACTTACGGCGGCATGGGACGGCATGGCGGCGGGGCTTTCAGCGGAAAAGATCCGACCAAGGTGGACCGCTCGGCTGCTTACATGGCACGGCACATCGCGAAGAACATTGTTGCCGCAGGCCTCGCCGACAAGTGCGAAGTGCAGCTTGCTTATGCCATCGGCGTAGCTGAGCCGGTGAGCGTGCTCGTGGATACGTTCGGCACCTGCAAGGTGGATCCCGTGATTATTCCCGACATCGTTCGCGCGAATTTCAAGCTTACTCCCAAGGGGATCATTGAATCGCTCAAGTTGCGGCGTCCTATTTATCGCAAGACCGCGGCCTACGGGCACTTTGGCCGTAACGACGCGGACTTCACCTGGGAAGCGACCGACAAAGCGGCGAAGCTGGCCAGCGATGCGGGATTGCGCGAGCCGGTGGGAGCGAGAAAATAGCTTTAACCTCAGCGGCTAAAGCCGCGAGGAAATGCTGCGGGACGGCACGACTAAAGTCGTGCCCTTCCCGAAACCAATTTCCACAAAAACCAGTTCTGATACGAATAAAATTTTGAATAGTGGTCGAGAAACGCCACAGGAGAAATATGTCAACAACACCAGTGCAAGTACAGAGCGACGTTAAAAGCATGGAAGTCGCCGATCTCGGAAAAAAGCGGATCGAGTGGGCGAACCAGTCCATGAAGGTGCTGCAGATTATCCGCAAAGAGTTCATCAAGAACCAGCCGCTCAAAGGAATGCGCATTGCGGCTTGCCTGCACGTCACGGCTGAAACTGCTAACCTGGCCATCTGCCTTCGTGATGGCGGCGCGGACGTTGTGCTTTGCGCTTCGAATCCGCTCTCCACGCAGGATGATGTCGCCGCCAGCCTGGTACGCGACTACGGCATTTCGGTTTTCGCCATCAAGGGCGAGGACAACGAGACCTACTACAACCACATTCTGGCCGCGATTGATCACAAACCGCACATCACGATGGACGACGGCGCTGATCTGGTCAGCATTCTGCTTACCAAGCGGCAGGACGCGCTCGACGGCGTGATTGGCGGCACCGAAGAGACTACGACGGGCGTGATCCGGTTGCGCGCAATGGCGAAGGATGGCGTGCTGCGCTATCCCATCATTGCCGTGAACGACGCCGACACCAAACATCTTTTCGACAATCGCTACGGCACGGGCCAGTCCACGATTGACGGCATTATTCGCGCCACCAACTTCCTGCTTGCGGGCTCCAAGTTCGTGGTCGCCGGCTACGGATGGTGCGGACGCGGGCTTGCCAGCCGCGCGCGCGGCAACGGCGCCGAAGTCATCATCACCGAAATTGATCCGACGAAAGCGCTTGAGGCTGTAATGGATGGCTTCCGCGTGATGTCCATGACGGAAGCTGCGAAGATGGGCGATGTATTCTGCACCGTGACCGGCAACAAGAACGTGCTGGCAAAAGAACACTTCGAGCTGATGAAAGATGGCGCGATCATTTCGAACTCCGGCCACTTCAACGTGGAAATTGATATTCCCGCGCTGGAGAAGATGTCGTCCTCCAAGCGCACCACGCGCAACTTCGTGGAAGAGTACTCGCTGAAAGATGGACGCAAGATCAACCTGCTGGGCGAAGGCCGCCTGATCAACCTGGCCGCCGCCGAAGGGCATCCGCCGTCCGTGATGGACATGAGCTTTGCCGACCAGGCGTTGTCGGTTGAGTACATGGTGAAGAATTACAAGACTCTCGAAAAGAACGTGTACAAGGTCCCCGATGAACTCGACAAGCGTGTGGCAAAGCTGAAGCTGGAGTCCATGGGAATCAAGATTGATCGCCTGACGCCGGAGCAGGAAGAGTATTTGGCGGGGTGGTCAGAAGGAACGTAGATATACCGAATGGATGTAACATCCTGGCGAGCCACAAAATGACGGCGATCAAATTCAGACAACCCCGATTTGGCAATCGGGGTTGTTCTGTTTTCGGGCTGCCGTACCAAGTGATACCATTCGGAGCGAACGTCGAAAGTGCATAGATCGGGAGCGTCTAGAGAGTTATGACCTAATGGACATTGAATCGAAGAAAATAACCGACAGGTCCCGTGAGTCAGGTGTCCCGATGCGCGATATAAAATTTTCAATCAACACTCCCGCTGATTTGCCGCGCGATAAAGAACGCGGTTTATCGCTTGTGGAATTGCGAGACCCTGAATGGTCGATCAATGATTTAGTTTTGGCGAGCGATGCTCGAGAACTCCTTGGCAGAGTTGTTGAGGAAAACCGTCGCAGTCAGCTGATTCGCAGTTATGGGCTCCGGCCTATTAGAAAGGTACTTTTCTGGGGCCCCCCCGGATGTGGCAAGACGATCGCTGCCGAAGCAATTGCAAAAGAGCTCTATTTACCTCTAGCAGTGGTCAGGTTTGACGCCGTAATTTCTTCATATTTAGGGGAGACATCTGCTAATTTGCGAAAGGTGTTTGACTTCGCTCGACAGCGTGCAATGGTGGTTCTTTTCGACGAATTCGATGCGATAGGTAAAATGCGGGAAGATCGAGACGAACATGGAGAGCTTAAGCGTGTAGTTAATGCTTTCCTACAGATGATGGACGGGTTTCGGGCAGGACGGCGTAATGGTTGCCGCCACCAATCATGAGCGTCTTCTTGATGGTGCACTGTGGAGGAGATTTGATGAAGTCGTGCAGTTTGCACGGCCCGATAAAAGGCAGATCGAAGAACTGCTCACTCGCAACCTACGTCAAATGCATGTTGCACCAAATGTAGTAATGAAGTCTGCAGTTATCCCAATGTCGGGGATGGCACATGCTGATATAGAACGAATAGTGATAAATGCAATTAAGACTACTATTATAAAAGGCGAAGAAAAAATATCTTCGGACACACTGCAGCGAGAAATCGCCAAGCAGAAAGATCGTGATTTAGCAGCTATGGGCCCTGAGATGCGAAAACGAGCGAGTAAGAAGAACAAACTTTCGCATCAACGTAATGCCTCATCATCCAAACGATAATCTTTATCCTCACTTGGGATTGATCGCCGCAAGCCTTGCGCGAGAACGCCGCCGGCGACCGGTCCCTCCTACACCGCCTCCTCCGCGTGGGGGCAGGCACCATTTTGGGATGAATTGCTCACTCGAATTGACCGAGATCGGAATAGAAGTTGCCCAACGCCCCCAACCGGCCGGCATCTCCGCTCATCTCGTGTTTAGGATTCCGTTCGCTAGAGGAACTTTAATTGACGGAATTGCCAAACGTTTAGCAGAAGTTGGGCTTACTGTTGTGAGCATTGAACCCAACCAAGCGGTGGTGGCCTTCAAAGAGGACGCCGACTTAATTGATTTTCGCAACGCTATTGCGTCCTACCGCCGCGGCCCGCGCATTGATCCTGCCACGAATAGACGGTTCGCCTCTACAAAATGGGATTTGCTGGAATATCTCCATGCAACTGATATCCGTCTCTGGAGCCGCGAGGACCGTATCGGGCCACGACTCCGACTTGCCATGGAAAATGACGGAATAGATGTAACCCGGCTATACAAGCTAGACGTAGAAGTTTCGGCATCCCGGCACCGCCGCCCAGGCCGAACAGCTTGTTAATGAAATCGGTATATTGCTGCAAACGCCGCAAGAAAGGATTTTTGATCGATTTGTAGGGCGAGAAATTTGTATATTGCGAGTCGGAGCGCTTGGAGAAAACTTTAAATCAGCTCCTCGAAATAACGAGCGTAGCAGAGGTGGAACTACCCCCGATCGCGAATTTTGATCCGATGCATGCAGCACAAGCTACACAGGACCACTTCCCTATCCCGCCTACGCCAGATGCAGATGGTCCTCGTGTGTGCATACTGGATAGCGGCATATCTATGAATCATCCATTGCTTAGAGCCAACGTGGGACATGCAGCAGCAATTCTCACAGAAGGTGGGGACGCTGCTGATCAAAACGGCCATGGAACGATGGTAGCCGGACTGGCAGTGTTTGGGGACATTCGGGACTGCTATGAAAATGGGCTTTTCGAATCGCCCATCAATGTATTTAGCGGCCGGGTATTGAATGATAATTTGCAGTTTGATGACAACCGATTGATTATCACCCAAATTAGAACTGCAGTTATGACCTTTATCGCACCACCACATAATTGCAGGGTTTTTAATCTTTCCCTGGGAAGTGGCTCTCCAGCATTCGTCCATGGCGCTGAACGTCAACCTATATGGGCAGAAACTCTCGACATTATAGCCCGCGAATTTAAAGTTCTTTTTGTCGTCGCAGCAGGAAATAATAGGGCGGTTATGACTCACAATAGTGAGGAAGCAGAAGCCATTCTACAAACATTTCCCGCTAGTCTATTCGATACATCTGCGCGACTCGATGATCCTGCAACGTCTGCGATTGCAATAACTGTAGGTTCGTTAGCTCAAACAGATATGATTGCTCTTCAGCAGGGCACCCGGCAAGACGACATTGCGCAAACAATTGCTCGGTCAGATTGTCCCTCTCCTTTTACTAGAACTGGTCCTGGCATAGCTCGAGGTTTGAAACCTGAGTTCGTTGATTATGGGGGTAATCTTGCCATTCGCGGATTTGGTGCAATCCGAAGAATCGCGGCAGAACCTGCAACATCTACGATGTCCCTTTCGCACGAACCCACACGCAGTTTGTTTGCTTATGACGTAGGGACGAGTTTCGCAGTGCCGCGCACTGCCAGGAAAGCTGCACTGGCTTGGCATGCCCTAAGCAACGTTTTGCAAACGGATCCCGATCCAAATCTTGTTCGGGCTCTTCTTGCCGTTTCAGCGTCGGTGCCAGCTAATGCCCAGGATCTTCTGTCGGTATTGCCTGGTCCTGAGGACAAGATTGCCAGAGCATGCGGCTACGGATTAATAGATTTAGATTTAGCAATGGATTCGGCAGATCGAAGAGTGTGCCTAGTTAAACAAGACCGTCTAATACTGGATAGTTTCAAAGTTTATGAAGTTCCCGTACCTGCTGAGTTCTGTTCTGCTCCTGGACGAAAAACAATTTCCGTTTCACTTGCATTTGATCCTCCCGTACGTAAACGGAGAGCCGAATACCTCGGTGTGGAAATGAGTTTTCGCCTCATTCGCGGCAAAACGCTGGATCAAATTGTAGATGCCTATCGCCAACTTGCTCCAAATGAAGAACCTGAGAGTGCAATTAACGGAAGGAATCTCGTGAAACTTGAACCCGCCGAAAATTCACGTTCGACGGCCGGCATTAGGAAAAAAAGTACGCTACAGAAGGCCTCGCATACGTTCTTACGTTTATATGATTATGGAGAAACATATTACCTAGTAGTGAGAGCCGAGAGGAAATGGGCACCTTTGGACATTCAGAACCAGGACTATGGCCTTGTAGTCACACTCTCTGCTGAAGAGCCTCGCCTTTACCAATTGATTCGAGAGAGAATCCAAGCTGCCGTGCGTGTTCGTGCTCGTGCTTAATCGAATGATCGTCGAATGTGGGTGTTCTCGGTAAGAATCAGCCTTCGGCAGAGTGGAATTTTCATTTTATTTCTTCTCCCCCGGACTTCCGTCCGGAGCTATCCTCGTCACACCGCTACACGGCTGGGGTTTGCAGGATTGTGGGGCTTATCTTCATCCGCAAGGTGGATGAATGAACCGCTACGTCCCTTCGTTCCTTGCCTTTGTCCCATTGGAAATAGCATAGTGAATATAGTGAGAAAGAAGTGCGCGGCCTTTGCGGGCCGCGTTTTTTATTGGGGGGAAAGTTCGCAAGAAGCAGATTCCTCACCGGCTAAAGCCGGGTTCGGAATGACAAACGATGGGGAGGGCGAGAGATAAACACAAGGTCCCTCGACTCAGATTGGATTCGCAAGCGAATCCAATCTATCGTTCGGGATGACAGAGTTGGGCAGTTAACGGCGAGGTACGAGATCGGGAACAAGCAGCGAACAGCAGTTCTGGAAATCAACAAGGGGCAATCATGAAAAGCGACGGGGCAAAAAGCGGTGGGATGAAAAATGGCGGGATGAAGATTAAGCATCCGAAGCGGCGCGGGGAGTGGGCGGAGTTGCGGTTTATGGCTCGGGCTGCGGAGCAGGGGTTGCAGGTGACCAAGCCGTGGGGCGAGTCGGCACGGTATGACTTTGTGGTGGAAGATGGCGGACGGTTTGTGCGCGTGCAGGTGAAGTCCACGATGTTCAAAGATCGCGGAGGGTATTCGTGCACGGTGCGGGGGAGCCGGGGTCCGTACAAGGGCGACGCGTTTGATTTTGTGGCTGCGTATTTGATCCCGGAGGATTTGTGGTACATCATTCCGGCGGAGAAGATTCGCGGGCAGGGGAGCGTGGCGATTTATCCGAAGCTGGAAGGGTCGAAATATGGTTGTTATAAGGAGGCCTGGCATTTGTTGCGGGAGGAGTGTGCGGGTACGTTGGAGCGGGTGTTGGGATGCGCGGACGCGGACGGTGACAGGCTGGCCAACTTGACCGATCTGTGGGAGACTTGCTGATGCTCAAGCGCAGTCTTCGGATCATAAAGCGGACCAAGAACATTCCCGTCCGCGGAGTGTGTGAGTCCTGCAATAGGGAATTTTTTGCGGACGCGCGCAATCTGGGCCAGGCAGGGATCCAACAGCAGTTCAACGCGCACAAATGCAAGGCGCCAACTGGCACCGCAACGTCGGGTGATCCAGTTTCAGGCAATCCAGTTTCGGGCAATCCAGTCTCAGGCAATCCGTCGCCAGGAAAACCGACGCCAGTCGCCAGCGTAGCCAAGAAAAGCAAATAGGAAATTGATTGAACTGTGTCCGCATTCTCGAAGCTGCGGTGATCGCCAGCGTTCTTGCGTCCTTCACTGACTGGTATTTTTTTGGAATTCTGTTCCACGACCGTTACCACAAATACGGTGGAGGCGTCTGGCGGCAGTATGCGGACAAAAAAGACGAAGTTCGATCAATTCTGGCGGCCACGCTCAGCCAGAGCGTTACCTGTTTCCTCTTTATTCCTCTGTGTGATTATTTTAGGGTAACGACGCTGCTCCGGTCATTGGAACTTGCGGGGATTGCGTGGCTGATGTTGCCCGTGCCGATTCTTTTGTCCTACGCGATTTTTCTTCGCATGGATCGAATGATCGTTTTAAGCCACTCACTGGGATGGCTGGCGAGACTTGCGATTTGCGCACTCTGCGTGGCGTGGCTTCTTTAGAAAACTTGCGCGGAGGGCTGCCGCCCGGGCCGCATGAGTTCATTTCAATTTGACGAAGAGCAAAACGAAAATTGCCCACACGCCGACGGTGAGCGGGAACATTGCTAATGTCGCATTCTGCACGGCATTTCCCCGCGGCAGAGCGTAGGTAAGCAGAAACATTGCGCCCGCGGTCAGCACCCCTAGAATCAATTTCGCTTTCCAGTTCATGATGGTTTCCCTCCTCGCCCATGCTTCGCGATTGCTCTCGCGGAAGCGGCGTCCCCGGACGCGCGGAAAGTATATACCGAGTTTCAACGGATTGCAGCAGGAAGTATTTGGAGCTCGGCAGGAGGCCATTTGCCGGGCGAATGGCTTGAAAAGGCGCGCCCGGCGGGCGAAGGCGGGGATGCCTTCCCCCGCCGGAAGACGTTACTTCGTTACCAATTGCGATTACTTGGCGAGCAATCGCGTTATTTGGCGAGCTTGGCTTTCAGATCGGCGGCGCGGCTGATCTGGAACTCGGGCTCGACGGTCTCCGCCAGATGAAGCGCCGTTTCGTATGACTGGCGAGCTTCCTGCGGTCGTTGCAGGGCGGTCAGAACGTCTCCGAGGACGCTGTTGGTTTCCACCGACTCCGGAGCGAGAGCCACAGACTGCTGCGCCTCGGAGAGAGCCTGGGGCAACTGCTTGGCCGCGAGCAAATTCCTGGCGTTCTGCAAATGGCCCAACGCGGAAGCGAAGGGAAGATCAAAATGGCCGTTGAAAACGAAGACGCCGTAATCGATCTCCGCCGCCGGATGCAGTTTCTTGAACTGTTCGTAAGGATTCAAAGGCCCTGCACCAAACTCGAATCCGGAAAGGTCGCCGGCGCTGATGAGCACGGGGCCGTCAATCGCGGGCGGGGCCAGGTCCACCTCGCGCATCCACATGGAGTCCATGGTAGGGAGGGGTTTGCAGGGGATGCCGTAATCGCGGAAATCAACCACGCCCTGCGCGAAGTAAATGAACCAGCAATTTTTAATTCCGTGCTGGTCGAGATAGCGTTTGGTGTCGTGGAGCTGCTGTCCCCAATCGGCGTTGGAGTCGCTTAGATATTTGTAGGTGTTGGCGGGGCCTCCCCAGAGTTCGTTTTCGTAGGCCAGGTATGCGGGGTAGGCGTGCGCAGCCGAGACGGCCTGAAAGATGATGAGAACGACGACGGCGTAAAGCCAGCGGCGATTTTTTTGGATGAGTTTGATGGACGCGCCCGCAATCAGGATGTACAGAAACATATACATGGGCAGGATGTGGCGAAGGCCGATGTTCATCCCAGCACTCATAGCGACGAGCAGATGAAATATGGGAGGGATGGTGAGAAACAGAATTTCACGCCACGCGGTCAGTTTACGTGTGGCGATGGCCCAGATGGCGATCCCCAAGAGAATCAAAAAGGCGAGGGTGGATTTAATAAAAAATGCGGCGGGAAAGTAAAACCAGACACCATGAGGATAAATTTTGCCGAAAATGTAGCTGGTGTAGAAATCCGACATGATGCGCACGTCGGCGAGGCCGTAGATGTAGGATTCAGGAAACAGGTGCCAGTGCGCGACCGCGGCCAGAATGTGGGCCTCGCGCGGGCGCGATAGCTGCTGCAGGTATTGCGGCATGGTGGGATTCAGTTGCAAACCCGCTTCCCTTGCCTGATAGCGGAAGCCATAGAACGCCCACAGGATGGCGATGGCAATGACGCTCATCAACACAATCGCGAAGGCCAGGCGGGCGGCGCGCTTGCCGGGGGAAAGCTCGACCGCATCTTTTGCAACAGCAGCTTCTCCAACGGCGGCGGTTTTGTTTCGAAAATAACTTCGCGCGACTTCACAGATCGCCAGCAGCACCAACATTGGGAGAATCACAATGGCAGTGTGCTTGGAGGCAAGAGCCAGCCCGCCGGATATGCCGACTACAATCAGCCTTCCCGGCGAGGGCGCTTTCACATAACGATAAAACGCGTAGATGGACGCGAACATGAAGCAGGAGAGTCCCATGTCGGTGCCGACGACCGCACCGTGAGCGAGGACGTTGGGATCAGAGACCATGAGGGCCAGCGCGATGAAGGCGGCGCCGGTGCCGAACATTTCTTGCGCGGCAATGAACACCAGCAGAGCAAGCAGCATGGTCAGCAGCGAGGCGGCGATGCGCGCGCGGAAAATGATTTCATCGTGACCGACGTTGTTATGAAAGATGAACTCTTTGCCGCTGTGGAAGGCGTCATACTTGAAGAAGTCGCCGGGGAGCGGGGGCTCGCGCAAAGGAAGCCTGAGCAATGGCAGCGCGGCCAGCATTTTCACCAGCGGCGGATGTTCCGGGTTCAGCCCAAAATCACCATGTTTCAGGGACATATATCCCGAGAAGATGTGGTCGTCTTCGTCCCAGGTGAGAGAGATTCCTGTGAGTGGATGTCGCCAGTTGAACGAAGAGGACGATCAGAAGAGCTGCGACGCCAGCCATCACCCAGGTACGAGTTCGATTGTTTGACATGAATCAGGACATTCCGCGAATTTGAATTTGGTATTTCGAGAAAGCGAACTACACGCTTTATCACGCGTGGGGCCGAAGGTCAAGGAATATCGATTTTGTAAGCGTCTGCAACGAATAGCTTTTGGCGAGCTTGCGATGGCTGGCATATAACGGACTCGTTTGGATTCTTACGCCTAAGGCTGGCAATTTCCAGGCTCACAGGGTAGTATCTCCTGCGTTTCCACAGGAGGCCGCCATGATTTTCGGCATGTCACTCGCTACTTACACAATGCTTCATGTCGCGATCAGTCTTACTGGAATTTTCTCCGGGTTCATTGTCCTGATTGGATTGCTCACGAAGAAGCGCATGAATGGGTGGACCGCCGTTTTCCTGACCTCGACGGTGGTCACCAGCGTCACCGCATTCGGCTTTCCTTTTACTCACCTTTTGCCGTCGCACAAACTGGCCATTATTTCGCTGGTGGTGATTGCAATCGCCATTCTTGCCCGCTATGCCTTTCATATGGCCGGAGCGTGGCGGGACACCTATGTGATCACCGGGATGATCGCGCTGTATTTAAATGTGTTTGTATTGATTGTGCAGTCGTTTGAAAAGGTACCCGCATTAAAGGCGCTCGCTCCCACGCAATCCGAGCGGCCCTTCGTGGTGACGCAACTGGTGGTGCTTACGGCGTTCGTGCTGCTGATTATTCTGGCGGTCGGGAAATTCGGACACGAACAGCATGGAGCAGTGTCGGTATCCCGCTAAAACAAGAAAGCCGACGATCAGAAGTTGTCGGACTCTCCCGGCTCCAATTCGAACAACGCATCCTGGCTTTCGGCGATTTCGAATGAGCCGCCATTGTCTTCACCACCCGGAGTCTGCTTATCCAGCTTTCGCTGGCTACGGCGTTCCGATTTCTCGCGCTGCTTTTCCTTGCGGCGCTGCTCTTTTTGTCGTTTGTTGAAAGTCGCGCTACCCCGACCTGGCATGAGGCCCCCTTGAATATTCATGAACTACAACTTCCGCGCTCGGGTCCCGGCGCGGCGTTTGATCATGATTATGAATTTCGAAAACTACCAGCGGGGCTCGCGAGGTCCACGTGCATGGCCTCCATCGTCGCGCCCGCGTCCGCCGCGGCCACCACCACCGCCGCTTCCACCACGGCCACCACCGCCGCCGCCGCCAAATCCGCCCCGGCCGCCACCGCCTCCTCCGCCGAAGCGCTTACCACCACCACCGCCGAAACCACCCGGGCGTTCCGTCTTGGGCTTTGCTTCGTTGATCTTGAGGGTGCGTCCGCCAAGGTCCGTCCCATTTAACGCCGCGATCGCTTTTTCTGCTTCTCCGGCGTCAGTCATCTCGACGAAGGCAAAGCCGCGCGAACGTCCGGTATCGCGGTCGGTGACCATGCTCACTTTTTCCACGGCTCCGTGGGCTTCAAATACACTCCGCAACTCGGCTTCGGTTGTGGCATGGGGTAGGTTGCCGACGTAAAGATTTTTCATAATCTCTCTTTTCTTTTTCGTTCACAACGTTTTCGTTCAGGCTCAGACCATTTTTGCTTAATGGAAATCGTCTCGTCCTTAGTAAAGCGATCTGCCTCTTACCTTAGGGGCTAAAGCCCCCATGTGTGCGGACTCAGCGGCACGACTGAAGTCGTGCCCTTCCCAAACCCAATTGTTGCTACACCCGCGGCAACTGCTTCGCCGTGCTCAACCCCGAAACCGATTCTTGCGACAGCCTACGGCAACTAAACTTCGTCGTGACCAAACCAGGACCAAGTTTCGCGATAACCTTCGGCAACTATTTCGCCGTGACCGAGCCCAAGCCCAAGTTTCACGACACCCGCAGCAACTTCTTCTTGTGCTCATCCCAAAACCTATTCTTGCGGCCGCTACAGCAACTACTTCGTCATGGCCTACCGAAACCGGATTCTTCGCAATAGCCTCCGGCAGTTACTTTGTCGTCTTAGACGCGGGCTTCGTACTCTTCCCCGCCAGTGCTGCGAACATCTTCCGATTGCGCTCCCGGCGCTCGATCTTTTCCTTCCGGTCCTTATGAAACCGGGCTTTATCGCCGTTAATTTTGGACATTCTGTCTCCTCGGGCCTTCCGGGGCGCTTAATATGGTTTTCTTTGAGTTGGCTGCCGTTCGATGATAAATGGTTCCGTCAGATTTGTGGGAAAAACTAACGACTGCTGGGAAGCGCTCGAATCGCCCCGGCAAAAACCCGATTCCTGAGGTTAGCGCTTACGATAATGCGGTACCCTGGCTCCGAGCTTTCTCCCACCAGACGACGCCTTCTTTGGGAAGGTTCCGCATGTTGGAGAGCTCTTTCTTGATCTGCTGCAGGCGATTGGTGCGCAATTCGTAGGCTGACTGGTCAATGGCGCTGTGTTCGCTTCTCTCCGAGTAGCGCGTGTTCATGCTCCGAAGATCGGTAATTTCCTGACGAAGATCACTTAGGCGTTGCGAAATGTAATCCATACCCCATCATACGCCTTTAAACGGGCTGACGCCGATCTGCCGGGCATTTGGGTGGTGGTGCAGGTTGCCGAGCTGATTCGCATCAGGGCAGCGCCTTCAGGCCTGCCGCGTGACGGGTTCGATGACCCCCTTCAGGCGTTGAGGGCTGAAGCCCGTCTCATTTTTTGTGCTGCTCCGGCGATATGGCTAAAGCCATATCCTGATACGAACTATTTCCATGCAAACTGCACTACTACCCGCCTTAGTCTCATTCGCGTGGATGTGCGCAATGGCGGACTAAGATGTTCCCTGAGGCATCCCTGACATCCCGCCAATCCATCGTTTATCGCGATTTCCAAGCCGACATCGAGTACTCGTTCTTTGGTAACTTTGACCGCGAAATTGCGGGTGCCATACTGTTTGCATATGTCGCAGTCCCCTGCTTTATCCAGGCCGGAAGTGGCTTCCGGCAAGCCAGCCAAGGACCAACGCGCTCCGCGCATTCGATTGAGCGGATCGGTCCTGGCACTGGTGCGCTTGCCCAATCGCAAGCATATCCGCGCCCGCTTGCACATTCTTTCTATCAGTGGCGGAATGCTAAATTTGGAAAGCCCGTTGGATGAAAAGCTGGTGGTGGAACTGACTTTTCACCTGGTGTCGGCCACGGTTCGCGTTGAGGCGGAAATGCTTTTTCCCATGTGGGCTACGCGCGGCTGGCTGCAACCCTTTCGCTTTACCGATCTCTCGGAAGATGACCGCAAGATGCTGGAGTTGAATCTTCAGCCGTTCATGAACCAGATTGAACGAGGCTGACCGCAGCGGCTAAAGCCGCCGCTTACTTTTGTCGCTTCGGCACGGCTGAAGCCGTGCCCTTCCCTAAATCTCTGATTCCTTCCGTACGGCTAAAAGCCGCGCTCTTCTCGAAATTTCTGATACGCGGGCTGAAGTCTTAATCTTGGTCTTATGGCGTAGTTTTTTGATGCCCGGTTTCGGCGCTACGCAAGAACTTCTAAACCACCACGGTTTCCTTGTACTCTCCAAAAACACGCCGCAGCGTGTCAGAAATTTCACCAACCGTCGCGAAGGCTTCGACTGCGCTGAGGATCAGCGGCATCAAGTTGGCTCCGGAGCGCGCAGCGTCTTCAATTTGCCTGAGAGAGGCCTCGCATGACCGGGCATCTCTGCGACTCCGCAGAGCGCGCAATCGTTCCACCTGTTTGCGCTCCAGCGTTTCGTCCATTCGCTGGAGAGGCACCTGCTTTTCTTCTTTCATGGTGAACTTATTGACTCCCACAACGACCGCTTCTTCTTTTTCCACCTGCTTCTGATATTCGTAAGCGGCGTTTTGAATTTCCTGCTGCACGTATCCGCGTTCGATGGCGGCGAGCATCCCGCCCAGGCCGTCAATTTTGTCCAAATAAGCGAGAGCGCGCTTCTCCATTTCATTGGTCAGGCTTTCGATGTAGTAGGAACCGGCGACGGGATCAACCGTGTTGGGCACTCCCGACTCGTAGGCAACAATCTGCTGGGTGCGTAAAGCGATGCGCGCGGCTTGCTCGGTGGGCAGGGCCAGGGCCTCGTCGTAGGAATTGGTGTGCAGCGATTGTGTTCCGCCGAGGACTGCGGCCAATGCCTGCAATGCCGTGCGGACGATGTTGTTTTCTGGCTGCTGTGCGGTCAGCGTGGAGCCCGCTGTCTGCGTATGAAACCGCAACATCCAGGAACGCGGGTTTTTCGCCTTGAATCTCTCGCGCATAATTTTGGCCCACATGCGGCGGGCAGCGCGGAATTTCGCGACTTCTTCAAGGAAATTGTTGTGGGCGTTGAAGAAAAATGATAGTCGAGGCGCGAATTTATCCACGTCAAGCCCAGCGGTGATTGCAGCCTGCACATATGCGATGCCGTTGCCCAGCGTGAAGGCAATTTCCTGTACCGCGGTCGAACCGGCTTCGCGCATGTGGTATCCGGAGATGGAGATCGTGTTCCACTCGGGAACGTTGTCGTTCGCCCAGGCAAAAAGATCCGTAACGATGCGCATGGCCTGCTGTGGCGGATAAATGTAAGTGCCTCTGGCAATGTATTCCTTCAAAATATCGTTCTGCACAGTGCCCGAAAGGCGGCGAACATCCGTTCCGCGTCGCCGCGCCACGGCGACATACAACGCCAGCAAAATGGAGGCCGTCGCATTGATCGTCATGGAAGTGGAGATCTTCGTCAGGTCTATCCCATCGAACAGGCGCTCCATGTCTTCAATGGAATCAATCGCCACGCCGACCTTGCCCACCTCGCCGAGCGCCAGTGGACTGTCGGAATCGAGGCCGATTTGCGTGGGAAGATCGAAGGCCACTGACAGACCCGTGGTGCCGTGGGAGAGCAGATATTTGTAGCGCTTGTTGGACTCTTCGGCATCGCCCATGCCCGCGTACTGTCGCATGGTCCATAGGCGGCCTCGATATCCTGTTGGCTGAATGCCGCGGGTGAAAGGGTACTCGCCGGGAAAGCCGACCTGGGCGTCAATGTCAAAAGCTGCGAGGTCCGCTTCCGTATAAACAGATTGAATTGGAATATGGGAAGAAGTTTCGGGCTGGGCAGAGGACGGTTTGGATTTATCAGCCATAGAACGGACTTCAGTTCACGGGGCGGGATGTCATTTTTATTGCCGCTCGCTCATTGCCGCTAACTTCCTTCGCAGCCGCCAGAAAGAAGTGACTCCAAACCAAATGAATAACAGCGTGAAGCACACCGCCAGCACCACGCGGCCATAGCTGGATTTGCCCGCTTCATATTTCGAATACTCGCGGGCGATTCCGAGCGCGCCGATTCCCGCAATCGCCAGAAATACGAATCCTATAACCTCCAGCCAAAGCTGGTGCATGACGTGCGCGAAGTGCACGGCCCAGGCGCGGATGCCCTGCCAGAGCGCATTCAAGCCGCGCGAGCGTTTTGCCTGATCGGTGGCCATGCGTGTGGCGATGCCCAAATTTCTGAAAGTGAAGACTTTCCCCATTGCCGATGATTTTATCAATGTTTTCGCCCGCTTTAAGGGATAGAATACGGGCACGGTAAACTGCACCGGCCACGCATCATAGGGATGCGTTTAGACATCTAATGAACTGGGACTGCCCTTAGCGGCAGCGACCGGGATGCAGGGGGGCATGTGGACCAGCAATTAAAGCAGCTTATGAAGGAGCTTGGCGAGGCGATCAACGAATCGCTGGCTGACTCCGATTCCATCGCCGAAGTTGTTTCCAGAATCAAGGACGGCGGCTATGACATTTTCCTGGTGCTTGAGGCCACCATTGGCATCAGCAAGCCGGGCGAGAGCAATGCGGAGAAAACGACGCTCGTCACCTCTTCCTCTTCAAGCAATTTTGAGTTCAAAGTCAGCGATCAGGACCTGAAGTTCCTGAAATCGCTGCGCATTAAAGTGGAAGAAGAGCAGACGTAAGACCGCTTTTCCATATCGGCTGTGAAGCGCATTGCCGTTCCCCAAGTTTGAGTTCTGCCAACCTCGACCACGCCGTTCCCTTCCCGCAAAACTAGCTCTTCCCGCACGATGGCTCCGTGTTGCTGTGCTAGTATCTTCTTTCATTTGTGCGCGTTTTCATTTTGTGCGCGATCACGCCAGAGTGAAGCAAAAATCACCCGGCGCGTTTCCCAGCACTAGCAGTCTGCATCCAAGCGCAAGGGCATGACAGCACTATGAAAGATACGCTCGGAGTTCTGCTCGCCGGAGGGGCCGGAGAACGGCTTTATCCCCTTACTCGCGATCGTGCCAAGCCCGCCGTCACCTTCGGCGGCATTTACCGCATTATTGACGTCACCCTTTCCAACTGCGTGAATTCCGACCTGCGCAAGGTTTACATTCTCACGCAATACAAAGCGCTCTCGCTCAACCGCCACATACGCGAAGGCTGGAATTTTGTGGCGCGCGAAATGGGTGAATTTGTCGAGGTCCTGCCCCCCATGAAGCGCGTGAGCGAAAGCTGGTACCAGGGGACGGCGGACGCGGTTTACCAGAACATTTATTCGATTGGATCAGAGCAGCCCAAACGGGTGCTGATTCTTTCCGGCGATCATATTTATAAGATGAATTATCGTCGCATGCTCAAGCAGCATGAAGACTGCGGGGCGGATGTGACGCTGGCGACCATCCAGATTGAGCCTGACGAAGTTTTCCGCTTCGGCGTGGTGGACGTGGACCACGATAACCGGGTGGTGGGATTCGAGGAGAAGCCCAAGGAAACCAAGCTGCGCGCTCCGCACAATCCAAATAAAGTTGCCGCGTCCATGGGAATTTACCTGTTTAATACCGACGTTCTCATTCCGGTATTGCTGAAGGACGCGGAGGACCCCGATTCCAGCCACGATTTTGGGAAAGATATTCTGCCCAAGATGGTGGACGACTACCGGGTTTACGCTTACGACTTTGTGGATGAAAACAAAAAAGAGGCGCAGTACTGGCGCGACGTGGGAACGCTCGAAGCCTACTACGAAGCCAACATGGACATCGTTTCGGTCTCGCCGGTGTTCAACTTATACGACTCCGACTGGCCGATTCGCACTTATCAGCGCCAGTATCCGCCGGCAAAGTTCGTCTTCGCGGAACAAGGCCGCACCGGGCAGGCGCATGATTCGATCGTCTCCGCGGGATGCATTGTTTCGGGAAGCAGCGTGCGCGGCAGCATTCTCTCGCCGGACGTGCGCGTGAATTCTTATAGTGAAGTGGAGTCCAGCATTCTTTTTTCGCACGTGAATATCGGACGCCACTGCCGCATCCGGCGGGCGATTATTGACCGCGACGTTCACATTCCCGAAGGGACGACGATTGGTTTCGATCCGGAAGCGGACCGTCAGCGGTATTTCGTGACTGACTCGGGAATTACGGTGGTGACGCGGGATTATTCTCTGTTTGAAAATCCTGTGACCGTAGACTACTTCACGAGCGAGTAGTTTCTACCTCAGGGGCTAAAGCC
Source organism: uncultured Acidobacteriota bacterium (assembly GCA_963831435.1). Classification (GTDB taxonomy): domain Bacteria; phylum Acidobacteriota; class Terriglobia; order Terriglobales; family Acidobacteriaceae; genus JAICKN01. The sequence goes on from CAWHQK010000125.1 coordinate 18,681, forward strand.
CCATATTGTTATGGGTTCGTACGGCATGGCTGAAGCCATGCCCTTCCCGTGTGTGCCCCTTCCTGTGTGCCCCTTATCGTCCGTGTCACTTCCTGGCCATGCCTTCATAGCATAGCTTCCCCACCTTTGCAGGCAGAGACTGGACCCTCCGGCAGCTTTGCGCGATCCAATTTGCACGGCAATAAAATTCAGATTTCGAAACCTTTCTTAAGACTCGCGCCCTTGATGAGGTTTCGGCGGCGTCAGTTTTTTATTGGCTCAACCAGGACTGCCGTGCCGTAAGCCAATACTTCTGTGACACCTTGCATAATTTCGGTGGCATCGTAGCGGAATGAGAGCACGGCATTCCCACCCAGTTGGGCTGCGTGCTGCAGCATGAGATCAAAAGCATCTTCGCGCGTCTTTTCACAGAGATTGGTCAGGAGCGTAATATTGCCGCCAATCAACGTCTGCAGGCTGGCGCCAATCGTGCCGATCACGGAACGCGAGCGCACCACGATTCCTCGGACAACTCCCAGCGTGCGGACAACTTTGAATCCATCCAACTCGAATTGCGTGGTGACCATGTTGTGCGCGACCATACTTCCTCCCGCGTAGTGAGAAACGCTCATGTGCTTCTCCTTCCGTTAGATTTTTACTCCCGCGCGGCCGCGAAGACAATTTGATTCGGAGGAAGCGTCCCTAACTTTGCAACTTCTCCATAAAGAAATGTCATTCGCACGTTGAGCGAAGCGAAGATGGAGGGACCCTACGACGGATTGAGTGATCTCTGCCGTAAAAAAGAACACCGCTCCCACAAGCAGCATGAAAACGTGCGACTGACGTAAGGTCCCTCACGCTTCGCGTTTCGGGATGACATGGCGGCAGAGAGCGTTTGGGGATTGACGATGACATGGGACAGGAAGTTTTTATGCGAGAGAGGGTTTATGCGATTGACGCGCTTTTTGCTCCCGCTTCATCGCGCTTAAAATCTCGCAGCGTCAACTCCAGTCCGCCGAATTCCGGATGATCGTTGTGGTCTAGCGTGAAAGCAATGTCAAATCTGTCTCCCGCGAGCAGCCCTTCCTGCTGGAATCTCTCGGCCATGCGCCAGCCGAGCGCGTCATAAGTAATGGAGTTGCGCCAGCCTTGGCCTTTTCCGTCCGCCACGCTGGAAGACGCAGGAGCGACCTTCAAGCGCACGTGCTTTTCTTTGATCACTTTCGGCGAGGCCAGCAAGCGCACCGACTTCGCCACAAAAACCGGTGCATAGTTTCCGGCTCCAAAGGGTTCGAGTTGCTCGATGGCTGCCGAGAGTTGCGGCGTGATCTCTGCCAGCGAAAGCTCGGCGTCGGCCTCCAACGTGGGATCAAAATCCGCGAGCGACAGGCGGCTTCGCGCATACGCATCCAGGCGCATTCTTAATTCTTCGACTTTCGATGACGGCAAGGAAAATCCCACCGCATGGGAATGACCGCCAAAGCGGGTGAATAATTCCGGACAGGATTCGAGCGCGTTCAACAGGTGAAATGGTTTAATCGAACGCCCCGAGCCATGCGCTTCTTCCCCGTTTTTAGAAATCACCAGTGCCGGCCGGCCATAACGCTCTACCACGCGGGTGGCGGTGATTCCGATCACGCCACGGTGCCAGCCTTCGCCATCTACCACAACGCAAAAAGCCTCGCCGAGGGCCGGAGTTTCTTCGAATCGCTTATTGATGGATTCAAGTATGTGGCGTTCTTCTTCCTGGCGTTCGGAATTTAACTCATCCAGACGATTGGCAATCTCCACGGCACGGAGTGGGTCTTTGACGCTAAAAAGTTCGATTACATCCCGCGCAACGTCCATGCGCCCGGCGGCGTTAATGCGCGGCGCGATGCGGAAGGCAACTTCGCCGGAGGTTAGCGGTTCGCCGCCAAGCTTTGCTACTTGGAGCAGAGCGCGCAATCCTGGATTGACGGCAGTGCGCAGCGCCTGCAATCCAATTTTGGTGAAGATGCGGTTTTCGCCCGCGAGCGGTACTGAATCCGCGACCGTTGCGATGGCCACCATTTTCATGAATGACTTCAACAAGCTCGTTTGATCTTTGTCCGCAAGCCTTCTTGCCATGAGTCCTTGCGCGAGTTTGAATGCAACTCCAGCCCCACAAATTGACTTGCACGGATACTCGCATCCCGCCTGATTGGGATTCACAACGGCGAGGGCTCGGGGAACGCCGTCCGCACCCGGCAGATGGTGGTCGGTAACGATGAGGTCAACGCCCAAGCGATGCGCAGTTTCAGCCGGAGCAAAAGCGCGAATGCCCATGTCCACACTGATGATGAGGCGAATGCCGGCAGCGGCGGCGCGCTCGATGACATCATCGCGCATGTCATAGCCGTCGCGAATGCGATGTGGGACGTGAAAATCAGTTGTGCCTCCACACAACTCAATCGCGGTTTTCAGGACCACGATGGCGGTGGTGCCGTCCACGTCATAGTCGCCGTAGATCAAAATGGTTTCTTTGCGCTCGATTGCAGCTTCAATGCGATCAAGTGCTGCTTTCATTCCTGTTAACAAATACGGAGAATGGAGATCAGAGAGCGATGGCGAGAGAAAATGTTGGGCGGCCTCGCCGCTGGTAATTCCCCGCATGACAAGAAGGCGGGCAAGAGTCGCCGCGACTGCGGGATTGAATTTTTGCGGGAATACGTCCGATTGCAACTCGGCGGCAAGGGATTCCGCCTGCAACTGGTCTGCGTTACGGATGCTCCAGCGCATGGCTAAGACTCGTCATCGAACTCGGAGCCATCCATGGGAATGCCGCCGAAATCTTCCGACAACTCCATGAGCCTCTTGTAGCGGTCGTACCATTCCGTGGAAGCTTCGTAGAGCATCATCACGCCCTGGTGGGCAAAGCCTAATTGAACGAATCCAGTCTTACCGATGTAAGTGCGGAGCCAGCGGGCCTCTTCCACATCTTCATCACTCGTGAACTCGGCGCTGCCGACTTGCTTAAGGAGATCGTCCACTTCCTCGCTGCGCATGTGCCAGGAATTCATGGTCAGGAAAGGAGCGTTCGCAGCCTTCGCCAGCTCCACGAAATCCTTCCAGCTATCGGGGTTCTCTTCATTCCCCCAGGCGACGCAGGGAACTTCGTCAGAATCCACGTAGCCCTGAAAACGGCGCATGCCGTGGCCTTCGATGAACGCAATCATGTCGTCTTTCAGGGTAGCGAAATCTTCGGCGAGTGGTGACATGGTTATGGCTTTGGATATTGTAAGGCAAATGGCTGCTCGATGCAGAAACCGAAATGCGGGTCCCCTGTAACTTTGCACAATCGCATAAACCTCCGATCCCGGTTTGAATTTGAAAGATTGAGTTAAACTTGATTCGCGATCATTTCCCCTCTGGAGGTCACATGCGAATTATCCCAATGTCCCAAAATGAGTGCAGCGAATTGCTGGAGCGTGTTTCAACCGGCAGACTGGGATGCGCGCTGAACGATCAACCCTATGTGGTGCCGGTCGGGTTTTCCTATGAAGCTCCAAATCACATTTACGTGTTTTCGACCTTAGGGAAAAAGATTGAATGGATGAGACAAAATCAGAAGGTTTGCCTGCAGGCCGATGAGGTCGCCAACCGTTCAAATTGGGACAGCGTGGTTGTGATGGGAACCTATTTGGAGCTTCGCGAACCCCAGTACTCGGCGCAACGGCAGCATGCAATAGAGAGGCTGGGAGAATTCTCTCAATGGTGGAAAACGCCATTGGCGGAGCGGCGTGAGAGCGTGAGCGACTTGGAGATTGAAACTGTTTTCTTCCGCATTGACGTAACTGAAATGAGCGGATTACGCACGATTTCGTAAGCTGCGACGATATGGCTAAAGCCATATCCTGATACGAACTGCTTCGTCACGGACAGCTTCCTGCAAACTGCGTCCTTGCAAGCTGCATCGTCCGACGGCCTTGTTTGCTGAAGCTTCCCGCGCACTGTGGTAGACTTTTAAATTCGCGCCAACAATTTTCCGCACTATGCTCCTGTCAAAAGAATATGTGGGCTATTTGGCCCGCGAAGTCACAAAAAAACTGATTGCGGGCGAGTTCATTGAGACCAAGGACGTCCCGGCGGTCACCGAGCGCGTCCACTCTTCGATGCTCGAGGAACTCACGCTTGAGGACCGCATCAACGATGAAGTTCGCGTCATCCTCGAAGCCTATGCAGAAGAGATGCGCAAATCTGGCGCCAACTATCAGGAGATGTTCCGCAAGGTGAAGAGCGAACTGACCCGCAAATACAAGGCGGTGCTGTGAGAATCAGCCGCGACAAAGTCAATAAGGTTGCGCACGTGGTCAGCGACGCCCTCGCTGAGACCGACCAGGTGGATTTCGTCGAAGACCGCAATACCATCCGCCTGGAGATCCGCAAAATTCTCGAAGATTTGCTAAACCAGGAAGCAAAGATTGACGCAGCCGCCAAGCAGAAGATCGAGAGCCAGAAGCGGACCATTCTTGAAGGCAGCCAGGAGTGGGACATCCTCTACCGCAAGTATTACAACGAAGAAGTTAAGAAGCTGGGCGTTTAGTCAGAAATATCAATCCTTTTTCCATCCCACCAGTCCAGTTCAGGAACGAATGCCCGCCGTCGTACTCAAAATACTCAATCGGATAACCCTTCGTCCGTAGCACATCGCGCATGTGCTCATTTGCGGCGATCTGAAAGGAACCCTCCATCAGCCCGACTTCCTGATAAAAGCGCAGCGGAAGTTTCGGGGACGCCTCCATCTGCTTCACCAGCCATTGCCCTTCCTTTTCGCCCTCAGGCTTCCAAAAGAACGATCCTGAGAGCGAGATCACATTCCCAAACACCTCCGAGTGCCGGAGGGCCGCGAACACGGAAGCCAACCCGCCATAACTCGATCCGGCCACAATCGTTTGTGTAGCGTCGGTCGTGGCGTGATATTTGTCTTGTGTCCACGGAACCAATTCCTTCGCGAGAAAATCCGCGAATTCAGCATTGCAGGGGAGTTCCTCTCTTCGCTCCGCGGGCACAGACTCATCCGTCATCACCATGACTATCGGCGGAATTTTCTTTTCTGCGATGAGAATGTCTAGCACCTTGGGCATCCACATCACATTGCGGTCACCGTCGAACAACACCAGCAATGGATAGGGTTTGCCCCGGGCGTCAAAACCGGGTGGGGTATAGACCCACAGCTTTTTTTCCTCTTTTAGTATTCCGCTGTGAATTGAAGTTACCTCCACTTTTCCCTTCGCGAATGCCGTCGAATTTTCGTCCCACGCCATGGATGGCGCATCGGGCAATTCCACGAAGGAAGCTTCCGCGCCATACGCGCCGAATGTTGTGGGGCAGCGATGCGGGTTCAGCGGATCAACCTGTAACATGGCCAAACGCGCGCGCATGGCCTCATCACCCTTTACGTCATTCACGGAAGTCAACGGATCGTTGGGAGAAAGATTGTAAGCAAAGCGGGCATCGTTGCGGATTTTGTAGGTTTTGTACCAAACGTCGGTGTCGGAAAGGCGGAGCATCCTGTCAGTGGCGTCGTAGTTGGCCACGCCGTCAAAAATTACGACATTGCGCGTCGTCGCGTCCCCATGCCAGAGGAAGGTAACGAAAGAAAAATGTGGTTCGCCAGGAACCGACTCAATGAGCGGAGCGCCTGTCTTTTTTACCTGACCCCAAAAGCTGGAAACAGCATTTTTGTTGCCAGAGGCCACATCCTTCCGAAGGGCAGCAATCCGCGGACTTGCATCCGGCGCACTGGCAAAATATGTTTGAGCGCGGACGTAAGGCGCTGCCGTGGCGAGCAGGAAAGCGGCCAGGAATAAACAACTGGATCTCACGAGCATTCTCATATTCTCGATGAGCGACATCCTAGTCGCATCCGCCCCACAATTCCAGTTCCAGAGCTATCCTAATGAAGATGCCGCCGCTATTCCAAGTTGCCGCGTTCGTTAAAAAGGCCGCTGCCGAAGCAGGCTTTGACGCTTGCGGCATTTCGCCTGTGCGCGGTTTCGATGAACTCGCCCATTTCCCGGAGTGGATTGCGAAAGGCCGCGCCGGAGAAATGAAGTACATGGAAGCCCGCGACGAAAGCGGAAATCTGAAACGCGCGTCGTTAAAGTCGGCGGCGCCGTGGGCACGGAGCGTGATTGTCTGCGCAGTGAATTACAACACGGATTATCCATATTCGACGCAAGTGAACGATCCGCGGAGGGGATGGATTGCCCGCTACGCTTGGGGGCACGAAGATTATCACGATTCAGTTTTGAGCAAGTTGCGCGGAATCGAAGCCAAGCTGAAAGAGTTTGTCGCGGCTGAATTTGCGACAAAAGAATTCACCAGCCGGTGCTACGTGGATACCGGACCTTTTGTTGAACGCGTGTATGCAAAATATGCAGGTGTCGGATGGATTGGCAAGAACACCTGCATCATTAACCAGAAGCTGGGTTCGTGGCTTTTTCTGGGCGTGATTCTCACGTCGCTAGACCTCGACGCCGAAGCTGACTTGCCCGCGCCTGATCGTTGCGGCACTTGCACCCGCTGTATTGACGCCTGCCCCACGAACGCTCTTCTCGGCCCCTATCAACTTGATGCGACCAAGTGCATTTCGTACCTGACGATTGAGAAGCGCGGTGAGATTCCGGAGGGGATGCGTGAAGGGATGGGCCGCCACGTCTTCGGCTGCGATATCTGCCAGGATGTTTGTCCCTGGAACCGTAAGAGCCCGGTCAGCGCCGCCCCTGAGTTCCAGCCGCGCGAGCGGCTTGTGAATCCCGCGCTGGTATGGCTCGCGGAAATCAGCGAAGAGGAATTTCGTGCAAAATTTCGCGGCTCGGCGATTCGCCGCGCCAAGCGCACAGGCATACGCCGCAACGCTGTCATTGCCATGGGCAACAGCGGCCATACAGGGTTTCTTTCCATACTGGAAAAGCTAAGTGAAGCCGAAGACCCCGTCGTCCGCGAACACGCCCAGTGGGCAAAAAAGAAGTTGGAGAGTACGCGCGTTAACCATTTGCCCGCAAGTCAACGGTCCGCAGAATCCGATAGTGGATCAATTTGAACAGACTGCACTAATGCCCCAAAGTATGTCATCTGGACGTGGAGCGAAGCGAAGACGGAGAGACCTTACGACGTCCGGCCCAATTCTCAGCAATCGACGGGAATGCTACTCTCTACGGGAGGCATAGGCACTTCGATCCGACGTAAGGTCCCTCGCAAAAACCGCTCGGGATGACATGATTTTAGGACTGCACAGTAATGGACGCATATTTTTCCAAACTGCACTACCCGGAATCCCGCTCTCGCATTCCGCGTTGATCAGGGTGTAGCATCTTAAGTTATAAGTAGTAGTTGCTGAAAGCCTTCATTTCCGCCATGGCCCGCCGCCTTCTGCTCGCTTCATTTGCCATCATTTTATTAAGCACGATGGCTGTGCCAGCTGTCACGTCCCACTGGCACATGGTCACCACCAGCGATTTTTACATCCTCACCAACGCAACCGAAGGGAAGACGCGCCAGGCCGCCATCCGCCTGGAGCAGATGCATATCATCTTTGGGCAACTGCTGAGCCGCAACAAAATCGTGACCTCCGAGCCATTGGACGTGATGGTGCTGCGCGACGAAGATTACGTCAACGCGGCCCCGGCTCGCACTGAAGGCGCGGCCCGTGAAGGGGGATTTTTTATTCCCGGCGATGACCGCAACTTCATCGTGCTTAATGCCGACCAGCCCGACGGATGGCGCGCCATCTCCCGCCAGTACGCCCGCATGCTGCTCAACTATAACTATCCACCGGCGCAGCCCTGGTTCGACGAAGGATTCGTCCAGTATTTTTCCAGCCTGAAGATTGGAGAGAAAGAGGGCGCAATCGGCGGCGATCCTGACGGCTCCTTCGTGGCCGCGCTCAACTCCTCTGACTGGATCCCAATCGCCGACCTCTTTTCGCAGAAAATCGTTTCCGGCTGCAACGCCGATATGCGTGAAAAGCTCTTCTGCGCCGAGTCCTGGATCGTGATGCACTACCTCATTAACAACGGGCACTTGTCTGACGTGGGGCCTTACTTCAACGCGGTGGTCGTCCATAAAACTCCCGTTAACGCCGCCATTGAACAGGCTTTTGGAGTGAACGCTCAGCAGCTTCAAAAATCGGTGCAGGACTATTTCCACTCGCATACGCAGCCCCGCAACGCGGGCAGTCCGGCCGCCTCGCTGAACATTCCATTCCTGTTCCATTGTCCGATGTAGGACTGCCCTCCACGCTGCAGGATGTTCTCGAAGCGCGCGCCCAGGCGCTGGTCGCCGAAATGATGATTCGCCTGCCGGAACGCCGCGACCGAGCCATCAAGGACATCAACGCCTTGATGAACGGCGACAAAACGGAAAACTCCGTGGAGCACCGCGCCCTGGCGTGGCTGTACATTCAGCAGAAAAATTATCCCCAGGCGCTTGAGGAATTGAAGGACGCATCTGAGTTGAAAAACAACGACGCCTGGGTGCTCTACTACAGCTCGATCATTCGCTACCGGCAGGCACAGGCCAAGGGCAAGTCGTACCAAGGGCTGGAAAATATGTTTCAGGAGATGCGCGCGGTCATCGAATGGAATGATCAATTCGCGGAGGCTTATGACATGCTGGCCATGGCGCGGCTCGATGGCGGCGGCATCAACTCCGCGATTGACGCCATACGCTCCGCCGTGCAACTTGCGCCGCGCAACCAGCGATATATTTTGCATTTTGCGGAAATCTACATGGCCGCTAAAAAGTGGGACGCTGCTACATCTTTGTTGGAGAAGCTCAAGGCCGGGGACGATCCGGCCCTCGCCAGCGCCGCCAGCCAGGACCTGCACGACCTTCCTTACTTAAAGAAATATGGCATCCTGCCGCAGGATGCAGCCGAAGCCGAACAACATGCCGTCTATTCGCAGGATTCTGAGGAGGATGACAGCCCGGACGCGCCTGCGGTTCCGCAAAAACCCAAGATAGATACGCGGCCCGTGAAGTTTGCGAAAGGAACGTTGCTGAGCGTGGATTGCTCGAACGCTCCGCTGGCCACGTTGAAGGTGCTGGTGGCAGGCAAAAAATTGGAGCTTCTTACTGAAGATTTCAAATCGCTCGTGGTGGTCGGCGCGAGTGAGCCCTCCTGTGAATGGCACGATGTTCACGTTGCGATCAATTACAAGACAAGCAAGAGCGGCCCGGGAGATTTGGTGTCGCTCGAGTTGCAATAGAGTCAAATGAATTGCTGTAAGAAATGCACGCGGCACTCGTGCGTGCGCGTGCAAATAACAAACCCTCCCAAATGAATTGGAAGGGCTGACAGAATGAATGTCTTAGAGGCTTACTGGACGCGAACCACGTTGCCTGCCTGGAAGCCCTTGGGCCCTTTCAGCAGGTCAAACTCGACGGTCTCGCCTTCGTTCAAGGTCCGGTATCCATTCTCCTGAATGGCGGAAAAATGAACGAAAACGTCCTCGCCCGTGGATCGTTGAATGAAGCCATATCCCTTCGCCCCATTAAACCACTTTACTGTTCCCTTCTCTCTCACAAAAAACTCCTTTCGCTTCTGTTTAAATTTCGGCCATCTTCGGCAAAGCTGTTGACTGGTGCGACCCTGCGAAGTTGTCCGTAGCACGCTGCTCAGCGCTGCGTTTCTTTTTCGAAACATGACAATGCAAAAAGGCCCCTGAGTCTTACGCCTTCATGCGATATCGCGGCGTAACACTCTGGAGCCCTTCGTTATTGCGCACTATCGATACGAAACACAGACCCTGACCCGAAATTACCCAAGCATTCGCGGCCGATTTGTGCCGCGAGCAACAGATCATATTCAGGAATTCATACTAAGGCAAGAAAAATCGCAACATTTATGGTGCAGCATTCCAGCCGATGGATTTTGCTTGCGGTTGCGCAACTATGGGCATTGGTGAACAAACAAAACACCCGTGTTCCCGAAAATGCCGTATCTTTTTGATACGATATTTCAATTTTCAATGCCCACATCCTTCTCTTCGCCGACTTCCGCGGCTGTTCCGGGCAAATCATCCGGCGTTTATTCCGGATTGGTCATCTCCAGCGTGAAATATCTTTTGCGCACTGAAGTGCACACATTTGCATTTTCCGTGGCCGCAAATGCCATCCTTTCTTTTTTTCCTTTTGTTATGCTGCTCATGACGCTCGTCCGCCACGTTTTTCACTCTCGCGTCATGTACGAAGTCGTGGTGCAATTTCTTCGCGACTCGCTACCGACGGGCCAGGACTTCGTCATCCGCAATTTGAATTCTCTGGTCGCCGCGCGGCACAGCATTCAATTGTTTTCATTGTTTATGCTGCTGGTCACATCCACCGGAATCTTCATGCCGCTGGAAGTCGCCATGAACCGCATCTGGGGATTCACCACCAACCGCTCTTATTTGGGAAACCAACTGATCTCGCTCGGCCTCGCCTTCGGATGCGGCGTGCTTGCGTTGCTCTCCATCGCCATGACCGCGGGGAACGTGGCTATCTTTGAACTGGTGCTGCGTGGCCACGCCGCGTTCATTCCGCGGATTGTTGGCTTTTTGGTGATGAAGGTATTCGCCATTGCCGCCAGCATCGCAATTTTCTTTTTGATTTACTGGCTTCTGCCCAACGGAAAAATCTCCGCCAAAGCCGTGCTCCCAACGGCCATCATTATGGGATTGCTTTCCGAAGCGTTGAAGTTCGTTTACATCATGGCGTTGCCGCGGCTGAACTTCCGGGAGATGTATGGGCCATTCGCATTGCCGGTGAGCTTAATGTTCTGGGCGTTTTTGTCGGGGTTACTTCTGTTGACAGGCGCTCACCTGACCGCGGAAATCTACCGCCGACGCCAGGCCGAGCAAGTTTTGCCGACGCTTCCTTGAAATTCCCATTTTGAAACAAACTGCTTTATCCACAGCTTTCGTGTGACCAGCAACACATACTCGTTTCGATCCAACACTTATTCTCGCCTCGATCCGTCGCAGTTGCTGGGCCTCCATTTGGAGGCAAAAATGTTTTGCGGAAAATTCGTTGCTACCCTTGCGCTGCCGCTGCTGCTTTGCGGTGCAGTTCGCGCTGCCGGACCTCGCACGATCGCGCATCCCTTTCCGGCCCCGCCTTTTTCCCAGGTAATGGGCGCGTCCGGATACATCTTTCAAGGCACCGTCACGCGCGTCCAGTGGCTCAAACCAACAAATCCGCAGGATGTGGCCACGGTGCAAATAACCTTCCGCATCTCCCAGGGAATTCGCGGCACGCAGACCGGGCAAATGCTCTCCATCAAAGAGTGGGCTGGCGCATGGGACTCGAGCAACCACTACCGCGTGGGGCAGAACGTCGTGCTTTTTCTGTATCGTCCCAGCAAATTGGGGCTGACCAGTCCATCTCCGGCCCGGTTGGGAATTCGTGGTTGGCAATGATAGTTTTATCGGACTCAGTCAGCAGCAGCAGAATTCGCTTTCTTCCGATCCCGTGTTCGGGCCCGCCTTCCGCTCTAAAACCACCCTGAGTTCCCGGGAGTTCACCAGCGCTATTCGTCATCTCGCCGGGGTGGGGCGATGAGCGGGACGATGACGCGGCCCTTCTTTTTGCGACGCCGTTTTGTGTCGCGGACCATCCAAGCCGCGTGCTTGTTCATGTTGCTCTCCCTGCGCGGCTACGCAGGCGGTCCGCGCTACGTGGCAGGCAGCACATTCTTCAATTCCGGCACCATGGGAACGCCGATCGTGTGGGCGCAGGGGGCAATCACCTACTACACCGATCAAGGTGATCTGAGTCCCGTGCTGCTACACTCCGCCGCCGATTCTTTCGTAGCAAATGCATTCACGCAATGGACATCCATCCCGACCGCCGCGGTTTCCGCAAATCTCGGCGGGCAGCTCGCCGAAGACGTGAACGGCTCAAACGTCACAGTCAACAGCGACGGCTCGGTCTCCATGCCTTCTGACATTCTTCCCGCCAGCCATCGCAACTCCGGTCGCCGTTGTTTACGACCAGGATGGCTCGGTCAGTGATGCTTTGCTCGGGCAAGGCGCCGGTAGCGCGTCTTCCTGCTTCAGCAACGCCGCCTTCGGTGGGCCTGACAGCTTCAGCGCGGATGCGCACATTGTCCACGGACTTATCGTGCTCAACGGAAATTGCCTGCAAAGCGCATCGCAGGAAGCTGACGTCGAGTATCGGCTGGTGCGCGTCATCGGACGCATCTTCGGACTCGATTGGTCGCAAACCAACATTAACGTGCTCACCGGAAAGCCTGCCGCCGTCGCCGCTGACTTTACCGGCTTCACCATCATGCACGGGAGCGATCCTGCATTCTGCACGCCAATCTCTTCGTGCTTTCCCAATGCCAGCCAGCCGAAAATGGATGACCAGGCCGCGCTCTCGCGCCTTTATCCTGTCACCTCGCAAAATATCGCCGGATTCACCGGCAAGCAGATTTTCTCCGCCGCGACTGCACGCATTCATGGGTCGGTATATTTCACCGGTTCCAACGGGGCTGCGGCACAGCCCATGCAGGGCGTCAACGTGATCGCGCGATGGATAGACCCATCCACCGGGCAGCCTTCAAAAACTTACGTCGCCGCATCGGTCTCGGGATTTCTTTTTTCCGGCAATGCAGGAAATCCAGCCACCGGATTCAACGACGCCAGCGGCACACCGCTCAGCCAGTTCGGATCAACCGATTCTTCCGTGGAAGGATTCTTTGATCTCGCGGGATTGCAAATTCCGAACAGCGGCACCAGTGCGCAATATCAACTCACCGTTGAAGCCGTGGATCCACTCTGGTCAACGCAGTTGCGCCCGTATGGCCCTTTGCAGGTGCAACCATCCGGCACGGCGCAACCCATTCTCGTAAATGTAAATTTAGGGCAAGACGTTGAGCAAGACATCGTGATGCAGGCCAGCGCTCGACCCATTGCCGATCCGTTCAGCGCAACGACGTATGCCACGCCAGCGCGCATCCCGGCAAGCGGTGAGTGGGACGGCTCGATCAGCGGCTATGGCGACACCGACTATTTCTGGTTTTCCGGGCAGGCGAATCACACGTTAACTATGCAAGTGACCGCGATGGATGAAACCGGAGCGGCCTCGGCAAGCAAAGCGCTTCCTGTAATCGGAATATGGGGATTGGCTGATCCCGGAACATTCCCTGCGCCCGCGAATACTCCTTCAGCTTTCAACTCGAATTCCATCGATACAACGCAACTGGGCGCGTCGCTTCTGCAAAGCACAAATTTCCGTTTGGGAATTTTCGATTTTCGCGGCGACGGGCGTCCCGACTACCACTACCACGCGCGCATCTTCTATGGCGACAGCGCCTCCCCCAGCCGCGTGCCAGCGTCGGGCGGCATTTTTGCCGTCCGGGGTTTGGGGTTCCATGGAAACACGGCCGTCTCAGTTGGAGGCGCAAATGCTACCTTGCTCGCGGCTTCCGCCAATCAATTGCTGCTGAGCGCAAAAGCTGCGGCTGATGGAGTGCGCGACATTGCCCTTTCCGATCCTGCCACTTCCATGACATCCACCATGACTGGCGCGCTCACCTACGGTGCCGGCCCCAACGACACCATCACCATGATCTCCGGGGCGAATCCTTCGGTTTCGGTAGGCGCGCAAGCGCCTGTGCCGTTCGCGGTGCTCATCCGAGGGCCTGATGGCACGCCAGTCTCGGGCGCGACCATCGCCTTCAGCGTCACGCCTTCTGCGGGGCTCAGCGCATGCGCCAATGCCGCCAGTTGTTCGGTATTCACCGATCAATCAGGCCTGGCTTCGACGCGCATTACGCCGCTCACGGCAGGTGTCCTCACTATTGTTGCGCGTCTCGCCCCCGCCTCTTATTCCTCTCCGCAACAATTGCAGACAACGCTGCTCGGTCTGGTTTCCAGTTCTCTGGACGTCTCGCTGGCCGCACCGAAAATCTGGGTCCCCCAGGGAAACACTCTCGACATACCGGTCACGACGCACGCGCTCACAAACGGCGCGCCCGCCGCCGGATTGAACGTTGCCTATATCATTACCGCAGGCAGCGGAAGCTTCAGCGTGTCCAGCAATACAACCGATAGCAATGGAAATTCCTCAACCACTCTGCACGTTTCTGCCATCGCCGCTGAAACCGATGGAAACGCGTGCGTCACCGCCAGCGGCGTAACACGCTGCCAAAATTTCCAGATTTTTCCGGTGGCAGCTTCCTCGCTGCGAATCCAGCCCGTGGCGGGAACTTCGCAAACCGTCTCGAAACAAACCGCTTTCGCCCCGATCAGCGTGCGCGTCACCGACAGCGCCACGCCTCCTGACCCGGTATTGGGGGCCGCGGTCAGCTTTCAGTCAATCATCGGACGCGCGGTGAACGATCAGCCCATCGCGTGGCTCGCAAATACCGGGATCACGCAGAACCCCATGCCAGTGGTCCTGACATCCGCGCAAGTCACGGCGTTATCGGACAGCAACGGTTTGGCAACGGCGCAGCCCGGCCCGGGAACGGTGCAAGGCCCAGTGCTGATTCTCGGCTCCGCTACCACAGGAACGGCAACGCAGCAGTTTGTTTTGCAATCGCTGCCGTGAGTGGTTACTGGTTTGGAACGGAGTTCCCGCTCTACTGCGCCATGCCCGACCGATTTTCGAGCGTCACATTGGAAAGCACCGCCGCATCCGATTTGTCCGGCATGTGCGAGCAAAAACCTATTCCAACGTAAAACGGCGCATCAAGATGCAAATTGATTGCCGCCCCCGAACTGATGCATCGGTTCCCCATCCACGCTCACGAACAACGCAAATGAATCGCCGCGTTTTTCAATCCCAATACGCCGCGCGCGGATATCCACAAGATGATCAGGATTCACGCCGGGATGACCGCCGCGCCCTCCGATGCGGTACTCGCGGTCCACCACGCGAACATCTTTTTCCGCGCGCTGCGCCAGTTGAATCATCCCCGCGCCGTGCAAGGCGACAATCGCTTCTTTCGAATCGTCATCCAGATTCTGCCGGATGACGAGCACCACCTTCCGATCTCCGTAGCCGTTCGCGTCCGGAAAGCTGACGTCGGCCTCCAACGACACGTCGCCCGACATCTTCTTCCACAGATACCGGAACTCATCCCGTGTGTACCAGACGTTGTATCCCGCGGAGTTGATGGTGTACTGCTTCGTAGTCGCATCATAGCTGGCGCTGCCCGGCACCACCGCGCTGCCAATGTCCGACTGTCCATCGAATATGCCGATGGGCGTGTCGAAATTTTTGCTGGGCCGGTGAAAATCCGGTGGAGGCGCAACCTGGGTGTGCGTCGCCGAACCCGGCTGCGCCCAGGCGGGAGCCGCAGAAGGCGTGGCAGGATTGCCTGTCTGCGGGCTCGAGGTTCTCGCATCAGATGTTTGAGCGCTGGAAGTTTGCCCACTCGAAGTCTGCCCGAGCAGAAAAACCCGCACGATGCAGAACGCGCAGAGGAAGAGAAGTAGTGGAAGCCGCATGGCGAGTCTCATGTGAAGTCCTGAATTGAGGCTTTATAGTAAGTTCGGTGGTCTTAATTCGCAACGAGCAATGACCATGCGTGCGGGCTTTCTCTTTTTACTTTCCACTCGCCGCCGTCTGGATCGCATACAGCGATCCGCGCGCTCCAATGAACAGCGTGCGATGATCGCTGCCGCCAAAGCACAAGCTGCTTGGCCGCTCCGGCACTTCGAGCGTCCCGGTCTGGTGGCCGTCGCGGTCATAGACGTAAACCTGATCTCCGGCAATGTAAACGTTGCCCGCAGTGTCGGAGACAACAGAAGTGCCTCCGCGTTCCGCAAACAGTCGCGTGCTTAAACTTTCGCCAGCTTCCAACTTTCCCGTCCATGTTCGCGCGTCATCTTCGCTGATGATGAAATGCTCGCTTCCCACCGCAAACGTCGCAAGCTGTGAGCTTTGCAACAGTGGCCGCCAGGTCCCGCCCGCCATGATCGCAGTAGTTGTATCCGGAGCGTAATAGTAACCGCGTTCCTCAGGAACCAGCGTGCTTCTGCGGGCAGTGTTGCTCCCTCGGCGATAGACATATCCCTTGTGCTCGAGCATCCAGTCGAGTTGGGCCATCTCATTGTGAATTCCCACGGGCAGCAGCAATGTAGTGCCCGGTCTCGCGGAAGGCGTTTCGCTAATCTGCGAAACAGCGCCGGTCTCAAGCTGCACACTCGAAACCGATTTCTCATTGTTGACCGCAAGAAGAGTTGACGGCGCAACAAAGCCAAGCACCATCGGTGATAAATCTGTTTTAGCGAGAACAACTGCCGCATGGCCGGTTTGGTCGTACCGATAAATCTTGTGCATAGCGGCATCCGTAAAGTAAACATTTCCCGCGTCATCCGATGTAAGCCCTGACGCATTGCTGAAGCCCGTGGCGATCCGGCTGAGAGTAGCCCGAGGCGAAAAGGCTGCAGGGAGCGGCAACGGCCCGGCCCGCCGCATATTCGCCGTCAGGGCGAAGTGAACGAAATGATGCGCCCGCACTTCCACGCGGCTGCCCTGGTCGAAAACGGTGTTATCGAACGCCAGCCGCGTTTGGCTGAACACTTTCACGTTGTCGAATGCAATATTCGTCGAATCATGCGCAACGACCGCGTACGGTTTGGGAAGAACATTGCGCGACACGCGATACATATAAGTGTTGGCAAAAAGCAGGTTGTGCGATGATTCAAGCTCCACCGCCACCGCGTCCGCACCTTCAGGATTTTCCTCCTCCGTCTGCAAATCGTAGATTCTCCAATTCGCAGCGTGTTCCATGCGGACCTCGTTGCGCATGTGATGCTCGCAGGAAAATTGATAGATCACGCCCGGAGTGCTGGTGTTTTGGATCAGAAGCCCAGCCTTCGCCGTTCCGCCATGCGACCAGATGCCGCGAAAAATCCCGCCGCCGCCGTCGTGAATCCACAAAGCAGGATATTGCGAATCAAGCTGCATCTGGGGGCGCTGGCCCCTGGAAGGCGCAGCAACCGCCGGCTCAAGCAGCCGAACGTACTCGCTGTGTCCGCGAACAAACTCCACATCTTCCAGCATGGATCGCGGTCCCGCGAGCCATTCGATCCCTGCCGCCCGGGAGTTCGCGTTGCCAGTTGCAATGCCGATGCCCGTGACAATGTTCACTCCGCCATGGGGCGCAACAACCAGCGGTATGGCAGGCCCCGAGCCCTGAAAATGCGTGTCAGAATCAGACAAAATAAATTGCGTGGTGAACGGGCTGAAGCCAATCAGCACGGTAGTGGGGCGCAGGCGCAACGATCCACTGAGCCGGTACTTACCGCTCGGGAAAAACAACGCCGCGTGGGCGTCAATGGCGTTTTGGAGGGCCATAGTATCATCGCTCCCGCCATCCCCTTTTGCTCCGAGCGCATGGACGTTCACCCAGGAATTCATCGGAGGCAAGCGAGGAATATCGCTCTGAAGCGCCGCACCCTGGTTACGTAATGCTCGCTCGTGATGGCGCAGCAGGATCCCTTTCTCCCGGCCATCCGGGCCGATTTCCAGCCCAAGCGTAAATCTTGTCTCGACAAATGAATCTGTTGAGACAAAAGCGCCGCTCGCTTTTTCCGTTCCCTCCGCGCCTTCAACAAACTTCTTCACATGTGTACAGCCAACATTCTCCAGAGTGATCTCGGAACGAAGGTTCTTCACATCGCCCAATCGAAGCGCGGTTTCGGAGATGTCCTGCATCCGCAAATCGCGCCCATAAAGCTGTTCGACCTGGCCCTCAGGGATTTCAATCGCCACTGGGACGTTTGCGAAGCGATCACGAATGAGCGTGAATCCCGCCTCCTGAGTGCGAATCGCGGCCACGCGCTGCCCGTCGAAACTCGAATCCATCAATAGAAATTGCCATGCAGGCGAAGTCTTCCCGGTCAAGATTCCAAACTCGCCGCCGTGAATGTGAATGTCGCTGGCCTGATTGCCGACCTGCTCGATGGCGGCGCGACCAGACCCGACCTGAAAATTCGCATGCGATATAAAGCTATGCTGCGCCACATTGAAACGCACGGCCACCGCCGCAGGATTGCCTGCTCCAATTTCAAAATCAATATTGGAAAGCGCGCTGTAAAAAGTAAATTCGCTGGCGTCGGCAATAGGCTGGCCCGCCGGCGTGCGCTCATCAGTAAACCAGAGCATGTAACGGTCGTTGTCGTTGGCTTCCTGAAATCCCGGCGCCTTCGGCGCCAGAATAAAGACCGGACGCCTTGCTCCGTAACCGATCAACCGAATCCCCGCCCAAACATAGATCGTTCTACTGATCCGATAGCGCCCTGTGGGAACAAATACCACGCCGTGATACGTCGTCTCCTGTACCCGGTCAATGGCATGTTGCAGCGCGTCAGAGTCATCGTTCACGCCGTCGGCATGCGCACCAAAATCCCGAGCAGTCAGATACACCGCATGAGGATCGTCAGGCTGGAAGGCGTAAACAGATTGTGCGCAAGCATCACACGACAAACAGCAAAACAAAAAAGTGAAAAACAAAACGATTTGGGCCAATCGCATCCGTTCTCCGTATCCAACGCAATCAGAATACATCGGGCAAGGAGGCCGTTACGCGCCTAGCTGTCTTTGCGGTACAGAAGATTGCGCATCGCTTCGCGGCGGGCAGCATTGCCTTCGCGGGTCGTCTTGAGGTTCTCGGCGTCCATGCGAGATTGAGTTGCAGGGCCCGCCTCGTCGGACGCACTGCAGTCCGGGCAACGATTGGCGAAACCAGGTTTCTCCGGCTTCAACTCAAACTCTTCTCCGCAAACGGCGCAAGTTTTAATCGGAAAGGCCACGCTCAATGATACGACGCTTATATATCTATCTCAATAAGAGCAGCAGGGATCCATTAACGCTGTACTGGCGACCACCGCTGGCATTCCGACGCCTGAACGGGCGCCAGCAGAGGAGCGCCTGTTTTATAGCGGACTACACCGTCTGAGGTGGAACAGAAACTTCTGCTTCCGTTGCTGGAGGAAAAAGGAGTGCCTACCGCCACGAATTCATCGCATTTTTCTTGTTTGCAATCCGCAGAAATGCTGAACCGGTATCCGGACTTCGTGCACCACTCCCCTTCGGTGCAGTTTGGATTGCCCAGCGTCGCATCAATGATGCCAGCGTGTTTGGCAGAAATGGCGTGCATATCTTGCGGGTCCGGGCCTAGCCTCGCCAGATCGCGCGCAAACCCTGCCTGCGGATAAGCGACTGAGTAAGTGAACTCCGCTGTGTCCATGGTGCGAAGCATGCCAACCGCGCTGGCTTCATTCGCCGCGGTTCTGGCCCGCAGCAAATTGGGAATCGCGATTGCCGCCACGATGAGAACCGTCGCAGCATCCATTCCGCCGCTTTTGCTGGCTTCGCGAATTGCGCTTTCTGATCCATATGCGCAGATGACCGATGGCCTGGATTCAGCCGCCATTTTGGACAGTGAATCTGCCACAGCCGGCGATGGACGCCGCATACTCAATGCCGCCATCGCCACCGGGTCTTCATAGAAAATCGCGGAGGCCTCCGCACCCCGCCCGGGGGGCAATGCCGCCAAAAACTTTTTTGCCTTGGCCAGCGATCCACCACTGCGATGCAGACGCACCGCTTCAGCAACCCCATCTTGCCCAGAGGCGATTACCAGGTATCCATCCACGAACGCGTAACCAATTTCCGTCGTCCGGCTGCCGGAAGGGATGCTTAGAGTGTGGAACGTAATTCCTTGTTCCTCGTATTGTTGGGATCGGAGCGGCATCTCTGCCAGCAACGTCTTCAATGTCGCCTGCATCCGGTCTGGCTCGTCAACCCCCAGTATGACTCGCCATTTGGGACCCGTCCGTTCCACGCCATCCACCTCAAGCGTTATTTCCCCGGTCAGGTATTTGAGCAAATCATCTTTCAAGCTGACTCTCATGACCGCTTCCATTTGCTCAATCCCCGCGAAGGCCTTAGGGTTGGAGGAAGTCGAAAGATCTTTGATGTCGTCAAATATTTGCGCCAGATTCTTGAGCCTCAATGTAGTCGCGAGCAGCGCCCTTGAAGACACGAAGTCCTCACTACCCAGCGGTCCCGGTGACGCCAGCCAGGACGCCGCGCCATGCCGCGGCCCTGTGAAGCTCAACTCCATCTGGTTGGTCCCTTGGCCAGCAACACTCTTGTGCTCCCAAATCAAATACTTCACATCCGAAAATCCAGTGCGTTGCAAAGTCAGCTGGTTCCGGGCGGAGTCCTGTGGGAGTTCGCTCACGATTTTCCGCAGGTCAACGCCGCCAACGGCCGTAATCCCGCCTTCGTCTTGATAAGCCTGCGCGAGGCGTTCTCCAAATGCCGTCGAACCGAATTCCGCGCTCTTCCGCTCCAATTGGGCATTGAAGCTGCGCAGCGTGGACGCACTCAGCGCTCCCACCACATAATCAGGGCGCACCAAAATCAGCAGATGTTTCGCGTCTGCCTTGTCTTTTAATGTGGCGAGTTTCTCCACATCCACCACTCGCACCGCAGGCGGCGACATTCCCCCAACATCCTTCGATGCCTGTTCCAGAAAAGTCTTTAAGCCGGGCTTTCGCACCTCGGCAAACACGAGCAGCGCAGGCTCCTTGTCGCCGGGCCCCCTCGCGCCTGACATGACAACTTCGTCACCTAAATATTGCGAGAGCTGATAAAACTTGTGCAGCGAATTCTCCACCTGTGCCCCATTGCCCGCCAATTCCCCATGCTGCCACCATGCGCGCAATGATGGGTTCTGGCGCAGCTCATTCTGGAAAATTGTCCATGACTGCTGGGAGGCCTCGCCTAAGTTGGGTAGTGCGGCATAGAAGATCGTCGAATGCGGCAGCAATGGCAATAGACGGCTGCGGGTGCGCGGCGGCGGAAGCTGCACGCCATCCTCGATCTTTTGAAATAACTGACTGAACTCGGGCAGCAGGCCGGAATACGCGTTGAAATCGGGAGACACAGCCTCGGCAGCCATGCCAGTTCCAATCCGTTGCGCAGGGCCGGTTGATGCAATCAGTAAAATCGCAGCCGCGAACACTATCAGCTTGGTGAGATCACGCAGCCACCCCCGCTGCAGATCCTTGCCGGAATCCATTTTCTCGCACCCCATTTTTCCGCACGCCATGGACCTTCTCCTCTTAAATAGATTCTTGACCAAGAGACGGTTGGAACTTGGGCCTTATTGCTTCAAATTAAACCGGATGTTGTGGGCCTGCGCATATGCAGAGTAAGAGTCCTTTAACGGCCGCAATGAACGTGCCGCGCCAATAAAAAACGGCTGTTCTCTCCAGGAGAGCCCAGCCGCTAAGGTTTTTTTGTGGATCCCGAAGATCTCGCTTACCGTCCACCGTGATCATCGCGGTCACCGTCATTATCACGGCGGTCGCGGTTGTTAAATGTCAGCACCGCTCCATTGGCAATCCACGGACCCTCTGTTGCCGTGCCGTTAAAAGCGCTGGCGCGCACCACGAACACCAGGTCTTTCTCGCTGGAGCAGACGTCTGGTAAGGGGCCAATATTCCCGGCAAATCGGGCATCCCCCGTTGCACTGAGCGGGACCGATGGCGTTTCCACCACCACGGAATTGCCGCCCCCGGCACTGCCGTCATTGTCGCAAACCAACACGCCTTTTACCGCCGTGACCGGAGCAGGCGTGCCAATTGCGATTGTAGGACTGCCGCCGGCAAAAACCAGACCGTGAACTTCAAATGCTATTTGCCCGCTTCGCAAATTCACGACTGCGGCGCCTGAAGTCGTAGTCCACGGTAAAAATCCACCAGTCACCGTTCCGGTGCCGGAACCCACCACGTTTCCGACAGGAATAATGCCGACCACCTGTTTCCATGATGCAGTTTGCGCTTGCGCGGCCAAGGTTGTAATGAGCAGCAGTAGAAATGCGCCTGCAATTGCCACGTGTGCTTTTTTCATATTTCTCCTTTTATTTTTGGTTCGCGGCATCCGAATGCGGCCAGAGCACTCGGACAGGATTCGCTCTCAGGATTCGGCGGAACACGCTTCCGCTCGATTTATGAAGTTGCGAACGGATGTCACCACTCGACGAAGTGGGCAGGTGCGGGGCGGTTAATCAGGTGCGCAATCATTCTTCGTGAACGCGGCACCGTGAGTGTCATGACGATGTAAGAATCTTGTAATCAGTTTTCGTGAGTTCGAACAGTGAAGCTTTACAGCAAAATCGGTCGAGACGTGAACACAATTTCAAGGGTGCCCCGTCCAAGCTCTGCTTGGGCGGGGTTTGCATTCAGCATGCTTCCGGAATCCAAACCCAACCGCTCTGCCGTCACATCATGTATCATTTTCTTCATCGGGCCCTGCATTTCTTGCGACTCAGGAACAACTTTGGAAGCCCTCTTCCCAGCAATCGACGAACGCGGAATTGGCGAAGACGCTGCGGAATTTTCCCCGGCGCTAGCGCAGCCGTTGTCGAAACACGATGCTCTCCGCCTGATTGCGGCATGTGATGACGAACTTCCGACGCTCCTGGCCGCCGCCGGAGCCGCCAAAGAAGCATTCAAGCCCGGCATCATTACTTATTCGCGCAAAGTTTTTATCCCGCTTACTAATCTCTGCCGCGACTATTGCGGATACTGCACCTTCCGCCGCGATCCCGGCCAGCCCGGCGCCCACACCATGACTCCCGATGAAGTTCTCAAAGTCGCGCACGCAGGAGAAAAACTCGGCTGCACCGAAGCGCTCTTTAGTCTGGGCGACAAGCCTGAGCTGATCTTTCCCGAGATGCGCGAAACACTACGCCACTTCGGCTACAAATCCACTCTGCATTATCTGGAAGCGATGTGCGCGCTGGTTCTGCGCGAAACTTCGCTGCTGCCGCATCCTAATCCCGGCCTGCTTAGCGCTGAGTGGATCACTCGTCTGGCCGCCGTTTCGCCCAGCATGGGCCTGATGCTCGAGAGCACAAACGCGAGTCTGCTTAATAAAGACGCCGCCCACGACAACGCTCCCGACAAACTTCCCGCGAAGCGATTGCGCACTATCGAAGAAGCTGGAAAGCAACGCGTTCCATTCACCACCGGCCTATTGATCGGAATCGGCGAAAGCCTCGAAGACCGCGTAGATACCCTGCTCGCCATTCGCGATTTGCAAGACCGCTACGGCCACGTTCAGGAAGTCATCGTCCAAAATTTCCGTGTGAAGCCCGAAATCCCCATGAGCCATTGGCCCGAACCATCTCACGGAGAAATGTTGCGCACCATTGCCGTCACGCGCTTGCTCATGCCGCGTATGAATATTCAAGCTCCGCCGAACCTTACCGGCCCTTACCACGATCTGCTCGACGCTGGCATCAACGACTGGGGCGGCATCTCTCCGCTCACGCCCGATTTCATTAATCCCGAGCGTCCCTGGCCGCATCTTGAACAGCTAAGGCTTCGCACCGAAGCCAAGGGGCAAAAATTGATTCAGCGGCTTCCCATTTATCCTGAATTTGTTCCAGCCGCAATGACCCGCGAAAGTCTCTCCGCGCAAAAGCTCCGCGCCGTAGCCGATCCGCAGGGACTTGCGCGAACCCAGAGGGCCGCATGATCGTCGTCCTCACCGGCGGCACTGGCGGCGCAAAGTTTGTGGATGGCGTGCGCCAGGTCATTCCCGAGGAAGACCTCACCGTCATCGTCAACACAGCCGACGACCTCGAGTGGTGGGGACTCTACGTCTCTCCCGATGTGGATTCCATCACTTATGTTCTGTCGGGCCTGCTAAGCGAAGAGCGCGGCTGGGGCGTGAAGGGCGAAACTTTTTTCTGCCAGCAAACCATGAAGAAGCTCGGCCAGCCTGTCTGGTTCAACATGGGCGACCGCGATCTCGGACTCCACCTCTGCCGCACAAAATTACTTCACGAAGGCAAAACCCTGACCGAAGCAACCGCAGAAATTTCATCGCAACTCGGCATCCGCGCCAGAATTCTTCCCATGAGCAACTCGCACATCGAAACCCGCGTGGATACCCCCATCGGCGAACTCAGCTTTCAGGAATATTTCGTGCAGCGCTGGTATCAGGACCCGGTGAATGCCGTCTATTTTGCCGGAATCGAACAAGCCAGCCCCGGCCCGGCAGTGATTGACTGCATCATGTCGGCTACCGCCATTCTGCTTGCGCCCAGCAATCCCATCACCAGCATCGCTCCCATTCTTTCCGTTCCCGGCGTTCGCGCGGCCCTGCGCAACACCAACGCCACAATCGCCGCTGTCAGTCCCATCATTGGCAATGCCGCCGTGTCAGGCCCGGCGGGGATCCTGATGGAATCCAAGGGTCTGCCTGTCTCCATCGCCGGAGTTGCTACCTGCTATCGCGACTTCCTCGATGTACTGGTCGTGGACGATGCCGACCGCGAAACCGCCGAGGAACTCCAGCAATCCGGTCTTCGCGTGGAATGCACAGCAACCGTGATGAAGAGAATTGCGGATAGAATTAATCTGGCGCGCGTCACTCTGGCCGCAGCTGGCGCAAGCTCGCTGCCCGCTTCCGGCGGAATATAAAACGGACGATCCAAATGATGCTCCTCATTCCGGTAAAAAATCTCGTGAACGCGAAACAGCGGCTCTCGTTTGGTGTTGGACCAGCCCGAGCGAACCACCCTCGCCCACGCCATGTTGTGGGACGTGTTGACCGCCGTCTCCGCCAGCCGCATCCGCACGTCACTGGTCACCAGCGATCCCTACGCGCTGGAACTTGCAGAGCAATTCCATTGCGAAGTCATCGCCGATAATTTCAATCCCGGCGAAACCGGCGCCATCGAAATGGCCACGCACATCTGCGAGTCACGCGAGATTGAAACTACCATCGTGGTTCCCGCCGACATTCCGCTCATCCAAACCGAAGAACTCAAACAGATCATCACCTCCGCGCCCGAACAAGGCTCCGTGATCGTTCCTGCCTCTGATGGCCGCGGCACCAACGCCATACTCCGCCGCCCCGCCAAACTCTTCCCTCTCCGCTTCGGCAATGACAGCTTCCAGCCGCACCTCGCCGCCGCCCGGGCCACCCGCAAACCCTGCGTCGTGCTCTCATTTCCCGGCATCGGGCTCGACATTGATAATCCCTCCGACCTTTACAAGCTCGCCTGCGCCGCCGGAGAAACCCGCTCCCAGCAGCTCGTCCGAAAATGGGGATTCACCAGCTATCCCACCGCCGTAAACTTGTAACGTGACGGCAAGCGCGCAAAAACTCCGCATCATACCCATTCCGTTCCCAGACGAAATCGCGCCGGGAGATTCCATCGCCCAAAAACTCCTGCAAGCCCTCGCCAATCAGAACTTGAATCTCATCCAAGGCGACATTCTGGTTGTGAAGCACAAAATCGTTTCCAAAGCGGAAGGCCGGTTAGTAGCGCTCGATTCCATCCGTCCCTCCGCGGCCTCGCGCGCGTGGGCCCGCCGCTACAATCTCGATGCCCGCGTCACCGAAATCGCCCTCGCCGAGAGCAAGCGAATCGTCCGCCGCAAGCGCGGCGTGCTCATCACCGAAACCCGTCACGGCTTCATCTGCGCCAACAGCGGTGTGGACGTTTCCAACGTCAACGGCGGCGGTCACGCCCTACTGCTTCCCAAAGATCCCGACAACTCCGCCGCTCAGCTTCACCGCGAACTCAAAAAGCATCTGCATATTTCCATCCCGGTCATCATCAGTGATAGTTTTGGCCGCCCGTGGCGCGAAGGACTCACTGAAGTGGCAATCGGCGTCGCCGGAATGAAGCCGCTCCACGACTATCGTGGACGCCGCGACTCGCACGGTTACCCGCTTCGCATCACTCTGGAAGCCGTGGCTGACGAACTCGCCAGCACTGCAGGATTGGTTTGCGGAAAGTTGGCTCGCACGCCTGCCTGCATCATTCGCGGCTTTGCTTATAAAAAAGAAATTGGCAGCGCCAGAAATTTAATTCGCCCTGCAAAGACCGATTTATTTCGGATAAGCTGTACTGGTAGGAGAACGCCATGGCCCGACTTTGCCCGACTCCGAACTGCAAAATTTCCCATCACTCGACTGGACAGAAATCGCGCCGCGCCTCAGCGCTTCCATCCGCGAACTCTCGAAACTGTACTGAGCACTCTGGAAGGTGCTTCGCTCACCCGCGAACAATCCCTCCTACTTGCGCATGCCGAAGGCGATGATTTGCTCGGTCTGCTCGTCGCCGCCAAGAATTCCGCCGCGAACTGTCCGGCAATCTCGTCACTTACGTCGTCAATCGCAACATCAACTTCACCAACATCTGTTTCGTGGGATGCAAATTCTGCGCCTTCAGCCGCGGCCTCGCGCGAGTCCGACACCTATTTCCATTCTCTGAAGATATGGCGCGAGAAGGCCGTCGAAGCCTGGCAACTCGGCGCCACCGAAGTCTGCATTCAGGGCGGCCTGCCGCGCGATCTGCCCAAGTTCTACTACCGCGACATTCTTCGCGCCGTAAAGCGCGCCGTCCCCGCAGATGCACATCCATGCGTTCTCTCCGATGGAGATCGTCTACGGCGTCGAACTCACCGGCATGCCGCTGCGCCGACTACCTGTCGATGCTGCGCGACAACGGACTCGGCACGCTGCCCGGTACGGCCGCCGAAATTCTCGACGACGAAATCCGCCACATCCTCTCGCGCAACAAACTCTCCACCGCCCAATGGATCGAAGTCATCCGCACCGCTCACCGCTGCGGCATCCGCAGCACCTCGACGCTCATGTACGGACACACCGAAACTCCCGCCCACTGGGTCCACCAGATGCTGCCTCCTGCGCGAAATTCAGCAGCGAGACCGGCGGCTTCACCGAGTTCGTCCCTCTCGGCTTCGTCCACCAGAACACGCTGCTCTACCAGCAGGGACTCGCACGCACCGGCCCCACGCTTGCCGAGCACTTAAAGTTCATGCGCTGGCACGTCTGCTACTCGCTGGCTCCATCAACAACATTCAGGTTTCATGGGTGAAGCTGAATCGCCGCCTCTCGCAGCTTTGCCTGCATGCCGGCGCCAACGACTACGGCGGCACTTTGATGGAAGAAAACATTTCGCGCGAAGCCGGAGCCACCGCCGGCCAGTACACCAGTCCCGGAAGATTTTCAATCCTGATTCTGGAGATGGGCCGCATTCCTGCCGAACGCAACACCACGTACTCCCGCATCCAGATCAAAGCTCCAATAGCAGAACTCACAGCTGAACAATCGCTCGAACACGAATTCGCCTAGCCGTTCGTATCGCGGAGCGCCAGCCGGCAATCTGCACCGCGGTTCATGCGACAATATTCCCCATGAACATCGCAATCCTCGGCGGCACCGGCAAAGAAGGCTTCGGACTCGCCCTCCGCTGGGCCCGCGCCGGAGAAACCATCATCATCGGTTCGCGCGACGCCGCCCGCGCCCAACAGGCCGCCGACAAAATCAAGACCAGAGCTCACCAGGCAAACATTTCCGGAGCCGACAATACCACCGCAGCCTCCGCCGCTGACGTAATCGTGCTGACCGTACCGTTCGAGGGCCACGTACCGTTGCTCAAGCAGATCAAGCCCGTGCTCAAGCCCAATACAATTTTGGTGGACGCCACCGTCCCGCTCGCCGCCAGCATCGGCGGCCGGGTCACCCGGACAATCGGCATCTGGCAGGGATCCGCCGCGCAGCAGGCAGCGGAGATACTGAAAGGAACTCCCGTGGTCGCCGCCTTTCAAAACATTTCCGCCGAGTTCCTGAATGGCGAGGCTGACCTCGACTCCGATGTAATTGTTTGCGGCGACGACGAAAAAGCCAATCAAATCATTCGCGGACTGGCAGAAAAAATTCCCGGCGTCCGCGCCCTCGACGGCGGTCACTTGGAAAACGCTCGGGTCCTCGAGCAGATCACAGCCCTGCTCATCACGCTGAATATCCGTTACCAGGCACACACAGGTATTCGAGTAACCGGTTTGAAATAAGAGGAACTTCCGCATCCTCCTTTCGTATCATCCCACAATGCCTCGCATCCTGCGCCAGCTTCTGATTATCTTGCTCCTGTATTCAGCTGCCTCCGCGATAGTGGGCATTGTGGTTATGGAAGCTGCCTTGCACCCTGCACGGCGTCCTCTTACGGAGTCAGACGAAAACGCCATGCTGCAAATCGCAAACGTGTTCCATGCCCGCCTCCAAGATGTGAGCACGTTTTCGACAGACGGCGTGCAATTGAATGCCTGGAGCATCCAACCGCAAAACGGTAACGGTAATGCCGTGCTCCTGCTTCATGGGTTGGGCGACAATCGCTTCGGCATGGCCGGATATGCCGAATTATTTCTCAATCACGGCTATAGCGTTTTAATGCCCGACGCTCGCGCGCATGGCAATAGCGGCGGCAGCTTAGCAACCTATGGTTATTTGGAACGCAATGACATTGCGCAGTGGTTCGGATGGCTTGCCTTCAATCGGCATTCACATTGCATTTACGGATTGGGGGAATCAATGGGCGCCGCGCAGTTATTGCAAGCACTGGCGGGAGAGCCGGACTTCTGCGCGGTCATCGCCGAATCTACATTTTCAACATTTCGCGAAATTTCCTACGACCGTATCGGCCAATTTTTTCATACTGGCCCATGGTTGGGCCGTACAGTGCTTCGGCCAACCGTGGAATTCGCGTTTCTCTACGCTCGCATGAAGTACAGGATGAATCCCTCGGCAATTTCCCCCCGAAGACGCCGTGGCAACGACTCATGTTCCCGTTTTCCTCATTCACGGCCTGATAGACAGCAACATTCCCGAGCGCCACTCACGCCTTATTCTTGCGCGAAACAGAGACAATATTGTTCTATGGGAAGTTCCAAACGCGAACCATTGCGGCGCAATAAGCATTTCACCGCGATCATTTGAATCGAAAGTGATTGCCTGGACTGAAAACCACGAGTCCCACCCGGGATCGTTCAGTACAAAATATCAGCGATGAAATGCATCTTGCTTCTTGTCTAAAAAACACACAAAAAAATCATGTCATCCCGACGTTGAGCGAAGCGAAGACGGAGGGACCTTACGAAACCCAAAGAGTTCCCCAGAAGTCGGCGGGAATACTACTATCGATGCGGGGCACGTACTGTACCGTGAGATGTAAATTCCTCGCAAAAACGAGCCCCGAATAACACACCAGGTGCGGTGCTTTGTTTCACTGTTTAGAACGCCTACGCTGCGCTCTGCGCAAAGTGCTCAGGATTCTTTTCGAATTTGTCTTTGCAGTCTGGTGAACAGAAGGTGTATTGCTTCCCTCCGTATTGCGACTGGAACTCAGATTTTTTGTCGTCTACCTGCATGCCGCAAACAGGATCTTTTGTCATGGTTCCTCCTTTAGAAATTCTTGCTTCGTTCTTGGATGCACGATCGGCAAATTTGGGAGGGCACCTCATAGCACAAGTAAGTTTTAGTCTGTAGAAGCTCTTAGAGATAAAAACTAGAAGTGAAATACATGAACTTTTCCTTCGGGATCAAGGACCGTGGTTTCCACGATGGTATAGCCTTTACCAAACAGGTAGTCGAATCGATAGCTCCGGCCGTCTCGCAGCGTAATACTTGCAATCAGTCCGGTTTTGTCGTACTTGTTCTTTAATAGAATCGTTCCGCTTGAATTGCGCACCTCTGCGATCCCCCCATCATCATAGGAGTAAGACCAAAGGACCCCACTGCCGCCCTCGACTTCCACCACTCTCCCAGTGTCATCGTAAGAATATTTAACCAAATTGCCTGCATCATTACTGGCGGCGATGATCCGGTTTTTGCCATCGTATGTGAACTTGATCCAATGTTCATGAGGAGAAGTGATTCTGACCAGATTACGCGCAGCATCTCGAACGAACTTGATTTCCTCGCCAGCCGCATTCCGCATGCCTACGATTGCCATTTCCGCTGGACGCTTAGCGTAGTAGGACTCAG
Organism: uncultured Acidobacteriota bacterium; assembly: GCA_963831435.1. Lineage (GTDB taxonomy): Bacteria > Acidobacteriota > Terriglobia > Terriglobales > Acidobacteriaceae > JAICKN01. The sequence continues at coordinate 48,507 of CAWHQK010000125.1, forward strand.
GAAAGCGATACACGTTTCCATCTTGAAAATTTAAGTCCCAATGGTCCTGGTTCCACCGTATACGCGCTCCATGAAACAACGTAGTCAAATCTCTCAGATCTTCATAAACCGCATCGGCGTAACCTGTGCCTTCCGAAATTCGGTCAAAGTGAATCACCTCGCTACCGGGCGTTACAACATTCAAATATGTGTAAGGAAAGCGATTTCCATAAAAATAAATATCGTACGGATGGTTGCTGCCCACGCCAAAACCATAAATCCGCCTGTCCCATGTGTTGTAGGTCCGCGTAAGGACCAGCGGCATGTCGTCCGGCACCGATAAATCGGTCGTACGCAATATGAAGCCTCCGCGATTTAGGTCAATTTCGAATTGTTCCACCGGAGCCTCGTTGGTGAGCCGCGGCCTACATTGCTTAAGCTCACCGCTCGAGAAATCAGACTTGCCTTCGCTTTGAAAAACCAGGCACGGATACACATTTTCCGGTGGTCGCATTCTCGCGATCTCGGCTTCCGGCTTGTATCTCACAATCGGATGGGCTCTTCGCTTGACTACATATGCGCGAAAGCACAGAAAACTTACGAGCGCGAGCAGCGTAAAAATCCGCAGCGTCCACCGAATAGTCTTCCTATGATTTCGTGGTCGACGAAGATGCCCCTCGGAGATATTCATATGTTCTTATTCAGGATTATGCCCGTCCCCGATTAGCACTGCCCGTTTCTTTTTCTGCATTTCCTGTGCTTGACATGTGGAAATCCCGCCGCGCCGTTTGCTGTTCTCATTTCTTCGCACTTTGAATTGCAGCCAATTCCTGGCTCTTCGGCGGGAAAATCGCCATTCCGCGCGCGCCGCGCTCCCGTTCCTCTGCTTAAGCTGTCATCCCTAAAAAAATTCACCATTGCACAACAAATGTGGAATTGACCCTCCCCTCCCCTGCGCGTAAATTCGCTTCACCGTTTCACGCAGTTTTCACAATCTCCAGCCAACAAAAGTTCTCTGGCCAAAACTCAACCCATGTCTCCCCTCCCCCAAAGGTGGATACAAGATGAGGAAGTCGTCTGCCCAATGGCATGTCTATCGCACCAGGTTCTTGATTAAAGCAAAGCAGTTGACCGCGGCTACCGCTTTGTGGATGTCCTCGGCCGGGAGCATCACGGGAAAGTCGGAGATTATCTTGTCGAATCTTCCGACGGCACCCTGCGCATTGCACCCAAAGAGATTTTCGAGGACGTCTATGTAGCTTTAGAGCATGGAAGCAAATCGTGGCCTGAGGTCAAGATTGATGTCAAAGCGGCGCCCAAAATGGACTTTCCCAGCCCGTCAGCCTTGGTTTCTCGTCCTGAAGGCTTTCGCGCTGTGGAAAAGGCCGGTTCCCAATAGTGCAGATTAACGAAAAGAGCAGCATTTACGCTTCATGCGCTTCATATACAATATATGGGTATGGACTCTTGACAGCCACAATCTACGGGAGTAATGTTGCCATCCCATAGAGTTTTCAGCGCTCATTTCGGAAACGAAACAAGCCCTGAAAACACGATGTCAGAAGTGGATATTTGAAGTAAAAGCGAGAACCCTGGCTAGAGGTGGTCAGCGATTCCCGCTTGCAGCATTCGCCCTCCACGGAGAGGACGAAAGCAGGGTTGTGCGGTGGCCGTTTCCCCGTCCGAATGTCTTTGGACAGTCCCCCGGGGCGACGACAAAAGATTTGAAATCCTATCTGTGGAAGTCCTCACTCGAAGAGGGGTGGTAGCCCCGTCTTCGCGCGAGGGCTGAGGTTGGCATGGAAGCTTTATCTCTCATGGTGAACGAGTCCCTGGCGCGCCACGGCATCGAAGCCAAGCTCGACCATCGCCGGTTGGCTTGGTCCCGCTGGTTCCGGTGTGAATCGAGCCTAAGTTTTGTTCTCGTTCCCGGCAAGCCAGGAATCTTCGCCATGGGAGAGGAAGTGCTGGCTCCCGGCGAAACCTCCGCCACCGATGGAAAACGCATGCTAGCCCTGTTCCGGATCGCGCAAGCCGACGATCTGGGCATGGCCCTTGGACGCTACTTTCTTCCCGGCTCGCCTGACCGCGAGCGACTGGAAAGCGGCAAATGCTTTGTGCGTTACGCAGTCATCGAGGATTCCACGCAACGCAGCACGGCCCATGCAGCGCTGAATCAATGGATGACCTCGTCCGCCGAAACCGCCTTCGGCTTCGGCGATTAGAGTTTTTATAAAGGAAATTTCGAGATGATTATTAGTGCCGTACATCCATTAATTAGTGATCTACCAGACGATCATGACGTTGCGGATCTTTTCGGAGCGTCGAAAGGGTCCGTGAATGCTGGACAGTTAAGAAAATTGATCTCTGGCAGGGATGCTAACGACTCGGTTATGTCAAATCCTTCGGGTGATGGCGTTAGGGTGTTCACTCCCGGCAGATTTTCTTTGGGCTAGATGCCAATGACTGCCCTCACGACCCGCGTAGCGGCGGCCGAAAATAGCCCCGGGGGGCGGAAGCCCCGGGTAAGAACCACAGAAAGACAAGTCCGTAGCGACGACCGAGAATTCAGGGCCTGGACAGATTTAAGCGCGGGGCAAGAACGGGAAGGGCACGACTTTAGTCGTGCCAACAGAATCAAATATTAAGGCGCGCTTTAGCGTCTGAGGTCACAGCCCCGCAGGGGCGCAATAGGAAAGCCCGGGACGGAAGTCCCGGGAAAGGATCAAAGAAACACCGAGTCCCGAAGGGACGGCACAACCCAACGGCCTCCAGCACTTCCGGCACTGGAGACAAGGCGAAAACGACCAGCAAGCGGATCAAAGAATCCGCAGGAACGAGGAAACAAAGAAATGGCCGAGGTAAAAGAAAAAGGAGCCCCCACAGCCGCCGAGACCGCCAGCGCGACCCCGACGACCACCACCCCACAACCAAAAAGAAAGCCACGGGCCTCACCTTCCGCCGCCTCTTCACCAAGGCCGGCGTCTCTCCCTACGACGAAATCGAGTGGGAACTCCGCACCGCCGCCATCACCGACGCCAAGGGCAACATCATTTTCGAGCAGAAAGACGTCGAAGTCCCCAAAGACTGGTCCATGACTGCGACCAACATCGTCGCCTGCAAATATCTGCACGGCACCATCGGCACCTCCGAGCGCGAGACCGGCGTCCGCCAGCTCGTCAGCCGCGTCGCCGAAACCATCCGCGACTGGGGCATGCGCAAGGCTACTTCAGTCGCCCGAAGACGGCGCCACTTTCCACGACGAACTCGCATCCACATCCTCCTCCGCCAGTATGCCGCTTTCAATTCGCCCGTCTGGTTCAACGTCGGCTGCGACCGCATCGAGCCCAACTCCGACGGCGCAGAACTGGCACTGGAACCCGCAAACGCAGAACGTCGAATTCGGCGTCACCGGATACACGCAGCCCCAGTGCTCGGCCTGCTTCATCAACTCCGTGCAGGATTCGCTCGACTCCATCCTCACCCTGGCCAAGACCGAAGGCATGCTCTTCAAGTGGGGAGCGGCACCGGCACCAATCTTTCTCCGCTGCGCTCGTCTACCGAAAATCTCAGCGGCGGCGGCACCGCCAGCGGCCCGCTCAGCTTCATGAAGGGCTTCGACGCCTTCGCCGGCGTCATCAAGTCCGGCGGCAAGACCCGCCGCGCCGCCAAGATGGTCATCCTCAACGTCGACCATCCCGACATCGTCGACTTCATCGAGTGCAAAGCCAAAGAAGAAGCCAAGGCGCATGCGCTGGTCGCCGCTGGCTACGACGGATCCGCGCCCGACTCCGAAGCCTATTCGTCCATCTTCTTCCAGAACGCCAACAACTCCGTCCGCGTCACCGACGACTTCATGTACGCCGTGGTGCGCGACACCGATTTCTCCACCACGCCATTCGCGACGGCCGTCCCATGCAGACCTTCAAAGCCAAAGACCTGCTGCACAAGATTTCCGACGCCACTTGGCACTGCGGCGATCCCGGCATGCAATACGACACCACGGTCAACCGCTGGCACACTTCGAAGAACACGGCCCGCATCAACGCCAGCAACCCGTGCAGCGAATACATGTTCCTCGACGACTCGGCCTGCAACCTCGCCAGCCTGAACCTGCTGAAGTTCGCGCCCAACGGCACGTTCGACGTCGAAGCCTATCGCCACGCCGTCGACGTGCTGATCACCGCGCAGGAAATTCTGGTCGACAACGCCGGATATCCCACAGAACAGATCATGCGCAACTCGCATGACTACCGTCCGCTGGGACTCGGCTACGCAAACCTCGGCGCGCTGCTGATGGCCGCCGGCCTTCCCTACGACTCCGACGCCGGCCGCGACTACGCCGCCTGCGTCACCGCCATCATGTGCGGCGAAGCCTACCTGCAGTCCTCACGGATCGCCGAACTCTGCGAGCCGCTGGCCCCCGCAACCGAAGCCAACAAAAAAAAGACTCGCCGAAACCAACCTCGGCCCGAACGTCATGCCCGGCGCCGCCTGCCCCGGCTGGTACATCAACCGCGAGCCATTCCTCGACGTAATCCGCATGCACCGCGCGTCAGTAAACAACATCAACAAGGCCAACGTTCCCGCCTCCGCTCTACGAAGCCAGCAAAGCAATGCTGGGACGAAGCCCTCGCCCACGGCGAAAAACTCGGCTACCGCAACTCCCAGGTCACAGTCCTCGCTCCGACCGGCACAATCGGATTCATGATGGATTGCGACACTACTGGGATCGAGCCGGATCTGGCGCTGGTGAAGTACAAGAAGCTGGTCGGCGGCGGGATGATCAAGATCGTCAACAATACTGTGCCCACGGCGCTGTTCAAGCTGGGCTACACCCACGAGCAGGCGGACGCGATTGTCAGCTACATCGACGCGACCGGCACGATCGAAGGCGCGCCGCATATTAAGGACGAGCATCTGGCCGTGTTTGATTGCTCGTTCAAGCCGGCGAAGGGGACGCGCTCCATTCACTACATGGGACATCTGCGGATGATGGCGGCTACGCAGCCGTTCATCTCCGGCGCGATCTCGAAGACGGTGAATCTGCCGGAGAACGCTTCCGTCGAAGACATCATGGAAGCGTACATCCAGGCATGGAAGCTGGGACTGAAGGCCGTCGCTGTGTATCGCGATGGATGCAAGAAGTCGCAGCCGCTCTCCGCCGCGGGAAGCAAGACGGCGAACTCCAAGAAGGAAGACGCGGCTTCGCGGACCGCAGTGTCCGCGCCACACGTGATGAAGAAGAGAATCTGAACGCTCCTCCGCGCGCGGTGCGGCACCGCTTGCAGGAAGAGCGCGCGTCGATCACGCACAAGTTCAACGTCGGCGGGCACGAAGGCTACATCACCGTCGGCCTGTATCCCGACGGAGAGCCCGGCGAAATTTTCATCACCATGGCGAAGGAAGGCTCGACGGTCAGCGGCCTGATGGACAGCTTTGCCTGCGCCGTCTCGCATCGCGCTGCAGCACGGCGTTCCGTTGAAAATGCTGTGCGAGAAGTTCGCGCACACCCGCTTCGAGCCCAGCGGCTGGAGCGGCAATCCCGACATCGGCTTCGCCAAGTCGATCATGGATTACATCTTCCGCTGGCTGCAGCTGCGCTTCCTGACCGGCCAGCAGCAGATGCTGTTCGAGAACCTGCGTCCGCGGTCGCTGAGCGCGCCGGCGGCGGAGGGAGTGGGTGATTTACATGGCAGCGAAGCGTCTGGTGGAGGCCGGGCGTCCGGCATTTCTGGACAAAGCAGCGGCGCGGGCGCCGTCCACGCTGAATGATGCTCTCGCCAGCCTGGTGGATATGGGAGACGCTCCCAGTTGCCACTACTGCGGCTCCATCATGACGCGCAACGGCTCATGCTACCGCTGCGGAAGCTGCGGGAGCACGAGCGGGTGCAGCTAAAAGTGTAGGGCGGACGCCTTCGTCCGCCATGTTTTAAGGATTTGAGGAGTGGGATAGGCTCGCGGGCGAGGGCGCCCGCGCCACACGGCTGGTGTTGAGTCACCGCCCTCGAAGATTTTTTTGGGGAAGGGCATGGCTTTAGCCATGCCGTAGAGGTTGGTATTTGATCGGCTTTAGCCGCTGAGGACCTCAGGGGCTAAAGCCCAAAATTAATGACTGGGAAATCGCAGCGCTGAAAGCGCTGCGCCACCCAAAAGAGACATAGCGGAAAAATGTACTTTGCTCTTTGCGTTCGGAACGAGGATTATCCGGCATCGCTGGAACTGCGGAAGGTCTATCAGGTATTGACCGACCAGCAGGCGATGAAGCATCGCCAGATGCGGGTGATTGATGAATCTGGCGAGGACTATCTGTATCCGCAGGAATATTTTGTACCGATCAAACTGCCGCAAGCGGCAGAGCGAGCGGTGTTGAAGGCGATTTAGCCGCTACAGCGCTTGTCATTCCGAGCGAATTTAGTCGCGAGGAATCTGCTTTTGTTGTTGAGCTTTTGGGAAGGGCATGGCTTTAGCCATGCCGTAGAGGTTGGTATTTGATCGGCTTTAGCCGCTGAGGACCTCAGGGGCTAAAGCCCTCGATATAAAGGTGGCTTATTGGCACGACTGAAAGTCGTGCCCTTCCCGGATGATTTTGTGGTTTCCATTGATGCCAGGGTGGCATCGCAACAAGGGCCCCACAACTAAAAATCAAATACGGACTGTGAGAGGGTCACGGGATGCCGTGGCCCTTTTTTCGTCTCTCCCTCACTAGGCGGTTTGAATGATGGCTAAAATCGATTTAGAAAAGTTCAAGAACCAGGCAAAGCTCAAGGATCGATATTCTAAACAGCTTCAACGACTCCAGGACGAAGGCCGTGCAACGGATTCCGTCAAACTGGCGGTCGATGGAGCCGTAGCAAATCTCGACAATACTCAAACCTCATCACTCGTGATTTATGGCGAACCTCAAAGCGGCAAGACTGAGATGATGATATGTCTGACCGCCAAGCTTTTGGATGAGGGATACTCGACGGTTGTTCATCTTATGAACGATAGTGTTGACCTACTGACGCAAAACCTAAAGAGATTTAAGGCATCAGCGTTAGCCCCCGGACCTAAAGGCTTGTCAGAATTACTGCAGTCGTCACAAAATCAGAGTCCCCAAGAATTGGTGGTATTCTGCAAGAAAAATCCTCGAGATCTCGAAAATCTGATCGGGCGTCTGAAGGATCATGGGAAAATCGTGGTCATTGACGACGAGGCTGACTATGCGACCCCAAATGCGAAAATCAACCAAGGCACAAAGACGACAATAAATAAGCTGGTGGGTGAATTAATCGGTGAGAATGGGCATTACATAGGAGTAACCGCAACTCCTGCTCGGCTCAATTTAAACAACACGCTCGAAAACGATACTGCTAAATGGGTTCGATTCAAATCCCACTCTAAATACACAGGGCAGGACATTTTCTTTCCGCTCAATAAGAAAGTTTCATATCGGCGTAAATTGCTCACGCAGGGTGCTAGTCCCGCCGAAGCGCGGCCGCCCTGGTGCGATTTCTGGTTACGGTTGCCTACCTTAATTCCCATGTAAACGGAAAAGAACAGAACTACACTATGCTGGTGCATACGAGTGGAAAGAGACAGGATCACGAAGCCGACCGTGTGATGATCGAACAATCCGTTCAATCCCTCATTGACACAGAAGGCAACGATTTCGGATCCCTCGTCACACAAGTGCACGAGGTAGCGAAGGAACTTTATCCTGATGCAGATGCCGATGTCTTGACCGGATATGTTGTTTCAAATGCCTCTCGATCAGCTCTTGTTGTCCTCAATAGCAAGCG
>CAWHQK010000126.1:0-7345 GCA_963831435.1 uncultured Acidobacteriota bacterium
CCGTCTTCAGCACGGTAGGCAAAACCCTTTTCCTTCAGTTTCTCGACGAAGTCAGCCATCTGCGGAATGTAATCCGTGGCGTGAACAAACTCAGGCTGGCGCACGCGCAAGTCCTTCAGGTCTTCCAGAAACGCCTGCTCGTATTTTGCCGTGTACTCCTTCACGCTTACCTGGTCGCGGGCGGAGTTGCGGATGATTTTGTCATCCACGTCGGTAATGTTCATCACGTAGCGGACGTTGTATCCGCTCTGCTCTAGCCAGCGAAACAGGATATCTACCGCGAGAAACGTCCTGAAATTTCCAATGTGGCCGTAGTCGTACACTGTCGGCCCGCATGCGGTACATGCGGACTTCCATTCGGCCGGAGCGTGCGAACGCCTCCACCTCGCCCGACAATGTGTTGTAAATGCGCAAGGCCATAGAAAGAAGAAAAGAATGGAGCGCGAGAACAGAATTTTCATTCTAGGGGCGAGAGAGAAAATGGGTCAAATGCGCGCTCGCGCTTGAGATAATCTTTAGACGATGAAATCCAAAGAAAAAATCAGCCGTTGCCCATGGACGGGGAATGAACTTTCGATTCGCTATCACGATGAAGAATGGGGAACGCCGGTGCACGACGATCGCACTTTGTTTGAATTTCTAATTCTGGAAGGCGCGCAGGCGGGCCTCAGTTGGGACACTATTCTTAAGAAACGCGAAAATTATCGCGCCGCTTTCGACAACTTCGACCCCGCCCGCGTGGCCCGCTATGATCGTAAAAAGGTACAAAGCCTCCTGAAAAATGAAGGCATTGTCCGCAACAAGCTCAAGATCCACTCGGCGATACGCAATGCAAAGGCTTTTCTGGAGGTGCAAAAGAATTCGGCTCGTTCGACCGGTATATTTGGAGTTTCACAGGCGGAAAGCCAACCGTGAACACCCGCCGCACCCACAAGCACATTCCCGCCAGCGTGCCAGAATCTGACGCCATGAGCAAAGACCTGAAAAAGCGAGGCTTCAATTTCGTAGGTACGACTATCTGTTACGCCTTCATGCAGGCCACGGGGATGGTCAACGATCATCTGGTGAGCTGTTTTCGCTATACTCAAGTGGGCGAGTGACCGGCGACTCCCTCCTAAATGTTCCGCGGAAAAGCTACGCCGGGACAATCATTTGCATCTATAAGCCGGAAATTGAATCAAGATAACTTGTTGACCTGCTAAGGGAAGACGCTTTTGCGAGGGCCTTACCTTGTTCCTATGAAAGAACAGAGCACGAAGTTTTACCGGCCATTGAAAAGATTTTCGCGGATCATGACGGCGGCCTGGGGATGATTTTGGGCGGCTTTGCATTTTCGCCTGGCTCGCGCGCAGACGGGCGGCTCCGGCGTTCATCGCAACACCAAACGCTCCATCCGCGTCGGCTTCTTCGGCCGCGAGCAATATGGATTCTGGGCAGGCGGCTGGTTATTCTTCGTCGCAGAAGCCCGTACATGGGCAGCGTGCCCGAAGGCACGGCCACTTCCCAGGTGCTGCCGCTTACCTTCAAGGAAGCGATTGATCGCGGTTTGCGAAATAATCTTGGAATCCTACTGGTAAGCGACAGCACATTGGCCGCGCGCGGGGAAAAATGGAAAGAGCTGGGCGCGCTGCTGCCTAATATTTCGGGAACGGTAAGCGAGAATGTGAATCGCATCAATTTGTGCCGCACTGGGCTTCCGCTTTTCCGGGCCCGCCTTTGCCGGAATTCCCAGCGTGGTTGGTCCCTTCGGTTACTTTGACGCCCGCTCAATTTTTCCCAGGCCCTTTTCGATTGGAATGCATGGAAGCGGGAACGTGGGGCGTCGCAAAATGAAAAAGCCACCGAGTACAGTTATAAGAATGCCCGGGAACTGGTCGTGCTCGCCGTCGGCAATGCTTATTTAGAGGCCCTGGCCGGCGCCGCTCGCGTGGATACATCCAAGCCGAAGTGAATACCGCGCAGGCGCTTTTTAACAAAGCCGAAGATCAGCAGAAAGCCGGAGTGGCTCCCGCAATTGACGCTCTGCGTTCTCAGGTGGAGTTGCAGAAGCCCGCAAGCAACAACTGATCGTCGCACGCAATACCTTCGCCAAGCAGAAGCTTTCCCTCGCCGCGCCATCGGATTGCCCCCCGGCCAGGAGTTTTCGCTGGTGGAAAAGGAGCCGTACCAGCCGCTCGTTCCCATGCCCGTGGATGAGGCGCTAAAGCGTGCTTATACCCATCGGTCGGATTTTCTGGCTGCGCAACAGCAGGTAAAAGCGGCGGAACTTTTCCGCCACGCTGCCACCGCAGAGCATCTTCCTACGCTGGGCATTGAGGGCAATTACGGCGACAGCTCGGTCACGCCGGCGAATCCCGAAACTGTTTACCAGCTCGCTGCCACGCTGAAAATCCCGATATTCACCGGGAACAAATCCCATGCTGATGCTTTACAGGCCGAAGCCACGCTGCGCCAGGACAAGCAGCAAATGGAAAATCTTCGTGGCCAGATTGACTACGAGGTTCGGACTGCCCTGCTGGACTTGCAAGCCGCCGCTGACCAGGTGGAAGTGGCGCAAAATTCCGTGGATCTCGCCAACCAGACCCTGACCCAGGCGCGGGACCGCTTTGCCGCCGGAGTGGCCGATAATCTGGAAGTAGTGCAGGCGCAGGAATCTCTGGCTTCGGCCAACGAAAACTATATTGCCGGCCTCTACGCTCACAACGTGGCCAAAGTCGAACTGGCGCGCGCTATTGGATATGCGGAAGAGGGCGTAAAGCAATATTTGATGAATCACGGCCCGTAATTTCGGCCGGCTGAACGTAAAAGAAGAAACGGACAGACGGAAAAGACAAAGACGATGACACCGACTGAAACTGAAAATGAAAAAGAGAACTCACACGAGCGCGTGCCGGCTTCCGAGAAGGACATGCATTGGAAGCAGAAGCTGAATGCTCGCGATCCCCGCTTCCGCATTTTTTTGATTGCCGGAGTGATCGTACTGCTGGTTGTGGGCTTCTTTGTGTGGCGCTATCTCACCAGCTATGAATCCACCGACGACGCGCAGGTTGACGGCCATCTCAACCCGATCAGCGCCCGCATCTCGGGGCACGTCTCAAAGCTCCAGATCGTGGACAATCAATTTGTAAAGGCTGGCACTCCACTGCTGCAGATTGATCCAACGGACTACCAGGTGGCCTTGCAGCGGGCCCAGGCGGATTACAACAATGCCATGGCCCAGGCCAAAGCCGCCGAGGCGAATGTTCCGATCACCTCCGTCACGACGGAAAGTCAGGTCAGCACTGCCCAAGCCGATGTTGATGCTGCCCGCGCCGGCATCTCCGTAGCGCGGCAACAACTGGACGCCGCCCGCGCCCAGCAACAGCAGGCGGAAGCCAATAACGTGAAAGCGCAAAGCGATTTGGCCCGCTACAAGCAGCTTGTGGACAAGCAGGAGATTTCCGCGCAGCAATACGATCAGGCGGTCGCCGCAGCCAAAGGCGCCGCTGCCGGGCTTGATGCCGCGCGCGCGGCGGCTTCCGCCGCGCAACATCAGGTCACGCAAAGCCAAGCCAAGCTCGAAGAGGCGGAGGCCAATTTGCGCTCCACCGCGACCGCTCCGCAACAAATTACCGCCATCAAGGCGCGCGCTGACGCAGCCATGGCTGCGGCGGAAATGACGAAGGCCGCGCTCGATCAAGCCAAGCTCAATATTCAGTACGCCCAAGTTACGGCGCCAGTGGATGGAATCGTCAGCAACCGCACGGTCGAAGTGGGACAGAACGTGCAGCCGGGCCAGCAGTTAATGACGATTATCCCGTTGACGGAAAACGATCTCTGGATCACCGCTAACTTCAAAGAAAATCAACTGAAAGACATGCGGGTGGGCCAGCGCGTCACCATTTCGGTGGATGCGCTGGATCATGACTATAAGGGCCACGTGCAAAGCATTGCCGGGGCCAGTGGCGCGCGCTTCAGCCTGCTGCCTCCGGAAAATGCCACGGGAAATTATGTGAAAGTCGTGCAGCGGGTCCCGGTAAAAATAACTATTGATCCGGGAGAAGATAAGAACCATGAACTTCGGCCCGGCTTGTCGGCGGAGCCTAAGGTTTGGATTCGTTAAAGGCATTGTGATATAGAGAAGCCATATTGAGTGGCCAGGAGCGCTCGCCAGCTCATGTTCCGCATTATTACGGTCGAACGAGAGTACGGTTCCGGCGCGGCAGCCATCTCTGCGGAGCTTTCACGCCGCCTTGGCTGGAAGCTCTGGGACTCGCAGCTCACGCAGGAAATCGCCAAACTAGCCAACGTGGAGCATTCCGTGGTGCAACGTTGCGAAGAGCGCGTGGACAGCCGCTTTCACCGCCTGGCCCGCGTCTTCTGGCGCGGCAGCTTTGAGCGCAGCGCTCCGCTTGCTTCCATGGACACCTTCGACGCCGACCGTATGGTCGCCATGGTGGGCCAGGTATTCAGCGAAGCCGCCGAGCAGGGCAACTGCATCTTTGTAGGCCGCGGAGCTGCCTACTTTTTGCGCGACCATCCGGACGCCTTCCACGTTTTTCTGTATGCTCCGCGCGCGGAAAAATTCCGCCGCACTGTGGCGGCGGGCAAAAGCGAGCGTGAGGCGAATGAACTGCTCGATACCGTGGACCGCGACCGCGTGGAATTTATCCGCCACTACTTCAACGCCGACTGGCCTACGCGCGCCCTCTACCACATGATGCTCAACACCGCGATGGGGGACGAAAACGTAATCTACGCAATCCAGAGCGCCATGCAAAGAATTGACCCGCAACAAAAAACCGGCAGATAGCCTGCGTACCTTCTTTCGTAACTCTACCGTTGCACCTTTTTTGTTGCTATTTTACATTCATGCAATATCTTCGACGTATTCTGCAGAAAATATTCTGCAGAGGTACGCTGCGAAGCATCCGGCAAGGCGCGGAGGTTGCAGTAGGTGTTCGCAAGAAGTTCGGTAAAGAATTTACTGGAACGAAAATCCATGGGCACGACAAGGTTTCCCCAGTTTGCCGTTCCATTGCAGGTCGCGGCCGTGTGTTACCGGCGGCTGGGCAGTTCAGTGGAGTTTCTACTGGTCCAGGCCAACAGCGGCGGCAAGTGGACATTTCCCAAAGGAAATCCAGGACCATCAATGTCGCACAGTCAGGCTGCTGAGCGTGAAGCCCGTGAGGAGGCCGGCGCTCAGGGCACAATTGAACCGCGCCATTTCCATCTGTACCTGCACTCCAAGGGCGTTTTCTGGAAGCCGCCGGGCGTCCGCGAATATGTGGTCAAAGCATTTCTCATGGAAGTCGGCGGATTTGTTCCTTCAGACGAACCGCAACGCAACCCCACATGGTTTTCCGCCGAAGAGGCCCGCAAACTCCTCGCCAAGGGCCGCGAAGTAAAATACGCGCGCGAAATCCAGGTCGTGATTGACCGCGCTCTCGAACAGATTTGTCCAACTAGCATCGCTATGTCCCGCTAGGAATTTCCGGGAATCCTGCCTGATCATCCGTCCGCGAATTGTCAGAATTCTCAGTGTCCCAAAAGATAGTAAAAACAAAACATCGCCAGGAAGACGCAGAGCCCGAGAAAGCCGCCAATGATCCCTAGCCAGGTAAGCACAAAAACGCGTTCATTCTGCTCAGGCGGAGGCATGGATATGCCGACCACAATGTGCAATCCGCGAAACATGTTGGCGAGAAACTTAATCATTGGAGGGTCGCCCGCGTTGCGAAGCATCTTCTCATGCACTATCCTGACCCGGCCATTATCTTAAGTTATTTTTCGGGCCAAAAAATGCGCATTGTTTTTCGATTCGTACTACCTTCTTATTCATCTTCGTCATGCAACCCTTCATCATGCCGCTCCCGGCGCAAACTCTTCCGCAACTGAATCTCATGCCGCTTCCGGCGAAAGTGGAGTTGGGATACGGCGAACTCCAGATCAATCCAGCATTTTCCGTCTCCGTTACCGGACATGCCGATCCGCTTTTGCGCCGCGCCGTGGAACGTTTCCTTTCTCACCTGCGCGAAAAAACCGGCATGACCGCGCTCGACATGTCCGTCGCCAGGCTGCCTCCGGCAACTCTGGCGGTTGAAGTGGAACAACCGACCGAGAGCGTTCAACGCGCCGAGGAGGACGAATCTTATTCGCTGACCGCAACCAGCGCCGGCGCCCGACTGCACGCTCGCACTGCTCTCGGAGCGATGCATGGCCTGCAAACGTTTCTGCAGCTCGTGGAAGCTACGCCGACAGGGTTTGGGATCCCGGCGGTTTCCATTCAGGACGCTCCCCGGTTTCCCTGGCGCGGCCTGATGATTGACGCAAGCCGGCACTTCATGCCGGTGGATGTGATCGAAAGAAATCTCGATGGCATGGAGGCGGTTAAGCTGAACGTCCTGCACTGGCACTTGTCGGACGATCAGGGCTTCCGCGTGGAAAGCAAAAAATTCCCCAAGCTGCAGGAGTTGGGTTCCGACGGTCTGTATTACACGCAAAAAGAAATCCGTGAAGTGATTGCGTATGCGCGCGATCGCGGCATTCGCATTGTTCCGGAGTTCGACATCCCCGGACACACAACGGCCCTTCTCACTGCCTATCCGGAATTTGCCAGCGCTCCCGGGCCCTTCAAGATCGAACGGAATTGGGGAGTGTTTAATCCCACCCTTGATCCCACCCGCGATGCTACCTACAAGTTCCTTGACGCGCTCATTGGAGAAATGGCCGGTCTTTTCCCAGACCACTACTTCCACATCGGCGGAGATGAGGTCAACGGCAAGGAATGGAATGGGAATGCGAATATCCGCGAATTCAAGCGCGTTCACCATCTTGCAACCAATGACGATTTACAGGCCTATTTCAATGAGCGCGTGGAACGCATCGTAAGGAAATACGGAAAAACCATGATCGGTTGGGATGAAATTCTGCGCCCCAATCTGCCCAAGGCCGCGGTTATTCAATCCTGGCGGGGGGCGCAATCGCTGGCTGATGCCGCGAAGCAGGGTCACCGCGGCATCCTCTCGGCGGGATTTTATCTTGATCTGGTTTGGCCCGCCTCGCAACATTATGCCGTGGATCCCATGCCGCCAGCCGCGGCTGGCCTCACTGACGAAGAGCAGAAACGAATTCTGGGTGCGGAAGCCTGCATGTGGGCGGAATATGTTTCCGCGGAAAATGTTGATTCGCGGATCTGGCCGCGCACGGCCGCCATCGCGGAGCGTTTTTGGTCTCCGCAAAGTGTTCAGGATATTCCGTCCATGTACCGCAGACTCGAGGTTGTCAGCCGTCAGCTTGATGGTTTGGGACTTACGCACAACACCAGCTTTCCTATCATGCTGCGGCGGATTGCCGGGGAAGTTCC
>CAWHQK010000127.1:0-18113 GCA_963831435.1 uncultured Acidobacteriota bacterium
CGCCCAGCTTCTCCACTTCTGCCTCATACATGCAGGCGGAAAAATAATCACCATTTTCTGTTTCGTCGCGGTTCGGCCGGTAGTCTTCAGCGCGAACTCGTCAAGAATGCCCCGGAGAAAGCGTTGGTTATCGACCGTGAGCTTGCCATAAACACTCCAAGCCGCCTGATCCGCGGGGATGGGATTGCTTTTCATCCAGCCGCCGCAGGTGTACTGATAAAAGTCAACACGCGGATTGGCCGACTTATCCATGGACGGAAGATCAAGGCTGGGCGTGTATAAGGGAGCGCGGTAATTGGCTTGTCATCAATCACGGCTCCAGGATTGGCGACACCGGGCTTTTCCGGTTTTTGCCCCGGCTGGTCCTGGGCGGAGCTCTGGATAAAAATTACTGACAGCGAACAAAATCCCGGCGGAAAGAAGTCTCTTGACGCATTGGGTAGTTCCCTCAAAGAATCGCGGTTAGTGTACAGGAATTGGATTGATATTGGGCGGGCAAGCCGGTGAACCGTGTCTTGCTTACACGGTTTCAGCGACGGGAACCTCTACTGGCAGTCCAGCTTGACGCCACGCATCAAAGCCGCCGATGACATTCATTACGTTTTTCAATCCCGCACGCTGCAACAGGCTGCAGGCGACCATGCTGCGGTATCCACCCTGGCAGTGGACCGCCACAGGCGCTGACGGATCAAGTTCAGGGGCAGAAATTTTGAAGTTATCCAGTGGGAACCACTCCGCGCCGTCGATGTGCCCAGCCTGCCACTCCGGTTCGCGACGCACATCAAGCACCTGCAAATCCTGACTTCGCTGCCGCGATAACTCCTGCACGGTGATCTGGGGCACATCATCCACGGGAAATCCTGCCTGCTTCCACGCAGCGATGCCGCCTTCCAAAAATCCGCGCGGATCCTCAATGCCGACGCGCGCCAGACGAAGCCGAGCTTCGGCATATTGCTCGGGCGTATCCGCAACCAGCACTGGACGCGCGCTTAGTCCCATAATTGCTCCGGCCCACGAAGCAAACTGGCCGGAAAGCGCGATGTTGACGGAGCCGGGCACGTGCGCGGCGGCAAAATCCTCGTTGGGACGGACATCGAGCACAAAGACGCCTTGTTGCAACAACTCGCTAAGCTCTGCAGCGGTGATCGCTGGTAGATCCCGCAATTCTGAAAGTGCGCCAGCGCCGGTACGATTGATCTGCGCATCCTGCAAAAAATATTCCGGGCGCGAAGGGAGGTTCTCTGTCGGCTGGCGGATGAATTCTTCGCGTGATCTTGATCTGAAGCGCGTAATTCGTCAGCCTTTCCGTTCCGATCGTCGACGAGCGCTCCGCGCGCATGTTGCGTCCGCACAGCGAGCCGGCCCCATGCGCAGGATAGACCAAACGTCGTCGCTCAGCTTGAGCAGTTTGCCATGCAGGCTGTCATACATCATTCCGGCGAGTTGCTGCGGAGTATGCGATTTCGAGAGATCGGGCCGGCCCACATCGCCAATAAACAAAGTGTCGCCCGTCAGTACGGCCCAGGGATCCTGAGACTTTTCTTCATCGGTAACGATCAGGCAAACGCCTTCAGGAGTATGACCGGGAGTTTCAAGGGCTGTAATACGCAGCTTGCCGAATAGCACTTCTGATCCGTCATGCAAAGCGATATGCGGGAATGTTGCGCCAGCCTGCGCGCCGATATAGATTTTTGCGCCCGTGCGCTTCGCCAGTTCCAGATGGCCGGAAACGAAATCGGCATGGAGATGAGTTTCAAAAATATAGCGGATTTTCAGGCCCTGCTGGTCTGCGGCCTTCAGGTAAATTTCCACGTCGCGTTGCGGGTCCACGACTGCCGCCTCGCCCTCAGATCCCAGCATGTAAGAAGCATGCGCCAGACATCCGAGATAAAACTGCTCAAAATACATCGACACTCCTTACAGGCGATCTGCCTGCCGGTACGTGCTTCTCTCATCATAGTCCGAAATTATGCTGGCTGCGGCCTGTCAGCGGAGGCTCCTTTGAGGGCATAGAAAATAATGTAAGCGTAGCAAAGCACCGGCAGAATGAAAGCGCGATGAATCCCAATGTGATCGGCGAGAACACCTTGCAGTTCGGGACAACCGCACCGCCGACAATAGCCGCAACCAGCAGGCCCGATGCTTTTCCCGTAAGCGGTCCAAGTCCTGCAATCGCCAGCGTAAAAATGCTGGGAAACATGATGGAATTGAACAGGCCGACCAGGATAAGCGTCCACATCGCCACATGACCGAACGTCAGCATGGAAATTGTGACCAGCAGCGCGGCCACAATCGCATTGAACGCCAGCAGCGTCTGCGTTCTAAATCTTTGCAGCAGCACTGAGCCAATGAACCGTCCGACCATTGCGCCGCCCCAATAATATTGCAGGTAGCCGGCTGCATCTTGCAATGCAAGGCCGCCAATTTCCTTCTGGTTGAAGTAGTTGGTCATCAGGCTGCCAATGGCGACTTCTGCGCCGACGTACACGAAGATTCCCACCGCGCCCAGCACAAGCCGCCGATGCCGCCAGATACTGCCGGTCGCGTGACCATGCGCTTCTGCATATTCAATGACCGGCAACTTGAACCAGGCCACCGTCGCCGCGAGCGCAATGAGAGCCACGGCGAGTCCGATATAAGGTACCTTGACAGAGGCAGCCTGCTGTATCCGGTACGCATGCAATTGATCAACGCTCATCGCGCGCATGGCCTCAACCCCTGCAGGGGCAAGCGCCGCGCCCAGAATCAGCCAGCTTCCAAATCGTGGAGCCAATGTGGTTCCCAGAGAATTGAAAGCCTGCGTGAGATTCAATCGGCTGGAAGCAGTGCGCGGTGGACCAAGAATCGCGACATACGGATTCGCCGAGGTTTGCAATATCGTCATGCCTGCCGCCAGCACAATCAGCGCGGTAAGAAATAGCGGGAATGACGGAATTGATGCCGCCGGAACAAACATGAACGCGCCTGTGGCCATGGTGAGAAGCCCGGTCACCATGGACCGTTTGTAGCCGATCCACTCAACGATTTTTCCGGAAGGCATGGAGAACAGGAAATAAGAAGAAAAGAAAGCAAACTGCACCAGCATGACTTCTGTGTAATTGAGGTCGAAGATATTCTTTAAATGCGGAATCAGAATGTCATTCAGGCAAGTGAGGAATCCCCAGGCAAAAAACAGCGTTGAGACCATTGCCATGGCCCGGTGATCGGTTTTCTCTGGAGCGCTCTGCAGCGCAGCGTTGGCTTCGCCGGGTTGGTTGAGAATAGGTATTGGTAGGACCCTCAGAAAAATCGATACGCGACTGATAGCATAACAGCGCCGGGTTTTCCCCACGCGCCTGTTGGCCCTCCTGATCTGTGGTTGAGCTGGAAGCACAGGCTCTGCAGCTGAGCGGGTTATAATTTGCTTACGATGTCAGTCGCAGCTTCATTACAAGCGGGCGAAGCAACACTCCTGATCGACGTGGGAGGAGAGCACCGCAGACTTCCGATCACCAAGTCGCCGTTTTCCCTGGGTCGCGCCGACGAATGCGATGCCACAATCGCCGACCTGAAGGTTTCCCGGCAGCACGCCAAAGTGATGATTGAGGGCGATGACTACTACATTGTTGATTGTGAAAGCCGTCATGGGACGTTCGTCAACGGCTCACGAAGCGAACGCGCCAAGCTGAAAAACAATGATGAAATTACATTCGGCGTGACCGGCGTAAAGATAACCTTTCGGCGCGGTAACGCTGTCTCCCATACCACTGATAATTCCACCAACATTCTGCTGTCACGTCTGGTTTCAAAGTCTGATACGTCTGACCTGGAGAAACTGCGCCTGTTCCTTGAAGCCGCCCGCAGCCTTACCGGCGGCGGAGTGGTGGTGAATGAAGTGCTTGGCAATATGCTCGATTACGCCTTGAGGATCACCAAGGCCGAGCGAGGATTTGTTTACTTGAAAGATGCGGGAAAGGGCGGTCGGCCTGTCCTGGCATGTGGGCGGGACAATAAAGGCGTGAGCCTGACGAATGACGCCAAGGTTTCCCACTCCGTGGTACAGGAAGCTTTATCCTCAGCCGCCGAGTTCATCACCGGCGACGCGCTGAAGCAGCAGGCCCTGGCAGAGCGCCAGAGCATTGTGATGAATGAACTCAGGACCGTCATCGCCATCCCGCTAAGGAAGCGGCAGGCTGGGAATTCGCCCACCGAGGCCGATGGCGTGCTCTATCTGGACAGCCGCCTCGTCTCGCTGAATCTTTCGGGCGTAAGCCATGAAGTGCTGCGCGCGCTGGCCAGTGAATGTGCGGCGGTACTGGAAAGCGCCAAACTGGTGGCGGCGGAACAGGCCGCGCTACAATACCGCAAAGAAATGGATATTGCCGCATCCATCCAGCGGAGCCTGATCTCGGCCTCAAAGGTAGAGACCGATTTCGTCCGGGTGAACGCATGCAGCATTCCCTGCCGCGAAGTGGGCGGCGACTTTTTTGATGTCCACGTTTCGCCCGATGCAGTCACGGTGATTGTGGCAGACGTTTCCGGCAAAGGGGTTTCGGCGGCCCTGCTGGCATCAGTGATTCACGGAATGTTTTATTCTCAGATGACCAGCGGCGCGCGGCTGGTGGATGCGATTGCTTCAGTAAATACATTTCTCTGTTCACGGGTGGCCGGGAAAAAATACGCTACGCTGCTGGCGGCGCAGCTCAATCGCGATGGAAAGCTTGCGCTGGTGAACTGCGGGCACGTTCCGGCCATCCTTGCGCAGGATGGAAAAGTCATCCATGTTGAAGACGGTGACATGCCGGTGGGGCTCATTGCTGAAGTTAATTTCCACGTAATTGAGCGGGAACTGCCTGCCGGATCGCGGGTCTGCATACTGACTGACGGAATCAGCGAGACAGAAAACGCGGAGGGAGCGGAGTTCGGCACCCATCTGATAGGCGACTTTTCTGAGCAGCGACGAACCGATCCGCGAAATTTTAAGTGCCGTCGAGTCTTTTGCGCCAACGCAGAAGCCCAGGACGACCGCACGCTGCTGGTCCTGGAAAGAATTAAATAGAGGATCAGGACTGTCAAGCTTATTCCTGAAAGCTGAACGCCGCTTTCATTTTTCCTACTTCAATTACATCGCCGGCAGTCAGCTCGCGCTGTGTGATGACCTCTTCCCCATTGATCTTCAGCTTTGCCCTACTCTCTGAAGGAGAAATGAAATATTTATTGTCACGCTTGCTGATCAGAGCGGCCGTGGTGGAGCAAAGAAACCTTTCAGCTTGATGGATGCCATACTGGACTTGCCAATCATCGTCATCTTGCCCGTAAGAACGTATTTTTCCTGGTCAGTCTTCCCTTCCAGGATGTTAAGCAAGCCGATACGGTCTTTGCCATTCGCAAATGGGTCTGACATCCACGCGGGCCGCGAAATTCCCAGAGGCCCTGAGGTTGCCGAGGGAGCCTTTTGTCGGCAAGTTTTTCGCGAGCCTGCTTCGTATCCAGCATCATGGTGGCGTCAAGCTTTGGCGCGGAGGGACCAGCCTTGACCGCGGCAACAGCAAAATTCGGCACAGAGCTTTCATGCTTGAACTCCACCAGATGCTTTCCGATCTTTACCTGGTCGCCATTCTTCAGTGAGGCCTTGCCCACGCGCTCATTGTTAACGTACGTTCCGTTCAGCGATCCAAGGTCCTCCACAATGTAATGGTCTTTTTCCCACGTGATGCGGGCATGGTGGCCGGAAACAGCAAGGTTATCTATCTGCACGCTGTTGTCCGGCAGGCGACCAATTGTTGTTGCCGCCTGCGACAGAAAGACCTCTTTTAATACCTGGCCGTTCTGTTCAAATTTCAAATAGAGTTTTGCCACTGCGCTCCTCCGAAAAACAGCTTACCCAGAATTTTTTGATACCAGGGCCGGTCAACGATCCGCACCAGCAAGCAGGTAATGTTGTCATCTCCACCGCAATCCCTGGCCTTTTTTACCAATTCACCGCAAGCCTGCTGCAAGTCCTGCCGGCGTTGCACGATCTTCAGAATGTCTTCTTCAGGCACATAACGCGTGAGTCCGTCTGAGGCCATTATCAGAATGTCGCCGGGGAGCGTAATCAAGTCTTCAATGTCGGCCTCGACGACTTCTTCCGCGCCCAGCGCGCGCAGGATAATGTTCTGCATCTCTGATTGCTGTGCCTGCTCCAGAGTGATGTACCCCCGACGCACCTGCTCCATGACTAACGAATGGTCCTGCGTGAGTTGTTGAATTGTGCCTCCACGAACCAGATAAATCCTACTGTCGCCCACGTTCGCGATGGCCAGCGAGTTGCCGCGAACCAGTGCGGCAACAACTGTTGAGCCCATGCCATTGCGCCCGTTCTGTTGCTGTCCAGCCTGGAAAATTGTCTTGTTCGCAAGTTGAATTGCATCGGCCAGGCTCTGCACTCCGGAGGAACCATTTTGTCCATTTGGCGATTGCTTTGTTGCGTCTGAATGCTGGCCTCGGAAATAATCCAGCAGTATGTCCACGCCCATTTTGCTGGCGACTTCACCTGCGGCCTGCCCGCCCATGCCGTCACAAACCACAAAGATGCCATGGCGCGAATCGAAGCCAAAATTATCTTCGTTGTTCGTGCGCACGCACCCGACGTCGGTTTTGCCGGCAACTTCCACCGCAAGCGCCATATGTGGGTCCCGTGTCTGAACCGCTGAAGTTCCTCTAATTGTTCCGTTCGAAACCATTATCCTGTTTTCAAAGCAATTTTTGGGGGAATTCAATATTGCTGGAGGAGATTCGCTTGCCCTTATTCTCTGTCGCTTCGCTCCAAAACCGCTCAACCGCTTCGCTTGATTGAGTGCGCTTATGCTCCTGTGACAGCAGGCTCGCCGCGTGCTCGGGCTCGCCCTTTCTTTCGATCCTTTGTATTTGCCGCTTCGCTCCAAAACCGCTCAACAGCTTCGCTTAATGAGTGCGCTGATGCTCCTGTACCACCAAGTTCGCCGCGTGGTCGGGCTCGCCCTTTCTTTAGGAGATTGGGCAAATCTTACTAACCTTCATTTATAGGTTGCAAGTTACCGACAGGTAGGCCCGCTCAGCCGCCAATGTGGACCATGCTGCGCGAAGGCTTGATAAACCCAGCTTCTCCAATGTGATGGCGGGCTTCTTTCTGGTCGACCACTGACCGAACGTAATCAGTTAATTCACTATCACTGGCGCCGCGATACATTCGCCCGGCCATGTCATGGTCAAGCAGCGAAAAAAGGCAGGTACGGATCTTGCCGTCTGAGGTGAGCCGCACGCGGGAACAGTGTCCGCAAAAAGGATGCGAGACAGGCGCGATGATGCCGATTTCGCCCTTGCCGTCGTCAAAGGTATAGCGCCGCGCAGTTTCGCTAAGTTCATTGGGCAGTTGGCGCACGGGACGAAACTCGTTGAGCTTTTCCAGAATTTCATCCAGCGGAACAACGACGTCCGGCGACCAGACGCGGTCTTCTTCCAGCGGCATGAATTCTATGAAACGTACAATAACGCCTTCTTCGCGGGAGAAGCGGGCGAATTCAACAATCTGATCTTCATTGAATCCACGCAGCAGAACGCAGTTGACCTTGACTGGCTCCAGTCCGGCCCGCTTGGCCGCGCGGATACCGCGAGCACGCTGTTATATCCGTTGGGAACACGGGTGATGCGAGCGAATTTTTCTGGATCAACGGCATCCATGCTGATGGTGGCGCGACGCAGGCCGGCATCTTTGAGCGGCTGAACGAGTTCGGACAGCAGATGGCCGTTGGTGGTGATGGCCAGATCGAGCTTTTGGCCATCGAGCGTGCGCAGCGTAGCCAAGTCGCGGACAAAATCCACCAGACCGTTGCGCAGCAGAGGCTCGCCGCCGGTGAGCCTGACCTTCTCGATACCGGATTCAACAAAAATCCGCACCAGACGCAGGTAGTCAACGAATGGAAGCTCAGAATACTGAGCGCCTTCATTCCCGGTCCGGCAATAGACGCACTTGTAATTGCAGCGGTCCGTGATGCTGACGCGCAGGTCAGTAATAAAGCGCCCGTGTTTGTCCTGAAGCCGCATATGCTTCGTCGCGAATATCATGTTTGCTGACGGATTTGCGAGGAGACAGAAAGGAGGGAAATACGCCTAAGCGTGTTTCGGTTCCTTTCCAAACGGGAGGCCTGTGCGTTTCCGCTCCAGACCCTCGTCCTTGCATTCTCAGCAAGGAGCCGCCACATTGGCCAGGTATTCCTGAGGCCGGATGTGGTCGGAACCTATGCGGTGATTATAGATGAACGGGCTAAAAGGAGTCTCTTTATTTCGAACGATGTGATTTTGATTTCCGAACAAGGTTGATGAACCAGCATTGATCGCAGAAGCCCGCCTTTCATCCCTGCTCTGTCTCCCGAGTTTTGTAGACTTCTCCAATATTCTGCACACAACCCATCCCAGATCAAGCAGCAACCGCTCGTAAGTGCTTGAGTCATCCGCGTTTGCCACAGTGGAACTTTAGTTGCATTAAAACGCGCAGCAAGTCTGCGTGATGTTTGTAAGATCGTGGATCATTTTATGAACCTAAGTCATTTCATGGGAGGACTTTGTGATCACAAGCAGGACGATACAGCTCTTTAAAAAACTCTTCTTATTTTCAGCTTTGCTGATTGCCTCGTCATACATTCTGCATGCGCAAGATGCAACGGGCCGCATTGTGGGAATTGCATACGATCAAACCGGCGCCGTGGTTCCGGGCGCCCACATTGTGGTGACAAATACCGCCACCCTGGTTATACGCGAGACGAATACTGACTCCGCCGGGTATTACCAGGTTTTAGCACTGCCCATTGGCTCTTACACTGTTTCCGCAACACGAAAAGGCTTTAATCCAATAGTTACGAGCGCGAACAAGCTTGAGATCAATCAGTCATTGAAAATCGACGTGAAGCTGGCCGTAGGCTCTAATACTGAAGTTGTAACGGTGGAAAACACCGCGCCCACGGTGGAAACAATCAATCCAACGATGGGTTCGACTATCCCTGAACGAGAAATCGCTAATGCGCCGCTTAACGGCCGCAATGTGCTGGATCTGGCGTTATTGCAGCCGGGCGTGCTCCCTGCCGACAATCCGGGAAATGGCGGAGCGCGGAGCGCAACCACGGGATTTAGCATATCCGGCGGCCGCAATGACTCCAATACCTTCCTGCTTGATGGCGGAGAGAATAACGATTTACTGAACAACGCGGCGGTTTACAATCCAAACCCCGATGCGGTCCAGGAATTCAAAGTCCTTACCAGCAACTTCACCGCAGAGTATGGACGCAATGGCGGCGGCATTGTGACGGTGGTTACCAAATCAGGGACCAATGCTTTTCACGGCAGCGCTTTTGAATACAACCGCAATACGGCCTATAACGCCAATGACTTCCTTAGCAATTCTCAGGGCCTTCCAAGAGGCGTTTTAAAGCGCAACCAGTATGGCGGGACGTTTGGCGGACCGATTCTGAAAAAGAAGCTCTTCTTTTTCCTCGCGTATCAGGGCCAGCGGCAAACGCAGCTTGTACCAAGCGACGTGGGCCAGACATTTACTCCGCTCGAACTAAAAGGGGATTTTTCGCAGTCAGCGAACAAAGCGGACATAGCAGCATTCCTGGTTGCAAATCCCTTCTTCCAGCCAAATGCAGCACTGGCCGCGCAGGGCATTATCGACCCCACAAAAATTGATCCTGTGGCCCAGAAATACATCAGCGCTGGCTTGATCCCGACTTCTCCCCTGGCAAGCGGGGCAATCTCTTTTCAAAATCCCGCCCAGAACAACCAGGATGATTTCACCGGGAAATTTGATTGGGAAGTTTCGGATAAAGACCACATGAGCGTGACTCTTGGCCGCCTGAAAAACCCAACCGTTAATCCAGGAGGGTTTACGGGGCTGCCGGCTGAAAACGTGTTCACCAGCAGCACCAATGCCTTGCGCAAGTTCGCTAATTTCTCTTACACGCGCAGCATTTCACCCACTATTCTGAATGAATTCCATGCCACTGCCCAGCGCTCGATACTCTGCAGAGTACGCCCTCCAGCAGTATTGGAACGCCGCAAACCTTCGGCACCACCATTACGCCGGACAATCCAACCGCTCCACCTCTTCTAACTTTCCCAGCCTTGGCCGCCGGATTCAGCCCCCAGGGTCCCTCACGGCTTGTCGACAACACATTTGCTGTCTCCGACACTTTTTCATGGACTCGGGGCAAACACACAATGAAGTTTGGCGGCAGCTTCTCCGCTTTCCAGGACAATCAGGTTTTTGATTTCTTCGTG
Organism: uncultured Acidobacteriota bacterium; assembly: GCA_963831435.1. Taxonomy (GTDB): domain Bacteria; phylum Acidobacteriota; class Terriglobia; order Terriglobales; family Acidobacteriaceae; genus JAICKN01. The sequence continues at coordinate 10,273 of CAWHQK010000127.1, forward strand.
GATGGCAATTTCGATTTCGAAGATTCTACTGCGGGTGGCACTAACAGCGGCTTGGCAAATTTCCTTGTAGGTCTTCCAGACACATACTTTCAGGCTCCAGCTGCTCCTTCAAATATCCGTACCAAGGCTACCTATATATTTGGCCAGGATGAATGGCACGTCGCCAGCAATCTGGTTTTGACATATGGGCTCCGTTACGAATACAGCACGCCTAAATCCGATACTCAGGGCCGGACATTCTCAATTGTTCCCGGAGCGCAGTCCACGGTATTTCCAGGTGCGCCGGTTGGTCTACTCTTCCCTGGCGATAAAGGCGCTCCAACTGGATCTAATTTCCCTGATCGGAATGATTTTGCCCCGCGTTTTGGTTTTGCCTGGCAGCCCTTTAAGGACACAAAGACCAGCATTCGCGGCGGGTTCGGAGTTTTTTACGATATTTTAAAGGCTGAGGACAACTTCCAATTCAACGGCCAGATACCTTTTGCGTCCTCTGCCTTCATTGGATTTGACGGCACAGCAATTCCGGCGCCATTTGGATTCTTTAGTGATCCATTCGGATCCACTGGAAGCCCCAATCCATTCCCATCCAAGCCCATCGATCACAGCGTTGATTTCGCCAGCACCTTTGGACCGTTCGGCGGCGGTGGCGTCTTCTTTGTCGATCCCGCATCTGCGCACGCCGTACACATATCAATACAACCTGAATATCGAGCGGGAAATCTCCAAGAAACTGACCCTGCAAGCTGCTTACGTAGGCAGTTCATCCCATGGGCTTACCGGACTTAAGGACATCAACCCTTTTGATCCTGCAACTCTGGCACTGCCAATCCGACGCGAATTTTGAATGAAACGCCTGGAAATACCTCTTCCAGCTTCAGCTTCCTGCCGCAATTCATGAAATTGCCAATGCAAACTACAACGCCTTGCAGTTCTCGTTGCGGCAACAGATTCTACAACCTGCGTGCTCCACTAAATATGCTTCACGCCCTACCGCGTCTTCTCCTTGGTGTCTTGACTGGACGACGACGGCCCAGTCCCCTCGCCTCAAATTTTCACCTTCGTTAAGCTGGCTCCACGTGATCATCAGATTGATGAGGACCTGCCTTGATCCGCAACCTCAAAAATCATCTGGAGGACGAGCTGCTACAATCATCACTAACGGGTATTGGTGGCGGGCGCTGCGGCCTTGCAGGTATACCGGCCTGACCACAGCCTGAGGCCATCAAGACAGGTGGCCTTCGTAAACACGGCGAGCACGGGGTCGCCCCATAACTTCTTTGGACAAGGTGGGAAAGGGAAGGGACAATAAATCTAAACTTGTAATCATCAGCATCATGACCCTCCTCACCACTACACAATAGTGCAGTAAGACACAATGCAACTGTTTATGCAACCACATTTAGCACCTCCTTGGTTAAATGTTTAACACGTTGAACATTTTTCAACCATACAACTCTGGTGAGTGACAACCTTCAGCAGCATGTGGCAGCCCATTGCTATCATATCAACTGAGTGGTGACAGCCCAAATTCTAACGGAAACGGGCCAGCTTCTTGTAGCCTGTTTTTGCAACATCAAGCTGGCAGGCGTAAAACGTAGATCCATAAACATCATGCATCTCTATATTCACTGATCACTGATTACATCTTGAGAAGGCAACGCTTGATATCCAGCGTGCGGGAGCCGGAGCATCAGCGTGGTGGCCGGACCGCTTAACGCCAGCACGGCGGCGGATCTGGTGAGCGTGCAAACCCTTCCACAACCTGCTGACAACGCGGATATGCTGACTATAGTGATAAAAACGAAGCAGTGACGAGCTTCCCTTCTAAACGTGGCACAAGGAAATTGCTAGTGGCATCGTTCTTGCTCAGGCATTCACGGGCAGTTGAAGCAGTTGCTCGGATGTTCTTCAGCGGAGATCTGCAAAAGAAGCAAGATCCAGTGCAGTGCTTCAAGGCGCAGATGCCAAAAGGTTCAGCGTAGTCAGGGAGCAATACGTTTTTTTTTTTTTAGTTTTCGCTGCATCTTACTTGGCTCAGTTTACGTATTGCTCGTGAACACCAGCCCCTTGGCCGCGTTGTTGTCGAGCAGCTTGTCCTTGAAGCCCTTGATGCGGGCGGTGTACTCGGCCATCCGCTCGCCGGTGACCTGCTGGCGGAACCGGAACACGTTCGGCCCGGCCTTGACCTTCACCTTCTCGGCGACGACCCGGTGGCGCCGCGGAAGACCTCGACGTCGCCCTCGTCGTCGTGGTTCGAGTCGATCGACGACCTCGACGTAGAACGGCTCGCCGTCGCGGACCTGGGCCGGGACGTTCACGCCGGACACCTGCACTTCCGGTTCCGTGCGCGACCGGCAGCGGCACGGTGTAGACCGGCACGCCGCCGCGCAGCGCGGTCCGCAGCGCGTCGCCGGCGGTCTGGTTGCCGTCGCTGAGCAGGACGAGCCGCGGGACGTGCGACGGCGGGATCGCGGCCGCGGCCGACTTCCAGCGCGGCGGCGATGTTCGTGCCCTGCTTGTTGACGACGACGGTCGGCCGCCGCGGTCGTTGACGACGGCGCCGGGTTCGGCGCCGAACCGCACGAACGCGACCTTGTTGTTCGCCCGCGGCCGCGGCGCGCGCTCGTCGAGGAACTTCTCGGCCTCGTACTCGCCCTCGTCGCCGACGCTCAGGCTGTCGTCGATGACGAACACGACGTAAGGTCCTTCGACGGCTTGAGCCACGTCAGGCCGCAGAGCGCGGCGACGAGCAGCACGACGACCGCGGTGCGGGCGGCGAGCGACGCGACGCGCTGCCACCGCGAGAAGTCGGTCAGCCCGCGGTAGAAGTACCACGCCGACCACCGGCAGCACCAGCAGCCCGAGCAGATACCACGGCTGTGTCAACTCAAGGGGCATAGTCGAGAAATCCTTGTTGGCCACAGATTGACACAGATGAAACACAGATCAGAAGAGAAGCATGACTACGCGTGTCTCAGTCACATCTCTTCTCTCGATCTGTGTCCTCTGTGTTCATCTGTGGCTAGATGCTGCTTCAACTGATCCACCGGCGCTGGTACAGGTACCACTCGACCACCACCAGACGCCACGCGAGGCCGATCAGGTACCACCACACGGCCGGCCGAGGAAGCCGCCGACCAGCCCGGTGTCGGCGGCGGTCGCGACGGCTCGTGAGCCCCTCCGGCGGGCGCAGGTCGCTCTCGGCCTGCTCATCAGGTTCACCGCGAACTCCTCGACCGGCGCGGCGCCGGCGCTCCGGCACCACCGCCCACACGCCGCACTTGTCGAACGGGCCGACCGTCGACCTTCGCCGCCGCCGGCGGGCAGCTTCTTCGTCGAGCCGTCGGGCGACTGCAGCACGAACTCGCCCGGCCGCCGGGCAGCGTGACCTCGGCCGTCGCGCCCGGTCGCGAGCGACTCGCGCAGCTCGCCCTGACGCCGGCGAAGAAGCCGAGCGTGTTCATCGCCAGGATCGGGAACGCGGTCCGGAGCGGCAGGTCGCCCTTGTCGAGGTTCACGGTCAGCACGACGACCTTCCCCTCGGGCCGGTCGATCGACGCGCGAAGAGCGGGTCGCCGGTCGACGGCGCCGGCCAGCACCTGCGGCTTGCCGGCGGCCGGCGTGAACGTCAGCTTGCGGGCCTCGGGCATCAGCACGTTGTCGAGCCGGACGTGGGCCATCAGCGGCGAGTCCTTGTCCTGCTGCGTCACGATCGGGTTCTGCAGCTTCTCGCCGACCTTCCAGAGGTCGCAGTCGTTCGGTCGGCTCGATGACCAGCACCGGCCCCGGCGGGAGCTTCGCGGGCACCGTCGCGGTGGAAGACCGTGATCCGCCGCCGGCGGCGAACTCCTTCGGCAGGCAGCCTTCGGCGACGGTCAGCTTGACCAGCGGGTTGGCCTCGAAGACCTTCTCGAGGAACAGGTTGCCCGTCGGTGACGCAGCGTGCACCGGCTGGATCGGCTCGCGGCGGGGCAGGATCGGCGCCAGGCCCTGTTGTCGGCCGGCAGGGCGTCGGTACGGCTCGTCCTTCCGCCTTCACGGCGAGCTCGGCAGCCAGGCCCGCCGTCGGCCGAGGTCTTCTCGAAGACCTGCGTCGCACTGCTCGTCCGGGCTCGAGCTTCAGCGGCACGACGTCGATCGGCGTTGTCGTCCAGGTCGATCTCCAGCCGGAAGTCGCCGGCCGGCTCGTCGGAGGCGTTGACGACCTCGGCGAGGATCTCGTAGCCGATCGGGTCGATCAGGCTGCGGCGGACCTGGAACCGGGTGATGCCGACGTTGCCGGTCTTCCTGCCCGACGGCGACGAGCTCGACGTCGGCCTGCCTGGCCAGCTTCGGCCGCGTCCTCGAAGCCGCCGTCGGTGACGACGACGATCGACCTTGTGCCGCCGTCCCTCGGTCTCGGCGAGCGAGCCGGCGGGCCAGCGCGACGGCCTCGTTACGGGTCGGGCCGTCGGTCGGGCGGGATCTGCGTCGAGGGCCTCGCGGAGCGTCCGCTGGTGGCCGGTCAGCCCGCAGACGACCTGCGGCTGGGTGCCCGCGGCGACGATCGCCAGCTCGTCGCGGAGCCGCAGGCCGTCGATGAGCCGGCGGCGCCTCGTCCTTCGCCTTCGCCAGCCGGCTCGGCGGCGCGACGTCGGTGGCGTTCATGCTCGCCGAGTTGTCGACGACCAGGACCAGCCGCCGGGCCTCGCGCCTCTGCCAGCGGAAGATCGGCTCGGCCAGGGCGAGCGACCAGCAGCAGCGAGGAACGCGAGCTGCACGCAGGAGCGAGAGGAGGTGCCGGAGCCGCTGCCAGAGCGACCGCGGCTTCTTCTCCTCGAAGATCTGCCGCCAGAAGAGGACGGTCGAGACCGGCACCCGGCTGAGCCGGATCTTCAGGATGTAGAAGATCACGATCGGGATCGCCAGGCCGAGCCAGGCAGAGCGAGCGGGTGAGCAGGTTCATCGGCGAGTGCACTCAGGCGAGTCGACGTCAACGCACCCCCCCGCGTCCGCATCATCTTCAGGATCAGCTCGTCGAACGGGATCTCGGTCGTCGTCCGCGTGCAGCCGAGCGCCGTAGCGTGTTGCAGTAGCGCCTGCGACCGACTCCTGGAACTCGTCGAAGATCTGCCGGTACTGCCGCAGGTTCCGCTCGGTGACCGTCACCTTCGGACGTCTCGGTCTCGACGTCGAACAGCTCGAGGTCGCCGAGCAGGTCGGGGTCGGCCTCGCGGCGGTCGTAGATCTGGACGACGTGCGGCTCGTACCGGTGGTGGCGGAGCAGGTCGAGCCCGCGCTCGAAGCCGTCGGGGTCGAACAGGTCGCTGACGACGACGCCAGCCCGCGGCGCTGGGTCGCGGTGGACGAAGCCCGGTCGCGACGCGCGCCAGGTCGGTCACGTCGCCCTGCGGCTCGAGCCCTTCGAGGAACTTCAGCAGCGACAGGATGCGGCCCTTGCCGCGGGTCAGCGGGAAGTCGGCGACGATGTCGCCGGCGAACGCGACGACGGCGACGCGGTCGAGGTCGGCCAGCGCGATGTAGGCCAGCGCCGCGGCGACCTGCCGGGCGAAGTCGAACTTCGGCGGGTCGCCGAACGCCATGCTCCGCGAGCAGTCGAGCAGGAAGTAGACGTGCAGGTCTTCTTCCTCCTGGAACCGCTTGAGCAGCAGCTCGTCGTGGCGGGCGTAGACGTTCCAGTCGAGGTAGCGGAAGTCGTCGCCGGGGGTGTACTCGCGGTGGTCGGCGAACTCGATGCCGCCGCCGAGCTGCATCGTCCGCCGCTGGGCCAGGAGCGGCCCGCGGAAGACCCGCCGCGAGACGAGCGAGAGGTATTCGAGCTTCTTCAGGAAGTCGGAGTCGAACAGGGGCATGGATATTCGCCGCAGATGAACGCAGAGAAACACAGATCAGACAAAGACAGATAGACATTAAGACGGAGGCGCTCGCGGTGACGCTTCCGGGGGTTCGAGTAGGCGAGCCGGCTTGAACTGCGGCTTCGGCCCGAAGTTCAGTCAAGAAGCGCGACCTCGATCGCTGTCGCGCGGAGGTAATTCAACGTCTGGGCCTCGTGGGCCGGGACGAATTCAAGGTCGGGCCGCCTTCAATTCCAGGAGCACGGTCTGCTCGACAACCACAATGTCGACCTCGAAAGGTTCGCCGACAGGTGTCCCCGAAAGCACACCGGGATCTCGACCTTCGATTCGACGGCAATCCGGCCTGCGTCAAGGCGAGGACCATCGCCTTGTGGTAAACACTCTCCAGGAAGCCGTGGCCGAGTTCGTTGTAAACGTCGTAGAAGATGCCAATCACGCGGCGAGTGATGTCCGCATGCAAGTACCTCGAAGCGATCATGAAGTCGGTGATCCGCCAGCTCGACACGGTCAGCGACCAGTTGCGGAAACTGCAGGACGCCGAGCTGAGCGAGGCCAACGACCAGTACGTCGATCAGATCGTGAGCGTCTACCGCCTGCTCCAGGACCAAGCCCGGGCGATTCGACAAATTCGTCGCCAAGCCGGGCGAAGGGACTGCCAACGCTTTCGAGAAAGCCCGGAAGGCCGCGCTAACGGCCCTCGACAAACTCGCCGGCGACGACAAGAGAGGAAGAAGAAGGACGAAGAAGAGAAGTAGGGATTGGTGGCTAAAACCCAGCCGTTCTTCTTCTTTCCACTGTCTCGTGCCTCTTCTCGCGCAGGCGCCGCAGTTTTTGCACTTAATTGACGGCTGCACTTGGTTGAACGGTTTCCGCAGTTAGACGAAGTCCAAGTTGCCGCGGAAATCGTCCACTGAGTTGATGGATGAGCTCGTTGACGTTTCACAGAGACGCTCCACGATCCGGGAATCCGCGGTTTAAGCTTGACCCCGACCCACGAAACCGGCTGGGGGGTCAACAAGGGTCAAGCTTAGAAATTCCGGCCAAAAGTTCCAAGCTTGACCCCCCGTCTTCAAGGTTGACCCCAAACGGGAATTTCGCCACGCGCCGACTTGCGTCCCCGCGAATGCTCGCACAGCGTGTGCAGGATGGCCTTCCAGGCCGTCCTTCCGTTCTCCTCTCTGCTCTCGCGCGTCTCCTCACTTGGCCGCGCCCGGCGTTTTTCGTGGGAAAAAATTCCCGATTTTGCGCATCCGTCAGCGACTTTAACCGGCCAATGAACTTGCCAGTCGATGGCGGTGCCGCGAGCCAATCCGGGGCCTGACATCCCCAGTTAGCCCCTCGTCTTTTCTCGATCTTCTACCCTCTCCTTCTTCCCCTCTCCTCTCTAGCGTGCCGTCAGGCGCGGCAGCCGTTCTCGCCGCGCCGGACGGCACGTTTTCACTGTTCGAATTGCCAAACAACCACCGTATCCGGTCCGCCTCGGGTGGACCCGCTTGCCCGTACCATCGCGCAGGTTTCCCAACCTGCTCGTCTGCCGTTTCAGTTTCTCTAGGGATTCCTTCCCAACGCATCAACAAAAATATTTATGCGCATATGTACATATTGTTGCAGGCGTGCGTGACCATGAGCCGCCCTGCTTGTGTCGCTTCTCCAAGTCCAGCCCGGCAGTTATGTCGCTGCGCAGTGTGTTGTCACGAAATTTCGCTCCCGAAATAAAAAACTCTCGCAATCGGCGAGAAGCATGATACGGCAATTGGATAAGATCTCCTTAATTAAAAATATGCGCATGGCACATGCCTGCGCATGCGAGCATAATACATGCGCATGACATATGCCCCAACATTCCCAGCCGCCCCCTTGCCCCCGCAGGTGGAGCGCCGGAGAGCGAGAGGGCCCGAGCGGCGCCCAAAGAAAGCCCTGATGACCGACAACGCGCGGCAAGCCAATCGCGCGACGCCGGCAATTAAGCCTTTTTTTTTTTTTTTT
>CAWHQK010000128.1:0-17789 GCA_963831435.1 uncultured Acidobacteriota bacterium
GCTCGCTGACCGGCTCGATCGCTCTCAGCCTGATCGGCGGTCTCCGGGTGGCGCGGCTGATGATCGGCGCAACGGTGAGCTGGTATGCAGCCCTCCTGGTGTTCGTGCATGTGCAGACCGTGCCGGCGGCAATCGTTTGTCTGATGCTGGCCGGGTTCTCCCAGAGCCTGACCATGATCACGATCGCGGTCATCCTGATGCGCACCGCCAGCGAGCATTTCCGCGGCCGGGTGATGGGCGTGCGCATGCTGGCGATCTACAGCCTGCCGCTCGGCCTGCTCGCCGCCGGCAGCCTGATCGACACCATCGGCTTTGTCGCGACCGGCACGTTCTATCTGTCGGCCGGACTCGCGCTGCTGCTGGCGATCGCGCTGCACTGGCGCACCGACCTGTGGCACGTGCATGCGCCGGCCAATGTCAAATGATGGCCGTCGGCGTGGCATTGCGTTTGGCGCCGGGGTAGATTTTACCGACGAGATCTCGAAGCAGAGGGAAGTCATGGCAAGAACCGGCCTGGGGCCGGTCCCGGCCCACCCGGGAGACTTCGTCTGGCGCGCCTGGGCGGCGCCATCGCGCTGCATGCCGAAAAAGGGCTACCGCGTCAAGATCGTCTGCCTGGCGTTCGGCGAGCGCGGCGAGTCCCAGTTAACCAATTGGGAAACAGCACAATCTCCGGGCGGAACGGCCGGAACGGCGTCGTAATCGTATTGCCCGAGAAAGCAGAGATAAATTTTGGTAAAAGTGTTGACCTTGGTGACGCCGCCCAACTGCAATATCTTCTTCCGGGCGCGCTCCATCGCAGGATGATCTGGTTTATATCCAGCCAGCTTGAGTCCAAAGTACGCTTTGACCGAGGCGCTTACATTCGACGGGCCACCCTGATAAATCGGCCAGCCGCCGTCTTCATTCTGATATTTCAGGATGTAATTGGCGCATTTCTGGAAACGCTCGGCATTTCCCGTTCCCAGCAACGTGTGCAGCAGGATGTAATCGGATTCCAGCGTGGAGTCGGCTTCCAGTTCGCCGCACCAGTATCCTTCTTCGCTCTGTTGGGAAAAGAGGACTTTACGCGCCGCGTCCACGGCGACGGCGACCCGGCTACTAAGGTCGTCAATCTTGCCAAATCGCAACTGCGGCCCGCCTGAGGCAGACGCAGCTACAGACACAGGGGAGGATGTATCTTGCATATACAGCTTCTACTCCGCAACCGAGACAGCAGGCGCACTTGCAATCGCCGCTACAATCTCCGGAGGCAAGCCGAAACGAACATTTTCCGGCATTACCTCAACTTCATTTACGTTATCGAAGCCCTTCGTGCTTAAAAACTGAACCACTTCCTGCACCAGACATTCGGGCGCCGACGCTCCAGCGGTAAGGGCAATCGTCTTAGTGCCTTCGAGCCAGGAAGACTGAATGTCCTTGCAACTGTCAATCAAATGCGAGTTCCGCCCCAGGTTCCTCGCTACTTCCACCAAACGGTTCGAGTTCGAGCTGTTCTCTGAACCGACGACCAATAGAAGATCTGCATCCGAAACCACATGTTTTACCGCCGTCTGCCGATTTTCCGTGGCATAGCAGATGTCCTGCGCGTGCGGTCCAGTAATGTTCGGAAATTTCTTTTTGAGCGCAGCGATGATGTCGCGCGTTTCGTCCAGGCTCAAAGTTGTCTGCGTAAGATAGGCCACGCGATTGGGATCGGGCACAGTAAGGGATTCGACTTCGTCCGGCGATCCCACCAATTGCGTAACGATCGGCGCCTCGCCCAGCGTGCCGATAACTTCATCGTGATCCCGATGGCCGATCAGAATGAGCGAATAGCCATCCTTCGCGAACTTCACGGCTTCCACATGGACTTTCGTGACCAGCGGGCATGTCGCGTCAATGACGCGCAATTTTCGCAGATGGCTTTTCTCGCGCACCTCCGGAGAAACCCCGTGAGCGCTGTAGATCACCCGTTCCCCTTCTGGAACTTCATTCACGCTGTCCACAAAAATGGCGCCCTTGGCCTGCAAATCCTCTACTACGAAACGGTTGTGGACGATTTCCTTGCGGACGTAAATGGGAGGCCCAAAAGCCTCAAGCGCGATGCGGACAATATCAATGGCCCGAACCACTCCGGCGCAAAAGCCGCGGGGCTTGAGCAGGAGCAAAGTTTTACCTTCGTTCTTTGGCGCAGTATTTTGCACTATCAGTCCTCGAATTCTCCGTAAGAATACACTTTTCCCAAGCCCGCTTGCTATAAGGCTACTGAAAAGTACCCCTTTGGTCAACGTAAAGCACTGATAGTGAGTGGATTAGCGATGAATGGAGTAAATTTAAAATCTAATGGCGAAGTTCACCATAACCGCTCAATGCCATACAAATCCAGCGCCTGATCCGCGCTTAGAATAGGAACATTCAAATCTTCAGCTTGCGCTACCAAGAGACGGTCAAATGGATCGCGATGGTGCAGGGCTAGCAATCCCGCTAGAGTTGCTTGTTCCAGGCTAATCGGCAGGCCGGTAAAACCTTCACGCTTGATTTGTTGCTGCAAATCTCTTACCAGTGACAATGCGTCAAGCTTGCCCACATTGACCTTTATTGCCATCTCCCATGCCACAGCGGCGGAAACCAGAATCGTACTGTTCGGGTTTCCCATTATCGTTGTAGCCCGCCGGGATAGCTTTGTAGGTTCATTAAACCACCAGATCAAAGCGTGCGTATCCAGCAAAACAGTCATACGGGATGGCTATTCAAACCCTAAATCTTTCAATTCCTTGTCGGTGAGCGGCGCAAAAGCGTCGGCCGTATATGAAATTTTGCCCTTCAGCCGTCCGGGCACCCGCTTCTTTCCGTTGACGTTAATCGCGACCAGCTTGACGACTGGCTGATTGCCGCGGGCAATGATCACTTCTTCGCCCTTGCAAGCCTTCTCGATAAGCTTGGATAAGTTGGTTTTGGCCTTGTGGATGGTTACGGTTTCCATGGTTAGCTAATCTACTTAGCTAACTTATCTTATCGGGCCCAAATTGTTTTGTAAATAGAGCAAAAGCGTGGCGGTTTTATGCCTTTTGCGCACTGGATTCTTGTGCCGAGGCCGGGACCGCCCGGGTTTGTGCCCACGCCCGCAGTTCCTGAATTTCTTCAGCCCGAGTAGTGGAGAGCGGCACGGTTTGTGCGATCGCGGTTAAAAGGTTCTGGCTGGTAAGCGGCTGTTTGACGGCAAAGGCGTCGTACAAGGCGGCCTGCACTGCCGCGCCGATTTCAGCGCCGGAGAATCCGCGCGCGGCTGAGGCGATGCTCTGCAAATCAAATTCATCCGGATTGCGCTTTCTGCGCGTCAATTGAATGCCGAGAATCTGCTTACGCTCGGCCAGATTCGGCAAGTCCACAAAGAACAATTCGTCAAAGCGGCCTTTGCGAATTAATTCAGGCGGCAGCACGGTCACGTTGTTGCATGTGGCAGCAACAAACACCGGGGCCTTGCGGTCCTGCATCCAGGAAAGGAACGCGGCCAGGATTCTTGAGGAAACGCCAGCATCCACCGATGCGGAATCAGGTCCGCTCCCGGCAAACACTTTTTCCAGTTCGTCAATCCAGAGCACGCACGGAGCAAGGCCTTCCGCGACCTTAAATACCTTTTGTATCCGCTTTTCCGTTTCGCCAATGTATTTATCGAAGATGGCGGCGCTGTCGAATTTTACTAACGGTAAATTCCATTCTCCGGCGACTGCCTGTGCGCACAGGCTCTTTCCGCAGCCCTGGACACCGAGAATAATCACTCCCTTCGCCGGATCCAGTCCAAAATCGGTGGCAGAGGCTTCCCAGGCCCCGCGTCTCTGCGCCAGCCAGCGCTTCAGATTTTCCAGGCCTCCGACGCTCTGCATGTTCTGATAGGAGTCCACGAAATCCAGCATCCCCGAGCGGCGCAGGAGTTCCTTTTTTGCCTGCAAGACGTCGGTAACAATTTCCGGCGTCAATCCATAGCGCGTGACAATAGCTTGCGATAATGCCCGCTCAGCTTCCTCTTCGGTAAGTCCGCGCAAGCTACCCGTCAATGCATTCGTGCCGGCGGCATCCAGGCTACGTTTCAAAGTACGCGTCTTTCCCATGCGTACCGATGTCTCATCAATAATCTGGCCCAACCGCTGAGCATCCGGCAGAGGAAGTTCCACGTATTCGACCAAACTCTCTAACTCAGGAGGAACTTCAATAGACGGGGCGGTAATAATAAGCGTCCTGCGATTGGTGGAAAATTTCTGCCCCACATCGCGAAGGCGGCGCACCACCACCGGGTCGTCCATGTGACGGTGAAAGTCCTTCAGAATAAAGACCGCTTCCAGCGTCATGCCTTCCATATTCCCCAGCGCTTGCGCCGGTTCGCGGCTGTTGTAAATGGCTTGGGCGTTGGAATCGGTACCGCTGCCGGTAGCGTACGACGGCAGAGCACCCGAGATTACATCGTGCGTGTCGCCGCAACGGGAGAGCCCGCTGGCAATGCTCCATTCAAAGACGGCGAGGTTTAAAGCGGCGCAGGCAGACCTTATGGAACGGACGGCGCGCATCTCCTCCACGGTTTCCATCACCACGATAGGAGTGGAGGAATCAATCAGGATTTTCAGCCGTTCGGTGATGTCCGCCATGCCGTTTGACCATCTGCAAGTCGCTTCCGTACAATACCTTATTCGGCATCCACCGGAAATATCTCTAAGACAAACGAAGGTAACGATCCAGACATGGCAAATCATTTTTCGGCGATCAAACGCGCCCGTCAGACAGTAAAGCGTACCTCCCGCAACCGCGCCAACACTTCGCGCCTGCGCAGTTCCCTGCGTGAGTTCCGTGAAAGCCTGGCCAAGGGCGATAAAAAGGCCGCCGAGCAGCTCTTCCGGCAGACCGTTTCGGCCCTCGACAAGGCCATCCAAAAGGGTGTGATCCACAAGAATACGGCGGGCCGCTACAAGTCTCGTTTAAGCACACGGCTGAGCGCGTTGAAATAAACGGAAGGTTGGAACGGGGCGGCAAATTCAGCGCTTTGCCGCGGCATTTTCTGATGTACTGCTGAGTGACTGCCCGCCAGATTTCCACATTTGCGTTCCGCGCCTTTCCCCTGTAATTTGGTTCGCTCCCGCAGGTTTTTTATGGCAATTGATCAGCAACACCGGCGCCTTATCTTCCAGAATTTGGATCGGCAGATGCTCCAGCTGGCAAAGCGTCCGGAAGCTGAGTACGTTCACAAGTTCCGGACGTACAGCCGCCGGGTAGAAACCTTCCTGGAAAATTTCGGACTCGAACAGACAGGCAACAACAAAAAACTTTTGCGGTTGCTGGGACGCCTGCGGAAGAAAGCGGGACGCGTCCGCGATTTGGATGTGCAAACGACCGCCCTTGAAAATTTGCGGGTTTCTTCCCACTCCGGCCATAAGGCGCAACTTTTGCGCGAGATGCAACGTGAACGCGAACAACGCCAGAAGAAACTGATCAAAGCATTGGACGAAGAGAGCGTTGCCGAATTGCGCAAGCGGCTCAAGCGCGCCGCCCTGGAAGCGCAAGTTCCTAATGAAGTCGAGCCGTTCCTGCTGGCCCGGCAACTTTTCACGGAGATGGATAAAGACCATGCTCCACTGACTGAAAAGCGGCTGCACCAATACCGGTTGCTCGGCAAGCGGGTGCGTTACATGGCTGAATTTGCGGGCGCAAGCGCGGAAGCAAAACATTTCATTGAGAAATTGAAACGCATGCAGGACGCCATCGGCGACTGGCACGACTGGCTGGAGCTTGCCGGGCGAGCGGAAGAACTTTTTGGCCGCGCGCATGATTCCTCGCTGGTAGCGGTGCTGCAAAATTTGACCCGAGCAAAATTCCGCCAGGCAGTTCGTGTGCTGACAGAGACGCGACAATGGGTGACCCAGAAAGCGCCAGGGTTCACGAGTGAAAGTTTTAATGTTCTCCCTCGGAAATCCCCAGCTTCATCTCCCGCTAAGTCAGTCAGCGCCGTTGCCTGATATTGACTAGTCATATGACTAGTCATATACTCATGCTATGGCTTCCTGGAAACTACAAGACGCGAAAGCTCGATTCAGCGAATTTTTAGAACAAACTCTCAAAAACGGGCCTCAGATCGTTACCCGCCGGGGCGTGGAAGAAGCCGTGTTGGTTCCGATAGAGAAATGGCGAAAACTTCAAGATTCGCAGCCGCTCAGCCTAAAAGAATTACTACTTTCACCTGACCATCGGTTTGATTTTCCTGAAGCGCGGCCTCGCCTTAAACGACGAAAGCCCATGGCGTTTAAGTGAACGGTTATTTGCTGGATACAAATGTAGTATCGGAGTTGCGCAAATTGAAGCCCCACGGCGGCGTCGTGGCTTGGCTAGGCCGCCAATATCAAGATCAACTTTTCGTCTCCGCCGTAACAATCGGAGAATTACAGGCAGGAGTTGAACAGACGCGGCACCAAGACCCGCGGAAAGCCCTGGAAATAGAACGGTGGATTGATTCCGTGACTATATCGCAGCAGATGTTGCCAATGGATGTTGTATGTTTCCGCGCGTGGGCGCGCCTCATGGACGGCAAATCCGATTCCCTGCTGGGAGACGCGATGATTGCCGCCACCGCCCAAGTGCATGGGCTTGTTGTAGCAACACGAAACGAGAAAGACTTTGCAGGATTGGGCGTTAAGTTCATCAATCCCTTCAAAACTGATCCGGTAAACTAGTTTCGTCCCCATGCCCACCTTTGCCGCGATTGATATCGGTTCCAACTCCGTCCGCCTGAAAATTGCGCGGCTGGTGGGACACAAGCTGCGCGAAATCCATGAAGACCGTGAAGTCACGCGGCTCGGCGAATCTGTCTTTCAACAGGGATTCCTTTCTCCGGAAGCGATCGCCACCACAGTGAAAGTTTTACGGCGCTTTCACCGCGCCGTGCAGAGAGCTGCTGCCGACACCGTCCGCGTGGTCGCTACCAGTGCCATGCGCGACGCGCGCAACTCACGCGCTTTTATTGAGTGGGTACGCTCCTCGACCGGCTGGAATGTCGAAATCATCTCTGGACTCGAAGAGGCCCGGCTCATTCACATGGGGATCAATTCCAATCTACGCATCAATGCCTCTCCCGTGCTAATGATTGACCTGGGCGGCGGTAGTTGCGAGCTTACGATTTCTGAAAAGCACCGCATCCTGAGCACCGTCAGCCTCCCGCTGGGAGCAGTACGTTTGACCAATGAATTTCTCAAGCACGATCCTCCTCGCAAATCCGAACTCGAGCAACTGCGTGGATTCGTGGCCCGTGAAATTGAGCGAGTCAGGCGGCGCATCACCACGGCACGGCCAAAAGTGGTCATCGCGACCTCCGGCACGGCGGAATCGCTCGCTGCTGTTTGCCATAACCTCTATAAGACTAAAGACACACGCGGGAACGCCGTTGCGCAGGCGCAGGCACAGCGAGTGGCAAAGCGAATTGCCCGCCTTACGGTCGAAGAACGCCGCAAGCTGCCGGGCATTGGACCTCGACGAGCGGAAATCATTGTGGCCGGTGCGACGGTATATGCGGAACTTCTTGAACGGTGCCAGCTTCGCGGATTCCGCTATTCTGCGCTGGGACTCCGGGACGGTCTGCTGGCCCAGATGGCCGCCGAATATGACACGGGTACCCGCTCCGGAAAACAGATTGAGTCGGAGCGATGGGAGTCCGTGCAGACGGCAGCGGGCCATTATCGAGTGGATATCAAGCATTCCCTGCGGGTCCGCGACTCGGCCATCCAGTTATTTGCCTCCCTGAAGGCGGTTCACCGGTTGCCGCCTGCTTACCGCGAGTGGCTTTCCGCCGCGGCAATGCTGTATGAGGTCGGCGACTACGTGAACCGTAACGGCCGCCATCGGCACACTTATTACATTATTTCGCACTCGGAAATCCTGGGCTATACGCCCCAGCAGCGAAGGATCATCGCCGCTATTGCGCGATATCTCGGAAAATCTCGGCCGGCTGCGAACGAGCCTCCTATAAAACTGCTGCCGCCAGCAGACAGAAACCATGTAGCCAAGGCGTCGCTTTTATTGCGTCTCGCCAGCGCGCTTAATCTTGGCCGCGGCACGACTGCAAGCAAGGCGCGCATTCGCATCCAAAATGGAAAGGTGGACCTGACCCTTGCGGCAACCAAAAAATCCGGGCTCGATTTGGAGTTGTGGGCTGTAGAAAAAGAACGCGCCTATTTTCGCGAAGTCTTTGGCCGAGAGCTTTCCGCCGAACTGGCGTGAAGGGTTCTAATAATTTTCGGCGGCAGGCACCACTGTAATTCAGCCGAGTTTCGCTGCGTCTCAATCTTCGCCACGCCGGCCTTTTTCAGTTCCAAGTTGGCCTCGCAACCGTTCTCGCTGATGGAGCGGCCCACAAACTCGCTCAGGTTAGGATTGTGGCCGACAACCATGATGGCTTCATGCCGGGCATATTTATCAACCATTTTGCGGAAGTCGGCGAAGGATGCGCCTGGCCGGAGCGCGTCATCCAATACCAACTTTCCTTCATATCCCAACTCATTGCCTACTAAAGACGCCGTCTGGGTGGCCCGCTTCAGCGGACTTGAAATGATGATGCTCACCTGCACGTCCAGCGCGTTCAGCGCGCGCCCGACGTAGCCGCATTGCTGGATACCGACGGGATCCAAGGCCCGTCTTTCGTCTTTCTTAGGATTGCTGACTCGTTCTCCAGCGCTGGCGTGGCGCAAAAAATAGATGACCATGGTTTATCGCTCTTTCCGTACTGCTGTCCGTCGTGTTTTGCGCACAGGGGCCACCGGGATTGCATCCGGAGCCTGTTTGCCTTCGGCGACTGCGATTAAAAAATCCTGGGCGCTAAAGCTTGCCACACCAGCCGGCAATTTGCGTTTCCCTTGCGCCTGCCAAACGCGTTCGTAAGTTCCATCGGCCCTCAATAAGCGTGCTTTGCGATTATCGGCCAGGTAGGCATCAAGAATTTCGCGCTTCACCCGCTCGCGAAGAAGTTCGTCTATGACGGGGAAAATAACTTCGACTCGCTCGTACAGGTTGCGCGGCATCCAGTCCGCGCTGCCCAAATACACTTCTTCTTCTCCGGCATTCTCAAAATAATAAATGCGGCTGTGCTCCAGGAAGCGCCCAACAATACTGCACACGCGGATATTGTCACTAACCCCGCGTACCCCGGGCGAAGCGAGCAAATTCCCCGGACAATCAAGTCAATCTTCACTCCTGCCTGCGAAGCGCGGTAAAGCGCCATGACCACATTTTTGTCCAGCAGCGCATTCATTTTGGCGATGATGTGCGCGGGCCGGCCATGCCCCGCGTGTTCCGCTTCGCGGGCAATGAGCGAAAGAATATGTTCCGCCATGTTTACCGGCGCCACGAACAGCGGATCATAGGTCGCGTGCTCGGCATAGGCGGTGAGAAAACTAAATACATTATGCGCGGCGTTGGTAATTGCCGGGTCAGCGGTGAGCAGGCTCAGATCGGTGTAAATGCGCGCGGTGTTCGCGTTGTAGTTCCCTGTCCCAAGATGCGCGTACTGGCGCGTCACGCCGTCACGATCATGGCGGGTCAGCAATGATAGTTTGCAATGGGTCTTCAGGCCGACAAGGCCGTGGAATACCTGCACGCCCGCGTCTTCTAAATCGCGCGCCCAGCGGATGTTGGATGCTTCGTCGAAACGCGCCTTCAACTCCACCACCGCGGTCACTTCTTTCTTGGCTGCGGCTTCAATCAGACGCAGGCACGATAAGCGAATGTTCGTTGGTGCGGTAAAGAGTTTGTTTGATGGAAAGCACGTTTGGATCTTCCGCCGCAGCCTCGATGAAGGAAACCACCGCATCGTAGGAGTCAAATGGATGATGCAGCAGCACGTCATGCCGCCGCAGTTCCTCAAACAGGTCTTGTGATTGGCGGTGAGCCGGAGTTCGCGCGGCACGTAGGGCTTGAACTTCAACTCCGGATGCTGCGTTTGCTCGTAAATATTGAACAGCCGCGAGAGGTTCACCGGGCCATTAACAGGAAACACCTGCCAGGGCTCCAGTTCAAAATACGTGCGCAGGCGTTCCATGATTTCCGGATCGGCGTCGGCATCAATCTCCATGCCGGACGGCGTCGCCTTTGCGGCGATTGTGCAGTTCGGTGCGCACCGACTCCAGCAAATTTCGCGATTCTTCCTCGGCCAGATAAAGATTGCTGTTGCGCGTCACGCGGAAAGCGGCGGAGGAAACAATATCATATCCGTGATACATGCGGGAAGCGTGATAAATCACCAGGTCCGCAAGGAAGATGAAATCGTCGGTGCCATCAGAGGGCAGGCGCACCAAACGCGGCAAAGCGCGAGGAACTGTCACCACTCCGGTGTAAGTCAGCGACGACCGCCGCCGCCGCCGCAGCAGAAACGCCACACACAATGCTTTGTTAATGACCCGCGGAAAAGGATGCGCGGGATCAATGGTGACCGGCGTGAGCAGTGGATCGAGTTCACGTTGCGCAGTAGTCGTCCACGAAGGCACGGGCGCGCGCATCGAGTTCGTCAACGCCCAACACCCGGATGCCATTTTCTGAAAGAAGCGGGCGTAACTGGTCGTTCCAGCAGCTATATTGCTCATCCACGAACTCGTGCGTTGCCTGGGAAACAACCTCGCGCTCTTCCAGTAAGGTGAAACCATCCAGGTCCGCTTCGGTGTACCCGTCTTCAATCTGTTGCACCAGACCAGCCACGCGCACTTCAAAAAATTCGTCGAGATTGCTGGCGGTAATGGAAAGAAATTTAAGGCGCTCAAGCAGCGGATTGCTTTCGTCCTGGGCCTCTTCGAGGACACGCCGGTTGAAGGCCAGCCAGGAGGCTTCCCGGTTGATGTAATACTTCGGACTATCGAGAGCAATTCGGGCCATGAGTTTTAAGCAGCGGGCACAACTGCACCGGTTTCCCACTCAAATTTTCGAAGTTGAGCTTGAATTCACCGAGCGAAGCCGCCATCCAGCAGAATATTCAGCACCTTGACGGTGATTCAAGTATACGCCAACAAAAAACAGCGGGCCGGGGCACCAGAGGCGCTTCGGCCTGCGATAAGTGATTGCAGGGCATTGAGTTAGAAGCCACGCTTAGAAGTTAAAAATAGTGTCGAACTGCCATCGTCTATGCCAGCGCTCCAACGTGGGACTTTGAGCGGTCACGATTTGCCGCCCGATCAGACCAGTGACGCCAACCTGCACATGCGAATAGGCGTGGTAGTAAGCCTCCACGCGGTGCTCGACGACGTTGGTCGGCTGCTTTAAATCGCTGAAGTCGAAGGCCGAGAGTACGGCGTCACGTTCGATGCGTTCAATGCGTAGCCCAGCATCATGTCGCCTTTGTTCTTCGTTTGACCGACTTTAAATTCTGACCAGTAGCCGTGCCGCTGGTGAGGGTCGCAGGCGGGTGCAGCGACGCCAGCGGCGGCGAATGCATCCAGATTGTCGCAAGCCTTGGTGTTCTGCGCGAAGTCAAACAGCGCATAGACAGGCCAGCGCTTGCTGCCCGTGTCAATATCCAAACGCGCCAGGCCGTCAAAGATGCCATATCCGGAGGCGAAAACGCGCTGATTGTTAATGACGCCAAAGTTGTTGCTCAAGGCCGAAGCGCCGAAGCCAAAGTTGCCGCCGCCGGTGTTGGCAATACCCTGGGTCGCAAAACCGTTGGCCGGACTCTGCGCCTGGTTCTGCGCGATGGTGTTCACGTTATCGAAGTCATAATAAGCGCCGTCGCGGAATTTGAGCCGCGATCCTAAATTCCAGCCGGTCTGCACCTGACCACCGGTCATGTAGGTATCCGGGTCGCCACCCACTTCAAAAATTGGGGTTTCGAAGCCGATAATGGCGAAGTGGTTAAGAACGTTTTTCTTCCAATCCCAGGAGAGTTGCTCGCTCGCGCCTTCGGGATTCAAGTCGTTGTCCCATGTCAATTCGGTGCGTTGCCAGGTGTATCCGAATTTGCCGACGGTCAGGGAAAGGGCTTTAGGTAATGCGGCTTGTAGACGCCAAAAGCTTTATCAATCGCAAGGGGTTTGCGTGTGTAGAAGCCGGTTTCGCTTGAATTGGTTAGACGGGATCGCCAATATCGCCACTTGCCAAAGAAAAACCAGCGTCAAAATCGTCGTTGATTTTTGTGTTCACGTTGAAGCGTAAACGAAAGCGTTCACGCTCGCGGCTCGCGGTTTCCGGCCCGGTAACAGCGGCGCCGCCGAAGAAGAGTTCATAGCGAAGACGCAAGTCGCCACTGAATTTCAGGTGTCCGGCCATTCCTTCGAGCGCGGAGATTCGCTTTTGCCCTTCCTGCGTTTCGGCCGCATCGCTTGTGACGGTGCCCTTCAGGTCGGCCACATCGTTGTTCAACCTCTTGATCGTGTCTTTTTGGTCATTCGTTGCCGCTTCGGCGCTGGATGCTTTTTGCTGGGCATCACTGGCGGCGCTCTGCGCCTGCTGTAACTGCTCCTGTGCCTGTTGGGCCTGCTGCTGCGCCTGTTGCAGGGCCGTGTCGCGGTTCTGCATTTGTTGCCTTAGCTGCTCAATCTGGCGCTGCTGAGCGGCAAGGGCGTCGCGCAACTGCTGCACATCGTCCGCCGTTATGATTGACTTAGCCGCATGGTGGACCGCTTTTTTCGGCGTTGTAGTTGTAGTTTGCGCTACCACCGTTGCAGCTAATAGCGGAACCGCACACCACCTGAGAACTGACTTCATTCTTCTCTCTCCTTGAATTTTGCTCAAAACGAAGTTCGGGTGCATCCACCCTGTATGGAAAAGCAGCGTTCGGTGTAAACGCTTCACTCTTACGTGCCTTCGCCGTCCCGCGACATGTCACGAAATCGGCCGGCCATCTGTGTATGGGCCATCGGATGGGTAGGTTTTATTTGCAAATTGTTAAAGGGAGGTAACAAAACGATAAATTTCTGATGAATTGCCCAACTTTGAGACAGCGTATGTAGTGATAAAATAAGCAGATTACATGCGTGAAAAGCCTTCTACCGTACTTCCCGTGGTCTCGCCGCAAGCGGACGCCCCACGTCCCAAGGTGGGCTTCGTAAGCCTGGGGTGTCCTAAAAACCTTGTGGATAGCGAAGTGATGATGGGCATGCTGGCGCAGGCCGGGGCGGAACTTGTCGTCGCGCCGAAGACGCTGACGTCATCGTGGTCAATACTTGCTCATTTATCGAGAGCGCGCAACAGGAATCGGTCAATACGATCCTGGAGATGGCGCGGCACAAGACGTCAGGCAACGCGCGCAAAGCTGGTGGTTGCCGGATGCCTGGTGGAGCGATTTCGAGATGAGATTCGAAAAAATATCCCCGAAGTGGACGCGGTCGTCGGAACGGGAGAACTGGAGAGTATCCTGGCAGCGGCGGGGATCGAACCGCCGCGCGACCCCGGCCATCGATTCGCCGTTTCGGATTCTTGAATTCGCGTCCGGAAGGCGATGCCCGCGCCGCGCAAGGCCGATTCTCCCGCGAGTCGTGGGACGGCGCCATCGCCGATCTGCCCAATTACTTATATGACGAAGCTACGCCGCGGGTGCTGGCGACAGCCAAGCACACCGCCTACATCAAGATTGCCGAAGGTTGCGACCATCCTTGCAGCTTCTGCATCATTCCGCAGCTGCGAGGGAAAGTTTCGCTCGCGCAGATTTGAGTCGGTAGTGGCTGAGGCGGAACGTCTGGCACACTCCGGCGTTCGTGAAATCACGCTGATCGGTCAGGACACAACCTGCTACGGCGAAGATTTTGGACTGAAAGACGGCCTGGCACTGTTGCTGGAAAAGCTTGCGCAGCATCGAGGAACTGCGCTGGGTGCGTTTTCTCTACGCTTATCCCAACAAGATTACGGGGCGCTGCTGGAAACCATCGCCGCGCACGAAAAAATCTGCTCCTACATTGATGTCCCGCTGCAGCACGCTTCGGCCTTCGGTCTTAAAGCGCATGAAGCGCGGCGGCAGCGCCGACATTTTCCTGCGTTCGATTGAAAAGATGCGCAAGACGATTCCCGGAGTTACGCTGCGCACTTCGTTCATCGTCGGATTTCCCGGGCGAAACCGAAGAAGAATTTGAGGAGTTGTGCGGCTTCGTCCGCGCCGCCGAATTCGACTGGATGGGCGCGTTCGGCTACTCCGATCAGGAAGGCGCTGGTGCTTACGGGCTCGGACAAAAGATTGCTCCGTCTGAAATTGAGAGCGCGGCGCAAGAAGCTGATGCAGATCCAGCGTGGCATCAGCAAACGCAGAAAGAAGTCTTTGGTAGGACAAGAATTCGACCTGCTGCTGGAAGGAGTTTCGCAGGAGAGCGAACTTCTGCTGGAGGGCCGCACCGCGATGCACGCTCCTGAGATTGATGGCAAAGTTTTCGTGAATGATGTTCCTGAAGGAATCGATCCACAGCAGGGGAACTTTTATCGTTGCCGGGTGACGGAGGCCCACGATTACGACCTGATCGCGGAAATCCTTTGAGGCCGGTCGTCGTTAGAAAACTCATGGCTCACAAACTCGCTAAGTTGCAATGCCCGACCTGCAAGAAGGCGGTCAAGAAAGCGGACGCCGACTTCCCTTTCTGCAGCGAGCGTTGCCGAAGCATTGATTTGGGCAAATGGGCGAGTGGAGCATACGTGGTCTCGTCTCCAGTGACGGACGGCGACGAGGAAGCGGTTGAATCCATTCTCAGGCATCGCGAAGAAAACGATTGATCAACGTGGAAGGCGCCTCCATACCAACTCCAGCCTCAACCCGCCCCGCACCGCGCTGGGCCACGCTGACCGCAACTTTTTTCTATATTGGAAAATTGAAGCCGGGGCCGGGAAGCTGGGCGTCCGCTGCAACAATTCTTGTGTGGATCGGGGTGACCCGCTGGATTTCTCCTCATTGGCAACCGTGGACGGCAATGGCGCTTTGCCTATTGGCGGTGCTTGTGGGAATCCCCGCTTCCACCCGCGTCGCGCAGGCCTGGGGAAAAAAAGACCCGTCATTTGTGGTGATTGATGAAGTCGCGGGGCAATTGATTCCCTTAATTGGCGCGCCGTTACGTGGACATCTTTGCTGGCGGCATTTCTGCTCTTTCGTGCCTTCGACATTCTTAAGCCGCCACCGGTGCGCCAACTGGAACGTGTTCCGCAAGGTGCTGGCATTGTGCTTGACGACATCGGCGCGGGTTTATACGCTTTGATCATCATGCAACTCCTATTTCACTATGGAGTTTTGTCACGATGACTTGTCTCCCTGCATCTAAATAGACAGTTATATGAGTATTTCTGACCGAATCATGGGGAAAAAGAGTACGAACGGGAACCCGCACATCGAGGCCGTCCGTGCCCAGTTCCGCGCTCCCCGGGGGCGAAATTCGCATTCAAGGCAAAAGCCTGCGCCCGGCTGAATTGCAGCGCCCCACTGTCCTTTTCGGCGATCAGGAAGGGTCAGTAGTCATCAGCTCTGACGAATTTATCGTGGCCCGCGTTCCCTATGCCGCGTCATCGGAGTCGGTCGTCATCCGCACTAACGGGCATTCCAGCAACCCGCACGAAATTCACGTGGCCAACACTATCGCCGAGAACCTGCACCCGGTTTCGAATCCCGCGCTGGACGCGGACGGCAACATCTTCACCACTGTTTCCGGCGCGCGCGGCCAGAAGGTTCCGGTTTCGATTTACAAAATTGATCAGAACTACACCATGAAGCCGTTTGTCACGGAGATGCTGAATCCCACCTCGATTGCTTTCGACCGCGAAGGGCTTATGTATGTTTCTTCCCGCTACGACGGAACGGTGTATCGCGTTGCGCCAAACGGAACCATGTCCGCGTACGCGGAAGGAATGGGAATCGCCACCGGTATTGCCTTCGACCGGGAAGAAAACCTTTATGTGGGCGACCGCAGCGGTACGATTTTCAAGATTGCCCGCGACCGCCAGATTTTCGTTTTCGCCACTCTTGAAGCTAGCGTCTCTGCCTATCACCTCGCCTTTGACGCGCAGGGCAATCTCTTCGTCACCGGCCCTACGATCTCCAGCTTCGATTGCGTTTACAAGATTGACGTGCACGGTTCGGTTTCCACATTCTTCCGCGGATTGGGCCGTCCTCAGGGATTGGCGTTTGATGTGAATGGCAATCTTTATGTGGCCGCTTCGCTTGGGGGACAACGCGGGATCGTGAAGATTACACCCGACGGGAAAGCCGCTCTGGAAGTTTCTGGATCAGGTTTGGTGGGCCTGGCGTTCGCTCCTGGGCGCTCGGCGATTTTGGCCACTACTACCGCTGTTCACCGTCTCATGTGGAATATCGAAGGACTGCTTTAAATCTCTGGTTGGAATCTGTTTGCGACGATCGGCGGGCGCAAACCCTCCTTTTGAAATCATGTCTTCAACCGTTGCTTTGGGACCACCGGCATTTTGGATATTGCCCCGCGTGCAATAAACTCTAGGCGTGAAAGCCGAGATCATTGCCGTTGGTTCAGAGCTGCTAACCCCTTTCCGAGGATTGGGGAGGTGCATCCGTCGTCTCATCTCGGTCTTGACCGCGTGTAGCTTGGCCCGCATCCGTTTTGCTCGTGACCCGCTTGAGCTTGAACCGTCCGTCCTGGTCTTCGCGCAGATGTGCGTGAAGCCGAGGAACTCGAACGTCTCAGGCTTGCCGAGCCCCGCGCCTTCGATGCTCGGCGGCGAACCGCCCGAACTCGATCAGCCGCGTCTTCTCGGCGTGCAGCTCCAGACCGAACTTCGCGAACCTCTCGCGAAGGTCCGCCAAGAACCGCTCGGCGTCGTCCCGATGCTCGAAGCCCACCACGAAGTCGTCCGCGAACCGCACGACGACCATGTCGCCGCGCGCGTGCCGGGTCCTCCACTGGTGGGCCCACAGGTCGAAGACGTAGTGCAGGTAGACGTTCGCCAGCAGCGGTCGAGACCGACGCTCCTTGCGGCGCGCCCTCCATCGTCTGCCGTCCACGTCCCGTCCTCGATGACCCCCGCGCTCAGCCATTTCTGGATCAGGCGCAGGACCCTGCTTGTCCGCGATCCGGTGCTCGAGGAACTTCACCAGCCAGCCTGGTCGAGGCTGGTGAAGAAGTCGCGGATGTCCGCGTCGAGCACCCAGTTCACCTTCCTGCGCTCGATCCCGACCGCGAGCGCGTCCAACGCGTCGATGCGGGCTGCGCCCCGGCCGGAACCCGTAGGAGAAGCCGAGGAAGTCCTCCTCGTAGATCGCGTTCAGCACCTCGACCACCGCCCGCTGGACGATCTTGTCCTCCAGCGCGGCGACCCCGAGCGGCCGCAGCCGCCCGTCGGCCTTCGGGATGTACGCCCTCCGAGACGGCTTCGCCCGGTACGCGCCCGCTGTGGACCCGAGCGTGCAGATCCCGAAGGTTCGCCTCGAGATCCTGCCCGTAGTCCCGCCACGTCACCCCGTCGACCCCCGGCGCGGCGTTCGGGCGGATCGCCCGAGTACGCCGCCCGCAGGCGATCGACGTCGACGTGGTGCAGCAGCGCGGTGAACCGCGCATCCTTGTCCTTTCGCGCCACTCGGCGCACACGATCCAGCTCACTTGACGCGCTCATGCCCGGCTCTGTGTCCGGGGCGCGTTTCGCTGGCCGCGTTCCCCTCGGCCGGCCCCCTTCCCTCCACCGCCTCCGCCGCCGCACCGCGGCGTTGTTCGGCGGCTTCGCAGGTACTACGGGACCGTCCGACTTCCCACGATCGTGCATCACAGGGATTACCGCCTCGGCGTTCCCCGCACGGCCCGCCCCACCATCACCACAGGCGGGTGACCGTGGGACCTCCCGGTTCTCCGCATGGAGAGATCACG
>CAWHQK010000129.1:0-10071 GCA_963831435.1 uncultured Acidobacteriota bacterium
ATTAGTGGCGATTTCTCGCGCGGATCGCCGTCGAACGTCTTGTTCATTCTCTGATACAACATCCACATGCAAGCGCAGGCGCCAGAAACGGCGAATTACGGCAGCCGCAACATCCTGGCATTGGTTTAACGTCACTCTTCAACGATGTTGCCACCGAAATGGCGTACTGGGTATTGCCCGCGTTCCTGGTTTCCATCGGCGCTGGCCCAGCACAACTGGGTGTGATTGAAGGCGTTGCGGAAAGTGTCGCTTCCTTCGTTCAGCTATTCGCCGGATACCTTACCGATCGCATCTCCCGCCGTAAACCCATCGTGGTGGGCGGCTATTTCGTCGCCAACGCCGTCAAGCCGCTGCTGGCGCTGGTCACCTCCTGGGGGCAGGTGCTGGCAATCCGTTTCGCCGACCGCTTCTCCAAAGGAATTCGCAGCGTTCCCCGCGACGTTATGGTCGCTGAATCCACACAAAAGCTAGGCTCGGCCTATGGATTAATTCAGTCGCTCGACTCCGCCGGAGCCGTCATTGGACCGCTGGCCGCTCTACTGCTTCTGCCTCACTACGGACTACGCACAGTTTTCCTGGCAGCCGCGGTCCCGGGATTTTTCTGCGTGGCTGCGGCTTTCTTTGGCATTCAGGAAACAAAAGCCACCCATGCCGCTGCACAGTTAGCGCAAACCGCCGGCCAATCCGCAAAGCAAACGCGACCGAAACCGAAACCGTCCGTGCGTTCTCTGCCACCAGCCTTCTATTTTTTAGTGTGCGCAGTCACTTTTTTTTCCCTGGGCAATTCCAGTGACATGTTCCTGGTCCTTAGGGCAGGGAGCGTTGGCATCGCCGCCACCCGCGCGCCTTTGCTGGGACTCACCTTCAACGTCACGTACACGCTCTTTTCCTGGCCCGCGGGCATTCTCAGCGACCGGATTTCCCGTCGCGCCATCGCCGCCACCGGCTACCTGGTTTTTGCCGCCGTATATTTCGTCTTTGGACTCGCTCCTTCGCAGCCAGCCATCTGGATCGCCATGGGCTCCTACGGCCTGTTCTACGCCCTCACTAATCCGGTGCTCAAATCGCTGGTCGTCTCCTCGGTGCCCAGCGAAATCCGCGGACGCGCCCTCGGAATTTACGCCTTCATCACCAGCAGCGCCATACTTCTGGCAAGCATTCTTACCGGAGAACTCTGGAAGTATTTCGGCGCGCGTGTGCCCTTCTTTCTCTCAACGGCGCTGGCGCTCGCTGCGGCTGTATTATTGATTTTGTCGGGAATAAAACCCTTGCAGTCTAAGCCGGCTCTCGACGGAAGCGCACCCACAGGAACAGCGCAATAACCAACTGCGCCGTCAACGCCGCGGAACTGTCCAGCAGCACATCGTGAATGCTCCCCGTGCGCGTGGCCAAAAACGTCTGGTGCCATTCGTCCATGCTGGCCACGAATGCGGACATCAGAAAAGCAATCACCGCCCATCGCGCGCTCCAGCGTTGCGCGCTCGGCAATGTTTCGCGCCAGGCGCAAAAGCAGCAGGCTCAAAATGAAATATCCCACAAAGTGCCCGGTCTTCCGCAGATAACCGTGGAAGGAGCGAACGTCTTCAGCTGATTCCGAACACAAAATGCAGAAGTGGATAAAGATAGTGGCTGGTATTGTCAGACGACAAATAGTTTGTGGATTCAACCACGATGATCCCAATCCACAATCCCGCCGCGATCCAAACCTTCAGCATGTGACGTTGATGGGATTGCAAGGATGGCTCTTTCGCTGCCACGGAAGAAACTTGACTCTTCAAATCGGTCGGTTACTCCCGCGCGTAGTTGGGCGCTTCTCGTGTGATCACGACATCGTGCACATGGCTCTCGCGCAGGCCCGCCACGCTGATCCGCACAAAACGAGTTTTCTGCAGAAGCTCAGGAATTGTCGAGCAACCGCAATATCCCATGCCCGATTTCAATCCGCCCACCATCTGGTTCAGGATCATGGAGACCGACCCTCGATACGGCACGCGCCCCTCAATTCCTTCCGGAACAAGTTTTGCCACGCGGTTTGACTCCTCGCCCGATCCCGGAATGACAGTGGAAGAGTCGCTCGGGTTCTGGAAGTATCGCTCGCCCGATCCCGAAGCCATCGCTCCAATCGATCCCATGCCGCGGTATGACTTAAAAGTGCGGCCCTGGTAAAGAATCAACTCGCCGGGACTCTCGTCCGTGCCCGCGAACAGCGACCCAATCATCACCGCGCTCGCGCCCGCTGCCAGCGCTTTGGTGACGTCGCCGGAAAACTTGATGCCGCCATCGGCGATGATCGGCACGTTCGCATCTTTAGTCGCCCGGTACGCTTCCGCAATTGCGGTCATCTGCGGCACGCCCACGCCCGTTACAATGCGCGTGGTGCAAATGGACCCAGGGCCAATCCCAACCTTGATGGCGTCCGCTCCGCATCGCGCCAATTCACACGCGCCATCAAAAGTGGCGACATTGCCGGCAATCAAATCCACCTCCGGCAGCTTGGCTTTGATGGCTTTGATCGCCTCCAGCACGCGGTCATGGTGGCCGTGCGCGCTGTCAATCGCCAGCAGATCAACTTTATTCTTCACCATTTCCTGCGCGCGCTCCAGAAAATCTCCCGTGGCGCCAATAGCCGCGCCCACCCGCAAGCGGCCATGGGAGTCCTTCGCCGCATTTGGATACTTCAATTTTTTCTGGATGTCCTTGACCGTAATTAAGCCCTTCAGAACATACTTGTCGTCCACCACCAGCAGCTTTTCCACGCGGTGCTCATGCAGGATTTTCTCCGCCTCCGTCAGCGTCGTCCCCACCGGTACGGTGATCAGCTTTTCCTTCGTCATCACGCTGCTGATGGGAACATCGAAGCGGCTCTCAAAGCGTAGGTCGCGATTGGTAAGGATGCCCACCAGCTTTCCGTTCTTGGTGATCGGCACACCGGAAATCTTGTACTTGCGCATCACCTCCAGCGCGTCTGAAACCTTTGCGTCCGGCGACATGGTCACTGGATCCACAATCATCCCGCTCTCCGAGCGCTTTACCTTGTCCACTTCCTCCGACTGCTGCTCGATCCCCAGGTTTCGATGAATGATTCCCAGCCCACCCTGCTGCGCCAGCGCAATGGCCATGTGCGATTCCGTCACCGTGTCCATGGCGGCGCTAATGACGGGAATATTCAACCGGATGTTCCGCGTAAGCTGGGTTTGCGTATCGGCGTATGCGGGAATTACGCCCGAGTGGGCTGGCAACAGTAACACGTCATCAAATGTGAGCGCTTCTGGAACAGGGAAGTGAATCATATGAGTTGGATGATCTATTTTAGAGATGGATGCGGGCGGAGGCAAATGTCACTGAACCCGGGGAGTGGCGCGTTCTATTGAAGCGATACAGCTGTTTAACTATGTCATCCCAACGCTGAGCGCGGCGAAGACGGAGGGACCTTACGACAACCCGCATCTTCCTGGGGATCGGCGGGAATATTACTCCCTCGCAGCATGCACTGTTCGCAAACGCCCCCATTTTTAGCGCCAGAACCTGCGCCGCAGGGCCCTCTGAAGTAACCAGCTCCACAATCTAAAGTGTTCGCCACGATCTAAAATTCAGATTTTCTGAATGCCCAATTCATCCTAAGATTGTTCTCGCCGGACATGGGAGCGAAAGCTCCCCTTAGAGCCTGCTCCCTACCCCGGAAGGGCTCCAAAGGACAAATGAAGTGGCGGTCATGTCCGGCGAATCCATCATCGCAACATCGCGATTAAAGAAGAATGGCTCCCTAGTGGGGGGAGCGGTTACCAAGGCAACCAGCGGACGCACTGTCGGTAATCTCTCTTTAGTTTGTGGACGGAAGTCAGCGCGGCCTCCAAGCAATGAATTAAGAGGGTCGCATCACAAGCTCTGCTTGAGGCGTCTGGGAAATACGAATCAGAAGATATTAGATGCGCTTGAGCGGATGTGGAGAGCAGACGCAGCGCAGAGTTCGAGGGCTATGGCTTTACGTTCATCTTTCCCATCAGGCCATCCACTAGCATCTGCATGATTGGGGTGTGGACCTGGGGTTAGGGCCACTAAGAGTCCAGCCTCGACCACTCGGGATTTCGGCATATCAGCTCGAGCAATCGCACTTCGGCCTCTTTTTTCTCCAATCTCATCCCCGACGTTCCAAAGCTGTTGGTCCTGTAGACTATCAATGAAGAGCATTGAAATCGTATTTTCTTCTCGACGTGGAAGGAATGCTGCTGGCTTGGGACGACCACTGGAATAGTGGCTGCCGTAATAAATAAATCGCGTCAGCGTTAGGAGCTCTCCCGACTTACTATCGAATTGTTTTTTCGATCCCGCGTAGAACTTCTGAAGGAATTGTCTCAGAAAGCTGCTCAATGCCATGAATCTTGCTCTTATCACTAAACCTTCCTGCGTAGGAAACTCTTCCTTTCCCGCTAATGCTGACCGAAAACATCTTGCCTGATTTGGACCAGTCAAACGATATTTCTCCATCTGGGTCAGCAGCAACTTCGGGGTTTGGGAAAGACCGCGGTAACAACAATGCGAAGCACAGAGCCGCTTGGGCAGTCTCGTAACTGACCGGCGACATATCGGAATCTTGCACTTCGCTGGTTTCGCTCACGAGAGAAATTATTTGCGGGAAGAACATTTCGAGCCTATTCATTGTCAATTCTCGCATTTGCTCTGCAATGAATGAGGCGGCTAGGCTCTCACCGGACTGCGTTCCACCCATCAGAATCGGCACGTCGAGAACGGAACTACAAGCAATCATTCGTAGGCCTCTAATGCTTTCTCTGTCACAGTCGAAAAAAAGATCGAGTTCTTAATTTCTCTCAATCTATCTAACAACGCCCAAAATTCCAAGGAGTTTCCCGCAAATACCTGCTGCGAAAACACATCGATATCAAAGACTATATTGGACGAAGCTTCCAGCGCAGTCGTTATAATTGCCAGTATATTTTTGTCAAACGGAATAGTTACACGTGTAAGAAAGTGAGCCAACCTCTGCGGAAGCTCTTCTGGGATGCTTGGAACAGTTATCAAATAGTCAGTTAATTCTGCTCCTGGAGGAGACTCGATTACATTTATATACTTCACTGCAACCCGTCCGACCTCAACATCACCGGCCCAAGCACACGAAAGTCGCCATACTTCTTGGGCTGCGTTTTTGATATCGGACCATTCCGTATATCCTTTAAGGAAGCTGTATGTCATACCATTGCGCCGCAGTTGCACTACTCGCGAACCATCGGATGACTCATATCGCCATCCAGCAATCTCAACCTTAGACTTCGATTGAGGTGGCTCATCTTTTCCGAAGTGCAAAAAAAATTCTCCGAATCTAAGTTGAAGTTTCCGTTGAAATCCAGGTAACTCGAATTGTTCAAGATTTTGCGCAAACTCTACCGGACGCAAGCTTGTCAGTTGAATATCGATGAGAGCCTCACGGAGTGGGGCATGAGAAAGGTGTCTTTGTCTGGCCACGGTGTTACCTCTAACAGTCTAACAAAACAATCTTTACTCGTGATTTGCGGCGAGGTGCTCGTGCCTCGGCAGATAACCATTGAGGTTCTATGCTGATTCCATTAGGCATTTTTGCTCAAAGGTGCCATCGAGCTGTCTATCAGCAACCCGAGTGCAGTCTATACAGGACTGAAAATTGAGGGGGGAAGCCTAAGGTACACAATAAAGAAGGTTTGGAGCGGGAGACGGGATTTGAACCCGCGACTTCGACCTTGGCAAGGTCGCACTCTACCACTGAGTTACTCCCGCCCAGAGCAAACAACTATTGAGAGCAATCAATTATAACAGCGGTTTTCGCCGCGCAAAAGCGGCCCATTCGCTGAACGTATTCAGTGCCCCGTCCACTGCGGATCTTTTTCCGCACCCACAATCTGCCCATCGCGCATGTGAATCACGCGGTCGCCATAGCTGGCCGCCGCCGGATTATGCGTGATCATCAGTACCGTCTGTCCTAATTCCTGGTTCGATTGCCGCAGCATATTCAGCACGATCTCGGAATTCTCCGAATCAAGATTTCCCGTCGGCTCATCCGCCAGCACAATAGCTGGCTTGTTGATCAACGCCCGCGCCAGCGCCACTCGCTGCTGCTCTCCGCCTGACATCTCCGACGGACGATGCTTCAGCCGCTTCGTCAGCCCGAGCAAATCCAGAATTTTCTCTAGATATTTTTTGTCGAAACTCCCGTTCGTGCGCGCAATATCGAGCGCCACATAAATATTTGACCGCGCATCAAGCGTCGGCAGCAGATTGAATTTCTGGAATACAAAGCCGATCTTCCGCTTCCGCATGCGCGTGCGCTCGGCGTCTGAAAGCTTAGAGAAATCGTCGCCGTCAATAATCACACGGCCTGAGGTCGCCCGCGTCAGCCCGCCAATCAGATAAAATAACGTGGATTTCCCACTGCCCGAAGGGCCAACTACGCTAAGAAATTCGCCTTTTTGCGCGCTGAAGGAGATTCCGCGCAGCGCCAGGACATCGATCTTTCCAATACGGTAAGTTTTGCGGAGGTCCTGCGCCTCAATGAAGGCTGCCATCTTTACGATATTACACTAGCGATCTCGCGCCCAACGAATGCCGCGCTTCAACGATTTCGCTCAGGCAACGCTGGTTCGCACAGGAACCCGTTCCGCCTGAGGCTGCATGCGCTTCGGGCCGCGCTTGCGCACCAGCAATACGCGCACGCGCTCCAGTAATTCCGCGGGCGCATACATTCCCTTGGGAAGGAAAACATCCGCCTGCGTCTCCCGGTCGCAAATTTTGATTCGTCCCGAAAGCAGAATCGCCGGCGTCTGCGGCGAAATGGCTTTCACCGCTTCAATCAATTTGCTGCCATCAATCCCCGGCATAATCAGGTCTGTCAGCAGTAAATCAATGCCGCCCTCCTGAAAGCGGCGCAGCGCCTCTTCTCCGCTGCTGCTGGTCACCACGCGATAGCCGCGGGTTTCCAGCATCACCTTGCGGATGGAAAGCGCCTGCTCATTGTCATCCACGCAGAGAATAGTTCGTTTGGGTTTCATTTTTCAGGAGAGCAACGGAACTTGCGACAGCAAATCTTTATTAATAAGGACGAGAAGCATCGTAACGGGAGTTGCGTACCCGTGTAAAGTGACAGGAATGTAAATGGGAAGTTCGCGCCATTGCAAAACTCGCGAACTTGCTCTCGCATGCGATTCTCTTGATCAATCGCATCACGCGACAAAATAATAAATCGTCTTCCTCATTTCGTTCCACAACATTTCCTCACGCGCGGATTAACTACTCCGTCATCGTGTGCCGAAGCAAATCCCCACACAAGAAAACCACTTTCCCCATTTGACGCAAATTTTCACGGCGCGTATCCTCAAATTATGCGCAGTAATCCTACGCTGGCCCCTTGTTGTTGTCGCTGCATGTAACGGCCGGTGTGTGGGTAGCGCAAGCGATTTTTTCATGGCCCACCCGGTAGCGAGGTGGGTTTCGTTTTTCGCGACGTCCATCCGTTATCTCAGCCGGCCGGCTCAGACTTTCGCGAAACAAATTCAAATCATCCCGCTTGAGGGATTGAACGGAGACAAAAAATGAGCACTCTCACCCAGGAAATACGCACTCCCCGCATCAATGATGTCGCTCCTGACTTCACCGCTGAAACCACGCAGGGCACCATCCATTTTCATGACTGGATCGGCAACGGCTGGGCCGTTTTATTTTCCCATCCCAAGGATTTCACTCCCGTTTGCACCACCGAACTCGGCGCCATGGCCGGTCTTGAGCCGGAATTCGCCAAGCGCAACACAAAAATCCTCGCCGTCAGCGTGGACCCCGTCAGCAGCCACTCAAAATGGGCCGTGGACATTGAACAGACCCAAGGGCACAAGGTGAACTATCCCATGATCGGCGATCCCGAACTGAAAGTAGCCAAGCTCTACGGGATGCTCCCCGCCGACAGCGGCGAAACCTCCGAAGGCCGCACTGCCAATGACAACGCCACCGTGCGCACCGTCTTCATCGTAGGCCCCGACAAAAAAATCAAGCTTCAGCTCGCCTACCCCATGAGTACCGGCCGCAACTTCGCCGAAATTCTCCGCGTCCTCGACTCGCTCCAGTTGACCGCCAAACATCGCGTCTCAACTCCAGCCGACTGGAAGCCCGGCGACGACGTGATCCTGGGAGGCTCGGTCTCAAACGAAGAAGCGCAGAAACTCTATCCCAGCGGATGGAAGTCTCCAAAGCCCTACATCCGAATCGTTCCACAACCAAAATAGGGCAGGGATGGCGCCAGCTATGCCTCATGTGCCGATTTGTCATCCTGAGCGAAGCGAAGGACCTATGCACCTGACGCTCGTCCCAACTCTGTCGTCTCGAGCGAAGCGCGGATCATTCGCGAAGTAATGATCCGCGCAGTCGAGAGACCTAGTGTTTGAGCATCCCGTGTGGCGCGGACACTCCTGTCCGCGAAGACTTTCAACCGACTGTTAAGCCAACGGGCTCCTGTCAGACCTCACCCTGAAACCTGAATCCTACGCCGCTGGCTCTCAAACATCGCCACCTTAGCCGCCCTACCACATCTCGGATGTCGTTCCCGCGCAAACATCTCACGCTTTCGGCTCATCCAACTCTCAACACAATTCTCCCCAAGGACAAAGTCATGAAATCAAAGAACCAGATTACAGCCGAAAATATTGCCGAGCGCCTCAACAACGGCGACGTGCAGGACGTCATTTCCGAAGTCAGCGAGCGCGGCGAAAAGGTGCGCGAAAATCTGCAAGAAGTTGGCCGCGAGATCCATTCGCGCATAAAGGACCTCCATATCACCTCCGCCACCGTCCCCGACGTGTTCCGCAAGTCGCCCAAGTTCATCTCGCCCAAAGTCCACCGCTGGCTCGATGTCGCCGTCACCGGACACTACGCCGTGCTCTCCATCGTCTGTGCGATACGCGGAAGAAAAGGCGCAGCCATCGCCGCCGCCGTGAACGCCGGCATGGTCGCCGGAGTCTCCGCCTTCACCGACTACGAGGGCAACGGAGAAAAGCCGATCAGCTTCAAGCTCCACGGCACCCTCGACGCAGTCCAGGCCACAACCGCCGCGCTAGCGCCCATCCTCCACGGATTCGCCGGCGAGCCCGAAGCCAAATTCTTCTACGGCCAGGCCGCCAACGAAGTCGCCGTAATAGCCTCCACCGACTGGGACGCAGGCATGCGCCGCCGTCGCCTCCTGCGCAAAGCCGCGTAGTGGAAGCGAGGCAGTCGCGATGAAAGAGAGTTCTGTGGCGCGGGCGTTCCTTTGTGCCTTGATTGCGCTCAGAGGGGGCGCGTCCGCGCTTTACGGAGTGTTCCTTGAGGAACACATCGTGATGACAGAAGTGTGATGACAGCTAAGTCTTTGAGAATAATGGCTGACTCGCCCGTCAACTGAGCGCTTCACCACCGACAACTGGGAACCGGAAACTGGGCGATGTAATTCCTGCCTATCGACAATACCTTCGTGCGTCCTTTGCCCCAAAGTGATGTTGCTTTACTATTGCGACAATCGAAAATCCACCACGACTTGAATATCCGTTACAACCGGCTCTGCCCCACACATAGCAGGCTTGAATTTCCAGTCTTTCAAGGTGTTCAACGTCGCCTCATCCATCGACTTTGTACTACTTCCCACAAGTTGGATGTTATCTACCGATCCGTCGGTAAGCACCGTCAGCGCAACTCTTGTTTCGCCCATCAACCGGTTCTCGCTGGCCGACCGCGGATACGCTGGGTCTGGCGTATGGATCGGAATGGCATGTTTCAAGTCCTTGCACTGCTGGCGTTCAATGGCGCCTGCCGGTGGTACGAGAAGCGCTGGCTCCAGCGGCGCGGCTTCCAAATCAGTGACTGTTGCGCTCACCATCTTACTGCCGCCACTATACCGCGCCAGCTTCATTGGATAGCGGTGCCCGTGGAATTCGCTGTAGTCGCCATATCCTCCGCATCAACAAATCATCCAGTGACTCCTTCCATTCATCCGACAACAGATCATTGGAGACTGGATCGATACATAATTCATGCTTTGTTTTTGATTCTTTACTTTGCACCTGAAGG
>CAWHQK010000130.1:0-46077 GCA_963831435.1 uncultured Acidobacteriota bacterium
CTGAAGATGCGAGCCGCTAGGAGGGAAGCGGAGGAGAAGGAAAGGATGAGGGCGGCCGAGCAGGCTAGGAAGGAGAGGGAAGAGAGGGAAAGACTGGAGAGGAAGCAGAACGCGGAATAGGCTGAAGAAGGAGAGGGAGGAGTGGAGGCGGTGGGCGAGACGACAGCTTCCTTCCGAGCCGGTGGACGTCAAGTCTGGAATACGAGTAATGGTGCGATTACCTGCAACTTCTCCATCCGGAGGTCGCGTGGTCCGGCAATTTCCCGTGCGAAACACCCATCGACATGCTGTTCAACTGGGTGGAAACGCTGTTCATCCCGGCTTCCCGTGCGCCGGAGGACGATCCACAGACGGCTCCAGGAGGACGGCAGACGTGGACGGAGGAGGATGGAGGTGAAGTGATCAGGTTGTATACGGCCTACCCGAGGGACAGGTCATGCGAGAGCAAGGGTGGAAAGTCGTCAAGGACGGTGGCGGAAGTCTGGTCGTGGAAGTGGTGAGCCGGGATGGGTCGAGCGATGACGAAGATGACGAAGATGAAGAGGAGAGTGAGCAGGGGTGAAACTCATAGCATTGCATTTGGCAACCTGGTCGGACGTCCTCTGCATTCTTGTATTCCGCCTGTCGACCTTTGGATGCGTTTATTGCCACGCGACCGCGTCATCTTTCGGACGTTCGGCCGCGTGGCTTCGAACGATGGCGTGGAAGATGGCGACGTTGTGGTTGATCTCGCCAAACTTCAACAGCATCGTCTAAAGGGTTAGAAGTACACACCTTGGACATGGTAACTTGATACGCACTCAGCATCCCACTCCACAGATTCGAAAACGTATCAGAATTCGAAAACGTATCAGACCCACCGCTGCATCAAACGGGACGAGCTGGAAGGAGCTGAAAGGATCCCTAGCAACCGGAAGGGCACGATAAGGCGGGAGTCAAGGACGTGCAAGTCCGACACCTGATCATCTAAAAGAGATATAATAAACTGGTCACCGAGAGAGCGACGAATCCGACAGAAGCTTTTCACTCTCTGCAACCAGTTCGGTAAACGCGCAGCAGCTCAGCAGTCGGCTTCCGTATACTTCATCTGGACAACCATCCCCCTCAGGAGGCACGCGCACTCGTCACATACCATCTTGACAACCATAAGGATTCGCAAGACATGTCTCTTCCCTCCTTTCCAAGCACCGGCTCTCCTTCCGGCCGCGTCCCTCCCTATGCCCACCCGTCCCCCTCGCCCATCTTCGATTATGTGGCCGCACCAGGATCTCGTGGGGCCGGAACTCTGTTGCCGAAGCCGTTATTGATTGTTTGCGGGGTTTGCACCATTCTTGGTAAGCCGCCGATGGGTTCGCTTCTTGATTGGTTGGTCTGGGAGACATGGGGCAAAAGAGAGCCGGGTACATGAAGGGTTGCAAGCGAGGGAGAGGTGCTCTTTGGACGCCGTCGATCCGTGAAAGTACTGATTCGCACTTCCTCGAACAGCATCGGCCGTCTCCATATTTCTCCATAGCCCTCTAGCTCAAGTCATACCGCCGGCCTCATCTACAGCGATTCGTGGTCCGGATAATGATACGTGGGTCCCTCGTCAGTTCCATACGTGTGCTCATGGATGGGGTTCTGATTCTCTGGTCTGGTTGACAGGGTGCCGCTCTACGCCATTGCTTCATTGATAGCCATCTTCTCCTTGGACGCTGCATTCTTCATCGATGCGGTGAGGGATCTGTACGAGGTGAGTAAGGCAGCGTGAACGATACACTTCGCAAGTCACTAATCATCCCGGGAATCCGTTTCCAGGCGTTCGTCATATATGCTTTCCTCCAACTCCTCGATCACCTACCTGGGCGGCGAGAGGTCCCTTTTAATCCTGTTACATGGCCGACCGCCCATTCCGCACCCCTTCCCCTTCGATCTGTTCTTCTTGGCACCGATGGATGTCAGTGATCCATGGGTGCTGTTGAACCTCAAGCGAGGTGTCTTGCGTAGGTCACGGCTGTTTGCTGTCAGGAGGAAAGCGCCACTTACCTATTTATGAGACAGAATACGTCCAGATCAAGCCGTTGCTCGTTCTAGCAACAGTGATTCTGAAAGCGACTGATACATACCGAGAAGGTGCCCTCCAATGGGATGCGGGTACACCTACGTGAGCGTGGTATATAATGCCTCGATTTGCCTCAGTCTTTAGTGAGTGAGATCACCTCGTCACGACGTGCAGCATGGAGCTCATAGCGAGGGAACAGCTGTCTGGCGATGTTCTGGGTATGTGTGTCGGCGGATTTGAAGCCGTTCAGGCCTGTTCGTGAGTGTGGTGTGTGCATACGAGTGGAATGTCACCTTCTGACCAAAAATATTCCAGCCAAATTCCTTTTCGTGTGAAGGGGATCCTGTTCGTTTCGTTGGCAAGTATCAGAATCTCTTCGCTCGTCGCTTTAGGAGCCATAAAGCGCCGTGGGTTGACCCTTTTTCATGCGGTGGGAATGATAGCAACACACAACTGATGAGGACATTTGTTGTCAGTCGGAGTGTATACTGACCCTGAACACATGTCGCTGGCCTTGATGGGAC
Source organism: uncultured Acidobacteriota bacterium (assembly GCA_963831435.1). Lineage (GTDB taxonomy): Bacteria > Acidobacteriota > Terriglobia > Terriglobales > Acidobacteriaceae > JAICKN01. The sequence continues at coordinate 2,566 of CAWHQK010000130.1, forward strand.
GCTTTGGTATGCCTTGAAATGCCGTTCTTCGCCATCGCACACGTGAGTTCAAGGCTATATCACCCCACTTCAGTACCTGCGCTCACGCCGCCAACTTTGCATCGCAGCAATATGCTTTTCAAGCTAGTGACTACATTGATCATGGCTTGCAGTACTCTGTGAGTCGGCTCTGGATCGCTGATGGGTGACCCTTCTGACGTGGCGTCATCCGACTCAGGCCCGGATGCCTTTTTTCTATGCGTTTCGCGATGCGTTCGGCGTCAAGGATGTATGGGAGGACATCAAAGCTACGTCAGAGGGCGAGGCATCTCATACCAAGCGTACGAACCCGCGGAAGGTGGCCTTCATTACGGCGAGGGCAGACAACGCCGCATTCGCGCCGGCCTCCGCTACAGCAAAGGTGGCAAACAGAAGTACTGGATTCCTACCCCTGGCGACGAAGCACGGAGTAGAGGCGAAACCGGGGTATTGACGAGCATGAAACGCAAGATGGAGGAAAGGAGGGCGGCCAGGAAAGGTCACGCCCCGTTGTTGCCTAATCAGGCAGCCAGGGTGATTTCGACCGATCCAACCGCGGACTGGTCCGGCTTCTCGTCAGATTCGGACGATTCGGATGCTCCGAGTCTGACCTTTGATGGCCTGGGTCCCGAGGATAAATGGGAAGAGTCGATTTACAAACGAGCGAGGAAGATAGAATATGTCGGATACCCGAACGTCGACGTCAGCAAGGAAGAAGCTTCGTCGCGCGATGTGGGAGGACGAACAAGGAGTCCTGGCTGGGGAAGTGGCAGCGAGGACAACGTGGCCCGGGGGCTAGACAGATCAGCGAGGCGAGCAAGGCCAGAAGAGAAAGGGCGGCGTCGAAAGGCAAGAAGACACCAAGAGAGAATGCGAGGTACGGCGTATATGGAGCGTGTGAGTGGGATTCCGGCTACGATTTTTTGGCTTGAGTTCTACGGCCGACCTGCGGCTTCCAGGGGCCAATCGCGTGACTTCGCCTAGCAAATCGACAACCAACACCGCGCCATCTGGTGCGAATGGCGCTTCCGACAACCTCGCGGACGCTACCGGTGCGACCCTGCTACGCCAGACACCGAAACCGAAGCATGGCTGTACGACGGCGACAACGAGCGGGAGACATGGCGGCCTTCCTCGTCGAATTCCCAAGGGCAAACCTACTGCAGAGGAGGAACAGCAACTACGATGGACAAAGAGACGCCGGAATGGCGCCAAGTCCCCCTTGTCCGGAGTCACTTCGCCGTTATCTGACGCTGCGTCAGAAGGCAGACCTGGCGCGGATGGGGTTTTGAACCCATCGGGGCCCGTTCGAGGCCATCACATCGAGAATCCTGACCCCATCCAACCCGTTCGAGCTTGGAACCGCGGACGACGACGAATCTGCTTCAGATCCATCGCCTGATTCCCCTGTTCGGCCGTCGGACCGCCCGCTCCCGAAGTGACAATGCAGTCGATCTCGTGGTGGACTACCATGAAGCCGTGCAAGAGATCAATCAGAACGAGATGAAACGCGGCGAGCCTGCGACACATGCACCGAAACATGTGTATCGGCCGGCGTGGGAAAGTGAAGGACGAGCAGGGAAGGGTGGGGATTTATCGAAGGAAGGATATTCCGCCAGGGCTTTATCGAAGTCTCCGTTTTCAAAATAAAAATCCCCCAGCATTCGATATCCCGTAGGGTCGTTCGCAACCAGTGCTTTCGAGTTCTTCAGGAACTCTTCCGCCTGTTGCTTTTTGCCTTCCATCACGTACAGCCGCACCAGGGCGGAGCGTGAGGCAGAATCGTTGGGAGCAACGTCAATTGCCCGGCGGAACTGCTGTTCGGCTTCTTCCTTGCGATTTCTTCCCTGGTAAAACGAGCCCAGCGCCAGGTGCGCGGTGGAAGACTGCGGCTCCAGTTCAATCGCTTTCTTGAAATTTGTTTCCGCGGTATCGAATTGCGCCGCCCGCTGCTGCATCGCGCCCAGGCTCAGGTACCCTCCCCCTTCCGACGGCGCCAGCGACACGGCGGTTTGCGCCTGCTGCAGCGCATCGTTGAGCTTGTCCTGCCCGGCAAGCAGATTGGCGGCAGTGATGTGTACCAGCGGATCGTCCGGCGTTTTTTGCAAAAGCAAATCTACATGTGGCTGGGCGTCTTTAAAGTTATGGGAGGCGATCAGCAGATTGGCAATTTCCAAATGGGCTGGATAGTTCACTGGTTGCAGCTGCAAGGTGTGCTGCAACTCCTGAAAGGCAGGCAGCCATTGCTGCAATTTTATTTCGCATTCAGCGAGCTGGTAGTGAGCATTCGCATCGCGAGGATCCAACTGCAGCACATTGCCATATTGGATGGCCGCTTCTTCGTACTGGCCCGTGGCAAAGTATTCTTGGCCGCTCTTTAGAAATTTCTGCTTGCGTGCATTGGGATCGTGTTTACATCCGGAAAAAAGGCAGGCGATGAGGCCGAGCAACAACAACAGCCCTAGGGCGGAAACGCGCTTCATACCATCTCCAACACCGATCTTAGCCAATATGGATCGCACCGATCATTATGGCGCAAAAAGAAAAGCTTAGTTGCTCCCGCTCCTCAAAGCAAAGTTACCCTTGTCATCAGACGAGTGCCACGCGGGTTGCGCAAGGCTGGAGCCTTATGGACTATTGCCGGGATCGTACCACTTGCATGAGTTGGGAGCGCAATCCTGTGGCTCCCGCCACGAGCCCGGGAATCAGGAGTTTTTCTCTATTGCATTGCAACGGCGAGTCATCGAGCGTGCGGAAGAACCCGCCGGCGCTTTCAATCAAGGCCGCCCCCGCCGCGACGTCCCATTCGTGTTTCGGGACAAGGCTGAACGTTGCGTCCGCCAGTCCCGCAGCCACCAATGCCAGCTTGTACGCCACAGATCCCATTTGCCGCACGGAGAACTTCGCGGACTCAAACCGCCGCCACTCACCGCGTTTTGTCTCGCTACGGCTCGCCAGAACGGTCGCGCCCTTCAATGCCGCGCGCGCATTGGTCTTTACCGGATTACCGTTGTATGTGACTCCTGAGCCGATTGCTCCCAGAAAAACTTCGCCGGTCGCGGGATTGCAAATTCCCCCAGCAACCGCACGGCCATTTTCCGCATAAGCAATCGAGATGCAATATTCCGGGATGCCAGCTACAAACTCGCGTGTGCCGTCCAACGGATCAACAATCCACACGCGTTCCTTGTGCAGCCGCGATAAATCATCAAAGCTCTCTTCAGAAAGCCAGCCTTCGCCTTCGCGCAGCAACTCCTTGTGAAGCAAAGCATTCACGGCGAGGTCGGCTTCGGTCACGGGATCCATACCCGCCTTATATTCCGCGGCGATTTCCCCCGGCGTGAAGCGTTCAAAGATTTTGCGCGAGACTTCGAGCGCCGATTGAATGCGCTCAAGAATTTCAGAGTATTTATGCGGGACGGCGGAATCGGCAGGCATGAATATCCTACAAACTAAATCCTACAGCGGCCCACAACATCCGCGCGCCGGTCGCCAGCAACAAGCCGCAAAGAATGCGCCGCAGCCACGGGGTGGGAACGCGCGTGCTCAGGTAGGAACCGAGCAGGCCGCCGGGAATGGAACCAATCAACAGCGATAGAACCAGCGGGACATCCACATTGCGGAGCCGCCACTGCAAAATGCTGGTCACGCCGGTAAGGATCATGGCATGCACAATATCGGTGCCGACCATAATTTTGGGAGTAAAACTGTAGAACAGCAACAGCAGCATCATGATAATGCTGCCCGATCCACCGACGTAATTCCCACCAGGAAGCCCGCGAGCAAGCCGATTGCTGACATTCCGACAAACGACTTCATCGTGGGCGGACGATGAGTGATGTGCTCCTCGATCTCTCGTTGGAAAAGCAGGAATGTGGGAATGATCAGCAGCAACACGCCGACCGCGCAGGTAATAAAAAAATTGACCCCATTGCCGTAGCCGTCCCGCAAGTACTGGAGCAGCCTTACGCCCAGCGCCGAACCGGGCACGCTGCCCACGGCCAGCGCCAGCACAATCCGCATGCGCACGGTGCCCCGCCGCAGATGAACGACACTGGAACCAATCTTCGTGAAGAAGTTAAAAAGAGCGTCTGAACCGACAGCAATAATCGGGCGGCACCCTGAGTCCGAAGATGAGCAGAGGCAGCAGCAAAACGCCGCCGCCCAGCCCCGTCATTCCGATCAGGGTGCCGACCACAAAGCCAATCAATATTTTTACTGTCAGGTCCATAACCGCGTTTTATTACGCCTAATGGCGATGCTCGCCATCAGGAATTGTTGCCCACCCCAATAAACCCTTCCCTTTCCAGATGAAGAATGATTTCCTGGGCGGCTTCCTCGGGAGTCAGATCCGCGGTGTTGAGCACCACCTCCGCGTCCTTTGGTTCTTCGTAAGGATCGGAAATACCAGTGAATTCCTTCACGATGCCCGCGCGCGCTTTTGCGTACAGCCCTTTGCGGTCGCGTTGTTCGCAAACCTCAATTGGCGTGGCTGCGTGGACAAGAATGAATCCGCCGTGCGGCTCAATCAATTGCCGCACGTGCTTTCGCGTCGCATCATAAGGCGCGATCGGCGCGCAGATGGCGATCCCACCGTTCTTAGTGATCTCAGAAGCGACGTATCCAATGCGGCGGATATTGATGTCCCGGTGCTCTTTGGAAAATCCCAGCTCCGAAGAAAGGTTCTTGCGGACAAGGTCTCCGTCCAACAACGTGACCGGACGTCCGCCGGTCTCCAGGAACTTCGTTATCAATACGTTGGCGATGGTGGATTTCCCCGAGCCGGAAAGTCCGGTGAAGAAGATCGTCACGCCCTGTTTGTACCGTGGTGGATAGCTCTTGCGCAGCTCCTGCACGACCTCCGGATAAGTGAACCAGGAAGGAATATCGCGGCCTTCGTTGAGTCGCTGGCGCAATTCGGTCCCGGAGATATTCAGCACGCGCGCTCCGGTAGGAACCTCGTTATCGGGAACGTAGCGGTCTTCGTTCTCCAAATAGACCATCATCTGGAACGGAACCATAGTCACGCCCATCTCTTTTTCGTGCTTCTTGAAAAGTTCCTGAGCGTCATACGGTCCATAGAATGGCTTGCCACTCTCGTCCTTGCCCGGCCCCGCATGGTCGCGGCCCACGATGAAGTGGGAGCAGCCATGGTTTTTGCGAATCAATGCATGCCAAAGCGCTTCGCGAGGCCCGCCCATGCGCATGGCCAGCGGCAGCATGGAAAGCTTCACCGTTCCAGCGGGATATTTCGCGAGCAGTAACTGATAGCAACGCGTGCGCGTGAAGTAATCCACGTCACCCGGCTTGGTCATCCCGACCGAAGGATGGATTAACAAGCTGGCTTCCACATTTTTCGCCGCGCGCATGGTGAGTTCCACGTGGGCGCGGTGCATGGGATTGCGCGTTTGGAATGCCACAATCTTGCGCCAGCCAAGCCGCGCAAACTCAGTGCGGACTTCCGCCGGAGTAAGGCGCAAAGAACAAAAATCATAATGCGAAGGCAGTTGCAGGCCTTCAATGCGTCCGCCCACATACCACGGGTTGGCATGTTTAATGGCGTAATTCGCGCCGGGGTGCAGCGCGCTGGTGGTTCCAAACACCGACTTGGCCTCGGCCTCGCGGTCAGCTTGCCAAACGTCTTCCACGTGCAGCACGGCCAGCATCACACCTTCGGGGTCACGCAGGGCAATCTTGCTGCTGCCCGGCTTCAATGACTTCGCAAATTCTTCCTTCACGTCAAGCGTGATGGGCATAGGCCACAGGACGCCGCTCGCCAGGCGCATGTTGCTACAGACGCCCTCATAGTCAGCGCGGTTCATGAACCCGCGCAGTGGCGAGAATCCGCCGCTCATGAGCAACTCAAGGTCGCAGATTTGGCGCGCCGTAAGGTCCCACGAGGGCCACTCGCGGGAATGGGACTTCAACTCCGTTGCTTTCTCGGACGAGACAATTAAATCAACAAGTTCGCCGCCATGCGGCGCAATCAAATGACCTGATGAGACACTCAACGCGGTAAACCTCCAAAGTGGTTTGACTTAAATTTTCTTGAATTTTGTACAGAGAGGCGAATGGTTCCGCCGGACGATCTTAGAGCTGAATGGTGCTACAACAGAGGCAACAACAGGAACAACAACAGCAGCGAGAGTGGAGCAGAAGATTCATAAATGTGCACAAACATAGTACTACTTTCAACGCAGGATATACAAATGGAATGAGTTAGCGCCGGTACCAAAGTGACGCAAACTGATATGCCCCGTGATATTCTTAATAGGTACTCGCTGCGACCCGCCTGAAGGCAATTTCCCGCAGTCCTGCTAGTTACAGACGCTAGATACAGACAAAGAAGAAGCAAAAACATGATTTCAGTCAGCAACGTGTCCATGCGCTACGGCGCGAAAATTCTGTTTGAAGAAGTCTCGACGGCCTTCACGGCTGGCAGGCGTTATGGCCTAACTGGACCCAACGGCGCGGGCAAAACCACGTTCATGAACTTGTTGACCGGCGAAACCGAGCCGCAGAAAGGGACGGTCGTTCGTCCCCGCAAGTTCGGCGTTCTGAGCCAGAACCAGTTTGCCTTTGACGCCTATCGCGTGATCGACACCGTCATCGTGGGTAACAAGCGCCTATGGGCGGCGATGGAAGAGCGCGACCGCATTTACGAAAAGCCTGAGATGACCGACGAAGACGGCATGAGGCTGGGTGAACTGGAAGGCATTGTCGGCGAAGAGGATGGATACTCCGCCGAAAGCGACGCCGCCATTCTTTTACAGGGCCTCGACATTCCTGATCATTTACATGAACGCAAGATGGGTGAGTTGCAGGGCGGACAAAAAGTCCGCGTGCTGCTGGCTCAGTCGTTATTTGGTCATCCCCAGGCGCTGTTGCTTGACGAACCTACGAACCACCTCGATCTGGACTCGATCCACTGGCTGCAGAATTTTCTGAACTCCTACGACGGCGTGCTGATTGTGATCTCCCACGACCGGCATTTTCTGAACAGCATTTGCACGCACATCGCCGACATCGATTACCAAACCATCATCACCTATACGGGAACTTATGACGACATGATTGTCGCCAAAACCCAGATCCGTTCGCAGATCGAATCGCAGAACGCACAGCGGGAAAAGAAAATCTCTCAGTTGAATGAATTTATCGCCCGCTTCGCGGCCGGCACGCGATCGAGCCAGGTACAGTCGCGCAGAAAAGAAGTAGAACGCTTGCAGGTAACGGAGCTGGCACGCTCGAACATCCAGCGTCCATTTTTGAAGTTCGAACAGAAGCGGCCCTCCGGAAAACACATTCTAGAACTCGAAGGCGTCACAAAAACTTACGAGGGCCCAGGCGCAAAGATCATTCAGAATTTCACGGCCAGCGTCCTTCGCGGAGAAAAAATTGCGCTCATGGGTCGCAACGGCGCGGGGAAAACAACTCTGCTGAACGCCATGCTGGCGAATTCTCCCACCACTCCCGATGCCGAACTGCGCAAAACCAGCGGCTACGATGGTGAATTCATTACCAGCGGCAAAGTCATCTGGGGACACGAGGCCGCCGTCGGCTACTTCGCCCAGGACCATCGCTCGTTGATCGAGAATGGAATGACCGCATCAGAGTGGCTGCATCAGTGGGATCCAAGCGCCTCGCACGAAGAAATCCGCGGCCTGCTCGGGCAAATGCTTTTCCAGAAAGACGACGCCAACAAAAAAACTGACATCCTCTCCGGCGGCGAAGCAGCGCGGCTGCTGTTCTGCAAGCTGATGCTGCAAAAACCGAACGTGCTTGTTTTCGACGAGCCTACCAACCATCTCGACCTCGAATCCATCAACGCGCTGAATATTGCCTTGCAGCGCTATCAGGGCACGGTGATGTTGGTCACACACGATCACGATCTAATTGATGAAGTCGCCACCCGCATCTGGCACTTCGAAAACGACCGTAAGATCACCGACTTCAAGGGCGCGTACGAGGAGTATCAAGCGGCGTTGGTTGTCTCTTAAGATTCCATGAGATTTCCACAGATGTTCCGCAAGGAACATATTGTACGCCTATAATTGTACGTACTAATACGTGATATCATATTAAAACTCAGTCAGTTGCAAGGAACGAAAGGTTTTCGCATGAAGATCGTAATCCCCGGCGGTACCGGCCAGGTTGGGACCATGCTGGCGCGTGCGTTTCACCGGGACGGTCACGAAGTCGTTGTCTTTGGACGCCACGCCGTGAAAGTCGCCGCTTGGCGCGTCGAACTATGGGATCCCGCCGATCTCTCTGGATGGCCGGACCACCTCGACGGCGCCGACGTTGTCGTCAATCTCGCGGGCCGATCGGTCAACTGCCGCTACACTCCAGAAAATCGCAAAGAAATCATGCAGTCCCGTGTTGAGTCAGCTCGCGCCGTGGGGCAGGCCATCGCAAAGGCGAAGCGGCCGCCGCGCCTATGGTTGCAGGCGAGCACGGCGACGATCTACGCACATACTTACGGAGCACCCAATGACGAAGCCACAGGGGTGATTGGTGGCAACGAACCCGACGCTCCTGACACCTGGCGCTTCAGTATTAAGGTCGCCACGGAATGGGAAAAGGCGTTGGACGAAATTCAGGCGACGAATACGAGAAAGGTGAAGCTGCGGTCGGCGGTCGTCATGAGTCCAGACCGCGGAGGAATTTTTGACACTCTGCTCGGCTTAGTGCGCAGGGGGCTGGGCGGGACATCCGGCGATGGGCGGCAGTATGTTTCGTGGATTCACGAGACAGATTTCATCCGCGCGATTTATCACTTGATCGAGCGCGAGAACATAGAAGGCGCGGTAAACCTGGCATCTCCAAACCCTCTTCCCAATCGCGAGTTCATGGCTGAATTGCGCCGCGCATGGGGGACACGCGTCGGACTGCCATCGGCCAAATGGATGCTCGAACTTGGCGCGATTTTTATGCGCACTGAAACGGAATTGATTCTGAAGAGCCGCCGCGTCATCCCGGGTCGCCTGCTTCAGGAAGGATTTTTATTTACCTATCCCAATTGGCCAACAGCAGCCCGGAACCTTTGTGAACAGTGGAAAAAAGTGAGCATCAGGCGATAGCAACTAAATTTCGACTCAGCGATTTCCCTTATATTTGACCGAATATTTTGTACTACCTTCCGCTTTTTTCTTGACCCGCAGAAAACATCTGTCCTAAAGTCAAGCGCACAAAAACAGTCTTGAGGGAGACTGAAAATGTAAGGAGGTGAGCTGAATGGCTCACTACTACTTGCTCCTCTCAAGCAAAACCAGCAGCGCTCCGCAAGGCCACTTTCCTCGTCTTTTACATTGCTTAAAAAAGCAGCGGAATCGCAAGACCGTTTCGGCGGATCCATGTTTTTCTGCCGGCCCTCCAGAGTTTTTCACAAACCAATCCATTTGCCGGAATTCGGCCAGTCACAACTCGCATTGGGGCTGTCGAACAAACGAACCCGGTCCAAATCAAAGACGAAGAAATCCGTCGGCATAAAACGCTGACGCGCGTTATCACCCGGGTGTCCCGTAGCGGATTTAAAAAATCACATTGCGTAAGGGGAAATTTCTATGAAAAATGCAGTAAGACTTGCATGCTTGGTACTGTTTACTCTCGCAACAGCCCTGTTCTCTTTTGGACAGACAGGAAGCACCGTTGTAGGCGGCGGAACACTTTCCTGGAATTACACAAGTCACAACAGCGTATGTGGCACAACCAATCCCGGCAACATTCCTTTCACGGAGTTTGACTTTTCTGGCTTCGCTTTCAATGGCCAGAGTCTTTCCGGTACCGCAGCCTATGTCCACGTCGCCCAGGTACCAGGCTGCCCTCCGCCGGGACCAGAGCCTACAACCGGGCTTATACTCGTCACTCCTGACATCACAATCACTTTTTTCCCGCAAGACGGTGGAAGCGGAACAGCGACCTCCACGCCTGTTCCCGTTAGCGGGTATGTCAATCCGAAATACGTAATTCTCGGGGTGACTTATGCTCCTCCTGGAAATTTGAGCACGGTGCAATACGGCAACACCACAACGCTTGGCACCAGCACCGCTGTCAACAGTTCGTTCGCCAATGATGTCGGTTTTTCTATTTCGCAATCGACAGGCTTTAATGTGATAAGCGAAAAGTTTGCCGTAAGCGACACCACGACAAATACCTTCTCGACGGATTTTACTGTCGAACGAGATAGCTCTTCTTCGATTGCTTTGAGTTCAACAAATACGTTTAGCACAACGGTGCCTGGCCCTATAGACCCGTACGCGGGCGTTGACCACGACTATGATGTCATCTGGTTGTGGCTCAACCCGCTCCTAAACTTCTCCATTACTCCCGGATCGCCCGATAGCATCAGCTGGACTGGCTATTCATTCAATGCCGAACGACATTCCGGAAATGGACATCTACGGGGTCTACCTCGGATGGCTCACCGGCCGTCTGAGCACGCCGGGGCCGGCAAGCTCGGATGACACACCGCTGTTCCGCGGTTGGGCGGGATCTTCCATCAATGGGCAAGTATGGCCGGCGGGAACCAGCCCCTCCCTTGTTGACCCTGTAGACTATGCGGCTATCGCCGCAGCAGACCCATTTTCTGATCCTAACTACACAGTAACAGTACCCACCACCCCCGCTGGAAATTTGACCAGCAGTGATGGGCGCTATACGCTAACGACGGCGAATCGCCCCATTGACTACGAACAGCCACCAGCGGGAGGTCAGCCTTTCACCCAATCGCTCTCCGAGAGTACGACTTCCACGCAAACACAGGGCCAGGGAGCAAAGGTAACGCTCCAAACCGGCTATAGCTTGGAACAGAAATTCAGCGGCACCATCTTTGACAGTACATGGTCGCAAGACATTAAGGCAGCTGACACACTGACGATGGTGAATCAATGGAGCACTACAAACAATGAATCGAGCGGAGTGACTGCAACAGGAACGGTGACCGGGCCACCCTGCGTCGTTTCAGGCACCGGCTGTAATCCTGTCTATATCGGTCCGACCGAGTTTGAAGTGTTCAAGGACAACGTGTACGGCACCTACCTGTTTTACCCTTCAGGCGCGACTCTGACATCGGTGACCGTGACTCCCGCGAATGCTTCTATTACTAAAGGCGCGACTCAACAATTCACCGCAACCGGAAACTATAGCGATGGAACCACGAAGAACCTAACCAGCGCGATGACATGGAGTTCTTCCAACCCATCGGTAGCCACGATCTCAAGCAGCGGGCTTCTCACTGGCGTGGCCGGAGGAAGCACAACAATACAGGCAAGCTCCAGCATCGTCAGCGGTACGACCACCCTAACGGTGCAGGCGGCGACCCTTATCTCGCTCGCTGTTACCCCGGCAAATAGTTCTGTTGCAAAGGGCTCAACCAAGCAATACACCGCAACCGGAACTTACAGCGACAACAGCACGCAAAATCTCACTGGCTCCGTTGTGTGGACCTCCTCCAACACTGGAGTGGCCAGCATTACAACCGGCGGATTGGCGACGGGCGTAGCGGCAGGCACGGCAACCATCCAAGCCACCTTAGGATCGGTGGCCGGTTCTACCGGACTCACTGTTACGGCAACCACAACCCCGACCATTACGACCATTTCTCCGACATCAGGGCCTGAAGGGACTTTGGTGACGGTCACGGGAACTAACTTCGGAACAACACAGGGCTCCAGCGTGATTAAATTCAACGGGCTGATTGCCGCTGTCACAACCTGGAGCAACACTCAAATTACCGTGGCCGTGCCAAGGGGCGCTACCACGGGCAATGTGGCGGTCATCGTGAATGGAGTAGCCAGCAACGGCAAAACATTTACTGTGACAGGTGCACTCACAATCACTGCCATCTCGCCGACATCCGGCCCCGAAGGGACTTTGGTCACCGTTACGGGAACGAACTTCGGCGCGACCCAGGGAACCAGCACCCTTAAATTCAACGGACTGGTGACGGCGGTCACAACCTGGAGCAATACTCAAATTACCGTAGCGGTACCCAAGGGTGCGACCACGGGCAACGTGGCTGTGCTCGTAAATAAGGTGGCCAGTAACGGCAAGACATTTACCGTTACCGGTGCGCTGACCATAACCAGCATCTCTCCGACATCGGGCGCGGTCGGAGCAACCGTCACCATCACCGGAACGAACTTTGGCGCTACACAAGGAACGAGCACGGTGAAATTCAACGGAAAGCTAGTTGCGACTTATGTGAGCTGGAGCTCGAGCTCGATCAAAGTCCTAGTTCCATCCGGCGCAACTTCAGGACCTTTGGTGGTCCTGGTGAACAAGGTGGCCAGCAATGGAATCACCTTTACTGTTAATTAATTGCTGGAAGGAGTAAAAACCTTGGTGGGCTGGTTGTACACGGCCCACCTTTTTTGTGTAATGCGGCCAGCAAGCCAGAGCTTTTGTAAATCTATCCTGCACAAACCGTGTTGTTCCGTTGAAGGCAGATGTGGTGCCCAGCAGTCGTATGGTCCCTCCGTCTTTGCTGCGTTCAACGTCGGGATAACTTGAAGGAAGGAGTTGAAAGGATATTGATGAAATGAAATTAGTTTGCCGCCAGCGATAAATAAAACTTCAGATAAACAAACGAACCGAGGGGCAAACGAGAAAAGCACAGACCGCGCCTTCCCTACTTCATCACTCCACGCTGCGCAATTCCAATATTGTCGCGGGTGGTGTTCTTGACGAGGTACATCATTTCGTCGGCTTGGCGGATGATGTCGTGCGGGGTTTTTGCGTCGTGCGGATAGGTGGCCATTCCCATGGAGGCGCGAACATTCAGGTTCAATCCTTCTTCCTGGCAAAAGCAACTGGCGCGCATGCTATCGCGCAGGCGGGTGGCCACATTTAGCGCGGCGTCTTTGCTGGTCTGCGGCAGATAGCACGACAAACTCGTCACCGCCGTAGCGGAAGGCGAAATCGATCAGGCGGAGTTGCGCTTTGATCAGGTAGCCGATTTCCGCCAGCAGCTTGCTGCCAATCAAGTGCCCGTGCGTGTCGTTGACCTGCTTGAAGTGGTCGAAATCAATGAACAGCACAGAGAATTCGTAGCCAAAACGCGACGAGCGGTAAACCTCGGTCTCAAGCGTTTTGTAAAGATGGCGCGCGTTGTAGAGTCCGGTGCAGTCATCTGTAATGGTGAGTTCCTGAATCTTTTCGACCCAGCGGGCGTTCTCAATGGCGATCGCGGCATAGTCGCAGAGCGATTGCAGGAAGAAAACTTCCTGATCGTTAAAGTGTGCCATGTCCACGTTAATCAGTTGAATCACGCCCAGCACGCGGTGTTTTGCGCGCAATGGAATGCAGATGACCGAGTGCGTCTGCCTTTGGTCGCATCGTCAATCGCGCTGGCCAATCATGGATCGCTATCACATCGGGAACGATTGGCGTCTCCCCATGCTTCGCGACCCATCCGGCAATACCTTCGCCGATTTTTAGGCGAACGTCCTTCAATGCTTCGGAGCGTCGCCCCACCGCAATCGCAAAATACATATCATTCTGCATTTCATCCACCATCAGCAGCGACCAGTTATCCGGACGGAAGTATTCGCGCCATCTTTTCCATGATGGCTTGCAGAATGGAGTCAAGATCTAGCAATGAAGTGAGCGCCTTCGCCACATCATGAAAGATGGTCAGCTCTTGAAGCTGGCGATTGCGATGGGCGCCTGTGGCCATAGACATGAAAACACCAGCCCTCAAAATGGCAGGAATAACCAAATTATATTCGGCGATTGCAAGGCTCAGCAATCAACCTTGGTAACCAGAACCCCCCAAGCCACGTATCGGTAGGGCAAAAGGAGATTCAGGGCTTCTTAGATGCCTGGCGGAGAAATTAGGAGACAGGATCGGGACCGGCGGAGTTAACGGCAACCGGGATAGCTAGAGAGTCATTGGCAGAAGGCTTTGCCGTAACAGTCGTGGGAGTGTTCCCGTTTCGGTCTGTGACCCGATTGTTCAGGCAATAGAGCGCCAATTCCAGGCGGTCGGCGACTCCCAGCTTGTCATAGACCTTGCGCAGGTAGTTCTTGACCACTTGTTCGGTAGTGCCCACGCGGACGGCAATTTCTTTGTTCTTCATTCCCTGCGTAACGCAGGAGACGATTAAGGATTCTTTTGGCGTGAGCTGCACCTTGGTGCGTCCGGAGGCGGAGCGCGAGGTCTGCGAGCGGTAGGCCTGCAAGACCCATTCCACACCGCGAGCGTCGAGCCAGGGCTTTCCTTCGGAAACTTTGCGCAGGCAATCCACCAGCAGCTCCGGCTCTACTTCACGAGAAACTACCGAGTGAGCGCCGCGGCGGAACAATTCCAAAGTCAAATCTTCTTCCGGCTGGGCTGTTATTACCACAAGCCGCAAACTTGCCGACTGGCGCAGGAGTTCATTCACCGCGTCCACCGGGCTTTCGGCCAGGGCGGCTTCAAAAATCAGAATGTCAGCAGAAAACTTCTTGGCTGCTGAGAGCGCCTGCGGAAAGCTTTCAGCCTGGCCGACGACGCGAATGTCGTCTTCCAGGGCAAAGATCTTGCGCAGTCCCGCGCGGAAAATGGCCTGCGTGTCGGCCACGATCACACGAATAAACTGTGTGCCGTCGTCCTCCTGTGGCAGCGCCAGAGGCTCTTCGAGGCTGACTTGAGTGCTAGCCATTCAATCCTTTTTGCGCGCTTTATTTGCGCTCGAAACGATACTCGTCAATGACCACGCCCATGCCGCGCAGGCCGTCTTCGTCGCAATGCCGCACGACGCGTCCCCGGCAATCAATGGTCACATTGCTTTCCGTCCCCACAACGTCTGCGGGAAGTGAAATCGTGAAATCCACAGCCGAACCAATCGGCATTTCCGTATCCATCTGCAGCAACACGCCGTTCGCGGAGATGTTCGCCGTCTCCACAATCTGTTGCCCGGTGGCAGACTTCAAGGCTGCGGGAAGTTTGATCGGAAAACGCACCGCGCTTTGCATCTCTGCATAGCGGTTGCCGATCTTCTTCGCTTCCATTGCCGGGGCAGCCATTTCTTTGGACACGGGAATCGAGCCTTCTTTCTGAACCGCTGGGGCAGCAGCGCTGCCGTCTGGAGTCCGACCTTGGTTCGACATTAAGGCGCAGCTTACACCCCGGAACCAAGCCAGCAAAGTTACGGAAGTCATTGAGAATATTGAACGTAAGTGCTTAAACGTGAGCCATTTGCGTCTATTTTTGAGAATGGAAAAGGGTATGTTGCAGAGCGATTGGCACTTAACCGAGGATTTTTTGGGGTGATGGCGCGGAAGGGATCGGTGCCGCGAGAAGCCGGGTGCCCTAGGGCCTCGCCATTTTTGCGAGACATTGGGATTCGAAGGAGGAATGGTGTTCATATCTCGAAAGCAGCGAGATGTCATTACCGCCTCTTACCATCTTTCTGAACCTGAATGCTTAGGGCGGAGTGCCGAAGGCTCTTTAGAATTTCGTGACTTCAGTGAAGTTGAAGTCTTTGATCTTCATCGCGGGAACCACCATGTCGAATGATTCTTCCCCGCTCGCTCGCACGGGCACGCCCATCTCCTCGACGTTCGAGAACATGTGGATGAGGCTTTCGTTAAAGCGGAAGTTGAGAATGCCGTGCTTTACTCTGCCGTCCTCGACATAAAATGTGCCGTCGCGGGTCATGCCGGTAAGAATCTTCTCGTAGGGATCCACTTCGCGGATGTACCAAAGGCGCGTGACCAGGACGCCGCGCTCGGTGGAAGCGACCATCTGGTCCACAGTTTTCTCTTTCTCATGGGAAGGAGCGCCAAAGACGATGTTCATAGGCGCTTCGCCAACTTCATTGGGAAGCGGGAAGCCATGGCCTGTTGCCTCAACCGGGCCGACTTGATCTTTGTGCTCTGACTTTCGCATCTTTTCCGCGGTGGCGCGGGCGTAAACCAGGCGCTTGATGACTCCATTTTCGACCAATTGCAGGCGCTCGCGTGGCACGCCTTCCCCGTCATAGGGAGAGCCCGATTGCAGCGGATGAGAAACGTCGTCCCAGATGTTGATGTTGTCGCCAAAAAGTTTCGCTCCTACGCGATTCGTGAGGAACGAACGCTGATCGAGAATGGCGAGCCCGGCAAAGTCCCAGAACATGAATCCGGCCATGTCGAGTACTGCCGCCGGTTCCAGAATCACTGTGTGTTTTCCCGCGGGTAGTTCCTGCGGGGCGGTGGACTGGATGGCTTTGCTCGCGGCGATCTCCGCCAGACCTTCGGCATCCAGATGAGCGACGTTGGGCGAGTTGGCCTTCTGCCATCCGGAAGATTTATCGGCCAGCATGGTAATGGAAATTTCAGACGACGTTTGCGTATGCCATTGCGCCAGCCCGCGCGAATTGAAGATGCCTTCAATCGTTTCGCCGCAGGAGAAGACTCCCGCAGTAGTCAGCTTGTGCTTCTCAGCAACTCCGACAATTTTCTTTACGCCCTCCGCGCGGTCTTCGGGAGTAAGCGCCGCCGTCTGCGCAAAATGCCTGCTGGGCAAGGCCTGTGTGGCGCGAACACTCTTGTCCGCGACGGGCAGCAGATCAGGATCAGGATGCTGGACCTTTGCCAGACCCTCGGAGGCAGCTGCACACGCGCTTGAAGCTTTCGTCATCGAGCTTATTAGTCGTTGCGCGAGCCGTCCGTCCGTTAAATACGGTGCGCAGCGAAACGCCATAATTTTCTTCCGCGACGTTCTGATGAATGATGTTGTTGGCAAAACGCGTGAGCGCGGTCTTGCCGCCGTAAAAAATTACCTCGATTTCGTCGGCGGAGGAATAGCCCTTCAGCTTTTTGAAAATGTTTGCGGCCTGGTCTTTGTTTAGCATTTAGCTCTCAGCACTACCGTCCGGTGACGCGCCCACTACGTTCCCTTGTACGCAGATCCAACCTTTATATTTCGAAACCTCGCCGGGCTCGCGCCATGCCGGTGCCCATCACCTGCTGCGGCTGCCCCTTACCGCAATTCGGAGTGCCCCACAGCGTCCATTCATCGCGCGAGCAAATCGCGTCCATGGAATTCCAGAAATCCGTCGTGATGCCTGAATATGACGGATTCTTCAGCATGCGCACGCGCTTGCCATTTTTAATCTCCCAGCCAAGTTCGGTGCCGAACTGAAAGTTGTATCGCTTATCGTCAATAGACCAGGAACGGTTGGTCTGCATTAGGATTCCGTTGTCTGTGGAAACGATGAGTTGCTCAAACGTCAGCGGCTTTTCTCCGGGAAGAATGCTGATATTGGTCATGCGGATGATCGGTAGCCGGTTCCAACTTTCAGAGCGCAGAGTTCCACCCGAGCGATTCAAGCTGATGGTGTGCGCAGTTTCGCGTGAACTGAGGTATCCGGTAAAAAGTCCGTTGGTGATGATCGGCGTGCACTGCGCCGCGACGCCTTCATCGTCGTATCCGAATGTGCCCAAGCCTGGGCCGTGCCCATCGCGGGCATCAGCGACGACGTTGACCAGGTCCGTGCCGTAACGCAAGGTGCGCAATTTGTCCAATGTAAGAAAGGAGGTACCCGCGAAATTCGCTTCCATGCCCAGCACGCGGTCGAGTTCAATGGGGTGCCCGACGGATTCATGAATCTGCAAGCCAAGCTGAGAGCTGTCAAGAATAATGTCGAACGTTCCCGCGGGGCATTGATCGGCCTTAAGCAACGCGACCACTTCTTCCCCAATTCGGCGGGCATTTTCCAGCAACTTTAATTCTCCAATCAATTCATAGCCCTTGTTCTGCCACTGCCCGCCAAAAGAATTTGGATATGACCGCTTCTGGATTTCATTTCCCGCGAACGCGTAGGCACAGTAGCCCGCGCCAGTTACATATTTTGTTTGGTGGATGTTCGCGCCTTCAGAAGACAAGAACCACTGCTCCTCGCGGCGGAAGTTCATGTTGGTTTCCGCCAGCGTGACGCCCGCCACCGAGCGCAGTTCGGCGTCGATCTTCAACAGGAGTTCGATGTTCCGCTCCACCGAAATGCTGAAGGGATCAATTCGACATTGCGATTTCCACTCGGCCGTGGCTGGCTTTTCCGGCGCCAGCCGGACATTTTCCTGCTTCACCCGCGCCGAGGCTTTCGCGATCTCAATCGCCTTCGCGGCGGTTGCTTCTACGGAGGCGCGGCTGAGATTTTCCGTGGCGGCAAAACCCCACGCGCCATCGGCGATCACGCGAATGCCAATCCCCAGGGACTCGGCGTCCGAGGCCCCACCGACTTTGCCATTTTTGGTAGAAAGGGCGCGGCTGCGGTCATCCACAATGCGGGCGTCCGCGTAACTGGCGCCTCGCAGCGCCGCAGTATGGAGTGCCCAGCTTGCGATATCTTTCATGGCCGAAAAATTAATCTAACACATACGCAAGAATTAAAAACTCCATGCAATAGGCGGCATTCGTAACTTGAGTTCGTGCAACAAGGCAGGTATTGTTTTCAGACCGTGCGGGTACTGACGAAGATCATGATCGTAGGATTGCTGGCTCTGCTAACGACAGCAGCCATTGGCCTCTACTGGCTGGATTTTTATTCTAGCGACTTGCCGAACATTGACCAATTGGCCCAATTCGCACCATCGCAAGCAGGCAAGGCAACTCTGGAATGCACCCCTCGCCAGGTCAATGTCATTCCTTATTCATCGTTGGGAAACAATTTGATACTTGCGTTTCGCGCGGCTGAAGGGGGCAGCAGCTATACCACAGGGAAATATCACCCCTCAATTTCTTGGCGGATTGCGTTAAGGCTTTTTTGTCAGCCTAGCCCGGAATTGAACCAGCAATTACGGGAACTAAGGACGAGCATTCAGCTGAACCGGCGTTATTCTTCCGACCAATTGACCGCAATTTATTTGAACGGAGCATATTTTGGAGATGATATTTGGGGAGCGCAGACCGTAGCCCACAACTTCTTTCACAAAGATTCGAACGATTTGGGGCCACCGGAAGCAGCATTGCTTGCGGGAATGATTCGTTCGCCGGCCTATTATTCGCCTATAAAGCATCCCGACCGGGCGCTAGGGCGGCGCAATGAAGTTCTTGACGCCATGACTGCCGCCGGGAACATTTCCGCAACCAACGCCGCCACCGCCAAGATGAGTTCCTTATTGCCTGCTCAATAGCAGTCTTCTATTTCGCCGCCGCCATAGCCTTGGGCAGCATTCTCTTCACCGCCTGCACCAGCCGGTCGGGACTCTTGTCCAAAGACAGCGTGGATTTCTGAAAGTACTCCGTCGCCCCTTCGCTCTTCAGTTTCTCTTCATTGGCCTGGGAGAGGCTGGTAAGCACCATTACCGGAATCTTGCTGGTGGCGCTGTCGGCCCGCAGGGCTTTCAGGACCTCAGGTCCCGAGAGCTTGGGCAGCATCATGTCGAGCACAATGAGGTCGGGCAGCTTTGCCCGTGCCATTCTCAGGCCTTCTTCACCGTCCGCCGCGCCAATTACTTCAAAACCGGCTTTGTGCAGCGCACATTCATTGGTCATGCGCAGGAACCGGCTGTCGTCCACAATCAAAATAGTCATATTTTCTCCGCTTTTCGCCGCCGAAGGAGCTATCGGCGAAAGCGGGGAAAAACTTAAGGATGGAAAAAAATGGGTCAGTCCGTCCCCAACCCAACCACTTCGGAGAAGAATCCGGGGTCACGCGGCCGCGTCACTTGCCGGTTTCCGGCTCCCGCGCGATTCGCCCGACATCAGAGTAATCATAAACACACCCACCAGCACCAGCAGTGATCCGAAAATTGTGCGCGCCCCAATCTCTTCGCCCGCGAAAAAGTATCCCAGAATCACCGCGATGACCGGATTGACGTAGGCATAAGTACCCACTTTGGTGGCTGACGCGTGGTCCAGCAGCCACACGTAGGCGGTGTATCCCACCAGAGATCCAGCCACGACCAAATAAGACAGCGCGAACCATGCCCATCCTGAAAGCCGTCCGTGATGAAAATGTGTCATGTCGCCCGCCACGATTGCCAGCGCAAAAAGCTGTACGCCACCGGTGAGCATTTGCAGCGCGGAACTCATTCCCTTCGATTCGGGAAGCGGGATCTTTTTGGTGAGCACGGTGCCGACTGCCCATCCGAATGCGGCCACCAGCAGCGCGATTGCTCCGGCGCGATCAATGACCCTCGCGCCGAGCGAGGCGAGAGGATCGATGAGCACGATGACCCCAACAATTCCCGCCCCCAGACCAGCGGCAAGGCTCACACTCGCCCGCACCGTGCGAAGAAAAAGAATTTCAAGAACGGTGATGAAAATTGGAATGGTCGCCAGCACAACCGCCGCGATTCCCGACGCCACACGCTGCTCCGCCCAGAACAGACAGCCGTAGTCAATCAGGAACATCAGGAAACCGAGCAGCGACGCGCCCGCCCACTCCTGCCATCTCGGCCAGGTTTTGTCTTTCGCCAGCATCCATATAAAGAGGACGCCCCCGGCAACGGTGAAACGCAGCGCGGCAAATAAAAACGGAGGTAGTTCACGCACTCCGATGCGGATGCACAGAAAAGTGGAGCCCCACACGAAATAAATGATGGCGAAGGCCAGCAGGATTTTCCAGCGCGCTGGGTGGGTTGTAGCTCTAGGAATTGCCTGCAGCGGCGCGCTCACTGAAGTCTCTCCTGAATTCGCATTTCCAAAACGAAAGCTAAATGATGAGCAATGTTGTGGATCAGGTGCAAGAAATTAAGCGCGATTTTAGTTCGTGCGACAAGTGCAATCAACGCATGTCATCGCGAATCCATCAATCATGTCATCTCGACGTTGAGCAAAGCGAAGACGGAGAGACCTTACGACGGCAACAACCTTCTCAGGAGTCGGCGGGAATATTGTTCCCGCTGGCAGCATGCGCAGTTCTATCCGACGTAAGGTCCCTCGCAAAACCGCTCGGGATGACAGGATGCTGGAGTTCGGTAACACTTTTCGGCATGAGATAAATTAAAGAATTGAAACTACAGAAACTCAACAAATGAATCCACAACGTCCGCGCCCGCATTGTTCGAAACGCGCGTGGCATGGCGCTCAACATTTTTCATCAGCCCATCCAGATAGTCGCGGGAATCGGAAACGCTGACCACGCCGATAGTTGCGGTGTTCCAGAGGTTCGAAGCATCCAGTTCCGCCACGGAAACGTTGAAGTGCGCGCGCAGCCGGTCTTTCAGGCTGCGGACGACTTGCCGCTTATCTTTCAGGGACTGGGCTGCTTCAATGCGAAGTTCGAGGGTAAGGAAAGCGATCATTCTGCCGTTGGTCTTTGGCTGTTGGTCGTTGGCAAAACGTACGGTACATCAGCCTTTAACGTTTGAATATCCGAATATGGACTGAGCAAAGCTAAAAACCAAGGGGCCAAAGACCTACGACCAATGACCAACGACTGACTTACACCATCGCTTCGGCGGCAACCTGTTCGGTGACGAACGCCTCGATCACGTCGCCCGCCTTGATGTCGCCGTAGTTCGGCGATGGAGATACCGCACTCCATGCCGTTGCGGACTTCGCTGGCGTCATCTTTGAAGCGGCGCAGCGATCCGACTTTGCCTTTGAACACGACCACGTTGTCGCGCAGCAGGCGCACTTCGGAGTCGCGCTTGATGATGCCGTCGCTCACGCGGCAACCGGCAATGGTGCCCACCTTCGGAATGCGGAAGGTTTCGCGCACCTCGGCGCGGCCCTGGTAGGTTTCTTTGAATAGTCGGTTCGAGCAGGCCGGTCATGGCGCGCTTGATCTCGTCCTGCAGTTCGTAAATGATCGAGTGCAGGCGGATGTCGACTTTTTCCTGCTCGGCCAGTTCCTGCGCCTTGCGTTCCGGACGCACGTTGAAGCCGATGATGATGGCGTTCGACGCCGAGGCCAGCAGCACGTCGGTTTCGGTGATCGCGCCCACGCCGGAGCGCAGCACGCTTGAGGCGAACCTTTTCGTTCGAGAGCTTGGTCAGCAGGTCGGTCAGCACTTCGACCGAGCCCTGCACGTCGCCCTTCAGAATGATGTTCAGTTCCTTCATGCCGGCGGTCTTCAACTGCTCGGCCAGGCCTTCGAGCGATACGCGCGAACTCTTGGCCAGCGTGGCTTCGCGGGACTTCTGCTCGCGGTATTCGGAGATGCCGCGCGCCTTGTCGCGATCGGCGACGACCACGAACTGATCTCCCGCCTGCGGCAGGCCTTCCATACCGAGAATTTCAACCGGCGTAGACGGACGGCGCTTCTTCCAGCTGCAGCTCCGCGATCGTCGAACATGGCGCGGACCTTGCCGTACACGTTGCCCACGACGAAGTTGTCGCCGGTGCTGAGCGTGCCGTTTTGCACGAGCACGGTGGCAACCGGTCCGCGTCCGCGATCGAGTTTGGCTTCCAGCACCACGCCGGTCGCCGCACGATCCGGAGTCGCCTTCAGTTCCTGCAAGTCGGCGACCAGGCAGATCATTTCCATCAGCAGGTTCAGGTTCGTCTTCTGCTTCGCGGAAACGTCGACGAACACGGTCGTGCCGCCCCAGTCTTCCGGCATCAGTCCGCGATCGGCGAGTTGCTTCTTCACGCGGTCGGGCAGGCGTCCGGGTTTATCGATCTTGTTGACGGCCACGATGATCGGAACTTCCGCGGCGTGCGCGTGATCGATGGCTTCAACCGTCTGCGGCATCACGCCGTCATCGGCGGCGACAACCAGCACCACGATGTCGGTGGCCTTCGCGCCGCGCGAACGCATGCGGGTGAACGCTTCGTGACCCGGCGTATCGAGGAACACGATCTCGCGTCCGAAGGCGGGCGAAGCTTTATCCAGTAATCCGAACTTTGTACGCGCCGATGTGCTGCGTGATTCCGCCCGCTTCGCCTTCAGCAACGTTGGTGGAGCGGATGGAGTCGAGCAGCGTGGTCTTGCCGTGGTCGACGTGGCCCATGATGGTGACCACCGGCGGACGCGGAATGGCTTCGACTGCGCCGCCATCTTCACCGCGGCAGCGCCGTCGGTCAATGTCTTTCGCGGCCTGCTCTTCGAAGGTGATGACGTTGGTGTCCGCGCCAAAGAAGCGCGCCATTTCGCTGGCCAGTTCGGCGTCGAGCGTCTGGTTGATGGTGGCGAAAACGCCGCGCGCCAAGCAGGCGCGCGATCAGATCTTTCGCGCGAATGTCCAGCTTCTCCGCCAGATCCTTTACGCTGATGCCTTCCGTGATCGTGATGTTCCGCGTGATCGGCAGCGGCTCGTTCGAGACCACCATGCGCGGCGGCGGAATGTAGCCCTTCATCGGGCCTTCCTTCACACCACGCGGAACATAGCGCTGTCCGGGACGCGCGACGGGCCGCCGGGACGGCTGCCGGGACGCGCGGGGCCGGAGGCGGAAGCCCGGGACCAACGCCCAGGGGACGCGCGCCAGTCGGCGACTGAGCGCGTGGGATGCATGGGACGACGTTCGCCCGGACGCAATGGCGGACGGCCGGCCACTCCGCCGGACCGTCGGACGCGGACGCTGGAAAATTGGCTGGCCGGGCACAGGACGCCCTGGCGCAGGACGCTGCCCGCTGCCGGACGCGGCAATTGCCGGCGGTGGGACGCGGCTTGACGCGGCGGACGGATGCCTTGTACACCGGACGCGGCCCAGTCTGCGGCACGATCATGCGCGGAGCTGGCGGCGGGTGCTGCGGCCTTGCGCGATCGGCGCTGCCGGGAGCCGGCGGTTGTGCCGATGTCGGACCGGCAGGCCTGCTGCAGGCGGCGCTGCTGACTGACCGCACCGGTGTGCGGCGTCGCAGGACGCGCCGGTGCTGGAGGCGCGCGGCCGTGGCGCCGCCGGACCGGAGCTACGGGTGGCACTGGCGGCAGGCAGGCTGGCGGCTCCGCCGCCGGCGCGACGGCGCTACGAGGCCGCGGCTGGCTGCGTCGGCGTAACGAGCTTCGGGCGCAGGCGGAGGCCGGACGGTTCCGCAGGAGTCGTGCTGCTGGCCGCGCCGCAACCGGCGCGGCGGCTGCCGGTCTTGCTGCGAGCGCTGGCGGACGCGGCTGGCCGCGACTGGAGCGGCGGCGCGCTGAAGCAGCTGCTGCTGCTTTCTGCGTGATTGCTTTCAGCACATCTCCCGGCTTGGAGATGTGCGACAAGTCGATCTTGGTCTTGATTTCTTCCGCGCTCGCCGCGGCGCGCGGACGGGCGCGGCGTCTGCGCTTCGGCCGAGCGCGCGGAAGTAGACCCGCACTTTTTCCGCTTCATGTTCCTCGAGAGAACTGGAATGGGTCTTTTTCTCCGTCACTCCGACCTCCGGCAGCGACGTCGAGAATGGCTTTGCTCTTAACTTCCAACTCTCTGTGCCAGATCGTTGATTCGAACCTTGCTCATCCGCCCTTTCTTTACCTCCGAACTGTTCCGCTTAAGTCTTCATCGCAACCTCACGGAGTCAGCGTCTGCACCGCACTGTCTCGCGATGTTCGCGCGCGCATAACTTAATTCTTGTCTTCGGCGCAGCCGGAGCTTCTTCCGGCTGTGCCTTCGTCTTCGTCGAGGGATTTCGTTCAGCCTGCTCCTCGGGAGCTGCGAGCTTCTTCCACGACGGCATTCTTCCTCCGCTTGCAGCTTCTTCAACCGCGACGTCTGCCGCGCGATTCTTCTGCCAGCAGCTTCCTCGGCACCGCTTCCTGCGGTTCTTCCGCGGCTACGACCTTCCAGGCTGGCGAAGTAATTATTGACCGCCAGGCTGATTTTTTCCACCGTCTTCGGCCCGATTCCTTCGATGGCCTCAAGCTGTTCGGGCGTCATGTCGGCCAGCGCCTCGACCGTGGTAATACCAGCCGCACCCAACTTCTCGACCAATCCGTCGCCCAGGCCGGGAACGCTTTCCAGCGGAGTGGATGTAGGCGCGACCATCGCGACATCTGCTGTTCCACTTCCTGGCGCTTCTCTTCCTCGCTCTTGATGTCGATCTTCCAGCCCAGCAGCTTCGCCGCCAGCCGCACGTTCTGCCCTTTTTTGCCGATCGCGAGGGAAAGCTGGGTGTCGTCGACGACCACTTCCAGATGCTTGTCGGCGGCATCCACCACGGTGACTCGGCTGACCTTGGCCGGTTGCAGCGCCTTTTCCGCGAAGGTCACCGGATCTTCGTGATATTCAATGATGTCGATCTTCTCGCCGCGCAGTTCGCGGATGATGGACTGCACGCGCATGCCTTTCATCCCCACGCAAGCGCCCACCGGATCCACGTCTTTATCTTTGGACATGACGGCGATTTTTGTGCGCTCGCCGGCTTCCCGCGCGATGGCGCGAATCACAACCGTGCCATCGTAAATTTCCGGAACTTCGGTCTGGAACAGGTTCTGAACCAGCTCCGGCGCGGCACGCGAAACAACCACGCCGGGCCCTTTGGAGGCACGTCTCCACGCGCGCAATCACCACGCGCACGCGCTCTCCCATGGCGAATGATTCCAGCCGCGACTGCTCCTTACGCGGCATGCGCGCTTCCGCCTTGCCGATGTCGAAAATCACATCCGGCCCTTCGACGCGCTTCACCGTCGCATTTACAATTTCGCCGACTCGTCCAATGTACTCGTTGTAAACAGTATCGCGTTCCGCTTCGCGCACTTTCTGAAAGATCACCTGCTTCGCAAGTTGCGCCGCGATGCGTCCCAAAATTCCCTCGGTCTCCTTGGGAATTTGCAACTCGCCGCCAACTTCCGCGCTGGCGTTCAGCTTCCGCGCGTCTTCCAGAGTGATCTGCTGCAGCGGATCTTCCACCTGCTCCGGCGTTTCCACCACCGTGCTTGCACTGCAAACGCGCGGATTTTGCCCGTTTCCTTGTCCAACTCCGCGCGCAGGTTTTCCTGCGTCTTGTAGTATTTGCGGGTCGCGACAACAATCGCGTCTTCCACGGCGCTGACGACGATCTTGGGGTCAATTCCCTTTTCGCGGCTCAATGCATCAATCGTGTTATAGAGCTCACTTGCCATAAAAATATTCCGTTATAAATTCCAGGTCTGATCAACTCTTAAATTCCGGAGCTAAAACATCCGGGCCGCTAAAATTCCGGAACCAGGTTCGCCTTTTCCACTTCAGCCAGACTAATTTCGAGCTTCTTGGATTCTTCCTGCGCGGCGCGGGATTTTTTTCGCGCTCCGCCCAGTTCCAAGACCAATTTGCCGTCATGGAAGCTCTCCAGCCGGCCTTCCAGAAAGCGGTTTCCGTTCACCGGCTGGCGCATCGCCAATTTCATCCGGCTCCCGGTAAAACGCTCGTAATCCGCGGGACGCACCAACTTCCGGTCCAGCCCCGGAGAAGAAACTTCAAGAACATACGTCCCCGGCGGGGCCGCATCCTCAACTTCAAGGATGGTCCCTACTTCACGGCTCAGGCCCGCACAGTCTTCATGCGTCACGCCTTGCGGCTTATCAATAAAGATGCGCAGCATTTGCGCTTTGCCCGAACCGCGCAGCTCTAACTCCACCACTTCCAGACCGCTGGAAGCCGCAACCCGCTCTACAATTTCACGCGCCCGCTCGAGTTCAAATCCCATAAAACCAGCAACTTGGCTCCTGCCGCAGCGGGTAAAGTTCGGAGCAACTAAAAAGTGGGCTTGCGCCCACCGGTGTGTTCCGCCAAATCTTGGTACTCCACAACAGGTTCATTGTTAATATACGCCGCACCTATGGAAAAAACAAACCGTCATCCGATAACGCCCGGCATTTCAGCGGCCAAGTTTTTCGTCGAAGAATTTGGCCATCAGACCTAGCGCTTCTTTTGTTTCAGGAAGCTGAAAGTTATACCAAAAAGCATGCGGCATGGCCTCAAAGACAACCAGTTGCGCGTCATCCCCGGCGGCAAGCAAGGCGCGATGGAGGTGCGCGGTGTCGCTCAACAGCAGATCGCGCGTGCCTGTGACGAGCAGCGTGGGAGGCATGCCGTGCAGGTCGGCAAAAATCGGCGAGAGCACCGGATTCCTCCGGTCCGAATGGCCCACATACATTTCGTCGGGCGAAGCGCCATCCACATAACGCGGCGCAAGAATGCCGGGAAAACCGCTCAGCGTGAACAACTGATAGGAGTCGCCGGGACGGCTGTAATCGGAGTGCGTGGAAAAAATGCCAAGTGCGCCAGGCAATGGCACCCCCGACTGCTTTAATTGGACGGCAACTTCTCCAGTGAGAGTAGCGCCCGCCGACGTTCCATAAATTCCGATGTTTCGAGGCTTGTACGTCTTCAACAATTCCTTATAAACGGCGACAACGTCTTTGACGGCCGTGGGAAATGGATGCTCAGGAGCAAGCCGGTAATAAACGCCAATCACTTTAATCTTCGCCAGATTCGCGATAGGCACGCCTTCAATGCGGGAGCCAGAATCGGCGTTGAAGCCTCCCCCGTGCAAGTTGATCAGCACCAGGTCGCGGTGCTCCTTCGGAGTTTCGAGGGGCGTGATGATATCGGTGCGAACGCCTGCGATTGTCTGCTCTTTAATATTCACCGGATAAAGCTTCTCTGCCTCAGCCGAATTCCGGGCGCGCCACGCGTCAGTGGAAGCACGCCGTTCCGCAAGACTCTGCTGCCCATGCTGGTTTTGCGTGAGCGAAGCCAGCCACTTTTGCGCTTCGGGGCTAACTGTTTGCGGCATGGGTACAATGCGCGTGATGTGCGCCGTACCGTCGGCATCGAATGTTGCCGAATCCGCTAGCGCGTTGTTGGAGGTTTGCGCGGTTGCGAACGAACATGAAATGACAGCGATAACAATAAGACTGCGCAAATTTTTCAACCGCATAAATTTCTCCGTAGTCGTGCAGTTTGCATGGAAGCGGTTCGTATCAGGATATGGCTTAGCCATATCGCCGTAGCAGCATAAAAAGTGGACGGGCTTCAGCCCTCAGCGCCTGAAGGCGGTCATGGGACATGATCATGCGGCAGGCCTGAAAGTGTTGCCCTGATACGAATCATCCTGGCAACCTGCACCACAATCTAAACTTCCCCGCTAGTGGCCCAGCTTCTCATCAAAAAACTTCGCCATCAAATTGAGCGCCTCGTGGGTCTCGGGAAGTTCAAAGTGGTACCAGAAGGCGTGCGGCAGGGCCTCGAAAACCACCAACTGCGCATCGTCTCCCGCATTCAGCAGGGCCCGATGATAAATAGTTGTGCCGCTGAGCAAGATGTCGCGCGTGCTGGTCACCAGCAGCGTGGGCGGCATGCCGTGGAGATCGGCGAATAACGGCGAGAGCACAGGATTTTTCTTGTCCGTTTTCCCTGCATATTGATCGTCGGAAGGCTTGTCCGGATAAGTGGGCTTAAGCGCTCCCGGAAAACCATTTAGCGTGAACAACTGCCAGGAATCTCCGGGACGGCTGAAATCAGCAAGGCCGGAAAAGACCCCGAGGGCTGCGGGAAGAGGAAGGTTGAGTTGTTTAATGCGCACGGCGACTTCCGCGCTCAGAATGGCGCCCGCCGAGGTCCCGAAGATTCCAATGTTGTGCGGCTTGTGAGTTTTGAGCAGTTCCTTGTAAACGGCGATCACATCATCCACGGCAGCGGGAAAGGGGTTCTCCGGAGCAAGACGGTAATAGACTCCTACCACTTTGATTTTTGCAAGATTCGCAATGGGGTCGCCTTCGATCTGCGAACCGGAATCTGAATTGAATCCGCCACCGTGCAAATTGATCAGAACAAGATCGCGATTGGCTTCCGGCATGGAAAGCGGCGTGATGATGTCGGTGGGCACCCCGGCAATAGTTTTCTGCTCAATGTTGACGGGGAAAAGCTTCTTGGCCACGGCGGACTGGCGTGTTCGCCACGCGTCCGTGCTGATCCGGCGCTGCGCGAGCGGCTGCTCACCTTGCTGGTCGCGGGTCAGCGACTCCAGCCACTTTTGTGCTTCAGGACTGATGGTTTGCGGCATGGGTACAATCCGCGTGATGTGGGCTGTGCCGTCGGCATCAAAGGTTGCGGAATCCTGTTGGGCGGGAGCGGACTGGGCGTATAAAGCGGATGAGAGCATGCCGCAAAGAACAAGAGCGAGCGCAGATGTAAGTTTCACGTGATCTCCTGAACGACGTGCCAGATTAGTTTAACGGCGGCGTGAGATCAAGTGCGCCGGCGGCGATTGTTGTAGCACTTTGCAAGACGCTTGCTCTAACGTCGCCATATGCTCCTCAGTATGTAATCCCGAACACTGAAGCGTAGCGTAAGCGGGGGACCTTACGAGGGATGAACGCTACGATGCATCATGCGGGCGGCAGTCGTGGCGTGCTTCGCAACAGCATCAACGCTGCAAAACGTCGTAAGGTCCCTCCGCTGCGCTTCGGGATGACATGGTTTGAAAAAAAGTGCCTGGTTTGGAATATGACACGGTTTGGGATGTGACACGGTTGAGCGGAAGAATAGGAGCGGAAGAATAGGACCGAAAGAATTGGACCGAAAGGATACGCGCCATGAAACTTCTGGTGATTGGATCGGGGATGATGGGTTCCGCGGCGGCCTTTGATATGGCGCGCTCGCCGCAAGTGGAGAGCGTGACGCTTGCGGACATTGATGACAAGCGTTTGAAAACGGCCGTCAGGAAAATCAATCAGTTGGCACTTGGGAAAAAAGTGCGGGCCGCGCGGTTAGACGCAAGCAAGCCGAAGCAGGCTGCCAGGCTCATGCGCGGTCATAACGGCATTCTTTCCGCCGTTCCTTACTTTTTTAATTTAGGGCTGTGCCAGGCGGCGTTGGATGCGGGATGCCACTTCGGCGACCTCGGCGGAAACATTGCGGTGGTTCGCAAAGAGTATGCGCTGGCGCTGAAATTCGCGAGGAAGGAACTGGCCATTGCTCCCGATTGCGGCCTTTCTCCCGGGATGGCATCCATACTGGCTGGCGAACTGCTGCGGCGGGTGGGCGGACGCGCCGAGGCGCTGAAGATTTACGTCGGAGGCTTGCCGGAGAATCCCAAACCGCCATTTTTTTATCAGATGGTTTTCAGCGTGGAAGGGCTGATCAACGAATTTGTGGAACCTGCGAAAGTTCTGAAAGATGGCGGGATTCGCGAGATCGATCCGCTCACCGAAGTGGAAGATTTCCATATGGACGGCTTCGCGCCGCTCGTCGCCTTCCACACTTCCGGAGGGACTTCAACGCTGCCAGAAAATTTTCAGGGGAAGGTGCGGGAGTGTTTTGAAAAGACATTGCGCTATCCGGAGCACTTTCGGGTAATTCGCGGTCTCTACGATTTCGGTTTCTTCTCCAGCAAGAAAATGCGCATCGGCAAGGTGGAAGTTTCACCGCGGGCACTCACCTCGCAATTGTTTCTCGACAAAATGTCCGGGAGCGACCCCGACGTCACTATCATGCGGATCGAAGCACACCAGAACGGCAAAGTGGCGAGCTTTACCGTCGAAGACCATTTCGACCCGCGCACGAAAATGACTTCCATGATGCGCACCACGGCCTGGCCCGCATCGGTGGTTTTGCAAATGATCTGCTCAGGCCAGATCAGCAAGCGAGGCGGCGTGTATCAGGAACTAGACGTGCCCGCCGAAATCTTTTTGGCGGAGATGGAAAAGCGCGGAGTGAGGATTAGGTACGATCAGCGGTAATTAAGAATATATGAGAATAAAGAGCTCTCCTGAAAGTTTTCACTTATTCGCCAACGCGCCAAGGGGAAATTGTCTTCCAGTTCAGTAACTCTTTGCTCGCCCATTCCGTGGACTTGTCGGTATGGCACGATGTGCAAGGGTTTGGAATCTTGTAATTGTCAGTCATCGCAGGGGTAATAAAACGGAAGGTGTGGGCGCTGACAAACGAACTGGGCACACCCTGTGTTTGGATCTTCGGCATGTGGCAAGCTACGCACTGGCTTCCCGGGCTGCCATTTTTGTGGTGCGTATGCTCCTCAAGCGTTGCCGTGTGTGGGCCATTCGGCGAACCGGGGCTATGGCAGTCGAGACAAATTTTCTCGGGCGGTTTTCGTAGCTGCGCGTAATTGTCAGTGCCGTGAACATTGTGGCATGAGGCGCAGGTCACTCCGTGCCGGTACATCACGCTTTGCACAAAATCATTTCCTTGCATGCGGTTTTTGTGTGCCGTGCCGTCAGGAAAGAATAGGAAATCTGTCTGCCCCAGGGTGTTGTCCTCGAGCTTCCAGAAATCGGCAAGGTGCAATCCGACGTGATAGCCAACCGGCCAATCGTAGGCTTTGCCGTCGATGAGGCCTGCCCGAGGCCGTCCCTGCGAATGGCATTGAATGCATGAGTCATCTGAGGCAAAGTCATCCATCTCGGCTGGATTCAGGATATTGTTGGACATTGGATGGGCTACATGTTCACTGCCCGGACCGTGACAACGTTCGCATCCCACATTCCATTCAGCGACATGCTTGGTTTGAATGTTGTAGTCGACGGAATGGCAACCATCACAGGTCGGCCCGGTTGGACGTTGCATATTATCCGACGGATAGTAAGGTGCCCACCAGTCGGCACCCGTATCCGGCACGTGATACTTGAGCCATTTTTTGTTGCCAATGTCCCACTGCGCGGGAAGCGGATAGTAATCGTCTCCGACCTTGGTGAAGTAGCGCTGTTTCCATTTGCTGCCATAGACAAATGCGATTTGGTCGACCGTAAACTTGGCGATGTTGTTCGTCCTGAGATCAGAGATGATCGCCTCGGGATGCGCTTTCGGATCCCGCACGATGTTCGCCATAGGCGTTTTCTTCCAGCGTTGATAAATATCTGCGTGACATTTCTCACAAGCCGATGAGCCGACATAGTGCGCGGTATTGGCGACCTGTGCTTGTGCCGCCGCTTCTTGCGGCATTGCCGAGCGAAAGCTGCGGATAAACGTGACGATTTCCCAACTCTCCGACGAAGACTGTGAGTGCATTGCTGGCATTCCCGTCAGCTGCACACCGTTTTCGATGATGTAGTGAATGTCGCCGTCAGTCAGGTTCTGCGTTTGTGCGGAACGTAGATCGGGAACGCGCGGATATTCATTTGCTCCAATCGGCGTAGCTCCACGACCATCTATGCCGTGGCAAGTCGCGCAGCGGCTGAGAAAGGCATCGCGGCCTTGCCGCAACGCAATAGGATTACCAGCGACCGGATTGATTTTCTGACTCTCCGTATGCGGGATGGCAAAGTTGCGGACGGATCGCGCAACTTTTGTCTCAAGCGCGCCAGGAGTTGAAGACGCGCGGAAACCTCGCCATTTGATGAAAGCTGCCCCAAAAGCTCCTATTATCAGGATGAGGAGCATAATTCCAGCTATCCGTCGCATGTAATATCTCCTGCCGCTCCAACCAGATTATCGCTCATCGGACAATTTCTGCAGTAGAACAGGTTGTACGGAATCCTGCATCGCGTAATCTTCTTCTGGTTCTATATAGGAGTCCGGCCTCTGTAGCTGATGTCAACTTCACATATCCGCAAATGCCATCTCGCCAACTTTCCCCGTGATCCCCGGCTCGAAACAGAAGGGGTGCTCTTCTGCGGAATGGACTGGACGATATCGGGGGAACGCTTGGTACCAGATCTCCATGTCGGTGAAGTTAATGTTGGTCAAGCAGTTGGAGATCAAGTGAGCAGCTTGTTCCCAACCGAGCGCCAGAAGTAAAGAACTCGCTACGCGCCGAAATACACACGCTCTAATTCACTCCATCAATCCAGTGACACCATAATTTTTTTGAACCGCGATGGGTCTTCGCTCCACGAACGCAACGTCTGTGGCGCTTCTGCGAGAGGGACAATCAGGCCTACCGCCTCGTGCACCGGGAAACCGCGCGCTTCGAGGAGCCGGACCACTTCCCGGAAGTCTTCCGGCTGTGCGTTTCGTGATCCGAGGATGTCCAGTTCCTTCTGCACAAATAGCTTCGTTTCGTAGCTCACCGGCTCTTTTGCGTATCCGATGTAAACCACTCTGCCCGTGAATGCGACTTCCTCAACCGCGGCCCGGAATGTGGCCGGAGTCCCGATCGCTTCGATTACAACGTCCGGCCCGCGGCCTTCTGTAAATTCAAGCAAACGTTCATGCAGACTCTCGCGCAGATTGT
This sequence comes from uncultured Acidobacteriota bacterium, assembly GCA_963831435.1. GTDB lineage: Bacteria > Acidobacteriota > Terriglobia > Terriglobales > Acidobacteriaceae > JAICKN01. The sequence continues at coordinate 35,536 of CAWHQK010000130.1, forward strand.
TGATGGTATTGTGACCTCCCGCCATGCGGGCAAGCTCCAGCTTTTCGTCATCCACATCAATGCAGATGACCTTCGCGCCGCGGGCTTTCGCGCCAGCCACCGCGCCCAGGCCGACCCCTCCGCAGCCGAACACTGCTACCGTGTCCTCTGTTGTGACTCTTCCGCGTGCGACCGCGTGAAATCCAACCGTCAGCGGTTCAATCAGGCATAGCTCCTTGAGCGAAAGTTTTGCTGGGTACAGCTTTTCCGGGGGCATTGCGATGTATTCGGTGAGTGCGCCATCCCTTTGCACGCCTAGGGTTTGATTGTGCTGGCATGCATTCGGGCGTCCCCGGCGGCAGGAGGCACATTGACCGCAGTTCGTGTAGGGATAAAGGGCGACGTCCGTTCCGACGGGAAGGCCGCCCTCGCCGTGGTTGCTTTGCACGATTGTGGCGGAGACCTCATGCCCCGGAATCCGAGGATAAGACACCATTGGATTCAGGCCGCGAAAGGAATTCAGATCGCTGCCACAAAGTCCTACCATTCGCACCTTCAGCAATACGCCTCCGTCGGCGGGCTTAGGTTCCGGAACTTCGCTGATGAAGGCCTGGCCAGGCTTTTGAAGAACGAGCGCTTTCACCTTTCCAACTTTCTTCTTATCAGATCTATTTTCGAGGGCCTCGCTGGCTGTTCAGCCTCTACGCTGAGTGCGAATGGATAATGCGTCGAAAGCTTCTGGAGTCAATTTCCCGCGTGGACGGAATCTTCCCTGATTGCGGCTGCCAGATGTTCTTGCGTTCGGGGCAACTGTTCCGGCCACGTCACAGGCTCCTTAATGGCATACTTCAGCATCACCCACAAGGCGCGCACGCCATCTTTCCATCCGATCTTTTTTCCTTCTTCGTAGGTCCGGCCCCAGTAGCTAATGCCCACTTCATATATCCGCAAATGGCGTTTCGCAACTTTTACTGTGATCTCCGGCTCAAAACCGAAGCGATGCTCTTCCAGCGGGATGGACTGAATCACTTCCCGGCGGAAAGCTTTGTAGCATGTCTCCATATCGGTGAGGTTGATGTTGGTCAGGCAGTTGGAGATCAAAGTCAGCAGCTTATTCCCTACCGAGTGCCAGAAATACAGGACGCGATGCGGCGCGGCGCCTAAAAAGCGTGAGCCGTAAACTACGTCGGCTTTGTTCTGGATGAGCGGGTCGAGAAGCAGCGGATAATCGCAGGGATCGTATTCAAGGTCGGCGTCCTGGATGAGGACGAATTCTCCGGTGGCCTCCGGATGCCGCGTTGTAAGGCCGCGCCCTTGCCCATGTTTTTTGGCTGCAGAAAGACACGAACTTCGGATATTGCTTTTCGAGGTCGGCCAGGATGTCCCGGGATTCGTCTTTGGAGCCGTCATCCACGCAATCAATTCCAAATTCATGTCAGGGACGGCCAGAACACGCTCTACCACCGTGCGCAGGGTGGCGCGTTCGTTATAGACGGGCATGACGACAGAAACTTTTGGGGGCATGGCGAAAATCTTGAAGCAAGTGTAAAACAAACCTTTGCGCAAAGCGCAGATGATTCTTAAAAGTCCGGTATCAAGACAGGGGCGGGCATTTTGTCAAGCCCCGAAAGCGGCGTCATTCAGCGGAAGTTGATGATTCAAGGGAAAATATATTCCCAGCCTGCATGTCCCATTTTCACCCTTAAACTGCTATGCTTGAAGTAAGAAATGGAAAATCCGCCCGCCTGTTATTCCGCACAGGGTAATAACTTCCAGCGACAATTGAAATAGATGGAATTTTGACCTAAGGGGATTGGCCTAGTTTGCTTCCGGAGGATTTCGGATGTGACTTGATCTCATAAAACTCCGTAGGGACGAAAGAAATTATGCAAGATCGCGCAATAAATGCAAAAGCGCCTCGCTGCAGGACAGAGCTGGGCGCGAGCACGTTGGATGCTTTGTTTTCTTGGATTTTTAACGATATTTGACTTTTCGAGTCGTGTCGCACCATTCCGCACAAACTAGTTAGATGCCTTATCCGGTCGGCTTTTTGAGGGCTTTGTGGAAAAAAATTGCAACTTTTTCCCATTTCTGGCCACGCTTGGCACGGTTCATGCTATGAAAATCAGTACAGCAACTCTGATTGGCCAGCCGAAAAGGCAATCCTAAAGATGTGGTAGCAATTTTAACGTAACCGCCTCACCCAGGGGCGGGAACGGACTCCGGGGGAGTACGCAATGAAGGAGAAAGCAGTGACACTGGGTCCGCGGGAGCAGCAAATTGCTGAATTGCTTCTGCAGGGCTGTGACAATGACGAAATCGCCAAACAGCTCCACATGGCCCGTCGCACGGTCAAAGCGCATTTCAACCGGCTTTTCTTGCGCTTTGGAATTAACGGCGGGATCAAAAGAGTGAAGTTGGCAACACTTTTATATCGGAGGCAGCTATGTTCGAACGATACGGAAAACGAACTCCAAGTGAACGAGAACAGCGAGTCATTGAACTCGTCGCACAAGGATTCAAAAACAAGGAAGTTGCAGACGCCATCGGAACATCCGAACACGTTGTCAAAAACTACCTTCGAACCATCTACGACAAGCTCGGACTCTGGAACCGGGTCGAACTTGCCCTCTGGTATGAAGCTCGACAGCACCACGTCGCAGTCCACGCTTGATGTGATGGAAAGCTGGGAGCACCGTATTTTGAATTTGAATGCTGATGCTGCACCGGGCGCCTCGTAACACAGCCCTCCCCATACAGTGCAGTAAAGCAAAAAGGCCTTCGTGAGAGCGAAGGCCTTTTAATTTTGGCGCGCGGTTTTTAATGATTGGCTTGTGCGACCGGCTTTTGCCATCACTGACAGCCGCGATTTTCAAAATTGCGCAACTTCATGCCAGCATCGGGAGCGCCTTTTTTGGCCGCGGCCACGAGCAACAAACGGGCCTGGTCGCAGTTACGGGAGACGCCTTCGCCATGCGCGTAGAGATCGGACAGTAAAACCAGCGCGGTGGGATTTTGCTTGCTCACGGCTTTCCACAACCACGTAGCTGCCATGGAAGGATCGCGCGCGCCTGATGTGCCGTTCAAGTAGCGTTGAGCAACCGACAGTTCCTCGGAACCGTTGTCAAGCGGAGGCGCGGACGCAGGAGCTTTTACGGGCTCCAGCTTAGCAGCCGGAGTGATGGGCGTCCGGGAAGCGTGCTTGGCTGAGGCTACTGATTCACCGGAACTCACTGCCTGGGAAGACGCCTGTTCTGAATTGACCTGATTGGAGTTTGCCTGATCCGCGTTAGCCTGGACAGAGCCGGGTTCAGGGCTTGCGGGAGACGGATTTGCGGCTGCACCCGCATCATCCACATTAGCTGAACTGCTTCCCTGCTGTTGAGCGCCCGAGGATGAGGGTCGAGATGTCGCACTGTCGTTTTCCGAAGTTGGTTTGCTGGATGCGCTGGCCGGCTCTGCAGCGGAGGGCGCCGGAGACGCCGCGGGTGCATTGTTTGCCTGAGCGGAAGTTGCGGTCGCAGAGGGGGCAACCAACCGATTCCAGGTGTCGCGAATCTGCACCCTCCACTGCGTAAAGCCCAGAGCGCCCAGACAAACGAGAATGACCAGCACGACAAAGGCATACTTCGCCCCATTGTGGTGAGATTCCTCGGCGCCGTAAATGGTGGAGAAAGAAAGCTCGCGCAAGGAATCAAGCTCCCTCGAGGCAAAAGGAACGGACTGCACAGGCTTCAGCGAGGGTGCCGGATTAGCGGCAGCGGGCGCATCGAGATCAGACGCCGGTGCGGGTCTTTGGAACTGGCCTTGGAAGAACTGGAAATCCGCGCCGCAGAAGCCGCAAAATTTCTGCTGCGGCTCTTTTATTTTGCCGCACTGCGGACAGGCAATTTCGATTGGTTGAGAGACGGAAGGCGCTTTGAATTCCTCGCGGGCGGCGCCGTTCTCGGCTTGCAAATCGCACAAAAGATCTTGAATGGCACGCGTGCGAAATTCCGGCGGCGCGCCAGCATACACTTTCGCCCAGCGGTCCAGGTTCTCCGCCAGGATGGGGTTGTGCAAAGGGCTTAGTTCAGGGTCTAACGCATTGTCGGATAGTTGGGGAGTATCCAAGCTTGCCTCGCGCGGAATTAAAGTTTGACTCAAACATTGCACTCCGGCACGGAAGAGTTGTCAAACCTCAAAAGGGCAAAAAAAATACTGTAGGGAGCGAGCATCGGAGGCGACGGACTAAGGACAAGCGTGACGAGAGGCAGGCTGGAACTGATCTTGCTCAGCTTCGCGCTGCGTCTCAAACTTGCCGCCCGGCGTGGTTCCGTAGAGCTCCTCGTTGGGACAGTAATAAAGCGCAGTATGCAGGTCAACCCAGACTTTCGTTGTTGGGTTGCCGAGATAGACCGGCGTAGGAGGAGCTACCGCGAGACCAAGATTCACCAGCATTGAATCGAACCAGCTGAGTTGTGGCTTTCCATTTTGCACTTCACCGGGCATTCCCACGCCAAAGAGGACAAGAAGAAGCAGGACAGCGGCGGCGGCAAGATACAGGTTGGCGCGGTGCTCCGCGATCCAGTGTTTGCGCTGGGGCGGAACCTTTACCGATTCCAGCCATGCACGGGTTTCGCTGGCGGACTTCCACTGCGGAGTGGCGGGAATGTCCGCGGGCGGAGCTTGCATGGTTGCGGGCAAAGCGCCAGCCAACGGCAGCTTCGGGGCTGTAAGCTGCGTCTCATTTGTCGTCTTCTCGGTCAGCTTCAGCTCGGAGGGCTTCGATTCTGGCGGCGCGTGCTGCGACTCTGGCTCTTTACCCGGCGGAATGGATGAGACGGCTAGTTCCATCGGCCCGGAATCGAAGATTTTGGCAGAAGCCGATGTCGGACTAGAAGACAGAGGCGGAATAATTTCCGGTTCCGCGGGAAAGCGGGCCAGGATTTCCTGCAGCTCCGGGGGAAGCGCTTCCGATTTTTCCGGAAGATCGGGCGGCTTGTCCATTAGATCCGGCATGAATTCCGGAAGCGGCGGCGGGGAGAAACCGGGAACCGGTTCCGGACGAGGATCTCGAACTGGGGGCGCTGTAGAGGCGGAGGGCTTGGGGGATAAGGGGGGAAGTCCCGTGGCAGGGCTTGTGCTTACGGACTGGGAGGAAGGATCGTACGCGCTCCCACGCGCGGTGCCACACAGACCGCAGAAGGACTCTTCGCCTTCAAAAGGACAGCCACACTTCCGGCAACGAACAATTGGCGGTTGGCTCTTCGAAATATTTGTTCCGGCATGCAGGTTTCCCCCGGGTTCGGCGGCAGGGGAACGCCCGGCGAGTGAGCTGCTTCCCGTTTCGAGGGAGACGGAAGTTCCTTGCACAATATCTCGTAGCAACTCCGGAAGAGCTTCGGGATCTTCGGCTTCCAATGCGCGATCAAGCAGCGGCTTGAGCTGATCGAGTGGAGCATGTGCCGGGGCAGAAGGTTCGATGATCGGTTGACCCGAGGAAATCGTCCCTGTCAGCAGTCCGGCGAAAAGCTGACAGCTTCGCAAAGTCGCCGCGTCAATCGCGTTGGACCGGTTGAAAAACAACTCCATGACCCCGGCAACCTGCTGGTCCTGGTAAATCGGGATGGAGGCGAACCCCCGCGCTCCGCGGCCGAAAAAAAAGTTCCGCCTGGGACCGCACCACAACTTGCAGGTTTGGCAGCGACAGAAACTGGCCCGTGCGGACGCACTCAGCCGACAAGGATTCATCGAGGCTAATGGTCGTGCCTACGGACGGCGCAGCGACGCCGCTTGAGGAAATGTAGGAGAGTTCGCGTTTGGAGAGCAGGGCGATAGCGCCGGCGGAGGCGTGGGATATTTTCAGAGAGCGCTCGACTATGACCGCGGCGGCGGCAAGCAAGTCGAGTCGTTTGTTGCGGATCAGGTTTTGCGTCTCGGCAATTTCGGAAAGGTCCGAGGCCTTGAATTCGGCTGGGTCCGGAGTTTGGTTCTTAAGGCTGTCGTTGTGCTCCTGAATGACAAAGGCCGCAGAGAGGAGCCGTTGAAATGCTCCTTCGTCCAGCGTCAACTTGGCGTTTTCGTCAGGAGTTTTTTGCGGCAAAGCACACCCCAGCCCTGGGGGAGAACGAGCAATGGCCTTTTATTGTAATGCAATCGCTTTCCCAAAGAGTATGCACACCGGGGATCACCATAAAAACCCAGTGTGCGCAGTTCGGATCGGAAGATGCGCGGCGGAGTTGAACATTTCCCATGGTCGATTCAATTCGGGACAGTTTGTTTCAAGTAGGAACCAATCGAAGATGCGAAGGAGGTGGGAAGGCGCGAAAAAGAACGTATCTAAAGGCTTTCTACCTTTGGCGAGACGGGCGAAGGTTTGGAGAAAGAGTTGCATTATGTCGTGTTCGTAGGCGCGAAAACGAGGTTAGAGAAATATGGACATGACGGACCTGAACAAAATCAAGATCACGCAACGGGACGAAGAAGTTTTACGACTGCTGGTGCAGGGCTGCAGTAATAAGGAGATTGCCACGCATTTGAAGATCAGCCCGCGAACAGTGAAACAGCACCTGAGGACATTATTTTTGCGGGCGGGAATTACGGAAGGACGCAAGCGGGTGAAGCTGGCGACTGCCATGTTCCAAAGAGAGCAGAGAGAACTATGAAACCAAAAAATTTGCTGACGTCGCGGGAGATAAAAGTAGCGGTGCTGGTGTGGGAAGGCATGACCAACCGGGACATCGCGCAAGCACTGGGCACAACCGAGCAGGTGGTGAAAAACTACCTGCGCACGATCTTCGACAAACTGGGAGTATGGAGCCGGCTGGAACTGGCGCTGTATGTGGCCAGCCACGGCGGAGGCGAATGGCGTGAAGCCATTGATCCCGAGCCGGCACCGGTTCCTGCCATTGCGATGGAAGAACGGGCCCAGGCGGGCTAACGGCTGGGCCCGTTTCTTCATCGCAATGGCGGGAACCGGTCGCTACGGGATCAATGGCTTCACGCCATTAGCTGCCCGCCGTGGCTGGCCACATACAGCGCCAGTTCCAGCCGGCTCCATACTCCCAGTTTGTCGAAGATCGTGCGCAGGTAGTTTTTCACCACCTGCTCGGTTGTGCCCAGTGCTTGCGCGATGTCCCGGTTGGTGCCATGTTTCCCACACCAGCACACTCTTTATCTCCCGCGACGTCGGCGAATTTTTTGGTTTCATAGTTTCTCTGCTCTCTTTGGAACATGGCAGTCGCCACTTTCACCCGCTTGCGTGCTCCCGTAATTCCCCGCCCAAAAAATAATGTCCTCTGTGCTGTTTCACTGTTCGCGGGCTGATCTTCAAATGCGTGGCAATCTCCTTATTACTGCAGCCCTGCACCAGCAGTCGTAAAATTTCTTGCGTCCCGTTGCGTGGTACTTGATTTTGTTCTGGTGCCGTCATGTCCATATTTCTCTAACCTCGTTTGCGCGCCTACGAGAAACATAATGCAACTCTTTCTCCAAAAAGCCTTTAGCACCTTGCCAAAAACTTCGCATCTCCTTTGGATTTCAATTTGAAACAAACTGTCCCAATTGAATCGACCATGGGAAATGTTCATTCCACCCACATCTTCCAATCCGAACTGCGCACACTGAAAGGATTTTTATGGTGATCCCCGGTGTGCATACTCTTTGGGAAAGCGATTGCATTACAATAAAAGGCCATTGCTCGTTCTCCCCGCAAAAGGATGTTTTTTGCCGCAAAAAACTCCTGACGAAAACGCCAAGTTGACGCTGGACGAAGGAGCATTTCAACGGCTCCTTCTGCGGCTTTTGTAGTTCAGGAGCACGACGACAGCCTTAAAACCAAACTCCGGACCCAGCCCAATTCAAGGCTCAGACACTTCCGAAATTGCCGAAGAAGCGCAAAACCTGATCCGCAACAAACGACTCAAGCTGCTTGCCGCCGCCGCAGTCGAGCGCTTCTGAAAATATCCCACGCCTCCGCCGGCGCCTATCGGCCTGCTTCTCCAAACGCAAACTCTGCCTACATTTCCTCAAGCGGGCGCTGGGCCACACGAGCCTCAAGAATCCTTGTCGGCTGGGGGAACCGGGCGCACGGCCTGTTTCTTGTCGCTGCCAAACCTCCTGTGGGACGCACGGACAAGTATTCCATCCCGATTTACCAGGACCAGCAGGTTGCCGGGGTCATGGAGTTGTTTTAGGACCGGTGGAAGGAAATTGACGCGGCGACTTTGCGAACTATCAGCTTTTCGCCGGACTGCTAGCAGGGACGATTTCCTCGGGGAAAGCTTCTGCCCGGCACATGCTCCACTGGATCAGTGGACCGCTGCTTGATCGCGCATTGGAAGCCGAAGATCCCGAAGCTCTTCCGGAGTTGCTACGAGATATTGTGCAAGGAACTTCCGTGAACTCGAAACGGGAAGCAGCTCACTGGCCGGGGCGCTCCCCCTACCGCCGAAACCCGGGGGACACTGCATGCCGGAACAAAATATTTCGAAGAGCCAACCGCCAATTGTTCGTTGCCGGAAGTGTGGCTGTTTTTTTAAAGGCGAAGGACATTTATTCTGCGGTCTGTGTGGCACCGCGCATGAGAACGCGTCAAATACTCCTCCCAGTCCGTAAGCACAAGCCCTCACAGAGGACTTCCCCCCTTATCCCCTGAGACCCTCGGCCCCTACAGCGCCCCAGTGGGGGCCGTCCGCGGCTTCCAAAATTCATGCCGGATCTAATGGACGAGCCGCCCAAACCCGGAAAAATCGGAAGCGCTTAAAGGGGGGAAACAGGAAATCCTGGCCCACTTTCCGGCGGAACCGGAAATTATTCCGCCTCTGTCTTCTAGTCCGACATCGGCTTCTGCCAAAATCTTCAATTCCGGGCCGATGGAACTAACCATCTCACCCATTCCCCGCGGGTAAAGAGCCAGAGTCGCAGCACGCGCCGCCAGATCAAAGCCCTCCGAGCTGAAGCTGACCGAGAAGACGACAGAATGAGACACAGCTTACAGACCCGAAGCTGCCGTTGGCTGGCGCTTGCCCCACAACCATGCAAGCTCCGCCCGCGAGACACCCCCGCCACTCCGCAGTGGAAGTCCGCCAGCGAAACCCGTGCATCAGCTGGAATCGGTAAAGGTTCCGCCCCAGCGCAAACGCTGGATGGGGAGCGACGCGCCAACCCGCCTGTGTGCTTCTTCTTGTCCTCTTTGGCGTGGGAATGCCCGGTGAAGTGCAAAATGGAAAGCCACAAGCTGAGTTGGTTCGATTCAATGCTGGTGAATCTATATTAAGAGGTCCCTCCTCCTACGCCGGTCTTGTCTCAGCAAATTCCAACAACGAAAGTCTGGGTTCACCTGCATACTGCGCTTTATTACTGTCCCAACGAGGAGCTCTACGGAACCACGCCGGGCGGCAAGTTTGAGACGCAGCGCGAAGCTGAGCTAGATCAGTTCCAGCCTGCCTCTCGTCACGTTTGTCCTTAGTCCATCACCCTCGAATACTCACTCCCTACAGTATTTTTTTTGCCCTTTTGAGGTTTGACAACTCTTCCGTGCCGAGTGGAGATGTTTGAGTCAAACTTTAATTCCACACAAGGCTAGCTTTGATACTCAGCAACTATCCGACAATCGGTGTAGAGTTCCCTAGAACTAAGCCCTTTGCACAACCCCATCCTGGCGGAGAACCTGGGGGGGGGGACAAAGTGTATGCTGGCGCGGAACGGAATTTCGCACGCGTGCCATTCCAAGATCTTTTGTGCGATTTGCAAGCCGAGAACGGCGCCGCCCGCGAGGAATTCAAAGCGCCTTCCGTCTCTCAACCAATCGAAATTGCCTGTCCGCATGCACAAATAAAAGAGCCGCAGCAGGAATTTTGCGGCTTCTGTGGCGCGGATTTTCCAGTTCTTCCAAGGCCAGGCGCAAAGAAACCACACCAGCCGTCTGATCTCGATGCGCCCGCTGCCGCTAATCCGGCACCTTCGCTGAGGCCTGTGCAGTCCGTTTCCTTTTGCCTCGAGAGAGCTGATTCCTTGCGCGAGCTTTCTTTCTCCACCATTTACGGCGCCGAGGAATCTAACGCGATGGGGCGAAGTATGCCTTTGTCGTGCTGGTCAGATCTCGTTTGCTGGGCGCTCTGGGCTTTACGCAGTGGAGGGTGCAGTTCGCGACAGAGAAAACGGTTGGTTGCCCCCTCTGCGACCGCAACTTCCGCTCAGGCAAACAATGCACCCCGCTGCCGGCACCTGCCGCTGCAAGAAAAGCCCGGCCAGCGCCATCCACGACCCGACTTTCGGAAAACGACAGTGCGACATCTCGACCCTCATCCTCGGGCGCTCAACAGCAGGGAAGCAGTTCAGCTAATGTGGATGATGAGGGTGCAGCCGCAAATCCATCTCCCGCAAGCCCTGAACCCAGGGCTGTCTAGGCTAGACGCGGATCAGGCAAACTGCAATAAGGTCAATCACAGAACAGCGTCTTTGCCAGGCTAAGGGTTTCCCCGGTGAATGAGTAGCCTCAGAGCCAAGCACGCTTCCCGGACGCCCATCACTCCGGCTGCTAAGCTGGAGCCCGTAAAAACTCCCTGCGTCCGCGCCTCC
>CAWHQK010000131.1:0-100480 GCA_963831435.1 uncultured Acidobacteriota bacterium
CTCGCAGCCCAGGAAGTCCCTCGATGACCTCATCGACCCAACGTGGAGGATTGATCGAAATTAGCGAAAGTCTTGCTTGCTCATGCAAGACTGCAATCTGGAGTAGTGCGGTCGCGAGGCCATCTCGCAGCCATGCACTGTGCGCTGTTTGCGTTCTGTTTGGGTCGAACCGCTCCTCCGCAGATGGCTCGTCGGATCCTTCCGAACACTGTCGTGACTGCGACCTTCAGCCGTTCCAGATCCTGATCGGTTAACAGTCGACCTAGGTGCACGAAGAGGTCCACTGACGACCGAACGGCCCATATGCTTCCTTCACGATCAATGGGCGGGTCTTCGAGATCCTTCAGGCGCCTCAGCTCTTGGTCCAACCTGCCGTAATCGCCTTCGCGAACGAGGCTCTCCACGATGCTGCGGTCTTCGTCGTTAGCCGTATCCCATGAACCTGCGAACATCGCAGCCAACAGGATTTCCGCCCGTTCTCCACTCAGGATCCTCAGCTGACCCAGACGGGATCATTCGCGCCAGGATTGTCACGCTACGTCCGCACTGCCGCGCGATCTGTGTGGCTTCAGTGTCGGTCAATCCCATCGTCTCAAGAGATTGTCCCATGGCGTGCGATGACGGCCTATCCAGCACGTCCGCCTCGCCGCCCGGACGCCGTCGCGGCAAGCCGATCACAGTCATGGCAGTGGACGCCAGCGAACCGCCCAATCGAGCTGCCTGGGCTCGCGGCAACAATATCATGTCCTCTGAAATTGGGATTGAGCGCGCAGCTTCTTCTGTATCGAGTACTAACATCTTGGACATCAAGAAGAGACGTAGGCAAGTTATGCTTTAGACACAGCCGCAATAGTGAAGGCAATGACCTCTTCAAGAGAAGTCAGCTGTAAGCTTTATGGAACCGCCTTGTCCTGAAAGTTGCTGAACGAGCTTTTCTGCTTGAGACTGTCGATCGCAGAGAAGCACCTCTTCTGTGAGGGGCGGATCGAAGCAATTCGCGTATTCCACCCAGTACTCAGCGGCACTCCGAGCCGCAGTAGGAAGACTAGTTTCAGTTCGTTCCGCGCATACTTTGCTGCGACCGCTGGAGCCCGTTCCAACCAGTTTTCAAGTTGAACACCGTCGATGATTCTGACGTCATTCCAATCTCGCAAAGCTCGCCGTTCATCGAGCCATTCTGCAAGTGGTTTGCTCGTAAATCCCAAGTGAAAGGTGTAACAAGAAACGAACACCGATTCCGGTCGCACGTCGCGACCTATTGGTGTTCGCGGTGCGATTATTGAAGTCACTCGTGGCCTTCTGAACGTAGTCCGGGTTAGACTCCATTTCCCAGATAGACTGTCCATCTGGGACATAAGGGGGCACGCATCCGCTTCCAACCAACCGTGAAACCTCAACCTGCCCCTTGTCCCCGGAGGGAAATCGAAACGCTGCAACGTTGGCTCAGATGACCTGATTAGGTCGCCAATAAGCTCCGGAAATGCCGTACGCGCGCCCAACGTGGCTGCCCATTGCTGCAGCTGAAGCGCATTGATCCATTTCACCTACACATCCTCCAACCGAGCAATTTTGGCTGCTGGACTTGCGGCTGTATTCCTTGTTTCCTTGTGTGGGAGTCTGAAGGCGAAGACTTTTAGAGCAGGCCTGACAAGGCACTCTCAGTGCTCACGTTTCAAGAGATCCGCCTTGGATCACGCGTGACCGTCGCGTCGCTTCCGCAGCGAATGTGGCCTCATTCCTCCCCCATCCTTAAGCGCCGCGATAAACGGGCCTCCTGCGGGAAGCTGACACGCTGCCATATTCCCGCATCCGCTTCTTGCCCTCCTTCTGCTTGTCCAGCAGCTTGCGCTTGCGGGTGGCGTCGCCGCCGTAGCATTTGGCGGTGACGTCCTTGCGCAGCGCGGCGATGGTCTCGCGGGCGATGATCTTGCCGCCGATCGCGGCCTGGATCGGGATCTTGAACAGGTGGCGCGGGATCAGGTCCTTGAGGCGCTCGCACATGCCGCGGCCGCGCGCCTCGGCGTTGGCGCGGTGGACGATCATGGAGAGCGCGTCGACGGCTCGGCGTTGACCAGGATGGTCATCTTGACGAGGTCGCCCTGGCGGTGGCCGATCTGGTGATAGTCGAAGCTGGCATAGCCGCGGCTGATCGATTTCAGGCGGTCGTAGAAGTCGAACACGACTTCGTTCAGCGGCAGCTCGTAGCGGAGCTGGGCGCGGGCGTGGCTGCCGGTGCCGACGTAGGTCAGGTCCTTCTGGATGCCGCGGCGGTCCTGGCAGAGCTTGAGGATGCGCCGAGATATTCGTCGGGGACGTAGATGGTGGCTTCGATCCACGGCTCCTCGATCGCTGTCGATGCGGTTGGGGTCGGGCAAGTCGGCGGGGTTGTGGAGCTCGATGATCTGCGCCGGCTTGTCTTCGAATGCGAGGTGGACTTCGTAGACGACGCTGGGCGCGGTGGTGATGAGGTCGAGGTCGTATTCGCGGGTCAGCCGCTCCTGGATGATCTCGAGGTGGAGCAGGCCGAGGAAGCCGCAGCGGAAGCCGAAGCCGAGCGCGGCGCTGGTCTCCATCTCGAAGCTGAACGAGGCGTCGTTGAGGCGCAGCTTGTAGAGGCTGTCGCGGAGCTTCTCGAAGTCGGCGGCGTCGACCGGGAAGAGGCCGCAGAACACGACCGGCTGGACCAGCTTGAAGCCGGGGAGGGCCTGCGGCGGCGGGGCGGCTTGGCGTCGGTGATGGTGTCGCCGACGCGGGTCTCGGCGACTTCCTTGATCTGCGCGGTGATGAAGCCGATTTCGCCGGGGCCGAGCTCGGCGAGCTGCTCGATCTTGGGGCGGAAGCAGCCGACGCGGTCGACCAGGTGCGTGGTGCCGGCGGCCATGAAGTTGACCTGCTGCGCCCTTGCGCGATCGCGCCGTCGATGACGCGGACGAGGATGACGACGCCGAGATAGGGGTCGTACCAGCTGTCGACCAGCATCGCCTTCAGCGGCGCCGTCGGCGTCGCCCTTGGGCGGCGGGATTTCGGGCGACGATCGCGCTCAGGACTTGTTCGATGCCGATGCCGGTCTTGGCGCTGGCCAGGACCGCTTCGCTGGCGTCGAGCCCGATGATCTCCTCGATCTCCTGCCGGACGCCCTCGGGGTCGGCGGCGGGGAGGTCGATCTTGTTGATGACCGGCACGATCTCATGGTCGTGCTCGATGGACTGATAGACGTTGGCCAGCGTCTGCGCCTCGACGCCCTGCGCCGCGTCGACGACCAGCAGCGCGCCTTCGCACGCGGCGAGGCTGCGCGCTGACTTCATAGGCGAAGTCGACGTGGCCGGGGGTGTCCATCAGGTTGAGCTCGTAGCCCTGCCAGGCGAGCCGGACGGTCTGCGCCTTGATGGTGATCCCGCGCTCGCGCTCGATGTCCATATTGTCGAGCACCTGGGCGTTGCCGGTCATCTCGCGGTCGGTGAGGCCGCCGGTCGCCTGGATCAGCCGGTCGGCGAGCGTCGACTTGCCGTGGTCGATATGCGCGATGATGCTGAAATTGCGGATTCGTCGAAATGTCGGTCATTTGCGGGCGCGCGCTAGCAGGGGCGGCGCGCTGTCAGCACGCGGCCGCGGCTTCGCCGCAAGGGTGAGCAGCGAACGCCTTCCGACTCAGTACAATCCCTGTTAAACGAGGCGCATCAACAGGGGGCTTTTGATCATGACAGGTTCGCTTCCTCGCGGGCGCCGCGGTCGCGCTTGTCGCACGGCATCGCGATCCGGCGTCGGCCAGACCGAGCCAGCTCGGGCCGCAGGACCAGGCGCAGGGCACCGCCGAAATCCCGCTCTGCGCGCACGGATCGGCAGCCTCGCCATCGTCGAGCCCGAAACCAATGGTGGCGCGAACTCAACCTCGGCAGCCCCGAGGCGATCCTGCGCGTGTTCGTCCAGCAATCGGGCTGCTTCACGCTCGTCAACCGCGGCCGCTCGATGCAGAGCCGGGCGATGGAACGCGCGCTGGCCGACGATGGTGAGCTCCAGCGCGGCGTCGGAATGGAAGGGCAGGTCAATTCGGCCGATTATTTCCTGGAGCCCAACATCGTCTCGCCAACAAGAATTCGGGCGGCGGCGGCGTCGGCGCCGGCCGCGGGCGCGATCGGCGGGCTGTTCGGCGGCTCGGCCGGCGCGTCGTCGGCGGCATCGCCGGCGGGATCAACGTCAAGAAGGGCGAGGCCAACGTCACGTTGTCCCTGGTCAATGCCCGACCACCGAGGAAGAAGCGATGACCGAAGGCTATTTCCGCAAGCGCGACCTGAGCTTCGGCGGGCGGCGGCGGGGCCGGCTGGTGGGGCGGCTTCGCCGCGGCCGGCGGCGGCGGTTACCAGAACACCGAGATCGGCCAGATCATCGTGCTGGCCTATCTCGACGCCTACAAGAAACTGGTGACCCAGCTGGGTGGCCAGCCGATGGTGGTGGCGCCACCGCAGTCGCGACAACGGAACAAGGGGTGCCGGCGCGTACGCTGGGACGCGCTGATTTTTTTGCCTATCGGATGCCTATTTGTTGGACATTATTTGACGAGAGGCGCAGCGGAGGAATGAGCGCATTTAGTAAACTGTCACCGTAATCCCGCACCGTAATCCCGTGTCACCGTAATCCCATTGTGGGCAGTTAGATGTCTAAAGCGGCTTTAAGTGGCTGATCGTGAGAAGTACTTATTCTCCCCATCCGCCATAATCCGCGGGAATACCAAGATCGCCTAGATCGATGCCGCTCGACGAGTTGAAGGTGTGCCCCCCGCTCACGTCATCAGCTGCCGCCTCTGCAGAGTGGTGCGAGCCGAGGTTCTCATCGTTGAACATCACTCTGTAATGCCCACCGATCCCGGAATGAGGCCCACCGTCCCGTGGGGCGTGTAATACAGTAGTAGAAGATCGTTGTTCCGGGCATTTTTAAATCCTCAGATCGCTTGGCTCAATGAGCGATAGTACCGCAACTGGCTCGAACCAGGCGGTACTCAAACTGGAAACATTTAGCGAAATCATCAATCGCGCTCATGACGCCTTTCAGCATCGGCGGTGTAAAAGCTTGGACCTGACGACTCGACCAGTGGCTCAGATTCGTCCCTGATGGTGGCAACGGAGGTGCCCAAACCCTGTTGCTGCGTCTGATCTAGGACTAATGTCCCCGCTGCAGCGTGAAGTTTCACTTGATCCTTGATCGCATCGATCAAGTTTTTCCCTAAGTGCTTATCCTCATGGAAAGCGATCGTCGGAGGAACCGGAATGCCGACCTTCGTGATCACTTCTGAGAGCTTGTATTCGAGATATAGCCTAATTCGAGGGCCCGCGTCCGTGACGTTCCCTGCGTCGAGCAATGCAAGCGTGGAGTCGATCTGTTGCCGCAGGCGAGCACGCATGTTTCGCGATTGATCGCCGACTTGCGCAAAATCGTGACCACCGCGAACAGCATAGCCAAAGAAATGGATTTCAACTTCCTGCTCGACAAGCGGCGCAAACTGCTTTCCGTAGGTTTCGATGCGGGCGCGGAGCAACTACATTCCGCCTGCTATGACCTGCTGGCGTCAGAGTCGCGAATCGCCACTTTCATCGGAATTGCAAAAGACGAAATTCCGCAAGAGACCTGGTTCCTGCTGGGCCGCGCCCATACTCTGGATCGCGGACGTCCGGTGCTTCTCTCATGGACGGGCACGATGTTTGAATACCTGATGCCCGCGCTGTGGATGCGCTCGTATCCGAACACCCTGCTCGAGCGCTCCCGTGACGCGGTAGTGCGCTTGCAGCGGATGTATGCGGCCGCCAAACACGTGCCGTGGGGTATTTCGGAGTCCGCATATTCGAAAACTGACGAGGCGGGCAATTATCAGTATCACGCTTTTGGTATTTCCCGCGTCGCGTTGCGGAAAGACGACGAAGTGGAATCGCTGGTGATCTCGCCGTACTCTTCTTTTCTGGCGCTTTCGGTGGATGCAACAGAATCCATTCGTAATCTACGGGAGATGGCGCATCAGGGATGGATTGGGCCCTACGGTTTCTACGAATCAGTGGACTTCAATCCGGCGCGCCACACATGGCGGCATCGTAACGAGATTGTGCGTTGCTGGATGGCGCACCATGAAGGCATGTCCCTGCTGGCAATCGCTAATTTTCTCCGCGACGACGTCGTCCAGCGCTGGTTCCATGGCGACCCGCGCGTCCAAGCGACGGAGCTCCTGCTGCACGAGAAGCCCGTTTCCTACGTTCGGCCTCAATTAAGTGGATATGGGACCGCCGCGGCGTAGATTTTGCTTATCGCTCAGCGCCTGAGCGGCCGGTTGCGCCGCATATTCTAGGGATGCAATCTCGGCTAATTGCCCGGACTCGTGCACGAATCGTGAACTGTACCATTGCTATTATTCGCAACTACAGGTTGCAATCCTCCCACATGTGGGCAGACGTCAGGAAAATCGGTTTGAAGTAAAACTTCTCCGTTCTCAGGTCGAAAATCTTGGATCCAGCCGACTATATCCGCGATGGACTTGGGAAACTTTGATTTCCCGTCAGGGACCATCCACGCCATGTGCTGCACGGCGCCTCCGCGCGGAATTTCCGCCACAAAACTTTCAGCCCCCTCGCGCAGCAAACCGCCGTGACTTCCCGAAAGCGCTTGGAAATCCGGCGCCTCCAATAACCATCGCAATTGCTTGAGTTGCCTGGCAGGCACAATTCCCTGCCGCAGTTGGGATTGTCCCTTATAGTCGGCGCGCAGGATTCTGTAGTGGCCATCCGGCCATACCGACAAACAAATTTTCGGCGACGATTTCTCGCCCGCCGGGACCCAACTACTGCTATACGACAATCGAACTGGTTGGAGCATGATGGAATTTTGTGAATTACCTTTTTCGGCGAAGAGGGCAATAGAATTCATAAAAAGAGTGCCCACGACGACTAGTGCACCTATCTCAAGAAATTTCGCGATTCGCATATCCACACCCTCGCTTTTTAAGAAAAACCTCATTTATAGGACGTTACAAGTGCCGATTCGATAGTACGAGCAGTTAATAATTATTGCACTTGAATATGAGCTTGTGGATTTGAAGAAAACCGCGAAGCAGGTTTGACGGGCTGGCATTCGCATGAGATATTGCTTTCGGATGGTGAGTAATTAAAATCGCCGCCGGACGTCATCGCTGCAAGCATGTTCAATCTGTAAGGAGCCCCAGATCCATGGTTCGTCTTATCCCCCGGGAGACGAAGTTCTTCCGCATGTTCGCGGAAGTTTCGACTAATCTCACCGACGGAGCGCGCCTGCTCCACCACATACTGCAAAATCCCAGCACCATCGTTGCCGATGTCAGCAAGATTCAGGACATCGAACACCGTGGCGACGAGATGACACACAACATCTTCACCACATTAAACCAGACCTTTATTACTCCCTTTGACCGCGAAGATATTCATGCACTTACTTCTTCCATTGATGACGTCCTCGATTTCATAAACGCAGCCGCTACGCGGCTGGTGCTCTACAAGATTTACAATCCGCCACCCGCCGCTGCCGAATTGGCGCAAATTATCGTGGTGCAAACTGACGAACTGGCGAAAGCAGTCTCCGTGCTGGAAAAGACCCAGCTCATGATCAGCCATTGTGTGGAAATCAACCGGCTGGAAAATGAGGCGGACCGGGTAAGCCGCAAAGCCATCGCGGAGCTTTTTGAGCACGAGAAAGATCCGATTCAACTCATCAAGTTCAAGGAATTATACGAAGTACTGGAAAGCGCGACCGACAAAGCTGAAGACGCAGCCAACGTGCTTGAGACGGTCGCGCTTAAGAGCTCCTGATGTCTGCATGTCCCCATTCCCACTCCGATTGAGGTGTACCCCAGGGTGAATACAGGACTGATACTGCTGATTGTCACCGTGGCCACGGCCCTGTTTTTTGATTTTCTGAACGGCTTTCACGACGCCGCCAACAGCATTGCGACGGTGGTTTCCACGCGCGTGCTCTCGCCGAAACTGGCGGTGGCCTGGGCGGCATTCTTTAATTTTGCGGCTGCCTTTCTGCTTGGCACGGCCGTCGCCCACACCATTGGCCGCGGCATGATCCGACTGGATTACGTCACGCAATATGTGGTGATCGCGGCATTGGCGGGCGCCATTGTCTGGGACCTGCTCACCTGGTGGTGGGGACTGCCTACCTCCTCTTCTCACGCTTTGATTGGCGGCTATGCGGGCGCCGCCATGGCGCGGGCCGCATTAAAAGAAGGGGTGAATTCCGCGTTTTCCGTCATCATTCCGGGCGGCTGGACTAAGACATTGGTCTTTATAGTTGTCGCCCCCATCATTGGACTCGTGCTCGCGCTCGTGTTTTCCATCATTCTTTATTGGGCATTTCGCCGCAATTCTCCAACGCAGGTGGACCACTGGTTTCGAAGAATCCAATTGTTTACAGCGGCCGCCTATAGCCTTGGACACGGCGGCAATGACGCCCAAAAAACTATGGGCATCGTCGCGGGCGCGCTTTACACCGCTGGCTATATCAATGCACAGGAAATGTCGGGCAACTGGGGACGCTATCACTGGCCCATTATTCTGGCTGCCAACGCCGCCATCGCGCTGGGCACGTATTTTGGGGGCTGGCGCATTGTTCGTACCATGGGGTCGAAGATCACAAAACTCAAACCCTTTGGCGGAGTCTGCGCGGAAAGCGCAGGGGCCATCACTCTCTTCGGGACTGCCTTAGCTGGAATTCCAGTCAGCACCACTCACACCATCACGGGCGCGATTGTCGGTGTGGGGGCGGTACATCGCCTTTCGGCAGTGCGTTGGGGGGTAGCGAGGAGAATTGTTTGGGCGTGGATACTGACGATTCCGGCATCAGCAGCAGTTGCCGGATTGGTCTTCTGGATTATTCGTTGCTTTTACGCAGCCGCCTAAAACTCAGAACGCCTTCCGCACAACAATCTCGCTGTCGCGGATGAAAAACTGCGCAGAACACTTCCCTGATCCGCAAATCACTGGCAGCAAGCCAGCAATCTGCTTTCGCGTAATCAGGCCCAGCGTTCCGCAATGCGGGCAGGAGAGCACCGCCCAATAAGGATCTTCCTTTTCGCCGATCTGTCCGGCGTTCTCGAGCACGAAAATCGTGCCAGGATGCATCTGCTCCGGAATCCACTCGCTCAGAATGTCTAATTCTGCAATCATTGTGCCTCCTGGAGAAGCGCTTTCTTTTTACGCATGTTTCTTATTGTCTTGAACTACTCGAATATTTTTGTCGGCCATGCTATTTTTTTTTGCGCTGCGTATCACCGCGCGCACCTGCCGGACTGTATCGCTCAGGCAGATCGTCAGCATGGGCTGCCGCGAATTTTTCAAAATGTCCACGATCTGTTGCGGTGAAGTTTCCAGATAAAGCGTGCGGCCGTCGGTAAGCAGGTGATAGTTGGATGCGCCGCTCACCGTTTCCGCGAGCCGTTGGCTGAATTCACGTTGCAGGAAGCGAACCACCTTGCGCACGCGCTGCAATGAAAAACCGCGCCGCCGCAACTCGCAAATAACGGCCACTTCGCTAAGGTCTTCAAATGAATACAGTCGCCTATGGCCGTCGCGCGCGGGAACTACAATGCCCCGCTCATCCCACCATTGCAATTGACGAAGGCTAATGCCCGTCAGCGCCACAACTTCGCGAGATGTGAAATGATCCTGCATTTTCGGCCAGAGTTGTTTCAAACATTCCTCTTGCTAAATGTTTCAAACATTGTAGGCATGAGTTGCTTGATGTCAATGCAAGTTTTAGTGAAAAGGCAGGTAACTATAAGGATTCACGCGAAGGTCGCGCCTAGCTTCTGCGATTGCGATTCAAAAGGACGAAGATTGGCACGCTCGCAAACACAACGCCGCCGATAGCGAAGATAACCGAGTAAAGCCATAGTGGCGTAAAGGCGTCGATCCGCGCGCTTTCAGGATGGCCCTGCTGATAAAGAACGCTGATTTTCTCTCCGGTTGAAAAAGCGGAAGCCCCAACGGACACGTTGGAAACAACGAGGTAGGTCTCGCCATCGTCCGCCGTATAGCGAAATACGGGAACGTATGTACCTGCTCCGGTGCGAGTGGAACGCGTGGGCCGCATTTCCGTCACTGTGCCTCGCGTACGTAGCGCCGTTCGAATAAAAGCTTCGCGATGGATAGCCGAACCGACGGCGATAACCACGAACACGATACCCACTACACCAAATAGCCCAAGAAATCCGTACACGATAAGGCGTCGAGCCCAATCCCGCATAGGCGGCAGTGTAGCAAAGATCAGTCTGAATAAGCCAAACTAGCGACTTCCCCCACCAACAAAGTGCACAATTCTCCAACTTATCGCCATCTGACAATTGCTTTTCCGCCCACAACTCTCGGCGTACGATATCTCGGTTCAGTTCCACTGCGACGCGATCTTGCTTCATGCCCAACCGTTCCAGAAGCGATGCCAGCGACAAAGGAGCATCGAATGCCTGCTCTTTTCCATTGATGTAGAGTTTCATGATCGCAACGTGGGGAGTCAGACCTGCAAATTCCTAATGGTTAAGCTTCCACTTTCTTCAATTAAATTTCGCGTGGCCGTCCGTCCCGAAAAGCTGGCCTGCACCAAAACAGAAGAATCCGCCAGAGCCGATTCATCCGCTTCCATCGTCATCTCGGCGTCCCAGCAGAATCCCGGTCACCACCTGCGTATAAAACGGCGCCTTCTCTGCGCGCGCAAAGCGCACCGTAAGCCTCGCACCCTCCACGCCGATCCGCTCTCCGTCACTCGCAGTTTCATCAGCAGATTGCGATCATTGTGCACCGAATCCGCATTAATGAGCTGAACGTCGAGTTCTCTAATCCCCGCCAAGCTTCCGTGTCCTTCTTGTCGAATACGCTGTCGAGTTTGCCATCGCGAATGGAGTCCAGCACCAGGCGATGCTGGTCCCGCAGAATCTGTTCTTTCTGCTGATCGGTGAAACCAGGGGTTGAAGCTTTGTCGGCGTAGGAAGTGGCGCGCTTGCCAATGCAGCGGCCCCGCACGAAAACCTGCGTCTGCAGTAAAAGCTCTCCTTCACGCGCTTCGCTTTGCACGTGGTAGACGGTGTCGCTGTGCTTAATATCGGTATTGAATCCGAAGATCATGCGGTCCTATCGTCCGAGTGCAAGATCGAAATTTCCCGAATCAGTTAAAAGAATATTAACTTTACTCCACCATCCCTTGACACTCTTGAACAGCGAACTCTAATCTAGAATGTTTAGAAGTGGTTAGCGCGAATTATATATAGCTCCCCTATGCCCGACAATTACTTCGCCAATTACCTGCCGTTACTGATGCACTTCATGATTGCAGGCGCATTTTGGCGAGTGTTATAGTGCTGCTTTCCTGGATCATCGGCCAGCGCAAGCCCACGCGGGCAAAAATGTCTCCTTATGAATGCGGCATGGCGCCGATTGGGGACGCGCGGGAGCGCTTTTCGGTCAAGTTCTACATGGTCGCCATGCTCTTTATATTGTTCGACGTAGAGGCGGTCTTCCTCTACCCGTGGGCGGTCATCCTGAGAGACCTTAAGATGTTCGGGTTCTGGGAGATGATGGTTTATATCGGCATCTTCCTGGTCGGCTTTTTCTATGTATGGAAGAAGGGCGTGCTGGAATGGGGCGACTCCATCGGCGAAGCGGGGTAGCATGTTTAATGGCCCTCGCTCCTGCGGTTACGGATCTGGAACAACTGAAAGGACATCCGGCGGTGGCCCGCCTTGTTGGCATGGAATGCGGCTGCGGTTGCAGGAAGCCAAATTTGACCGCGATGAACTCACCATTATATATAGAGCGTGACGCGATCCGCGAGGCCTGCGCGCTGCTGCGGGATGATCCGAGTTGCCCTTTCAATTACTTTTCTGACGTAACCTGCGTGGATTGGTATCCGTCGGAGCCGCGATTTGAAGTGATTTATCACCTGCTGTCGATTTCCAAGAAAGAACGCGTGCGGCTTGAAGGTGCGCTTGGCGAAGCGAGCCCGGTGCTGGATTCGGTCACCTCGGTCTGGCCCGCGGCGAATTACTTTGAGCGCGAAGTATTCGATCTGTTTGGCGTGCGCTTTACCGGCCATCCTTATTTACGCCGCTTGCTGATGCCTGAAGATTGGGAAGGCCATCCTCTGCGCAAAGATTATCCGGTGGAGGGTTATCGCTAACAGCGACCGCTAAGCTGTTAAACTTTCTATGGGCCACCTTACTCCCACGCCAGTGCTCGAACCCGGTCAGGACAAGACCATGATCCTGAACATGGGGCCGCAGCACCCCTCTACCCACGGCGTGTTGCGTCTGTTCTTGGAGATTGATGGCGAAAACATCGTGCGGATCATGCCGGATATCGGCTTCCTGCACACCGGCATTGAAAAGACCTGCGAGGCCAAGTTTTATCAGCAGGTGGTTCCGCTCACCGACCGCATCGATTACCTCTGCCCGATGACCAACAATCTCTGCTACGTGCTGGCAGTGGAAAAGTTGCTGGGGTTGGAGATCCCTCCTAAGGCGCAGTGGTTGCGAGTAATGATGAATGAGTTGACGCGCATCAACTCGCACCTGGTGTGGCTGGGAACGCATGCTTTGGATATTGGCGCTATGACGGTGTTTCTGTACTGCTTCCGCGAGCGCGAAGATGTTTTGCGGTTGTTCGAAGCGGTCAGCGGTCAACGCATGATGACTTCGTATTTCCGTGTTGGCAGCGTGGCGCTGGAACCTCCGCTGGATTTTTTATCGCGTGCGCGATTTTGCCAAGCGTTTCCCTGCGCGCGTGGATGAGTACGAAAACCTGCTGACCGGAAATCCCGATCTGGGCGATGCGCACGAAAGGCGTGGCCAAAATTACCGCCGAAGACGCGATTGCTCTTGGCGCGAGCGGTCCGACTTTGCGCGGCAGCGGCATGGACTTCGATCTTCGCCGTGACATGCCCTACTCGGGCTACGAGAATTTCAAGTTCAAGGTGCCGGTGGGAAGGACGGAGACGTTTTCACGCGCTATATGTGCCGCGTCGCGGAGTTGCGCGAATCCATCAAGATTGTCGGCAGGCCCTCGATGGCATGCCTGAAGGCCCCATTAAAGCGAATGCTCCAAAAGTGGTGTTACCCGATCGCGAGAAGATGAAGACGGAGATGGAAGCCCTGATCTATCACTTCAAGATCATCACGGAAGGTTTTGCGGTTCCCGAAGGCGAGGTTTATCAGGCGGTCGAGTCTCCGCGCGGCGAGATGGGATATTACATCGTCAGCGACGGCACCGCGAAGCCGTATCGAGTACACATGCGCTCGGCGTGCCTGGCCAACATGCAATTCCTTCCCAAAATGTGCGAAGGAAGACTGCTCGCCGACGTCGTTGCGGCAATCGGCAGCATCGACATTGTGTCTGGGCGAGATTGACCGGTAATTGAGAATCAATGTGCCCAGGAGCAGCGCCGGTTTGGGAACAAGTTTTGATCGCGGTATTTGGACCACCGATCGGAAGTGTAATTTGGTGGTTGAAAGCGCGGAGTTGGGCACAAACAGTATTTTCGGCAATTGGGCGCCCCGTAAGTGATAGAACCAAAAAACGGGAAAAGAAAGAATTTTGGATCGTGCTGTTCTTATGCTACGGAGTAGTCGCTGGGATGTATATATACGCGGCTTGGAAATGCAAAGGGTATTAAGAATTTAAAAAACATGAGATTTTCCGACACATTCGAGGCGCGCTTCACGGAGATGTTGACGCACTATCCGACGCGGCGTTCCGTGCTCGTGCCGACTCTGCTTTATGCGCAGGATGAGGTCGGTTATTTGTCGGACGAAGTCATCCTGGAACTTGCGGAGCGCCTTGGCCTGAGCGAGCTCGATGTGCGCAACGTAATCAGTTACTACTCCATGCTGACCACCAAGCCGCGCGGGAAATTCAATGTGCAGGTTTGTACCAACATCGCGTGCATGTTGCGCGGCGGCGAAGAATTACTGGAACATTGCGAGCGAAAACTCGGCGTCGGCAACAAAGGCACTACCAAAGACGGCATGTTTACGCTGGAAGAAGTCGAATGCATCGGCGCATGCAGTTGGGCACCCGCGGTGCAGGTAAATTACGATTTTCACGAGAACCTGACGCCGGAAAAGATGGATAGGGTTTTGGACGAGTATCGGAAGAAGGTAGCGCAATAAATCTTAGATTGTGGATTTCAGAATGAAATCTACAATCTGCAATCTGAAAATGGCCGACTTAGTTTCCCATCCCGACGAAGTAAAAGTTGTATCGAAGCGCTTTGGTCAAGGTGCGACGAATATTGATCGCTACCTTGAGCTCGACGGCTACAAGGCTGTGCAGAAGGCGCTCGCCATGCAGCCGGACGAAATTATCAATCTCGTGAAAAACTCCGGGCTGCGCGGTCGTGGAGGCGCGGGATTCAACACAGGCCTGAAGTGGTCCTTCGTTCCCAAGCAGTCAGCCAAACCAAAATACATTCTCTGCAACGGAGACGAAAGCGAGCCCGGCACCTGCAAAGATCGTCTGATTTTCGAGCACGACCCGCACGCCATGATTGAAGGCGTCATGATTGCCGGCCTCGCTGTGGGATCGCAGACCGGATATATCTACGTGCGGGGCGAGTATCGATACCTGCTTGAGATCGTGCAGAAAGCCATCGCCGACGCATACGCCAAAGGATTCCTCGGGAAGAACATTTTCGGCAGCGGAAAGACATTTGATATTTACTGGCATGGCGGCGCAGGCGCTTATGAAGTCGGCGAAGAATCCGCGCTCATGGAATCGCTCGAAGGCAAACGCGGCATCCCGCGTATTCGGCCTCCCTTCCCGGCTGTAGTCGGGCTCTGGGGCGGCCCGACAGTCATTAATAACGCCGAGACGCTAGCCAGTGTCCCGCACATTCTTCTCGGCGGTCCGGAGTGGTACGCGAACCTAGGTACGCCGAAAAATGGCGGCACACGCCTGTTCTGCCTCGGCGGCAACTTGAACAAGCCTGGCGTCTACGAACTGCCCATGGGTTACAACCTTGAGAAGCTGATCTATGACGTGGGCGGTGGAATTCCCAACGGCCGCAAGCTCAAAGGCGTGGTTCCCGGCGGATCAAGCGTTGCCATCCTCACTGCTGACGAAATTGACGTTGCCATGGATTTCGACTCCATGATGAAAGCCGGTTCAATGCTCGGCTCCGGCGGCGTGGTCGTTCTTGACGACGCAGCGTGCATCGTAAAATTCGCCCTGCGCACCACGAAGTTTTACAAACATGAGAGTTGTGGGTGGTGCATCCCCTGCCGTGAAGGTACAGACTGGCTGCAAAAGACGCTGATACGCTTCCATGATGGCGGTGGCGTGAAAAAGGACATTGATAATATGTACTACCTCGCGGAAAACATGCTGGGCCGCACATTCTGTCCGCTCGGAGACGCAGCGGCGATGCCCATCATGGCGTTCGTGAAAAAATTCCGGAAGGAATTTGAAGATCATCTGGATGGCAAGCCGTGCCCGTTTGAAAAGGCGGGGCAGGCGCAAGAACCGGTACTGGCATAGAGAAATTACTCATTTATGGCCGACGTAAACATCACAGTTGACGGTAAGAAGGTCGCGGCTCCAGCAGG
Source organism: uncultured Acidobacteriota bacterium (assembly GCA_963831435.1). Classification (GTDB taxonomy): domain Bacteria; phylum Acidobacteriota; class Terriglobia; order Terriglobales; family Acidobacteriaceae; genus JAICKN01. The sequence goes on from CAWHQK010000131.1 coordinate 15,602, forward strand.
TACGCTGCTTATTGAGGCCTGCAAAACTGTCGGCATTGAAATCCCGTCATTTTGCTATTACCCCAATCTCTCTCTGCAGGGCGCTTGCCGCATGTGCCTGGTGCGGGTGGAGAAAATGCCGAAGCTGCAAACAGCCTGCACTACCGTCATTACCGAAGGCATGATAGTCGCCACCGACAGCGATGAGATTCGCCAAGCGCGAAAGAGCATGGTGGAGTTGGTGCTGGGCAATCATCCGCTGGATTGTCCGGTATGCGACGCCGGCGGCGAGTGCGAATTGCAGGACATGACATTTTCCTACGGCGCGGCGGAGTCGAAATATATTGATCTCAAAAACCATCGCGACGAGCAGCAGTGGTCGCCGGTTGTTTACTTCGACCGTCCGCGCTGCATTCTGTGTTATCGCTGCGTGCGCGTTTGCAATGAAGGCATGGACGTGGCCGCTCTCGGCATTCAGAATCGCGGCGTCAGTTCTATCATCGCACCCAACATGGAAGACCATCTCGATTGCGAAGAGTGCGGCATGTGCATTGACATTTGCCCGGTGGGTGCGCTGACCTCAGGCGCGTATCGTTACAAAACTCGTCCATGGGAAATGAACCACGTTGGCACCACCTGCACTCACTGCGCGGATGGATGCAAAACCACCCTGGGCGTGCGCCGTGATGACACCGGCATGCAGATCGTGCGTGGAGACAATCGCGACAAGAGCGGTATTAATGGAGACTTCCTTTGCATCAAAGGCCGCTACGCTTTTGATTTCGCCAATCACGAAGACCGCCTTAGCCAGCCGCTGATCAAAAAGAATGGACGGCTCACTCCTGCCACTTGGGAAGAAGCCTTTGAATTGATCGGTAAAAAGTTTTCCGACGTGCAGAAGAACGACGGCGGGCAGGCCATCGGTGTGATCGGTTCAAATCGCACTTCCAACGAAGAAAATTATCTGCTGCAGAAGTTTGCTCGCGCCGTTCTGGGCACCAATAACATTGATCACCACCGCACAGCAGACTTCCCTGCTTTTGCGGCCGCGCTCGCAGGTAAGCAAAATGCGACCGCCAGCATGCGCGATGTTTACAACGCGCCGGCAATTCTCTTGATTGGTAACGACCCGACCGAGCAGCATCCGCTGCTGGCATGGCAGATTCGCAACAACGTTCGACTGCACAATGCTCGCTTGCATGTAATCAACGCTCAGGTCATCAAGCTCCATCGTCAGGCTGCGACGTTCACGCAAATTCCGGTTGGCGCGGAAGCTTCAGTCGCGGCGTTCCTGGCGGGAAAAGATTCAGCCGCCGAGGCATTGCTTTCCAATCAAACCGACCGCGACGCCTGGATCAAACTCCGCAATCAGCTTCGCGGAGAGCAGAATCTCATTATTATCTTCGGCTCTGAAATTCGCGGCAGCGCAATTGCTTCGCTCGTGCAGTTTGGTTTGGAGATTCCCGGTGCCAAGTTCCTATGCCTCGCCGACTATGCAAACTCCCGCGGCGCGGCCGACATGGGACTTTATCCTGATCTACTGCCGGGCTATCACGCGGCCAGCAACGCCGTTAAATTTCAGCAGGAATGGGGCAGCCTGCCTTCCACTGCCGGACTCACGCAACAACAGATGCTCGACGGAGCGATTGCCGGCCGATTAAAAGCCCTATACGTGGTCGGCAGCAATCCGGTGGGACGCCTGGGTCTTGCGCCTTCTGTGTTGTCCGCGAGTTTCGTTGTAGTGCAAGACATGTTCCTTACCGAAACCGCCGCGCTCGCCGACGTAGTACTTCCCGCGGCCAACGCCTACGAAAAGTCCGGTACGTTCACCAACACCTGCGGCGACCTGCAAATTCTCAAGAAGGCTGGCGAGGTAACCGGAACAAAGAGCGATTTCGAAATGATCGTTCGTATCGCCGACGCGATGGGCTTTGACGTCCGCAAGCTGGTTCCCTTCGGCGCATCCGGAACGCGCGCCGATATGGGCCAGTCGCGAGGAGCGCAATCGGGCGAAGCCGACCGCCATGCTGTCTGGCTCGAGCGGCATAATCTTGAACCAAAGATGAGCCCCTTCGATCCCATGGCGATTTTGGATGAAATTCAGCGCCTCGTACCGGGATACGATGTTTCACGGATGAACCTGCTGGCGGGAAATGATGAGCACACCACTTTGCCAGCGCCGGCGGCTGCGGTCCAGCAGGATCCGGCATTGATCGAACCGGCGAACGATGCGCTCTTTACTTCAGGAACATTAGGTCGTTATTCCAATACGTTAAACTCAGTCGTTGAACAGCAGCACCGGCAACCTGCGGAAGTCGCAGCCGATTAAGATTTCTTCATTAGCAATTAGAATTTTTGTTTCCTCCGCGGTATAACCCGTGGAAACGTCGAAGGACTGGGATTTGAGCCTGACAACCTTCATTATCGTCGCGGTCATTAAAGTTGCGCTCACGCTGTTCATCCTGCTCACGGCGGTCGCCTACACCGTTTGGCTGGAACGCAAGGTTGTGGGCCGCATGCAAAATCGCTGGGGACCCACGCGGGTTGGGCCGTTCGGCCTATTGCAGCCGGCGGCGGACGGCATCAAATTTCTATTCAAAGAAGATCTCACGCCACCCTATGTGTACAAGCCGCTCTACATAGCGGCCCCGATCATCGCGGTCGTCTGCGCATTAACTTCGATTGCAGTCGTCCCCGTCGGGAACTGGGTGACCGTCGCGGGCGTCACCACGCCGTTGCAGATCACCGACGTCAATATTGGCCTGCTGGTGATTTTGGGCATTACCTCCATCGGCGTATACGGAGTCGCCCTTTCCGGCTGGGCCTCGAACAGCAAGTATTCCCTGCTCGGCGGCCTGCGCGCCAGCGCGCAGATGATCAGTTACGAAATTGCTCTAGGACTGTCGCTGGTAGGCGTGCTGATTCTTTCCGGCACCTTCAGTCTGCGCGGAATTGTGGACGCACAAGCTGGACATTTCTGGGGATTCATTCCCAACTGGAACATTTTTCACGGCTGCCAGTTCGTCGCCTTCTTTATTTACCTGATGGCGGCCTACGCGGAAACGAATCGCATTCCGTTTGATCTTACCGGAAGCAGAAACAGAACTTGTCGCCGGATACCACACCGAATACAGCGCCATGAAATTTGCCATGTTTTTCATGGCGGAATACGCCAACATGATTACCGTGGCCTGCATCGCGTCGCTGCTGTTCCTCGGCGGATGGCACGGCCCGCTATTTGGACCACCGATTTTGCAGGCAATTTTGCCGGTACTCTGGTTTGTGCTCCGGGTGGTTGCGTTTCTGTTTGTTTATATTTGGGTGCGCGGAACGTTGCCGCGCTTTCGATATGACCAGCTCATGGCATTTGGCTGGAAGTTTTTGCTGCCGCTGGCCATTGCAAATTTGGTGATTACAGCGCTAGTAGTTGCAATAAGAGCGTAGAAACAGTTTTCAGTTTTCAGCAGCCAGTTGCTGGTTTTCATGGCTGCTTGCGTTGAGACTTCAAACTCAGGAGTTTTGCTGAGAACTGAGAACCGGCAACTGAGAACTGAATTTTAATGCTTCATCTAATCCTATTTTCGATCTTCGGCCTCATCTGCGTCGCTGGCGCGGTAAATCTGCTGGTGCAGACACATCCCATTAACAGCGCGCTCTCGCTGGTTGTGGTCATGGGATCGCTGGCGGTGGAATATCTGCTGCTCGGCGCTGAGTTTGTTGCGGCTGTCCAGGTGATCGTTTATGCGGGCGCAGTCATGGTGTTGTTTGTCTTCGTCATCATGCTGCTCAATGCTGGCGCGGAAGAGCACACCAAGGGAAGCATTATCGCTCTGGTGCTCGGCGTTCCGGGAATGTTGATTGGCAGCGTTTTGATCGCGTGGGTTCTGGTCACGAAATCCGGTACGCATCCGCTCTCCTTAAACGCGATGCCCGGACATCCCCGAGACATCGCCCAGCTTTTGTTCCACGATTTTCTTTTGCCTTTCGAAGTCACCTCAATTCTTGTGCTGATCGCTATCATGGGCTCCGTGGTGTTGGCCTCGCGCCCGGAAGCGGTTGAGCACAGTAAGAAGGAGGGTTGATGGTTCCGCTTTCGTATTACCTGGTGCTCAGCGGCATTCTTTTCGCCTGCGGCGTCGCCGGTTTTCTGATCAAGCGCAACATCATCACCATCTTTATGTCCATTGAGCTGATGCTCAACGGCGTGAATCTTTCCTTCGTTGCCTTCGCCGCGCAGTGGCACGCTTTAAGCGGACAGGTTTTTGTTTTCTTTGTCATGGTGGTCGCCGCTGCTGAGGCCGCCGTCGGCCTGGCCATCATCATCGCTGTGTATCGCACTCGCGCGACCCTGAACGTGGACAAGGTGGACCTGCTCAAACTATGACGCCGAACCTGCATCTCTGGCTCATTCCCATACTTCCGCTGATCGGCGCAACCATCAACGGGTTGTTTGGCAAGCGCTTCTCGCGGCAAACCGTGAGCGGAATTGCGTGGACATTTTCCGGCGCGGCATTCGCCATGGCGCTCTGGGTAGTTTCCCAGTTCTCTTCCCTCGTGTTGCCCTACACCGAGCACTTATCGCCGTGGATTCAGGCGGGCGCATTCCATGCGGACTTTGGGCTTCTATCTCGATCAGTTGACGCTCATCATGCTGCTGGTCGTCACGGGCGTCGGCTTCCTGATTCACATTTACTCCGTCGGCTACATGTGGGAAGAAGGCGGCTTCTACCGCTTCTTCAGCTATCTGAACCTGTTTCTGTTTTTCATGCTCACGCTGATTCTGGCCAGCAACTACCTGGTTATGTTCATCGGCTGGGAAGGCGTGGGTCTCGCCTCGTATCTGCTCATCGGCTTCTGGTTCACGAAAGATTCAGCTGCCTCGGCCGGGAAAAAAGCGTTCATCGTCAACCGCATTGGCGACTTCGGATTCCTGCTCGCACTCTTCCTGATCATCCAGCACTTCGGTAGCCTCGATTTCACACAGGTAACCAGCGCGGTCATACCCTATGGAATCGAAGCCGGATGGGGCTTCCTGACCGCCATCGCGATTCTGCTGATGGTGGGCGCGTGCGGCAAATCGGCGCAGATTCCTCTCTACATCTGGCTACCGGACGCCATGGAAGGCCCCACGCCGGTCTCAGCCCTCATTCACGCGGCAACAATGGTGACGGCGGGCGTGTATATGGTTTCGCGCTCTCACGCGATTTTTGAGCGCGCGCCCATCGCCCTTACCATCGTGGCGATTATCGGAACGCTTACCGCGTTCTTCGCGGCCACTATCGGCATAACGCAAACAGACATCAAGAAAGTTCTCGCTTATTCCACCGTGTCGCAACTCGGCTACATGTTCATGGCGTGCGGCGTGGCCGCGTTCTCGGCGGGCATCTTCCATCTGATGACCCATGCGTTCTTCAAGGGACTTCTGTTCCTCGCAGCCGGGGCGGTAATTCATTCCGTGGGCGGCGAGCAGGACATGCGCAAGATGGGCGGCCTGCGGAAGAAGATTCCCTGGACCTTCTGGTCCATGACAGCGGCAACTTTCGCGATCGCCGGAATTCCGGGCCTGTCGGGGGCTTCTTCAGCAAAGACGAAATCCTGTGGCGCGCCTACCAGGCAAATTGGATTTATTGGTTGATCGGCGTGATCACCGCCTTCATCACTTCGTTCTACATGTTCCGACTGTGGTTCATGACGTTCTTCGGCGAGTATCGTGGAGAGGCTGAATCCGGTCACGGTCATGACGGCCATAGCCATGATGCTCATGGCTCTCACGGACATGGGCACGGCGGCATTCACGAGAGTCCAAAGGTCATGTTGATTCCTCTGGTGATTCTCGCGTTCCTCTCGGTGTTTGGCGGATACGTTGGCGTTCCCGGATCGCTTGGCGGCAGCAATCGTTTCGATCAATTTCTGGCTCCGGTATTCCATAGCACCATTCCAAGCGCGAGTGCGGAGCAAGTCACTGCGGGCGAGAGCGCGCCTCCTGAGCAGACCACCGAAGGCGCTGAACCCAAGACCGGACACTCCACGGAACTCATTTTTACCGGTATCTCCGTATGCGCCGGATTCCTGGGATTGTTTTTCGCGTGGCTCCTCTACTATCGTCGGCCGCAGTTGCCGGAAGAAATCGCCTTGGCGTTGGGAGGACTGTATCGCGGGGTGGTCAACAAATACTACGTAGATGAAATCTATGCCGCCGTGTTCGTGAAACCGCTCATCGGTATTTCACGCGGTGGGTCTTCTGGCATGGAATTGATCAGCATGTAATTGACGCCACGCTCGATGACAGTGCTGCTGGAGCGCGTGAAATTTCCGGCGTCGTGCGCCGCATGCAATCCGGCAACCTGCGCTCATACGCCGGATGGATTGCCTTCGGCGCAGCCGCGGTCGTTGTTTACATGGTCTGGGTGGGCACACGATGAACAGCGCGACTCTCGATACCGCGATTCTCTCTCTGGTTACGTTTATTCCGCTCGCGGGCGGTGTTGCTGTTGCTGCTCTTTCCCAGGGCGGCTATCGCGACATTCGCGTTTTTGCGCTGGTCGTTTCGCTGCTCGATTTCATCGTCTCATTGCACTTGCCCGCGCACTTTGACCGTGCTAAAAGCGGTTTTCAATTCCAAATCAACTGCGCCTGGATCACTCATCCCAATATTCACTACCACATGGGCGTGGACGGCATTTCGTTGTGGCTGGTGGTGCTCACCACGTTCCTCACGCCCTTGTGCGTGTTGATCTCCTGGAACTCCATCAATGACCGCGTAAAGGAATTTTTCATTCTGCTGCTGGTCATGGAAACAGCGCTGATCGGCGTCTTCGTGGCGCTTGACTTGTTTCTGTTCTACTTCTTCTGGGAAGCCACGCTCATTCCCATGGCCCTGCTGATCGGCATGTTCGGGCACGGGCGCAAAGTCTACGCAGCGGTCAAGTTCTTCCTGTACACGATGATCGCTTCGGTCTTCATGCTGGCCGCGATCTTGTGGCTTTACGCGCAGACCGGCACTTTCGATTTCGTCGAGATTCAACAGGCCATACAGAGTGGCCACGTAGCGCATTTTTCGGGCGCTGCCCTGTGGTTGTTCCTCGGTTTTTTTATCGCCTTTGCTGTAAAAGTTCCGCTCTTTCCTTTCCACACGTGGCTGCCGGACGCGCACGTGGAAGCCCCCACTGCGGGCTCCGTCCTTCTGGCCGGAGTGCTGCTCAAATGGGCACCTACGGAATGCTGCGCTTCGATCTCGGTCTGTTTCCCGAGCAGTCGCGGCACAACGCACCCTGGGTCATGATTCTGGCGCTCATCGGCATTATTTATGGCGCGCTGGTGGCCATGGTGCAGCCGAATGTCAAAAAGCTGATTGCCTACTCTTCCATCAGCCATCTTGGGTTTGTGGTGCTCGGCATTTTCAGCTTCACGCAGCTTGGGCTCGACGGCGCCATGTTCATCATGCTCGCTCACGGCGTTTCCACCGGCGCGCTATTCATGCTGGCCGGCATTCTCTACGAGCGCCGGCATACTTACGAAATCTCCGAGTTCGGTGGCCTCGCCACGCCCATGCCGGTCTATTCCTCGTTCTTTCTTTTCATTGTTCTGGCATCGGTTGGATGCCGCTGCTGAACGGCTTTGTTGGCGAGTTCCTGGTCCTCAGCGGGGCTTTCCAGGCGCGGATGTGGTATGGAATCGCCGCCTGCACTGGAGTAATTTGGAGTGCATGTTATCTCCTTTGGATGTACCAACGCGTCTTCTTCGGGAAGGTTACGCATGACAAAAACAACGTTTTGCCGGACTTGAATCTGCGTGAACGCACGGCGCTAATTCCCGCCGCCGTGATCGCGTTGGTGATGGGCGTTGCTCCATTCCTGTGGCTCAAGTCCATTGATCCGGCGGTTCATTCTTCTTTGGCGTCGTCATTAAGTTCGGTCGCGCAAATTGCCACCAGGGTGGTGGGCCGGTGATCGCAACCTCTCTTGCCGCACCGCTCGCGATGTTTACGGCAAACACTGCTTCCGTCATGCCCAACATTCCCCATTCCGCGGACTACATCCGCATTCTTCCTGAGATCGTGCTGTCAATATTCGGCATGGTCATCATGTTTGTTGACCCGCTCATGGACGAGCGCAAGAGCCAGAAGACGCTTGGCACTATCGCGCTGCTCGGAGCATTCGCGGCCATCGCCGCCACGCTCTTCCAGGCGCAGCCGCAGTACGCAGGCCTGGGCTTCTGGAACATGGTGCGCGTGGATAATTTCAGCATCTTTTTCCATTTCATGGTGGCGGCCATCACTGCTGTTGTCATTCTCACCTCGTACGAGTACATGGACGTGCAGCAGATTCGCGCCGGGGAGTATTACGGCCTGATCCTGTTTGGCGCGGTCGGCATGAGCCTGATGTCCTCCGCCGTAGAGTTAGTGCTGATCTTCATCGCCCTGGAAATCTCTTCGATCTCCACCTACGTACTCGCGGGTTTTCGCAGACGTGCAGCTATCAGCGGTGAAGCGTCGGTAAAGTATTTCCTGCTCGGCTCATTTGCCACCGCCTTTTTTCTTTACGGCGTAGCGTTGATGTTTGGAGCGACTGGCTCGACCAGCATTTCAGTCATCGGCGAAAAACTGGCCGCCGGAAACCATTCACTCCTCGTTTATGCCGGAGTCGCTCTGATGTTCGTGGGCCTCGGCTTTAAGGTAGCAGCCGCTCCCTTCCATGTTTGGACGCCTGACGTTTATGAAGGCGCTCCCGCTCCTGTTGTGGGATTCATGTCCACTCTCCGAAGGCCGCAGTGTTTGCCGTACTGCTGCGAATCATTTTTGAAGCGCATGTTCCGGGCACGCTCTGGCTCATTTGGGTTGCGGCCGCGCTTTCCATGACCATCGGCAACATCGCGGCACTGGTGCAAAACAACGTGAAGCGCCTGCTCGCGTATTCCTCGATTGCCCACGCCGGTTATCTGCTCGTGGCCTTCGCCGCGCTACCCGCCAACGGTATTCCCGCCGCCATGTTCTATACCGCCGCATATGCTGCGATGAACGTAGGCGCATTCGCGGTGGTCAGTCACTTTGCCAATGCAGGCGAGCGCTATGTAAAGATGGAAGATTATGAAGGACTGGGCCGAACGCTCACCGATACTGGCCGCCACGCTGACCATCTTCCTGCTCTCGCTGATTGGCATCCCCATGACCGGCGGCTTCTTCGCCAAATTTTACGTATTCAGCGCCATTGCACAGGCGCACTTATCGGCTTGTTGATTATCGGCGTGCTGAACAGCGCGATTGGCGCTTACTACTATTTACGCATTATCGTTGTGATGTACATGCGTGAGCCTCAGGAAGAAGTGCCCGTCACACCCATTCCTGTTGGGCTGGGACTGGCCCTCGTGCTCAGTTTAATCGCCACAATTTATCTCGGCGTCGTGCCCAATCGGGTGCTCACTTACGCGCAAACCTCGGTAAGCGAACTCGGATATTCCCCCGCGCCCATAGCGTCTGCTTCCCAACCCGTGAGTACCGTGGCTGCGGACGCGCACTGACCGGCAAGCTCTGATTTTCAGAAGGATAATTTCCCAGCCGCATCGGGGCCCGGCATATCGCATGCGGTACGTATTTCGATCTGTCTCGCCCGCCCCGCCGCAAGTGACCACAGGCAAAGCCCTTAGAGCAAAGCTGTGTTCGCCGCCGTGCTCAAAATATATATACCGCTACCATTGACATTACTCGCCGCGACCGTCATTATGACCTTGCTTGCCCGACGATTCTCTCCCCGGAGGATGCCATGGCTGAGTTTATCTGCAGCATGTGGAATGATGATCGAGGCCAGGACATAGCCGAATACGCTGTGATGCTGGCTGTAATTCTGGTTCTAGTGGTAGGGACAATCCGCCTGATCGGATCGAACGCCAACAATGCGTTCTCCGCCGTGGCCAGTTCAATCCCATCGTAACCGGTTCAATCCCAATCCCGGTCCGTTAAGTTCCGGCTTTTCTCTCTTAAATCGCGCCTCAGTGCGTGAAGGAAACACTCAGTCCCGTGCTGAACAGGACGTCGTTCTTCTTCGCTCCCAGCGGCGGGTTGGTCACATAGATGTCAGAAAATGTATTTTGCCATCCGAACCATTTGTTCATCTTTGTCGTCGTGGCGAAATCAAAATTCGTGCGATATTCTCCGGTGTCCGAAAGGTCCGGATAAAAGGTGAAGTCTTCAGTCACCACGGTCGAGTGTTTCATCTTGTGCATGAAATTCTCGCCCAGCGTTAATCCCGCAGTGTTCCGCGAGAATGGAACATAATTTTCGCGCGTGTAGTTCACGCCAGTCAAAAAATCGAGTGTCGTGGCATCGCTCTTAATGATGTGGTATCCAAGGCCGCCGCTGAATACCGACCGCAAATTCAATGCCTGCAAAGCGTCGCTCATGAAATCTGCGCCGCCAAAAACAAACAGGAAGCCGTCAAAATCGTGGTCATAACGCGCTCCGCCCTGGATTAGGTTCGCCGTCGTGCTGGGCGTGGAAAGTCCATTGGTCGAGTACAAAGAGCTTTCCGTCAAGGCCAGCTTGTCGCGCAGTCCCGTGCGAGTGGCATTAAAAGCAAGTGAAAGACTTCGAGTCTCGCTATTGCCGGCCGCCAGCGCAAAGCCCACATTCGCCCCGCCATTCCATCCCTGCAACAAACCAGGATGTTGCAGTTTCTCAAAGCTGCTCTGCTCCGCCGGCGAGCGCAGTGCCGCCACATCGGATTTCGCCACCGTGGCGCTGGAACCGCTTTCTGGCTTAACCACAACATTGTCCCCTTCCACCGACACCGTTCCCGAGTACGTCGTTGGTGGACTTGCTCTGCACAAACTCCGGTTTTTCCGAACGCAAGTCCTTCACAGCCGACCATTGAATCTCGACCGTTCCGGCAAATTCCGTTTTAACCGTAAGCGTCTTGCCGTCTGACTTCACAATTTCGCCCGTCAGGCGATCGCCATTCGAAAGCGTGACTTGGTCCACCAGAGTGTTAAGGAAGTGAAAAGAAAGAAAGAAAAGAGAGAGGGAGCGTACAAATCGTTCCATGATCAGCCTCACTGCTTTTAGTTATCTACTACAGACTATTGCTGATCGGGAACAAAGGCAAACTGGACTTCCATTTTCGTGGAACTTTCCGCGGGAGCGTACTCCCACTGCTTCACGGCTGCAGTGGCGGACTCCACCAGCACCGGGTTCCCGCCCACGGCTTTAACCTTCCGCACAGCGCCGCGCAAATCAATGACCACGGCCAAACGAACCGTGCCGCCGATTCCGTGCGAGCGAAGGTCTTGCGGATACTTGGCGCCCACCTTGTAAACAACCGCGCGCGCCGGTTCAAGCTTCTGCGCCTGCAAAGCTACGCGCGAAGGCGATCAGGAACGTCAAAGTCAGCATCCATGCCCAAACATTAGTACCTTGTGCGCGAACCAGATGCCGAATTCAGAATTTCCCGAACACATCGCCTCCAGAATCTTCATGTATTCTCTATCTAAGGAACTTTTCTCAACAAATTACCGATGTAACATTGTTCGAAGTGCAGGCGTTAAGGCGAATATTTTCCATCTTTTCAACTGCTTGCCCGATCCAATGAAAGTGCCGCTCCGACAACTCTTATGGCCCAGGAAGAGGAAATATTAGGCAAAGCCTACGACAGCCGTCTCATGAAACGGCTGCTCACCTACCTGCGCCCTTACTGGGGGCAGGTAACGATTGCGCTTGTTTCCATTGTTCTCAAGGCCTTTGCTGATGTTTCCGGGCCCTACCTGGTAAAAGTCGCCATCGACAAGTACCTGGCCCCCGCCAAGGGAGCGCATTCTTTCCTCGGCGACCACCTGAGCGCTCGTCCCCTTACCGGAATCGCCCAGATTGGCGGAATTTACGTTGGGCTGCTGGTCTTCGCCTTTGCGCTTGAATACCTTCAGACCTACTACATGCAGTGGACGGGCCAGCTCGCATGTTCGATCTACGCAGCCAGCTCTTCCGCCATCTACAGCGCATGCACGTGGCTTTTTATGACAAGAACCCCGTCGGGCGCCTCGTTACACGCGTCACTACCAACGTGGACGCCCTGAATGAAATGTTCACCTCGGGCGTGGTCGCGATTTTTGAGGATGTGTTCGTACTGGCGGGAATCATTGCCATCATGCTCTCCATGAACTGGAAGCTGGCGCTGGTCACCTTCGCGGTGCTTCCGCTCATTGCCATCGCCACCAAATTCTTTCGCGACAGCGTTCGCGATTCCTACCGCCGCATCCGCATTGCCATCGCCCGCATCAACGCTTACCTTCAGGAAAACGTAAGCGGAATGATGGTGCTGCAACTGTTCAATCGCGAAAAGCGCGCCTTCCGCAAATTTTCCAACGTCAACGAAAGCCACATGGAGGCCTACAAGGACGCGATCTTTGCCTACGCTCTCTACTATCCCGTCGTTGAAATTCTTTCCTACATTGCCATTGCCAGCGTCATCTGGTTCGGAGGCAATGCGGTCCTGCACAAGTGGACAATCGCCGCTGTCACTTTAAAGTTTGTTAACCATCTGCCCGTGATTCACGCCATCACCACAGTCACCACGCTGGGCATCCTGGTCGCCTTCATGAGCTACGCGCAGCGTTTTTTCCGCCCTATTCAGGACCTCAGCGACAAATACAACATCCTGCAATCCGCCATGGCCGCCAGCGAACGCGTTTTCAAGCTGCTCGATACTCCGGCGGAGGTCACCTCCCCGGCGGTCGCCAAAGAATCTCACGGGCCGGGACGAATCGAATTTGATCGCGTATGGTTTGCTACCGGACGGTTCCGCCCCCGGACAACGGCAACGGCGAGACGTCTGGAAAGCGTTCCGGACTCAAAGCCACGGCACGCGATGACGAAGATTTCACCGCCCCCGCCGGGGCTGAAATGGATTGGGTGCTCCGCGACGTCAGCTTCACCATCGAACCGGGAGAAACCGCGGCCATCGTCGGCCACACCGGAGCGGGCAAGACCACAATCATTTCCCTACTCACGCGCCTGTACGACGTCCAGAAGGGCGCAATCAAAATCGACGGCGTGGATGTAAAAGACATGGACCTCGCCGCGCTGCGCCGTCGTTTTGGCGTTGTGCTCCAGGATCCGTTTCTTTTCACAGGCACGGTGGAAAGCAACATCCGCCTCGGCAGCAAGTGGGTAACCAACGCGCAAATCGTCAAGGCCGCCGAAGACGTAAACCTGGCCGAGTTCATCCACACTCTTCCCAAAGGCTTTAAGGAAGAAGTCCAGGAGCGCGGCTCCACGCTCTCCACCGGGCAAAAGCAGCTCGTATCATTCGCGCGCGCCCTGGCGCACGATCCGAAAATTCTGATCCTGGATGAGGCGACCTCCAGCGTGGACACAGAAACCGAATTCCGCGTGCGCGATGCTCTTAGCCGCATGGCTCGCGGACGCACGTCCGTGATCATCGCCCATCGCCTCTCCACCATTCAACAGGCCGACAAAATTATCGTGATGCACAAAGGCCACGTCCGCGAAATGGGCACGCACCAGCAACTGCTTGCCAACCACGGGATTTACTACAAGTTGTACCAATTGCAGTACAAGGACCAGGAAGTTCCAGTGCCATCATCGTCTGCTTTTCCAGAAGCTACAGCCTACGGGAACAATTAAATTTATTTTTTCGCCCCCCAGATTCACTACGGCTTCCATGTCTCACCGCTACATTCGATGGTCTGAGCCGGGCCGGTATCTCCGTTCCCCTAAGGATCACTCGTCTGTACCCGGGCGAATTACCTACCGGCTTTTACGATCGCCAGCGCTTTCAGCGCTCGATTTAATAAATGTTTCCAAGCACGTGGTAAGAATTTGCAACTCACCAAAGTGAGAACCCTGCAATTCACATAAAAACCTGTAAACTGGCGTCCACAAATTGCACGTGCTGTAGTTTCGCTTCGATTTTCATACGAGTTATGAAATTCTCAGTCTTTGGTCTAACTTCGCTTGCTAGTTGCCTATTAGCACTCCTAACAAGTGCCGTATTCGTACGCTGGGTTTTGCCCACGCGATATAGATCGGAATTGGGTAACAAGAACAGATATATCGCAATTGATGGCGTACGAGGATATCTCGCATTCAGCGTGTACCTTCACCATTGCCTGATAACAGTTGTTTATATGCAGAGGGGTCTTTGGCTCCGGCCACCACATAACCTCGAAAATCAATTGGGAGAGACAAGTGTAGCGATATTTTTCATGATCACCGCGTTCTTATTTGGAGGGCGCGTTTGGAAAAAACGCGATTTAGATATTAGACAATTTTTCTTTTCAAGAATTTTTCGGATTTATCCCTTATACATTTTCCTGACCCTCATGACTTGCATAGCGGTAGGCTATAAAAGCCATTGGATTGAGATTGACAGTACGGCCACTAACGCGAAAAACATCCTGCGTTGGCTGATGTTTCAGTCGCCTAACATCAACCGATATCCATACACCAAATTAATTGTTGCTGGCGTTACATGGACATTGCTCTATGAAGCTGCCTTTTCTATATCTTTGCCTTTGTTCGTTTGGGCGTTTCTCAAAGGAGGTCGTCCCTGGAGGTATGTTTTAAGCCTTGCAATGATTGCGGCAGTTTGCCGCTATAACCACTTGTCGGCTTGGATTGCTGCTACATTTCTGGGGGGCGGCGCAGCCATCTGGTGGCGATTGGATGTCCGTCGCGTGCAATGGGCGCAAAGCAAATTAGCGGCGACTATAGCTCTTTGGGAGCATTCTTGCTGTTTTATTTTTTTTATATCTTCCATTCAATCTGCCAGGAATCATATTGTTAAGCGTTTTTTTTGTAGCGATTGCCTCAGACAATACGTTATTTGGCATTTTACGTTTTCCTGCAGCCTTGTGGCTTGGGGAAATAAGTTACAGCATTTATCTGTGCCACGGAATTGTGCTCTGGGGCATTGTCCAAAATCTATTGCCTAAACTGAGCTTTTTTCACGCAACAAGCCGCTGGCTACCATTAATCTCTGTCGGAATTACCCCAATATTGGTCCTATTTTGCAGCACTACCTATTTGCTGATTGAGCGGCCTTTCATTGACCTTGGGCATGCGATTTCCAAACTCAAAAAGACTCGGATGTCTTTGCAAGTTTATGCTCCTCAACAAGAAAACGTTTCCTGAGCCGACCTCTATTACAATGAATCGGCCCACATTCCACGACTAACATGAGAACTCGAAATCGGACTCTCCTATTCTGCTTCACCTTCTTCTTCGCGCTGTTTATTTCCGCAGCGGCGAGCGCGCAGACGCGGCAAACGGTAGCCACGCCTAAATACCGTGATCCCAATCTCAGCATCCAGGATCGCGTCGCCGATCTTCTGCCGCGCATGTCGCTCGAAGAAAAAGTCGAGCAAATTGCCGGCAGCCGGGGCCCAGTCCATTTGATTGACCCGACTGGCAGCTTCACGGACGAAACAGGATCCGCTCTGCTGCGGCAGTTGCAGAATCCTGACATCTCGTTTCCGGCCAAGCGCGCCACGATTCTGCGCAACGCCGTTCAACGCTATCTTCGCGAGAAAACGCCGCTGGGTATTCCCCGCCTCTTCATGGGCGAGGGCCTGCACGGATTCATGGAAGACACCAGGCACCAGCTTCCCTCAGGCGCTCGGCCTGGCCAGTACATGGGACCCGGCGCTCGTCCACAAAGTATTTACCGCCGTTGGTGAGGAGGCGGGATCAGGAGGCGCAGGCGAGCTATTCAGTCCTGTTCTCGATATTGCTCGCGACCCGCGCTGGGGCCGCACCGAAGAAACCTACGGCGAAGATCCTTATCTGGTCTCGCGTATGGGCGTGGCTGCTATTACCGGGCTGCAAGGCGACACATTCAACATTGACCGTCATCATGTTCTCGCAACCATGAAGCACTTTGCCGTCCACGGCCAGCCCGAAGGTGGCACCAATACCGCACCGGGCAATTATTCGGAGCGCATCATCCGCGAAAATTTCCTGGTTCCCTTTGAAGCAGCGGTAAAGGAAGCGCGCGTGGGAAGCGTGATGGCCTCCTACAACGAGATTGACGGAATTCCTTCACACATCAATCACTGGCTGCTTGGGAAAGTTCTGCGGCAGGAGTGGGGCTTCGGAGGCTTCGTCACCTCAGACGGCGCGGGTCTGCAGATGCTGGTGAACGTGCATCACGTGGCCGCCGACAACGCGGAGGCCGCTCGTCTGGCCCTCGCCGCGGGCGTGGACTACGACCTTTCCGACGGATCGGTGTATCGCACCCTGATTGACCAGGTAAAGCAAGGCATCGTGCCGGAGAGCGAACTCGACCTGGCCGTCTCCCGCGTACTGGCCGCAAAATTCCGTTTGGGATTGTTTGACAACCCTTACGTCGATCCGGACTATGCGGACCATACCACCAACAGCCCCGAGCACCGCGCGCTGGCCGTAAAAGCCGCACAGGAAGTTGTTGTCCTGCTCAAGAATGACAAGAACTTACTGCCGCTCGACGCAAAGAAGATCAAGACCATCGCCGTAATTGGTCCCAACGCCGCCGGAATTCATTTAGGCGGCTACAGCCGCAACCCCGCGCATAGCGTAAGCATTCTGCAAGGCATTCGCGACCGCGTCGGCCCGAATGTAAAAGTCTTATACGCCGAAGGTTGCAAGATCACCGATGCCCCGCCCGACTGGCACGGCTGGTTCACCAATGACGTAAAGCTCATAGACCCGGCCACCCAAATGGCCGGAGTCCATGCCGCAGCCGCGCTTGCCAAAAAAGCCGATGTGGCCATTCTCGTGGTTGGTGAAAACGAAAGCACAAACCGCGAAGCCTGGGCGGAAAATCACCTCGGCGACCGCGATTCTCTCGATTTACTCGGTGCGCAACATGAACTGGTAAAGGAAGTTGTAGAGACGGGAACGCCAACGATAGTCCTCCTGATCAACGGCAGGCCCCTCTCTATCAATTACATATCCGAACATGTTCCAGCAATTCTTGAAGGTTGGTATTTGGGCAGGAAGGTGGAACTGCCGCGGCCAATGTTATTTTTGGCGACGTCAATCCCGGAGGGAAATTACCGATTACCTTTCCTCGTTCTGTCGGCGACCTGCCCGATTATTACAACCACAAACCTTCCGCTAACCGCAGTTATGCTTTCAGCACGAGGAAGCCACTCTATCCATTCGGCTTCGGTCTCAGTTATACGACGTTCAGCTTCGATAATCTTCGCGTGGAACCCTGCCAGATTGTAAACGGCGGCACTGCGAAGGTGAGCGTTGACGTTACCAACACCGGCACGCGTGAAGGCGATGAAGTCCCGCAGCTATATGTTCATGAGAAAGTCGCGCCCGTGACCTGGCCGGTGATGCGGCTGGAAGATTTCCAGCGCATCACGCTGAAGCCCGGAGAAAAGAAAACCGTGGAGTTCACCGTTACTCCTGACAAGCTTTCCATGTTGGATACGGACATGCACAAAGTCGTGGAACCGGGAGACTTCGAGCTAATGGTTGGCCCCAGTTCCGCCGAAACAAAGACCGTATTGCTTCATGTCACAGGGCCGAACGGGGATACAGGCGCGGCATCTGAACCTTCAGCCGGCCATCAACAGAGTCTCGTCAGCGATTTTGATGAAGGAAAAATTTCCGCGCAGTATGGACATTGGATGACGACGACCGACGAGCAGATGGGAGGCAAATCGGTTGCGTCCATGAAAGTTGTGGATGGCGGAGCCGACGGCTCGAAGGGGGCTTTGGAAGTAAGCGGGGAAACCGTTCCCGGCGCGCAGTTCCTGTGGGGCGGAACTATGTTTGTACCCGGTGCATCTCCCGAGGAACCCGTCAACATATCCAGCAAAAAGGAAGTCAGCTTCTGGGCCAAGGGAGATGGCAAATCCTATGCCTTCGCCATTTCAACGCAAAGCGGACAAGGGCAAATGCCGGCGATGCAGGCCTTTACTGCCGGGCCGGAGTGGAAACACTATTCTTTCCCGATTTCAAGCTTTCAAACCGATGGGCACGACGTGACGGGTTTGATATTTGCCTTCGGACAGCAGGAGGGAAAGTTTGATTTTGATATTGATCAGGTGGAGATCAAGTAGTCGGGCGGAGCCGCAGTGAGCGCCAGTTGCATAGGTCCTTCGCTTCGCTCAGGATGACAAATCGTTGCTGGTCAAAGCGTTAGAAGGCCCAGCGCAACAGCGTTACGCCTGAAGTGAAGCCCGCGCCCACCGAAGCCAGCAGCACCAGACTTCCTTTTTTCAACTTGCCTTCTTCGCGCGCGGTTTCCATGGCCAATGGAATCGTGGCGGCGGTGGTGTTGCCGTAGCGGTCAATGTTGATGATCACGCTCTCCGGTTTAAGCGATAGCCGGTCCGCAGTGGCGGAAATAATTCGCTTGTTCGCCTGGTGGGGAATGAAGACATCGATGTCGCTTCCCTTCAAGCCATTACGCTCCAGCACCCGTTCGCAGAGATCAGCCATTTGGCGCACGGCATATTTGAACACTGCTTGCCCTTCCTGGTGAACAAAGTGCATGCGCTGATCAACAGTTTCGCGCGTCGCGGGATGCAAACTGCCTCCTGCCGGCATGTGGAGCGAACACCCTCCCGAGCCGTCTATTTCATGCAGAAAATCAATAATTCCATCTTCGCCCTCTTCGGCGGGCTCGAGCAGCACTGCGCCTGCTCCATCGCCAAACAAAATGCAGGTGGCGCGGTCGGTGTAGTCGAGGATGGAAGACATAACGTCAGCGCCGATGACCAGCACTTTTTTGTGCGCGCCTGAAACCACAAACTGCGCTCCCGCCTGCAAGGCATACACAAATGCCGAACAAGCGGCGGAGAGATCAAATCCCCAGGCGCCATGCGCGCCTAACTTGTTCTCCACAAGACAAGCAGTGGAAGGAAACAGCATGTCAGGTGTGACGGTGCCTACAACGATTGCTTCAAGCTCAGTGGGTGCCCAGCCGCGTTGGGCCAGCGCTTTTTTGGCCGCCTCGGTCGCCAGATCGCTCGTGGCCACGCCCTTTTCCGCAATGTGGCGCTCGCGAATGCCTGTGCGGGTCAGGATCCATTCATCCGAGGTCTCGACCATTTTTTCCAGATCATGATTGTTCAGAACGCGGGGCGGAACATAGGTGCCGAGAGCGCTGATTTTTGCTCTCATACGCGCAGGTTGGCTCACTGATCAGGTCTCCGGTTGGAATGGAATTGTTGATGACTGAGCAGCCAGAACGAGCCCAGCTTGCTTTTTACTTCCATCAGAACCTTACTGCCAAAATATAAGCCAGGCACCGGTGACCCACTGCACATACAAGAGCCCGTTACCGTTGCTTCCTTCCGGACCTGGCGGGGTTGGCGGGAACGCATCGCGCGGGGCCGATGCCTGACTGATTTATTCTAACATCCACATTGCGCGCCTCCCTTACAGCGTCACTCATTTGCACTTACCGCCGGTTGACGCCTATGGCACACTAACGTTTCATGTCGCTCCGGCAATCATGAACACTCTGGAATTTACAGCGCTTGTGGGAGCTGGATCGTTCGTAGCAGGATTGCTGGGCGCGCTCACGGGCCTGGGTGGCGGAGTGGTCCTGGTTCCGTTGCTGGCATTGTTTTTCAAAGTAGACATCCGTTATGCTATTGGAGCATCACTGGTTTCCGTGATTGCCACTTCTTCAGGCGCGGCTGCGGCTTATGTAAAAGAAGGCTTCTCGAACATCCGGATTGGAATGTTTCTGGAGATTGCCACCACCATCGGGGCGCTTGCCGGGGCGTTCCTCGCAACTCGCATTCCTACCAGTGCGATTGCCATTGTTTTTGGAGTGATGCTTCTCTACTCGGCGTATTTGTCGCGCAAGCCTCGCTCGCAGAAAGAACGCAACCTGCTGCCAAATCCCCTTGCGACGAGATTGAAAATGAACGGTAGCTTTCCTGAAGCCGGGGGAATTCGCCATTACAACGTACAAAATGTCCCCGCGGGTTTTAGCTTGATGTTCGGCGCGGGAACGCTCTCGGGCCTTTTGGGAATTGGTTCGGGAGCAGTCAAGGTGCTCGCGATGGACCAAGCCATGAAGATTCCCTTTAAGGTTTCCACCACCACCAGCAATTTTATGATCGGCGTAACTGCCGCGGCCAGCGCGGGAATCTATTTGAGCCGGGGCTATGTGGATCCGGGGCTGGCCATGCCGGTGATGCTGGGCGTGCTGGCGGGATCGTTTTTAGGCAGCCGAATACTTGTGGAGACGGAAACAAAATGGCTGCGAATCATTTTTAGCGTGGTGATTGCGGTGCTGGGGTTGCAGATGCTTTATCACGGATTTACGGGGAAAATTTGATGGCACCTCTAACGTCCTTACTCAAGAACTGGGACGACCAGCGCACAGAGACGTTTATTGGCAACCTGCTGCGGGTGGGCGTGCTGCTTGCAGCGAGCGTGGTGGGAATTGGCGCGATTATTTTTCTGCACAAGTACGGCGCACGAGCGTCCGACTACCGTACGTTTCGTGGCGAACCGGCGGAGTTCCGCACCATTCGCGGAATTTTTCACGAAGCCCTCTCTTTTCGCGGGCGCGGGATCATCCAGCTTGGACTGGTTTTGCTGATGGCCACACCCGTGGCCCGCGTTATTTTTTCCGTTTGGGCATTCGCAGCCGAAAAAGACCGCATGTATGTCGCCTTCACGCTGATCGTGCTGGCGGTGCTGCTATTCAGCTTTCTTGGCTCAGGAATTTAGGGCGATGAACTTCTCAGTGCACCCAAAGTACTCTTCCCCGAAGAGATCGGGGGCCTTACTATGTGCTTATGCCGCAGGACGATAGCCGCGAAAATGCGCTTACCCGCACGCTGGTGCGCCAGCTTGATGTGGTCCTGTACCTGTTGGTGCTCACCGGCTTCGCCATGCTCGCCTCATCCGGCAGCCTGGATTTGGGAAGCCTGATTTGCGTGGTCGCGGTTTTCGCAGCGCGCGGATATTTGCTTGCCCGCAAGAACCCATTCATCATTCCGGAACATTGGACAACCTCGCTAACGGTTGGTTATGCGGCGTTCTATCTGATCGATTATTTTCTGATCTCGGGGTCGTTCCTTACTGCAACGGTGCACCTGCTGCTGTTTGTCACCGTGATGCGGATGTTTTCCATTCGGCGGGACCGCGATCGCTACTTCCTGGCGGTGATTGCCTTTCTGATGGTGCTGGCGGCGGCAATCTTCACGGTGAACAGCTTGTTCCTGCTTTTGTTCGCAGGATTCATGCTTGCCGCGGTGACAACTTTTGTCCTGATGGAGATGAAAAATGCCGCCGCCAGAGCAGTGTTCATGGAAAGCGGCTTTGCGGAAGCCGCAGCCCAACGGAAAGTGACACGCTCTGTACTCGCCATTGCTCCAGTTCTGGTTGGCGGTATTCTGCTGGCAGGCACCTTGATCTTTTTCCTGCTACCGCGCGTTTCCGCTGGCTATTTCGGCGCATACTCGCCGGCAAGTCAACTCTCCACCGGTTTTAGCGACCGCGTGGAACTGGGCGCGATTGGCGAAATCCAGCGCTCCAGCAATGTGGTGATGCACATACAACTTGACGGTGACTTTCGAGCGGCCGCGAACCTCAAATGGCGAGGCATGACGCTGAGCACATTTGACGGCAGGGGCTGGTCGAATGAGGGACGCCACTTTCCAGCTTCGCGCTTGCCTGACGGCAGTTTTGACCTTGCCTCATCCGTTGACGTACCAGAAAATTCTTCATGGCTGAATAACCGGCAGATGATTGCCGTCCACTACCGGGTGCTGCTGGAGCCGACTGGCACAAATGTATTTTTTCTTGCGCCGCTTGCAGAAAGGCTTCAAGGAAATTACCGCTTTCTTCAAATGGATCGCGCAGGCGATGCCTTCAACGCCGATCTTGAGCGGCCTATCGGGCTATACGAAGCGTGGTCCGATATTTCCCGTCCGACTTTGGCGCAGCTTCGCCAGGCGCCTAGTGAACGCCCCCATGAGGTTTTAGACCGATACCTTCAATTGCCGGCCCTGGATGCGCGAATCCCGCAACTTGCGCGTAAAGTAACAAGCTCCGCTACGAACAACTACGACCGGGCCGCCGCGATTGAGCATTATCTGCAAACTCAGTTTGGTTACACGCTGCAACTACCTCCTGGGAACGTGAACGATCCGCTGGCAAATTTTTTATTTGTGCGAAAGCGCGGGCACTGTGAGTATTTCGCGTCAGCCATGGCCGTCATGTTGCGGACGCTGCAAATTCCCACCCGCGTAATCACCGGGTTCCGAACAGGAGAGTTCAACGATTTGAGCGGACAATACGTGGTCCGCTCGAGTGATGCGCACGCCTGGGTGGAAGCTTACTTTCCCGACTACGGCTGGGTTAGCTTTGACCCTACGCCTTCCATCGCTACTGCAAACCCGGCTGGCTCGGACCGCGCCGGGTTATATCTGGATGCCTTTCAATCGTTCTGGCGGGAGTGGGTGGTGAATTACGACATGTCACACCAACACACTCTGGGACGAGATGTTTTTCAGCGCAGCCAGCGAACCGGGTTTCATCTGCAAAATTGGCTACGCAAACACTATTTCGGCTGGCTGAAGAGGGCGCGCAGAATTTGGGCGGCTGGATCGCGATCTCCGCAGCGCTGGGCGACCTACACTTTTTTCGGGTTGCTGTTGCTGGCATTGGCTGTGAGCGCTCGCGGTATTTGGAGATGGTTTGCGCGGCTGCGTCTGGCTTCCAAACCAGCAAAGGCCCCGGTGCTTGCCGCCAGCATCTGGTACGAACGCATGACGCGATTGCTATCACGGCGCGGGCTACGAAAGACCACGGGGCAGACGCCGCAGGAATTTGTCCGCTCCATTCCCGACCAGCCCACGCGCGAACAAGTGGCGCGCTTTACCGAAAAATATGAAAGAGCGCGATTTGGCGCCTCGCCAGAGGCAGCGGAACGATTGCCGGAAATTTACGAAGAGATTTCCAGCACGCGACGTTAATTAAAACGACATTCGAGGATACCTTCCTCCTGACCAAAGGGCCGTTTCGGGAGATTGCGCACTTAGCAATTTTGCGTTGGCGCGGTGCGTCTGTGACGGTAATAAACACAAGGTCCCTCCACTACACGGATCATCGCAAAGCGATGATCTGCTCCGGTCGGGATGACAGAGTTGAAGAGATCACGGCAGCATGCTTACGGTTCACGATAGCGCGTTCCAGGAGTGGAGGCAGCAGGTGTCAGGGCGAAAAAGTGGTCATCCTGAACACGTTCTTGTCCCAGTTTGTTTGACGCTGTCCCGCCCCTTTGTTAGCGTTGACTCGTGTCAGCATTGGCTCCGGCACTGACTCGATATGTATGCATAGAGGTCATCATGGCTATCAAATTTCGAGGAGTTGATTTTATTGAAATCGAAACGCTCCTCACTGATGACGAGCGCCTGGTGCGCAACACCGCCCGTGCTTTCATTGAAGACAACCTCATTCCCGTTATCGAAGAATGCAATCGAGAGGGCCGCTTCCCTCGCGAGCTTGTGAAGCCAATGGCGGAGCTGGGTTTTTTCGGCGCTTCACTGCAAGGTTATGGGTGCGCGGGGATGTCGAACGTGGAATATGGGCTTGTAATGCAGGAGTTGGAGCGCGGAGATTCCGGCGTGCGCAGTTTTGTCAGCGTGCAATCCGCGTTGGTGATGTATCCCATTTTCGCGTTCGGCAGCGATGAGCAAAAAAACACATGGCTGCCTGCCTTACGCTCGGGCGAGAAGCTGGGTTGCTTTGGGCTTACCGAGCCTGACTTCGGTTCAAACCCGGGCGGAATGCGTACCCGCGCGCGAAAAGCCGGGAATGAATACGTTTTGAACGGCGAGAAGATGTGGATCACCTCGGGCTCGATCGCCGACGTCGCGGTCATTTGGGCGAAGGTGGAAGGTGATGACAATCAGGTCCGCGGCTTTCTGGTGGAGACCGACCGCAAAGGATTCAAGGCTGAAGATGTTCATGGAAAGTGGTCGTTGCGGGCTTCGGTGACGTCAGGGCTGTCACTTCAGGACGTGCGCATTCCGGAGGCGAATTTGCTCCCACTCTCCGGAGGCCTGAAGTCGCCGCTGATGTGCCTGAACCAGGCGAGGTATGGGATTGCGTGGGGCGCGATTGGCGCGGCCATGGCCTGCTACGACTGCGCGCTACAGTACTCGCAGCTTCGCAAGCAATTTCATGATCTGCCTATCGCTTCGCGGCAACTGGTGCAGGAGAAACTTGCGTGGATGATTACGGAAATCACCAAGGCGCAATTGCTGGCGCTGCAAGTGGGGCGACTGAAGGACAGTGGGAAGGTGCAGCACCAGCATATTTCCATGGCCAAACGGAACAACGTGTGGATGGCGCTGGAGTGCGCGCGACTTTCGCGCGATATTCTGGGCGCCAATGGGATTGCGGATGACTATCCGGTAATGCGCCACATGATGAATTTGGAATCGGTGAAAACCTACGAAGGCACGCATGACATTCACACGTTGATCATTGGCCAGAGTGTGACTGGGATTGACGCTTTTTGATGATATTGCCTTCCGCCTAGAAGATTGGTATAGACATCCCCGTCTATTGCCACCAGCATCCCCGCAAATCGCTCACGACATAGTAAAGTGGTAGTAGGAAGCTAACCTGGCAGCACCCACACGGAAGGACTTTTTTGAGCTCAAGCATTCGCAATATCGCGATTATCGCCCACGTAGATCACGGCAAAACCACGCTGGTGGACGCCATGCTGCGCCAGAGCGGAACGTTTCGTTCCAACGAGCACGTCATTGAACGGGTGATGGACTCCAATGATCTGGAACGCGAGCGTGGCATCACCATCCTGGCCAAGAACACAGCGGTGCACTATCACGATGTAAAAATCAATATCGTGGATACGCCCGGCCACAGCGACTTTGGCGGCGAAGTGGAGCGCGCGTTGAAAATGGTGGACGGCGTCATGCTTCTGGTGGATGCCAGCGAAGGTCCGCTGCCGCAGACGCGTTATGTGCTGAGCAAAGCGCTGGAAGCCAATCTTCCACCAATTCTCGTGATTAACAAAATTGACCGTGCCGATGCGCGTCCGCAGGAGGTGGTCAACGAAGTTTACGATTTATTCATTGACCTGGATGCAAAGGAAGACCAGATTGATTTTCCTGTTCTCTACACCAATGCCAAGCTGGGCACGGCTTCTACGGACATAAAAGGCGGCGGCGAGAATTTGCAGCCGTTGTTTGACGCTATCGTAAAGACCATCCCGCACCCCAAGGGAGATCCCGCGGGCGCTTTGCAGATTCTGGTCGCAAACCTGGATTACAGCGACTACCTCGGGCGTCTCGCCATTGCCCGTGTTTTTAATG
This sequence comes from uncultured Acidobacteriota bacterium, assembly GCA_963831435.1. Lineage (GTDB taxonomy): Bacteria > Acidobacteriota > Terriglobia > Terriglobales > Acidobacteriaceae > JAICKN01. Next base: position 40,898 of record CAWHQK010000131.1, read on the forward strand.
GCACCATGCGCACGGGGGAAGATGTAGCCATCGCCAAGCTGGATGGTTCGCTGCACAAAACGAAGATCACTAAATTGTTTTCGTTTTCGGGGCTGAAGCGGACTGACATTACTGAGACTACGCTTGGTGACATTATCGCGGTGGCTGGGGTTGAAGGCATCACCATTGGCGAAACGATTACCGAGGCCGAACACCCCGCGCCACTTCCGCCGATCACGATTGATGAGCCGACTATCGCGATGATGTTTACAGTGAATACCTCTCCGTTTGCCGGGCGAGAAGGCAGCTTTGTTACTTCGCGCAACCTTCGCGACCGGCTGCAGAAAGAATTGCTTACCAATGTTTCGCTGCGCGTGGAAGAAACCGAGAGCACGGATTCATTCGTGGTCATGGGTCGCGGCGAATTGCAGCTCTCCATTCTGATCGAAATGATGCGCCGCGAAGGTTACGAGCTGATGGTGGGCAAGCCCGAAATCGTCACCAAGCGCGTTGACGGCAAGCTGATGGAGCCCATCGAAAAGCTCACCGTGGACGTGCCTGAAGAATTCGTCGGCGTGGTCATGGAGCAACTCGGGGTGCGCAAAAGTGAAGTCGTTAACATGCACAACCACGGATATGGCCGCGTACGCATCGAATTCCGCGTACCCAGTCGCGGACTTATTGGCCTGCGCAGCCAACTGCTTACCGACACGCGCGGCACTATCGTCATGAACTCGCTTTTCGATGGTTACATTGAATGGCAGGGAGAGATTCCTCACCGTCTGACGGGAGCGCTGGTGTCAGACCGGGACGGAGTGACCACTCCCTATGCGCTCTACAACCTTCAGGAACGAGGAGAGCTGTTCGTGGGGCCGACAATTGACGTGTATGAGGGAATGATTGTCGGCGAAAATGCCAAGGACAACGACCTGGATGTCAACGTCGTGCGCGAGAAGAAGCTTACTAATATGCGGTCCTCTACTTCTGATATGGCCATCCGGCTGGTGCCGTTCCGCAATTTGAACCTGGAGCAGGCCATTGAATTCATTGCCGATGATGAGTTCGTGGAGGTCACGCCGAAATCCTTGCGGTTGCGAAAGAAAGTGCTTCAGGCGAATAAACGGAAGCGAAATACCGTGGTTGCGGTGGAGGAGGCTTAGATCGCTACCGCGAAAAAACGCGTTTCGACTCGCGTGCCGTTTAAGAAAGCCCCTATTCGGAGGGGAGAAAAAGAATTGTGCGCTAACCCAAAGCGCGCCGTTTCAGAGCGAAGTACCAAGCCGGAAGCCAAGAACATCAAAATGTTCCTCATTCCCTGCAGTTGTGGAATGACCTTCGCCGTGTCTGAAAACTACGATCAGCGCGGTACAGCCTGGAGCCGCTACATGCCCTGCCCGAGATGCGGAAAGCGACATGATCCGAAAAACCGCCTCTTGCAGATCGGCTACCACCGCGAGGGTTATTGGAGGGTGGAAGACTGCTAGGCAGGATCGCTCACAAAACATTGTGGACGAAACTGAGAAGCTGTTCAAGATTTGCGAAAGCGATTACTACGGCTTGATCGGACTGGCCGGAATGTGGTCCTGAGAAAGTTCGTAGGCCAGGAAAGCCCCAACGCCACCCGCAGCGGCAGCCTCGTAAACTTCCGGAGGAATCAGTGGGCCTCTGGCCCCGGCAACTGCGCGGTCTTTCTTATGATTCGACTCTGGATCAGGTCGCGTGGTCTGGTTTCCTTCAGCCATTTGCGTGGTCCCGGCACCGTCGGTAACGCTCAGATCACCCTTTGTGGCGACGATGTGAATAGTCCCGCCACCGTCGGACACCTCAAATTGCGTCCATGAAGAATGGGCCGCGGCGACCGTGATGTCCCCGACATGAACCACAATGCCTTTGGAGGTCGCAACCGTGACTGCCCCGCGCTCCAGGTTGATTCCATCCGTTTGAAATATAAGCAAGGAATTAGGCGAAATCACGACGTTCGATCCCAAAGCATTGATATTGGCAGCTGAATCGGCCTCGGTTTGGACTGTGTCGCCCGAGAAAATAGCGGAAGATCCGGGAACGGCGCCTCCGTTCAGCCGGGCCTGTCCTTTCACATACAACATGGCGCCCGTCTCGGCGCCGAACAACGGCAGCGGAATGCTGAATAACACGACAAGCAAGAGGACGTTCGATACAGATAGCCGGTTTTTATAGTTGGCTGGCATCTTAAACAAATGGTAATAAGGCGAGTGTGCGGGGTCAATTAACTGCTTAGGCTCAGGGGCAATAGATCCGCGAGTTGCTGACACTCTTTCGAACATCGCCGGAGCTGAATGCAACCCTACGCCATAGCGCAATTGCTGCGCATGTACTCGACGGGCGTCGATAGTACTGCAAAGGTCCTTTGCTTCGCTCGGGATGACAAGACTTAGAAGAGCACTACCTGTTTCTTGAAATGGAAAATGTTAGGCGCCGGCTTGGGAGACTGTGGCAGGTTGGAGTTTTTCTACTTTGACTTTGGCGATGCGGTAGCCATCCATTTCTGAGACGGTGAAGCGATGGCCCTCGAATTCGAATGACTCGCCGGTTTCGGGGATTTTTTGCAGTTGGGCGAGGACGAAGCCCGCGAGGGTTTCAAAACCGGCGTCATGGGGCAATGACATTTCGTACTGGGCCTCCAGATCCAAAATGTTGATGGACCCGTCGAGCACGAGGATGCTGTCATCGAGCGTGGGTTGTTCGGGCGGGGCCACGTCGAACTCGTCTTCCATTTCCCCGACCAATTGTTCGAGGATATCTTCGACGGTGATGACACCGGCTGTGGAACCGAATTCGTCCACCACAATGGCCATGTGACGCTTGCGCTGCTTGAATTCCTCAAGCAATTCGGAGAGGACTTTGGTTTCCGGGACCACGAGAATTTCGCGCATGATCTGGTTGATCTTCATTCCGGCGATGCGGCTGGAAATCATGCCGCGTGCGGGATCGGTGGCCAGGCGAAGCCGCGTCCAGCGCATGAGATCTTTTTCGTAGAGGACGCCAATGATGTGTTCGGGACCGCTTTGCGGGTCATAAATGGGAATGCGGGAGTGCTGTTCTTCAACGATGCGGGAGAGCCCTTCGTCCAGAGTGAGATCGCCGGGGAGGGAAAAAATGTCGGGCCTGGGGACCATGACTTCGCGGGCGGTAATGTTTTCGAGTTCGAGCGCGCTGTGAATCATCTCTTCTTGCGCGGGAGGAATCTGGCCTAATTGGCGGCTAGCGGTAACGATCAACTTAAGTTCATCGGGAGAGTGCACGGGGCCCTGGCGAAGCTTACGGGAGCCGAATGTCCGTAGGACCAGCGCAGCGGAGCGGCTCATTAAATAAATCAAAGGGCGGGTGAGGGTAAGAAAGACGTCCATGGGCGCGGCAACAGCCAGAGCCACTTGCTCCGAGCGCTGCAACGCCAGTGATTTAGGGACCAATTCTCCAAGAATTACGTGCAGGAAAGTAATGAGAACGAAGGCGATGGCGATGGCGATGCCATGGGCGTAGACGGAGGCATGGGGGACATCGCGTACCGGGCCTAGCATGATTTGAGCGAGGAGCGGCTCGCCGACCCAGCCTAAGGTCAAGCTGACGATGGTCACGCCGAGTTGGACGCCGTTGACGACTTCGTCCAGATTGCGGTGGAGGCGCTGCACAATGCGGGCGCCGATGCGGCGGGAGTCAATGAGCTGCTGGATTCGGGTTTCGCGAATGCTGACCAGGGCGAATTCAGCTGCTGCGAAAAAGGCGTTCGCTGCCACCAACAGAAGAATGGCAAAAAGCCGCAACAGTACAGAAGCGATCATTCAACCGTGATTTTAACACCTTAGGGGAGCCTACCCCGAGTGCGGCAAATGGTGTTCGAAAACTACCTATCTGAAGGGGCCAAAGGCCTTTGGCCGCTTTAGATTCAACGCCAACGTGTAAAATAGTAGTGCGATCTCCCGAACGTCCGGAGACATTTTTCTTCTAAAGGTTTCAATTTCCAAAGATTTATTGCTCCCGTTTCCGGCGTCGTCCGTCTAATCCAAGTCGGCCTCTGGACGCAGGCTTGTCGAGCAGGCGATTCGAAAATGAAATCCTCTAGCAGAATTCCAGGAACCAAAGCAGAAGTATTTTCGTAAGCACTGTATGAAGGGCCAATCAGCCTGAAAAGTGCGCCCGCAGGAGGGCATGTGAACGGTAACAAGAAAAAGCGCAGAGGATGGATATACGGCGGTGTCGCGGTGGTGGTGGTGATTTTGATCGCCGTGGGACTGATTGCCGCGACCAGCGGAAGCACCAAGATTGATCCTTCAAAGCTGGGCAAGGTTGAGAAAGGCGATCTGGCGCAGAGCGTGGTGGCAACGGGAAAAATTGAGCCCATCACGAAGGTCGAGGTGAAATCCAAGGCCAGCGGCATTATCAAGAAGCTTTATGTGGATGCCGGAGACAAGGTAAAGAAAGGCCAACTGCTGGCGCAGCTTGATAAAGACGAAATTGAAGCGGAAGTGCAGCAAGGACGGGCGGGATTGCAGGCAGCGGAAGCTAATGAAACCAGCGCGACCGCCGATTACGAGCGGGCCAAAGTAGATGCGGAGGGCCCCGATGTGCCGTTGCTCAAACGCGCATACGAGCGTGCGCAAGGCATGGCGAAGGATGGTGTGGTTTCAGCTTCGGCGCTGGACGATGCTGAGAAAAATTATGAGCTTGCTCTGAATAAGCAGAATGTCGCGAAGGCCCAGCTTACGGTCTCTAAAGCAAAAGCGGTGCAGGCGCAGGCGCAAGTAGCGCAGAGCCGCGCCAATCTGGCGCAGTTGGAAGAGCAATTGAGCTACACCGATATCGAATCTCCGATTGACGGGGTTGTGCTTTCGCGTGATGTGGAAATGGGCGATGCGGTCAGTTCGATTCTTGTGTTGGGTTCAAGCGCCACGCAGGTGATGACGCTGGGCGACACGAGCGAAGTCTACGTGCAGGGCAAGGTGGACGAGAGCGACATTGGGAAGGTTTACATGGCCCAGCCGGCGCGGATTAAAGTTGAGTCCTTCAAGGACAAGACATTCAACGGGAAAGTCACGAAGATTTCGCCGATGGGCGTGGAAAAAGACAACGTCACTACCTTCGAAGTCCGCGTTTCTATCAACAATCCCGGCGGTGAATTGAAGGCGGAGATGACAGCAAATGCGGAAATCATTCTCCAGGAAAAGAAGAACGTGCTGCAAATTCCTGAAGGCGCGCTGATTTACGACAAGGACAAGAAAGCTTCAGTGGAAGTACCCGATCCTAAGGGAAAAGACGGCAAGCGCAAAGTGGCGGTTGAAATCGGGATTTCCAATGGCGCGAAGACGCAAATTATGGCCGGCCTGAAAGAAGGCGACCAGGTGGTACTGCAGTAGGAGCGAAAGAATCCGAGGCGGTGATTCATGACCTTCACCGAAATCCTGCGGCAGGCGCTGGCGACCTTCAGGGCGCACAAAATGCGGATATTCCTCACGATGTTTGGCATCGTGTGGGGCATTGCCTCGGTAATTCTTCTGGTGGGACTTGGTCGCGGATTCAGCGTGGACCAGAAGAAGCGAATGGAAACCCTGGGCAAAGACCTGGTGATCGTCTGGGGCGGGCGCACCAGCTCTCAAGTAGGTGGCCTTGCGGCTGGCCGGGAAATTTCTCTTAATATTGACGACGCGCGTTTGATTCGCGACGAATGTTATCTCATTAAATATATAAGTCCGGAAGTGCGGGCCACCGTGCCTGAGGTCAGCCAGTTCAACTCCGCAAACCGCGGCGTTGTGGGCATGTGGCCTGACTACCAATCGTTCCGGTCGCTGATTCTCTCCGAGGGCCGGCTCATTAATGCGGACGACGAGCAAAACTCCCGGCGGGTGATTATTTTGGGCGACGCCGCGCGCAAGCAGCTCTTCAGCGGCCAACCGGCGGTCGGGGCCACGATTCTTGTCAAAAGCGTCCCCTATCTGGTGGTCGGTGTGCTTCAGGAAAAAGACCAGAACTCCAACTACAACGGGCCGGACAACGATTATCTGTATGCGCCGTATTCATCGGTGGCGCGGGATTTTCCACCGCAGGCAAAACCTGGGGTTGTGCGCGGATATTTAGACGACATTGTTTTTGAAGTTGGCGACCCCGAAGGACACGAGGCGGCTGTGGACCAGGTGCGCCGCGTGCTGGGCCGCGTTCATCACTTCGATGCAAAAGACAAAGATGCGCTTTTCATCTGGGACACGATGGATGGAGCGAAGCTGGTCGAGAACATTTTCAACGTCATCACGATTTTCTTCGGCTGCGTTGCGATTGTGACTTTGTGTCTGGGCGGCATTGGGGTGATGAACATCATGCTGGTATCCGTCACGGAAAGAACGCGGGAGATCGGAGTGCGCAAGGCGATTGGAGCGACGCGGCGCGACATTCTGCGGCAGTTCTTCGCGGAATCGGTGATCCTGACTGTCGTAAGCGGGGCGCTGGGACTTTTGTTTGGCGTGGGCACTTGTATCGGAATGGCGGAAATTCCCTTGCCTGATATCGTGCCACATCCCATTATTTCTCCGGTTTCGATTGTCGCGTCACTGGTTACATTGTCGTTAATTACTGTAACGGCGGGAATGTATCCCGCGCAACGCGCGGCGGAAATGCCGCCTGTGGAGTCATTACGATATGAATAAACGCAAGAATGGATTTCGCAGGGCTGGCCTGTACACGTGCGCGGCCTTATTTTTTGGAGCAGTCCTTTGTGCGCAGGCCTTGGCTGCCTCCGAAGGTTCTTTTCACCGGATCATTTCGGTGACAGGGGCGGCCAATGTTGATGTCGCGACCGGTTCAGGAAATGTGAATGTGCGGACAGGCAGCGGCAACCAAGTAGAAATCACCGGACACATTCGTGCCGGTAGTTGGCTGGGCGACGACGCTGGGGCGGACGAAAAAGTAAGAAAGCTGGAGGCCAATCCGCCTATCCAGCAAAGCGGCAACGATATTCGGATCGGACACATTGATGACCCGGAGCTTCGCCACAATGTTTCCATTAGCTATGACATTGTGGTCCCAGAGAACACGCAATTACATTCCCACACCGGTTCCGGCGACCAGCAGGTTGAAGGGCTGCATGGCACGGTTGAAGTGGGTTCGGGTTCGGGGCGGCTGAGTGTTTCCGACATAGGCGATGCGGTGCGCGCGGAGGCGGGCTCCGGCGACATGGAGATCCACGACGTGAAAGGCAATCTGCACGCGAAGACGGGGAGCGGGACTATCCGCGCCACACAAATTGCCGGGGGATTTGAAGGCGAAACCGGGAGCGGAAATATCACTCTGGAACAAACATCGGCTGGCTCGGTGCGCGCCCACACGGGATCGGGGGACCTGGAACTTCATCTTCAGCGCGGCTCTCTGGATGCGCAGACCGGAAGCGGCACAATCAACGTTGATGGAGATCCGACCGGCGCGTGGACCCTGCATACCGGCTCGGGCGACGTGCACCTGAAACTTACCGCAGCCGCCAGCTTTGATCTGGATGCGCGGACAAGCTCGGGAGAACTCAGCGTGGACCAGCCGATCACCGTGCAAGGGACTATTGGCAAGAAGGAAATTCGCGGCAAGGTGCGGGGCGGCGGAGTTCCGGTGAACGTTGAAACAGGATCGGGAGATATCCGCGTGCAGTAGCACGGCGAAGAACCATGTTTCTCAAAGAACTGATCTCGCAAAGCTGGCAATCGTTGATGCGCAACCGCCTCCGGTCGGCGCTCACGATGCTGGGAATCGTGTGGGGGCTGGCGTCGGTCGTCATTCTGCTGGCGTACGGACAAGGGCTCGGCGGCAGCATTCTATATGCCTTCATGAACATGGGAAACAATGTGATGGTGGTATGGCCGGGGCAGACCAGCCTGCAGGCCGGCGGAGAACGCGCGGGGAAGAAAGTAACGTACGAAGTATGCCGACATTGAGGCGATTCGGGATGAGGTGCCGATCGTCCGCGCGGTGAGCGCTGAAAGCGACCTCAGCTCGGATACAAGGTCGGAACGAGGGTCGTGTCCATCCAGACGCGCGGCGTGGAGCTTCCCTACGGACAAATGCGAAAGCTTGTGCTTGCCGATGGACGCTACTTCAACGAGGACGATTTTCTGCAGCACCGCCGGGTGGTTATTCTAGGTTACAACGCGGCCAAGAAGGCTTTCCAGGGCGCGCCCGCGGTGGGACAGAACCTGGAAATTGGCGGCCAGGACTTCGACGTGATCGGAGTGATGCGCAACAAGATTCAGGATTCCATGTACGAGGGCCCGGACAACGAAAACGGATTTATTCCGTTTCAGGCTGTTGCGCGACCTGCGGCAAATTCGCGATCCGGACGAAATCGTGTTTCAGCCAACGGATGCTCCCTGCACTTGCAGGCGCTGGCGGCGGTGCGCGAGGTGCTCGGCCGACGGCACCATTTCGATCCAAAAGATGAAAAGGCAACGCCGACCTGGGACACAATCAAGAACCAGGCGGGCATGACCGCGTTTTCTCTCGGACTGCAGGCGGTACTGGGCTTGATTGGCCTGGTCACGCTGGCCGTGGGCGGCGTGGGCGTGATGAACATCATGCTGGTGTCGGTGACTGAGCGAACGCGCGAAATTGGATTGCGCAAGGCATTGGGCGCGCGAAAGCGGCAGATGCTCATGCAGTTTTTGCTGGAAGCACTGGTGCTGACATTCTCCGGCGGTGTGGTGGGATGGGACTGGCGGTGTTTCTGACCTGGGTAATTCCGCCCATGCCGCTGTACAGCGCGTTGTACAAGACCGCGAACCATGAAGGCGATGTGTTTCTGCATGCCTCCACAGTGGTGATGACGGTTGCGTTCGTTATTTTTCCGGCGTGGGAGTCGTCTCCGGCTTCTTCCCTGCCCTGAAGGCTTCGCGGATGGATCCCGTGGAAGCGCTGCGCTACGACTAGGTGAGCCAGCGAAGCCACTCCAGTTGAAAGAGGAACCTCTGAATGAAAACAGTTCGATTGGCGGCGATTCTGTCTGCGACGCTCATTGCACATGCTGTTTGTATGCCTGCACAGACAATTCCGGCCGCTACGGCTATAGATGGTGAAGTGAAGGCGCTGATGCTGCGCACGCATGCAAAAGGTCTTGCGCTTGCGGTGATTGACTATGGCAAGATCGAATACGTTCATGCTTATGGCATCCGCGATGCGAAGGGGGATCCGCTGACTACCGATACCGTGATGTATGGAGCGTCACTCACGAAGACTGTATTTGCTTACACGGTGATGCACTTGGTTGACCGAGGCAAACTCACGTTAGACACTCCGATCAAAGATGATCTCGACAAACCGTTGCCGGAGTATGGGCCCGATCCGAAGTTTCCGGACAAGTACGGCCCTTACAAAAGTCTGGCGAACGATCCCCGCTGGCAGAAGATCACGCCGCGTATGTGCCTGACGCATTCGACGGGCTTTCATAATTTTTATTTCATGGAGCCGGACCAGAAGCTGCATATTCACTTTGATCCAGGAAGCCGGTTCAGCTATTCCGGTGACGGGTTTATCCTTCTTCAATTTGTGATTGAGCATGGGAAAAAGTCGCAGGGGCTGGGAGTGGACGTCAACGATTTGACGCAATCCATTTTTAAAAAGCTGGGCATGACGCGGACGAGTTTAGTGTGGCGGGATGATTTCGCAAGCAATCTTGCCGATGGCTGGAATGATCGAGGACAAGTGGAGGAGCACGACCAAAGAAGCAAAGTACATGCGTCGGGTTCGATGGACACCACGATTTCCGACTTCTCGAAATTTGCGGCGGCGCTTGTGCGGGGCGACGGACTGAGCGCCGCATCACGAGCGGAGATGACCAAGCCTTCGCTGCACATCGCCACCGCGCACGAATTTCCTCTGCTTCTTCCGGAGCTGCCGCCGAACCAGCAGCGCAAAGATCTATATGCCGGACTTGGCGTGATTGTTTTCGACGGGCCGCAAGGACATGGCTTCTACAAGGGAGGCCACGACAGCCAGACTGGAAATACGATGGTTTGCCTTGAGGCCAGCCAGCGTTGCGTGGTGATCTTGTCGAATGATGTCCGGGCGGAAAAGGGCTTTGCCGAATTGGTCCGGTTCGTCCTGGGCGACACCGGCGTGCCGTACGACTGGGAATACGGGAACCAGGCTGGCAAGTCTCAATGATTGTTGATTTTGCCCTCACATTAAACCTTTCGAATCTCGTTACCTCGGTGCCTTGACTGTGCCCTTCTGCGAGATTACTTTCGGAATGTAGGACTATGTTCTTATTCCGGATTTTATTTATCTAAAGAGGGACCGTGGCACATCGATCGATTGTTACGCTGACCACCGATTTTGGCATCAGCGATCATTTTGTGGGCACCATCAAGGGCGTCATACTGGAGATCAACCCGGACGCGGAAATCATTGATATTTCCCATTCCGTGCAAGCATTCGATGTGCTGGATGGCGCGCTGGCGATCGCGCAAGCTTATTCGTACTTCCCCGCCAGCACGGTGCATCTGGTGGTCGTGGACCCGGGAGTGGGGACGGCGCGGCGGCCGATTATCATGAGCACGGAGCGCCATCACTTCGTGGCGCCTGACAATGGCGTGCTTTCGCTTATTTACGGGCGCGAAGAACGAGTGCATGTGCGGCACGTGACCGCCCAGCATTATTTTATACAGCCCATCAGCAACACGTTTCATGGGCGCGATATTTTCGCTCCGGTCGCGTCTTATCTTTCGAAGGGCGTGGATTCGGAAAAGTTTGGCGACGAGATCACCGACTACGTGAAATTCAACGCTCCCAAACCGAAGCCTGTGGACCAGCAGACGATGAAAGGCGTTGTTCTGAAGGCAGATCGATTTGGCAACTTGATTACCAACATCACCTCGCAGGATGCGCCGATGCTGTTTGGGGAGAATCCCGCTCCATTCAAAATTGTGATTGGCAAGCACGAGATCACCGACATCAAAACGTCTTACGCGGAAGGCGAGCCCGGCGAGGTTTTCGCGATCCTGAACAGCATGGGCTACCTGGAAATCGCGGCCAACCGTGCACCAGCGGCGCAGATTGTGGGAACGGCCAAAGGGACTGAAGTCAGCATTTTATTGAATGGCGCAGTGGCCGCCGGAAACGGCAAATAGACTCTGCCTGGAATTCTTGCTTCGAAGTCTTTACTCCGTTACTTCGAATGCTTTGGTTTGGGATGGACGTAACGGTCCATTTCAGCGGTCCACTTGGCGAATCGCCATAAGTTGCCGCGCTCACGCCATAGAAACTCCCAAAACTCCAGAAAACCAATTTGCGTCATCTTGACACCGCAATAGGTTTCAATCCGCCACAGCAGGTAGGGGCTGCGCCAGGGGGTGAGGCGGTGGCCACGGGTTGCGTTCCAGAAGTACCGGAGCATGTAGCGCATCTGGATCCATGATACTTGATGCACAAGCTTGACTCCGAGTCTAACATTTTTCCCCTTAATTGCTTCCGCGCTTGAGATACATTTGTTTACCCCATGCCAGAAAGCTCAAATGTCATGAAAAGCGCTTCTATTGAAAAAAGCTCGGCGATAAAAAGCCTAAGCATGCTCGCGCTGGCAATCACGATGTCTGCGTCAATGTGGATTAGTAGCAGCCATAGAAGCCACGCGGTCGAACATAAACTAGATAGCCTCGGTTTCGCCGCGCGGAATTTTTCCGATCTCTATCCTCGCTGGCTTGGTTCTCGTGAATTGCTGTTGCATAAACGTGATCCATACAGTCAAGCGGTCACAGAGGAAATACAACGAGGTTACTATGGGCGGCCGGCTGGGCAAGGGAATTCTTACATAGAGGATGAGCAGCGATTTGCATATCCACTTTACGTAGTTTTTTTGCTTGCCCCGGTAGTTTATGTGCCATTTTCAATTGTTAAGTTGATATTTATCTTCGTTCTTCCCGCATGTGCAATTGTCACTGTATTGGTATGGCTCAAAGTCATTGAAATACAGATCGCTGGGCTTTACAAAACATCATTACTAATACTGGCAGTCACAAGTCTTCCCTATATCTCCGGATTGTTTCTTCAGCAGTTGAGTATCCTGGTAGCGTTTTTTATCGCAGCCGCCCTGTGGTGTATCGCGCGCGATAAGCTTCTGTTGTCCGGAGCGTTCCTCGCTCTTTCAACAATTAAACCGCAGCTTTCGTGTTTTTTAATCTGCTGGATAGTTGTCTGGAGTCTTTCGAGATGGCAATCCAGAAGGTCAGTGCTTTTTTCGTTCCTGGGGTTCACAGGGGCGCTTTGCGCCGCCAGTGAAGTATTACTCCCCGGCTGGTTTTTGGAATTTATCGCAGGATTGGGTCCATACCTTCGCTATACGCACGCACGCGCCGGCATTCAAGTATTGTTGGGGAACATAGGAAGCATGCTGGTCATATTGATCATGGCGTGCATGGTCGCGCGTTATATTTGGAAAGTACGAAAAGAGGAGAGCAACTCAAAAGGATTTGTTTCGGCTGTCGTTTTCGTTCTGACATTAACCGATGTTGTGGTGCCGAGCTTGGCCCCCCATACTGAAGTACTCTTGCTTCCTGCCTATCTACTATTCCTTAAAGAGTGCAAGACCATTCAAAAAGCAGGACGGCTTGCTCGATCTTTGGTTTTGGGTTCATGGCTTGTGGTCCTTTGGCCATTTGCGACGAGCTTTTTGCTATTTTTGTGCTTTTACCTGTGGAGCAACGAAATATCGTGGAAATATTGGACTCTTCCCATGGCGACTAACCCGCTGGTTCCAGTTGCCGCTTTCCTGGGATTAGTTCCATTGTTGAGATTAAGAACGACAGTTTCAGTGAGCCCAAGCTCCCCAAGCACGCTGCGTTTGAACGACGAAAACGCTGGATCGGGCATTCGAAGAAATAAGGTTGATAATTCTATAAATCGTACTTTTTGGCGAGGTGGCGGAAGGAGCGGTAGGAAATTTTAAGCAACTCCGCCGCGCGCGTCTGCACACCGCTGGACTGGCTGAGAGCGGACTCCAGAAGACCTTTCTCAATGCCGGCGACATATTTTTCCATGTCCACTCCCTCAGGAGGAACGCCAGTGGAGGCAAAGGGAGCGCCCGATGAGACTCCCACGCCGGCGGCGGCGGCCCTGGCTTTCGCACGTTCCACGGGAAGCTCTACTTGCAGTTGCTCTCCTGTTTCCAGCGCGACCGCGCGTTCAATGGTATTTTCCAGTTGCCGTACGTTGCCCGGCCATTCGTAGCCATTCAGGACGTGAAGAGAGCCGGGATCCACTTTGGAAATGTTCTTGGCCGCGGCAGGCGCGTATTTCTTCAGGAAGTGATTGACGAGCAGCGGAATGTCCTCGCGGCGCTCACGCAGCGGCGGAACGGAAACCGGAATTACGCTTAAGCGATAGTAGAGATCTTCGCGGAAGGTGTTCTCCGCGACGCGCTGGTCCAGATCGCGGTTGGTGGCGGCGATTACTCGAACGTCAATGGCGATTTCGTTGGTGCCTCCCACGGGGCGCACATAGCGCTCCTGGAGGACGCGCAGCAGCTTTACCTGCATGGTGAGGCTCATCTCGCTGATTTCGTCGAGGAAGATGGTGCCCTGGGTGGCGACTTCAAATAATCCACGCTTGTTCTGGTTGGCACCGGTGAAGGCGCCTTTCACGTATCCGAAGAGTTCGCTTTCCAGCAGCGTCTCCGGGAAGGCTCCGCAATTGATGGAGACAAAGGGCTCGGCGGCGCGCGGCGAGCAGATGTGGACGGCGCGGGCCACGAGTTCTTTTCCGGTACCGCTCTCGCCGTAAATGAGGACCGTGCTCTGGGTGGAAGCAACGGTACGGATGGTTTGCTTGAGCTTTTCCATCGCCGGGCTTGAGCCAACGATGTTGTCGAGAGAGTTGCGATTTGCTGCATCGCGCTTGAATGCAAAATTCTGCCGGCTCAGAGCCATTTTTTCGAGGGCGCGATTAATGGCAAGCTTGATTTCGTCCACGAGTCCCGGCGATTTTCGGATGTAGTCGGCAGCGCCGCCTGCTTTGACCGCTTCAATGGCGGCTTCATAGTCATCCACCGCGGTGATCAGGATGACGGCTGATTCCGGCGAGACCTGGTGCGCATAGCGCAATACTTCGATACCGTTGGTGTTAGGCATTTTGATGTCGGTAATGACGACGTCAAAGATGGCGCTGTCGAGCTTGCGTTTGCCGGCCTCGCCGGAATTGACGGTTTCGACTTTGTGCCCTTCGCGGCGCAAGGAGATGTCCAGCATCTCGCAGATGGAACGTTCGTCGTCGCAAACCAGAATGTTACCCATTGGCGCCTCCTGCAACCGCGACCGCATGCGCCTGTGCGTCATTCACCGCAATCAATGGCTGGCTTGAAAGAGCAATTGGTTCAGAAGCGGCGCGCTGCAGGCGGAGAACAAATTCGCATCCCTGTCCGGGCCGGGATCGCGCCCAGACCTTGCCGTCGTGGGCCTGCATGATCTGATAAACGATGGCCAGCCCAAGGCCCGTGCCACCTTCAAAGTGTGACTGAAACGGCTCGAAGATTTTTTCCGCCAGCTGGGGATTGATTCCTGGCCCGGTATCGGCAAAGCTAATTTGCCAGTCCTCTTCGACAGACGAGACAGAAACGGTAAGCGTGCCCCCGGCTTTCATGGCGCGAACCGCGTTCTCACAGATGTTCCAGAATACCTGTTTCAATTTGTCCCCGTCCCCCTGCACAATTGCGTTACGCAGGTCAAAATGTCTTTTCACCGTGACTCCGCTGTTTTCCTGCGTCAGGCGATGTTCCAGCAGCGTGAGAGTGTCCTGGAGCAGCGGAAGCAGGTCTACGGACGAAAACTGATACTGTTTGGTACGGGAATAGGCGAGGAAATCGGTGATAATGGCGTTCAACCGCTCCGATTCGCGGGTAACGATTTGCAGCAACTTGCGGTGTTCTGTATTTAAGTTTGGCACTTCGGAAAGCATGTTCACCGAGCCGGCAATCGAAGTCAGCGGATTGCGGATTTCGTGAGCGATGGCCGCAGCCAGCCTTCCTACCGCAGCGAGTTTGTCCTGGATACGGACCTCGCGCTCCAGTCGCCTTATCTCGGTCAAGTCGTCAAATGTGTAAACGTGGCCCAGAGCGCCGCGCTCGGGAACCGTGAGCGAGGAAACCACCACGCGAAATGTTTTCCGGAAATTGTTACCGGCAACAAAGCGCACTTCGCTGTGAGTCGGCACAGGCCCGGGAAGAGGAAGCGCGTCCAGAAAGAGCGACTGCACGCCTTCTCCGATCATGTGCTGAGCGGACCTCTGCAACAGGCGCGCCGCTGCCCCGTTCACGAGGGTAATGTGGCCGTCTAAAGCGGTGGTGATAAGACCGCTGCTGATGGACTCCACAATATTCTCATGTAATGCTTGAAGATTTTCGAGGGCACCGCTGGTGTCTTTGAGTTTAACGTCCACCTGCTGCAGCTTGCTGGAGAGTCGTCCCGCCAGGTAGGCCACTCCCATGTAAGCGAAAAGGTTTACCAGAATGATGGCCTGCAGTGTGCGGAACTCGATGTGCGAAGAAGAGGAGGGGGGCAGCGATCCGAAATACGAAAGATCGAGAACAGCCCCGTATAAAAGAAAGGCCAGCGCGGCGACGAGGTAGGCCCAAACCTGGGGCAGCAGGATGCAGGCGACAATAATGACCAGCGGGTAAAGAAAATTCAAAGAACTGTCAGCGCCGCCGGTGGCGTAAACGACCAGCGTGACCATGGCGACGTCGCTGACGACCTGGAGAAGCGATTGCAGCCGGTACTGTTTCCAAATCGAGAGCAGCAGCAGGTAAAAAGCGGAGATCGCGTACCAGAGCAGAACCGCAGTGACAAAGAATTTAATAGAGAACGTGGAAGGCGTGAGCTGAGCGATGGCCAGCTCAATGCCCAGAACCAGAGTGAGGATCAGGATCCGGACTTTGACCAGCCACGAAAGCCACGAGCGCCTGTCAAACATCGATTGCATGGATATGTGTAATGCTCGAAGCGAGCAAACTCCTCATCCGGATTCAGTATTCTCACGTGCGCACGGCCGGTTTGTGATGATCGCCTTTGGGCAACCACGATTCAGGACCGTGTTTGAGACGTCAGGTTTATGGCGGCCTCTCCCGGAGAACCGGGACAGGCCGCGTCCAATGACTAGCCCGCCATTTTTGCAATCATGGCGAACAACGGCATATAGAGCGAGATAACGATGCCGCCGATCATGACGCCGAGCAGGCCAATGATGGCCGGTTCGAGCAACGCCAGCATGTCTTTGGTTGCGGCATCTACTTCGTCTTCGTAGAAGTCAGCGATCTTCTGGAGCATGCTGTCCATGGCGCCCGTGGCTTCGCCGACTCCGATCATCTGCGTCACCATGTTGGGGAACACGCCGCATTCTTTCAGTGGATCCACGATGGTGCGGCCTTCTTCGATGGCCTTCCGCACTTTCATCAATGCCTCTTCGAGCACGGCGTTGCCAGAAGTGCGGGCCGTGATGCTCAACCCTTCCAGGATGGGCACGCCGGAAGTGATAAGGGTACCAAGAGTACGAGTGAATCGGGCAACGGCAATCTTGCGAAGCAGTGCTCCCATAATTGGCAGTTTTAAAAGGGCCGCATCGAAGTAGTATTTGCCCTTTCGGTTCTTACGGATTTGTTTCATTCCGTAGACGATTCCACCCACGCCAATGAAGAAGAACCACCAGAAATTGCCGATGAAATGGCTCAAGCCGATGACGATGCGCGTGGGAAGCGGCAGGTCCACGTTCAACCCGCTGAACAGATTGGCGAAGATTGGCACAACCCATTTCAGCAAAGCACCGACAATAAGGAGTGCCATGCCGACGATCGAGACGGGGTAAATTAAGGCTGATTTCACAGCCGAGCGGAGTTTTACCGCCTTCTCCACGTATCCAGCAAGACGCTGCAGGATGAGGTCGAGAATACCACCGGTTTCACCAGCTTCAATCATGTTGGTCGACAGGTCATCGAAGACCACCGGATACTGGCGCATGGCATTGGCAAGGGTCGCGCCACCTTCGACCGTTGTGCGGACGCCGGTAAGCGTCTTTTGGAAGGTTGGGTTTTCCTGGTTGGCCGCGAGAATTTCCAGACATTGCACCAGGGGCAATCCAGCGTCAATCATGACCGAAAACTGGCGGAAGAAGATGGCAACATCCTTGGTTTTCACCTTGGTGGTCCCGAATGTCGGCAAGGAAAATTCCTTGCCCTTTTCGCGAATGGCACCTGCGGTAATCTGTTCCTTCCGGAGCTGGACCGCGAGTATCTGCTTATTAGCTGCGTTGCGTTCGCCACTGACCTTGTGGCCAGAAGCATCTTTCCCTGAAAATGTAAAAACTGGCATGGTAAGCCTCTCCTCGAAACTTTGCTATACGGCCTAAAGCTCGGGCCGCGATTTACCCGATTTCCAAATCTCAATGCTTCCCTGGCGCAGCCCCTTTGGCCAGTACCGCGCTGGTCGGTTTGTTCAGCAGGCCAGCTCCGCGGTTGATCATCTCCTGCAATTCATCCTGGTTGCTGGAACGCAGCAGAGCTGTTTCCAGTGTGATTTGCTTGTGGAAATAAGCAGTAGCCAACGCCTGATTGAACGTCTGCATGCCAAATTTTTCCTGACCGGATTGCATAGCGGAATAAATCTGGTGGATTTTGTCTTCGCGGATCAGGTTGCGGATCGCGGCGTTGGGCACCAGGATTTCCAGGCACATGGCGCGGCCTTTTCCGTCCGGTTTAGGGAGCAAGCTTTGGCACAATATCCCTTCCAGCACCATGGAAAGCTGCGCGCGGATCTGCGGCTGCTGGTGGGCAGGAAAAACGTCAATAATACGGTTGATGGTGGAAGAGGCCGAGTTGGTGTGCAGCGTGCCGAAGGTCAAGTGACCGGTTTCAGCAATTCGCAGCGCCGACTCAATGGTTTCCAGATCGCGCATTTCGCCAATGAGTACGACGTCGGGATCTTCACGGAGCGCGGCGCGCAAGGCGTTGGTAAAGCTCTTGGTGTCCGCGTGAAGTTCGCGCTGGTTGACCACACAATTTT
Source organism: uncultured Acidobacteriota bacterium (assembly GCA_963831435.1). Classification (GTDB taxonomy): domain Bacteria; phylum Acidobacteriota; class Terriglobia; order Terriglobales; family Acidobacteriaceae; genus JAICKN01. The sequence goes on from CAWHQK010000131.1 coordinate 58,918, forward strand.
TGTTCATGTGGACGAACTCAATGGGATCTTCAATCGTCAGGATGTGGTCATGACGCTCTGAATTGATTTTGTCAATCATGGCCGCAAGGGTGGTAGATTTCCCGGAACCGGTGGGACCTGTGACCAGGACCAGACCGCGGGGCTTATCGCACAACTTGCTGATAACGGTAGGCAAGCCAAGCTGATTAAAAGACTTAATTTCAAAGGGAATGACGCGGAAGACGGCGGAAGTCGCGCCACGCTGATTGAATACGTTCGCGCGGAAGCGGGCCAGGCCCTTTAATCCGAAGGAGAAATCGAGTTCGAAGCTTTCCTCGAAGCGATGCTTCTGAGCATCGGTCATGACACTGTAGGCGAGCTGCTTGGTTTCCGCGGGCGTCATCTGCGGCAGATCAAGAGGCACCAAGTGTCCGTGCACGCGCACCTGCGGGGGCGAATTGGTGGTGATGTGCAAATCGCTGCCTGACATTTCCAACATTCGTTTCAATAAATCGCTTAACGAGAGCGCCATGTTTACTTGTTCCCTTCCTTGAAAACTTAGTGAATAGTTTCGCGGGCCACTTCTTCGAGCGTCGTGACCCCTTCCGCTACTTTGGTCAAACCGCTGCGGCGCAGAGTAAGCATGCCCCGCTCAATTGCTTTTCTTTTCAGTTCCAGGGCGGAAGCGCCGACAAGAACGAGCTCCTTGATTTCGTCGTCCACTTCCATGACTTCATAAAGTCCGCAACGTCCCTTGTAGCCTGTGTTATTGCAGGTAGTGCAGCCTTTGCCCTTGCGTACTTTCACGGTCTTAGCTTCTTCGGGAGTAAATCCTTCAGCAATCAAAGTTTTTTCCGGGACTTCGACTTCTTCTGAACAGTCCTTGCAAATACGGCGAATCAGTCTTTGCGCGCAAATCAAATGCACCGAGGTCGCCACAAGGAAGGGTTCAATGCCCATGTTCATAAGACGAGTAATGGTTTCCGGCGCGCCGTTGGTGTGCAAAGTGGAAAGCACCAAGTGGCCGGTGAGGGCGGCCTTGATGGCGATTTCGGCAGTTTCAAAATCGCGGATTTCTCCGACAAGAATGATGTTGGGGTCCTGCCGCAAAAAGGAGCGCAGGGCCGCTGCGAAATTCAACCCAATCTGCTCCTTCATCTGCACCTGGTTCACGCCCTGCAACGAAATTCGACCGGATCTTCGGCGGTCATGATGTTGGTATCCGGCTGGTTCAATCTGGCGATGGAGGAATACAACGTATTGGTTTTGCCTGAACCTGTAGGTCCGGTGACCAGCACCATTCCGTAAGGTTTAAGAATCGCCTTTTCGAATTTCACCAGCGAGGCTTGCTCGAAACCGAGCTTGGTCATATCCAGCCGCAGATTTTCTTTGTCGAGTAACCGGAGTACGATTTTTTCGCCCCACAGCGTTGGCAGAGTGCTGACACGGAAATCGAGCTGCTTTTTCTTTCCGTTAAGCACCATCTTCAGCATGATGCGTCCGTCCTGGGGTAGGCGCTTTTCGCTGATATCCAGCTTGGCCATGATCTTCATGCGTGAGGTAATGGCGTCTTTCAGCTTCAAAGGCGGTGACATGATGCTCTGCAGAACGCCGTCAATGCGGAAGCGCACGCGAAATTCTTTTTCGTAAGGCTCGATGTGGATGTCGCTGGCGGCCCGCTTTACTGCGTCGGTAAGGATTAAATTGACTAGCTTGACGATGGGAGCTTCATCGGCGGCCTTTTCGAGCTCAGACAGGCCCATATCTTCCTGTTCGTTCTGCAGCTCAACGTCCGCGTCCTCGGCATCGTTGATGGACTGCATAACCTGCTCCAGCTCTTCTTCCTTACTTGCCCCATAGGCAGTCTCGATGCCTTGCAGAATCGAACTCTCCGAGGCGACTACCGGCTCAATGTTGAAGCCGGTCATGAACTTGATGTCGTCCATGGCGAAGACATTGGTTGGGTCCACCATGGCGATGGTGAGCGAAGCGCCGACGCGACTTAAAGGCAGAATCTGATAGCGCCGGGCGGTCTCCACAGGAATTAACTTCACGACCGCCTGGTCAATTTCAAAATATGAGAGATTGATCGCCGGCACGCCGTACTGCCGCGAGAGGAAATTGGTGACGTCCTCATCGGTCAGGAAGCCCAGCTTTACCAGGGCCGAGCCGAGACGGCAATTCGACTCCTTCTGGAGTTTCGTCGCTTGCTGCAACTGCTCTGAGGTGATGACCTTCTCTTTGACAAGGAGATCACCCAGCCGTTGAGACATACCTTGCTCCTTCTGACCGGCAGAGAACTACCTGATTTGTCCGTGAAACCGCTGTCTATAAGGGGAGATTGCAGCGTATTTCCCGTTGACAGAAATTGTCAACGGAGAGGCGTTACCGCACCAGTAACTTAAGTACTTGTACTGGACCACTTCTGCAGGCAACGAAGCTTTATGCGTGAAAATCACTGATTTTCCGTGCTTTAGGGGCTTAGGCTCATCTTGCGGGCATGAACTTTGGTAAGCGGAGAAACGCGAGTAAGCCCACGAATGCGACCTGTTTGTCGGAACAGGAAAAGTCACTGTTGGACTTATTCCAAATGTGACGGATGCACTTTACAAACGTTTTCGTCAGCTATGCAATTGTGGCTCGGACAAAACCGCTATGAAACCTACACGTTATTCTGCCGTGGCAATTTTTATGTGCATGGCCCTTTGCTGTGCCGGGCAGACGTTGCGCCGGGATGCGCAACGCTCGGGCTTGCTGGTGGGAGCAGCTCTCAATGTGGGTTACCTTTCAGAACCGGCTTACACTTCGACTCTTGGGCGCGAGTTCAACATGGTTGAGCCTGAAGATGCGATGAAATGGCTGGTCATCAGACCCACCCAAAACACATTTGATTTTTCGGACGGTGATAAGGTTGTCGGTTTCGCTCATGTCCACGGAATGAAGGTTCGTGGCCACAACTTGCTTTGGCAAATCCACAATCCTGACTGGCTGACAAATGGCCATTTCACGCCGGAGCAGCTTGCCCAGTTGATGCAAGAGCACATCACGAAAGTTGTGGCGCATTACCGTGGAAAAGTGTATGCCTGGGACGTCGTGAACGAAGCCATTGACGAGCATGGACAACTGCGCCACTCCATTTGGTATGACAAGCCGGGCATTGGAAAAGCTGATGCCGGCACCGCCTATATTGCGCAGGCATTTCCGCTGGGCGCACGCCGCCGACCCGCAGGCGTTGCTTTTTTACAATGACGGCAGCGCGGAAGGCATAAATCCGCATTCCGATGCAATTTATGCCATGGTCAAAGACTTTATAAGGCGAGGAGTGCCGATTGACGGCATTGGGTTACAGATGCATATTTTGGATTTGAATCCCGACGTGGAGTCAATCGCGAAAAATATCGCACGCTTTGGCAAACTTGGCATTCAAGTGCAGTTCACCGAAATGGATGTCGCAATTCCGGTGAACAAAGACTGGCAACCCCTCCCATCCCGAAGATCTGGTTAAACAGGCCGAGGTCTATCGCGAAATCGCGGAGATTTGCGCCAAGAATCCTGCATGCACCGCCTTGCAGACGTGGGGCTTTACCGATAAATACTCATGGATCGGCTGGTACACCAACCATACTAAAGGTGACGCACTACTGTTTGATCGCCATTACCAACCTAAGCCCGCTTACGAAACCTTACGCGCGGTGTTGGTACATACGGCTACCGCCCGAAGCGCCAGGAAATCCGAATGATTGTGGATCGCCGGAACTTCAATATGCCCTGCCATCCAGAACGCTAAATCCCAGGTGCGGCTTATAATCGTGTATCAAGTTGCACCATTTCCTGGATGGCGGCTTCTAATCCAATTCGTTCCGAAAGACAATCCTCCGGCAGGAAAAAGGCCATTTATCTTTTGGCTGTGGCAGTGGTCGTGTTGTTTGCCATCATTGTTTCGCAGACGTCGTTTGATTTGCCATTTTTGAATCCCAACACAAATCAGCAGATCGCGTTTTTTGCCGCGCTCTCGCTGCTGATCTTCTTGTTGTTTCTGGCGCTCACATTCGTGCTGGCCCGCAACCTTCTGAAATTGTCCGCGGAGCGGCGACTGGGAGTCCTGGGATCGAAATTTCGCACCCGGCTTGTGGTTGTCAATCTGCTGCTTTCCTTTCTTCCAGTCATCACGATGTTTTTATTTGCTTATGGATTGATGAACAGGTCCATTGATAAGTGGTTTTCCCGGCCCGTAGAAGAAGTGCGCCAGGATACGGCTGCAATCGCATCCCTGCTTTCTAATTACACCTCGCAGAATGCACGCGTGGAAGCGCTTTCCATTGCGACCTCACCCGTGATCCAGCATGCGTTTGAGGGACACAGTTTTTCGGCGGTAGTGGATGAATTCCGCAATCATGAGGCGACATTGCAAGGGGGATTTGCCGTTGCCATTTGGGATGGCAACGCGGAAGCTAGCTTTGCTGCTCCCGCAGCGTGGCCGTTAATCAAGGCAACTCTTCCCGCGAATTGGACGGCCCAAAGCATTCCGGAACGGTTTGTATGGGATAAGAGCGACTACATGCTCGGTGCGGCGCCGGTGGGCGCGCGCGGATTAATCTTGGTGGGAATGCCCTTGCCGCCAAAATTCTCAGCAACTTTGCGCCAGGTGGAAGCCGGGCAAGAGCGCTATTTTGCGTTATACAAGCAGCGCCGCATGGTACGCAGTACCTACATGGAACTTTTGCTGTTGCTTACGGTACTGGTGCTTTTTACCGCAACCTGGCTGGCATTGTTTCTTTCCAAACTGGTGACGCGTCCGGTGGTGGCTCTTGCAGAAGCCATGCAGGAAATTTCTCACGGCCGGCTCGATTACAGGGTTGAGATCAAAGCAGCCGACGAAATCGGAGACCTGGTCACATCCTTTAATCGCATGGCGAGTGAACTGGAAACTGGACGCCTTCAAATCGAAGCCTCCCGCTACGAACTGCAAGCCGCAAACGCAGAACTCGAGAAGCGGCGGGAGCAGATTGAAACCATACTGGAAAGCATTCCTAATGGCGTGCTCTCGCTCGATGCAAACCGCAGGGTTACACATGCCAATCACGCGCTGATGCGGCTGTTTTATCCGCTAACCGGGCAGAACGCAATCCATGCGGTAGTCATTGGGGCAACGTTGAGTGACGTTTTTTCCCAAGAAGTTCTGGCGGATCTGGATCCGTTGCTGCGCAGCGCGGATCGTATGGGTTCGACCACCACCCAGATGGAAATATCTCTTCCTCGCACGAAACTCAACGTTGCCTTGACCGTTGCCACACTGGAACATGCGGGCGAGCGGCGCGGTTATGTTCTGGTTTTTGAAGATCTGTCGGACTTATTGAAGGCACAGAAGCAGGCGGCGTGGCGCGAAGTGGCGCAGCGGGTTGCGCATGAAATCAAGAATCCGCTGACGCCAATCTCACTTTCCGCGGAGCGAATTTTGCGTCATTTAGACAGAGGCAGGAATGGGAATGCGGATTCTTCGCAGGTGATTCAGGATTGCGCTAAAACCATCTTTAGTTCGGTGGAAACAGTGCGGACCCTGGTCAACGAGTTCTCCACGCTGGCGCGGTTTCCCGCGGTGCAACCTCAACCGTCAGACATCAACGAGATTGTTGAAAGCACGCTGTCAGTGTTCAAGGGAAGGCTCGAAGGCATTCGCGTAACTACTTTTCTGGCCCCCAAAATTCCTGAGGTGATGGCTGACTCTGAAGCGATCAAGCGCGCTTTGGCGAATTTGGTAGACAACGCGGCGGACGCAATGCACGAGGCCATGATAAAGGAAATTCAGGTGTCCACCGCCCTCTTGCCTGGACATGAGTCCATCGAGATTACGGTTGCCGATACAGGCCACGGCATCACGCAAGAAATCAAGGAACGTCTTTTTCTTCCTTATTTTTCCACCAAGCAGCGCGGCACAGGTCTGGGGCTTGCGATCGTGGCAAGAATTATCGAAGAGCATCACGGAAGCATCCGGGTAGAAGAGAACAAGCCGGTGGGCACGAAATTTATTGTCGAACTACCGCTGGCTTCCAGTGTGCACCCAGCCATATCCCAACATGCCTAATGTACTGATCGTTGACGATGAAGCGAGTATTCGTGAATCCCTTGGCGGGCTATTGCAGGACGAAGGCTACAACGTAACTCTTGCGGGGACCGGCGAAGCTTGTTTGGATTTACTGCAAGAGCACAATTTCGACGTCGTCCTGCTCGACGTTTGGCTGCCGGGCACCGACGGACTCGAGACTTTGCGGCAAATTGCGGAACGGGAGAATGCGCCTGAGGTGCTCATGATCTCCGGGCACGGGACCATTGAAACCGCTGTTCGCGCCACTAAGTTAGGCGCCTACGACTTTCTGGAAAAACCGCTGTCAGCGGCCAGGACACTCATCCTGGTGAAAAATGCCGCCGCGGCCAAAAAACTTCGCCAGCAGAATCTAGACCTTAAGACTCAGTTGACGCCAAAAAATGTAATTGTTGGTGAAAGCATCCCCATCAAAGCATTGCGCCAGCAAATTCAGATTATGGCGCCGACCAACGGGCGTGTGCTGATCTACGGTGAGTCGGGTACCGGCAAAGAACTTGTGGCGCATGCCATTCACGCGGACAGTTTGCGGAAGGAAGAAGCGTTCGTCGCCGTGAACTGCGCAGCCATCCCTGAAGATTTGATTGAAAGTGAACTCTTTGGTCATCGGGCCGGCGCCTTTCCTGCCGCCAGCAATGAAAAAAAGGGAAAATTCCAGATCGCCGACGGAGGCACACTGTTTCTGGATGAAGTAGGCGATATGAGCCTGAAAACGCAGGCCAAGGTGCTGCGTGCTTTGGAAGAGCAAAAGGTCACCCCTGTGGGCGGACATGAGGCGATCACCGTGGATGTTCGCGTTGTGGCCTCCACCAACAAGGACCTTGAAGAAGAAATTTCCAAAGGTGACTTCCGCGAAGACCTCTTCTACCGGCTGAATGTGATTCCTTTTTATGTGCCGCCGTTGCGGGAACGGAAAGAGGATATTCCGCTGTTTGCCCGGCATTTCATGAAAGAGCTTTCAGCAACCTACGGGCGTCGTCCTCGCGAAATCACTGACGACGCAATCGATGCGCTCATGAGCTACTCCTGGCCGGGAAACGTGCGTGAGTTACGTAACGTAATTGAGCGCATCGTTATCATGAATCCGACAACTTTGCGCTTTGACCGCAAACATCTGCCACCGCTGGTGCAAAGAGACGGCAGCCGTCGCGGCGCCGAGTTTTCTACATTGCACGAAGCCCGCGCCGCTTACGAGCGCGATTACATTCTCAAAAAACTAGACGAGAACCATGGCAATGTAAGCCGCACAGCAGAAGTTCTGGGGCTGGAGCGCAGCCACCTATACAGGAAGATGAAAACTTTGGGGGTTGTGGTAAAGGAACAGTAAGAACGACAGTCCATTGTGCATTGGATGGCTACCGCTTAGCGCTTCAGCATCCTGATTTCAGCGCCATTTTTCAGGAACTTCACTTCGTCCATTAGCTGGTTGATGAGGTAAATTCCCCGTCCGTGCTGCGCATAGAGGTTCTCTCCCGTGACTGGGCTGGGCAATGACGCAGGATCGAATCCCCGCCCCGGATCCCGCACGGTGATCAGCACTCCATGGGTCTTATCGCAGGAAACTTCGCACTCAATTTTCTTCCGGACGTCCGCATGTGCGCCGTGGACAACCGCGTTCGCCAAAGCTTCAGACAGGGCGATCTGTATGGCATCTTCTTTACCTGCGGAACAATGCATCTGGCGAACCATGTGCATTATGCCGTCCACGACCGGATCGACGGCTTTACAATCCGCGGCCAGAGTGACACTTAACTTAAAAATCACGTTTTCGCCCTCAGTGCTTAGAGCTAACGGCTGATCTGAAAATACGTACTTAGCTACCGCTGCGGTTGCCATGAACCCAAGTCTATTAACGGCGTACGGTGCTGGCTATATCACCACAGTATCCAAACATTGGAAACCACAGTAATCAAACCTAAGCCTTTAAATCAGTGGATGTTAGGGAACCGAATTGGGACCGCCAATCCAGTTCTTCCACAAACACGCGCGAATTGCGCCAGCCTGGGCTGACCTTGACGAAAAGCTCCAAAAATACCTTTTTATGATCCAACATCTTTTCAATTTGCAGCCGGGCTGCTGTACCGATCTTTTTAAGCATTTGCCCCTGTTTTCCGATCAAGATGCGCTTTTGTCCTTCACGCTCGCAATAAATGGTGGCGGCAATTCGCGTAAGGCGCGGTTTCTCTTCAAATTGGTCAATTCCGACAGTTGTGGCATGCGGAACTTCTTCGTTGGTGGCGAATAATAGCTGCTCGCGAATGATTTCAGCGCACATAAATCGGACAGGCTGATCGGTCACTTGGTCTTTGGGAAAATGGTGTGGCCCGGAAGGAAGCATATTGACAATTTCCTTCAGGAGCACATCAATACCATCCCCAGTCCTGGCGGAAATAGGAATCACTTCCTTGAAAGCGAGATTTCCGCGAAAAGCGTCAATTAACGGCAGAAGCTTTTGCTTATCGCCACGAATCAGGTCCACTTTATTCAACAAGAGAAAAACGGGCGTGTCTGATTGCTTGACCAGACTGAGAACAAATTTGTCCTGCGGATCAGGTCTTTTTGCCGCGTCTACCAGCAACAGAACCAGATCACACCCCCCCAGCGCCTCGTGCACTTCAGTCATCATTTTTTTGCCCAATGAACTATCGGGTTTGTGAAGGCCTGGCGTATCAATGAGGACGATCTGGCCTTCACTTCGTCCTTTTTGCTTCGGTACATTGACGATTCCGAGGATGCGGTTGCGCGTGGTCTGCGGCTTGGGACTTACGATGGCCAGTTTTTGCTTAACAAGCGTGTTCAACAGGGTTGACTTCCCTGCATTAGGACGGCCGATGATACAGACAAAACCAGAGCGAAATGGCATGAAGTAGATTTGAGCTACTATCTTTTATATCAGCTTAGGCGCGACTGTCGAGATTCGCACGCGCTCCACGCGCCGCTCGGTGGAGTCTAATACTTCAAAGCGCAATCCGTCTTCCTCCACTGTCTCACCTTTGCGAGGGATGCGACCCGCCAATTCACTCACCAGGCCCGCCACGGTTGCGGACTCTTTTCCTTCCGGGCGGACTCCAAATAACTCGGCCAGGCGGTCTACGTCCACATTGCCGGCCACCACATAGGAATGGTCATTTTCCCGGACAATCTGCGTCTTTTCGTGTTCGTCGCTGATCTCGCCCACAATTTCTTCGATGAGATCTTCAATCGTCACCAGGCCGGCCACGCCTCCATATTCGTCTACCACAATAGCCATGCGGACGTTCTTTTTCTGCATCTCTCGCAAAAGATCGCTGCCCAACTTACTTTCCGGCACGAAATACACGTCACGGCGCATAAGAGTTTCAACCGTGCGTGCTTGGGCTTCACTGTCCGGGACCTGCAGAACGTCCTGGGTGAAAACGATTCCCTTAATGTTGTGGATAGTCCCACTGTAAACGGGAACGCGGCTGTAAGGCTTGGTGCGCAGCAAATTGATGAATTGCTCAAGGGTGGTGTGCGTTGGGACGGCAAAGATCTCGGGCCGCGGCTTCATGGCTTCGCGCACGGTTTTCTCGCCAAATTCCATCACGGATTGAATCAGGTCGCGGTTTGTACCGTCCAGAATTCCTTCTTCACGGCCGGCTTGGAGCAGCGCGTCTACAGCCTGGGCCTGAGTTTCAGGTTGTTCTTCACTGTGCTCCTTGGTAAGTGATGCGACGGATTGCAGGAAGCCAAGCACCAACGTGACTGGGAGCACAAGATAAATGAGCAATCGCACGAACAGCACCCAGCGGGCAAGCCATGTTCCACTGGTGCGAGAGAAAAAAACGAAAGGTAAAAAGCGGTTGAATACGATAACGATGAGAATGAGACTGAGAATCGCCTGTAAGACCTCTTCCGCGGTCCAGGGATATTCGCGGAAAATCGCAAACCCCACCAACATAGCGATGGCCGCCATCGTCAACTGGGTAAGCACAGCCATGGAAAGAGATGCGCGCACACGGCTCACCCCAAGTCGGGGCTCAATCTGCTGTTCGAAGACGTCAATGTTGTCCTGAAAATCGCGGGACAGGAACTTCCCCAGCTCGCTGTACAACCGATCGACATAGGACACGAGCGTCAGCAATCCCAGCAACAAAAAAAGCGAGGCTGCTATGGCGTAGTTCATGAGCGGCGTTTTTTACCTGTTTTCCGCGTTGATCCGACGGGTGACTGTGGCTTCTTGCCAGCGGCGAACGCTCTTTTACGGGAACGTTGAGGTTCTGCCGCGCTCCTCTCAATCAACGTGACCGGCAGATGCAATACATTCCGTAAGCGATGTTCCTGGGTTGCCATCTGACCGCCGTCCGTCTCGTGGTCATAACCCGCCAGATGCAAGATGCCATGAAGTATAAGGATTTTGATCTCGTCGAAAATAGAATGTCCAAGATTTTTTGCGTTTTCCCGGGCAATCTCCGCGGATATCGCAACATCTCCGGCAATATCGCTTCCTGGACTCACGCCAGCAGGAAAAGACAACACGTCTGTGGCCTTGTTCTTATTCCTAAAGTAAAGGTTTAATTTTCTCATCTCCGTATTGCTGGTAATGAGTACGGAGACCGTACCATGTAGTTTGACGGCGTGGCGCGCCCGAACCACAAATCGGCTCAATGCCTGCTGGTTCATGCCCACGACTTGTTTTCTAAAAACGACCAAACTCGCTTCTCCGCCGCGAATGCCGCCAAAGCGCCTAAAAGAATACTTTAATAAAAATACAAAAGAGGGCCGAAAGGGCCCTCTGAATCATCTGCAGCCGCTATTCCTTCGCATTCGCCTCTAACAGCCGGACTGGATCTTTCCCGCGCTCGTTTGCCTTTTCGTTTCCAGGCACCCGCATGTCGAGTAGCGACATTTGCTCCTCCGCCACCTGCGATTTGCGCTCGTCGTAGGCGCGAATGATTCGTTGCACCAGGTGATGGCGTACCACATCGCCTTCATCAAAATGTACAAAAGCGAGACCTTCCACTTTCTTTAAAACATCCATTGCTTCCAACAAACCGCTGCGCCTGGCATTGGGTAAATCAATCTGTGTGATGTCTCCGGTGATTACGGCCTTTGAGTTGAATCCCAGGCGGGTTACGAACATTTTCATCTGTTCGGATGTGGTGTTCTGGGCTTCGTCTAAAATCACGAATGAATCGTTCAATGTGCGGCCGCGCATGAAGGCGATGGGCGCAATCTCAATTACATTCTTTTCAAGATACCGGTCGACCTTTTCGGGCTCCAGCATTTCGTAAAGCGCGTCGTACAAAGGCCGCAGATAGGGATCAATTTTTTCCTGGAGCGAACCGGGAAGAAATCCCAGCCTCTCCCCCGCCTCAACCGCAGGACGCGCGAGAATAATGCGGTTCACGCGCTTCGTGAGCAGTGCGGAGATTGCCATGGCCACAGCCAGGTAAGTTTTCCCTGTACCCGCCGGTCCAATGCCAAAGACCATGTCGTGGGCTTCGATCGCTTCCAAATACCGCCTCTGGTTCAGGCCCTTCGGTTGAACAGTCCGGCGGCCAAAGGAGCGCTGGCGGCCAGCTTCAGCCAGACTTCGTAACGTCACCTTCGGATCGGCAACCAGAACCCGAAGCATGCTGTTCAAATCGCCATTCTGGAAGGTGAATCCCGAACGCCGCAAGTGCTCGTAGTCGGCAAAAATCTGCTCGGCGCGCCCCACGTCCTGGGGACTACCTTCGAGGTCGATCGCATCGGATCGTAGATCGATGTTTATGTTTAAACCATCTTCCAGGACATGTAGATTTTCGTCCCGCGTGCCAAACAGGGCCTCGATGTTGGGACTGATCTCAATACTTTTTTTCATTCGATGCTCTATGAATCGCCCTCTCCCTGGCAATCGCTAAACCGGCTTGTTCTGTAACGGTTGACCGGTCGCAGGCGAACCTGTGCCTGTTTTTCGCGCAAAATATTCTTCATTGCTGGAGGTGGAACTTGCCGAGATGATCGCTCGCAAGGCGCAAGCAAAACCATTGCGCTTAGGTTATCTCTGGCGGCTATGGACAGTCAAATGCCTTGGTCCGTAAAAATTGTGGCGTGAGCAGCCCCGGCGTTCTTGCGAACCGTCCACAATTCCTTGCCTAAATTTCAGCCTCCGCCCTCACTTGCTTTACACTGAACGGCTTGGAAGAACTTATCCACTCTCTGGTCGAAAAAGTCCGCGAGGGCGATGCCCGCTCGCTGGCACGGGCCATCAGCCTGGTGGAAAATCGGGCGGACGGCTGGCTGCCGTTGCTGAAAGAACTTTTCCCTCATACAGGCCATGCCCGCACCATCGGCCTGACAGGCTCCCCCGGGGCGGGAAAGAGCACTCTGGTGGATCAATTGGCAGTGCATTACAGGAAACAGAACCACAATGTCGGCATCATCGCCGTCGACCCAAGCAGCCCTTATTCTGGAGGCGCGATTTTAGGTGACCGCATCCGCATGCAGCGACACTTCGCTGACCCGGGAATTTATATCCGCAGCATGGCCACGCGAGGCTCGCTCGGGGGCTTGGCTTCTGCTACCGCTGACGTTGCTACGTTGCTGGACGCTTCTGGCCGCGACTTGATCCTGGTGGAAACCGTTGGGGTCGGCCAGGATGAAGTGGATATTGTCAGGCTCGCAGACATCACGGTTGTGATTCTTGTGCCGGGCATGGGCGATGACGTCCAAAGCATTAAGGCGGGGATTATGGAGATCGCGGATATCTTTGTGATCAACAAGAGTGACTACGAAGGCGCGGAAAGGGTCGAGCGTGAGATACGTGCTTTGCAATCGCTTGTTGCTCGTCAGGATGACTGGGTACCGCCTATTGTGAAAACGGTGGCCAGTTCCGGTGAAGGAATCGGGGAGCTTGCCGCCGAGATGCGGAAGCTTGAAGATCATCTGAAAACCCATGATTTTCTTGCGCGCAGGCAAGCGCATAATTGGCAGGCGCGGTTGCTCGAGATGCTGCGCGATTCTTTGATGTGGAAAGCCCGCGCTCGCTTAACCGACGTGACCCTTAACCAATATGCGGCTGAGATTGCCGAACACAAGCGTGACCCATATTCATTGATTGAAGAGATTGCGAAATCTTTATGAACTCGAAAACTGATTTTGCGCTCGATCATCTGGGCATCGCGGTGAATTCGCTTAAAACTGCCAAAGCGATCTATGAGAAGCTTGGACTGGCGCTTTGCGCGGAAGAAACTGTGGAAGCAGAGAAGGTGCGAGTATTAATGGTTCCTCTTGAAGGAACCCGAATTGAATTGCTCGAGCCAACATCGGAGGATTCTGTGATCGCGCGATTTATCGCGAAACGCGGCGAAGGCCTTCATCACATTTGCCTGCGCGTCCCTGATCTGGTCGCAGCGGTTGGCAAACTACAGCAGGAAGGCGTGCGGCTGGTTTCACAGGAAATTAAAATTGGCGCTGGCGGCCATCGCTATGTATTCGTGCATCCTTCAAGCGCGGGAGGAGTGCTGATAGAACTGGTTGAGGCCGGTCATTAGCCCATGCTTCTTCTTGCCGCAGACACTTCAGGAAAATTGGGCAGCATCGCGGTGGCCCGTTGTGAGCAACCATCTTCGTGTGAGGTGTTAGGCATGGCCGCGCTGGAGGGCGGAACATTTTCGGCGCAACTTGTCCCGCAAATTGCTGGCTTGCTCGAACGGCTCGGGCTCTCGAAAAGCGACCTTGAAGGCTTTGCCGTAGTCAGCGGGCCGGGCTCGTTTACCGGGTTGCGGATAGGATTGGCTGCGATTAAAGCCTTCGCGGAGATACTGCGCAAGCCGACCGCGGCGGTCTCGTTGCTTGAGGCAGTTGCAGCAGCGGCGAATGTCAAAGGCGTGAATGTCGCCGGAAACATCACTGCCGCTCTGGACGCGGGACGCGGCGAAATCTATATCGGAGAATACGCAACCGCTGGTGCCGAGGCAAATCTTTCCTCTGCGGCGCACGAGCAATTGTGTACCCCCGAAGAGTTTCTCGAACGGTCCAGCGCATTTGTCGTGACTCCGGATGCGATAATCGCCGACTTCGCTCGCGGCGCCGGCAAACAAGTCCAGCAGGTGGATCGACCGCGCGCCGATACTATCGCCACGCTTGGCTGGAGAAAGATGCAGGCGCACATACTGGTTTCTCCCGAAGAACTGGAGGCCAACTACATTCGCCGCACCGATGCCGAACTTCTCTCAAAGTCAGGAAGTTGAGTCCTGCCGATTTCCGTTCTAACGGGCGATTTATTGCGCTTCCTATTCACGTATAATCTGGTGTTCTCCCCATGAGCTATCAGGTCCTCGCCCGCAAGTACCGCCCGCAGAAGTTCTCCGAAGTCATTGGGCAGGAGCATGTCACCCGCACGCTGAAAAATGCCATTGAGCAGGCCCGCATTGCGCATGGTTACATTTTCAGCGGTCACCGTGGAATCGGAAAGACCACAATTGCACGCATCCTCGCGATGGCGCTGAATTGCCGTTCTTCGGACAAGCCAGTTGCGGAGCCTTGCGGAGTGTGTGATTCCTGTACTGAGATTCGCGCGGGAAATTCCGTGGACGTCATTGAGATAGACGCGGCCACCAATCGCGGCATTGATGAAATCCGTGAATTGCGCGAAGCGGCGCGTTACCGTCCCGCCCGGGACCGCTTTAAGATTTATATCCTCGACGAAGCACACCAGATCACCGACGCTGCTTTTAATGCGCTGCTGAAGACGCTCGAAGAACCGCCCAGCCATGTGGTCTTTATGCTGGCGACCACTCAGCCAGAAGATATTCCTCAAACCATCCGCTCCCGCTGCCAGCACTTCAGCTTTCATGCTGTGCGCTTTGAAGAAATCTTGGGCCAGTTAAAAGATTTGGCGACACGCGAAGGAATAGAAGCTGACGAAGATGCTCTTGCCCTGCTCTCCGAAGCTGGGGACGGTTCCATGCGCGACGCGCTGTCGATACTAGATCAGGCAATTGCGTCAAGTATCGGCAGGCTCAGTGCGGAATCGGTGCGCGAACTCGTTGGCGCCGCGCCTTCCGGCGTAATGGAAGACATTATGCTGGCGGTGAGTAACAACTCCAGCGAAGACGCACTCAAAATTATTGACCGCTTAATCACGGAAGGCCACAGTCCTACGCACTTTGCCCGGCAGATGGTGCGTTATTTGCGGAATGCGATGGTCGCCAAGGTGGCCGGAGCGGATTCTCCCCTGCTGCAAATATCAAGCGATGAGCGCCAGCGTGCTGCGAGGACCGCAGAGCTATTTAGCGAAGAGGACCTGACGCGGCATTTGCAAATCATGCTCCGCACGCACAACGAGCTTGGCTATCGGCAAGAGCAACGCTTCCATTTGGAGCTTGGTCTATTGAAAATGGTGCATGCGCAGCGATTGCTTCCCTTAGAACAATTGCTGAGCGGAGCGGCATCGAGTTCCAGCGCGCCGCAATCTGCTCGAAAGACGTCCGTTGTTCCTGAGGCAACTCGGCGGTCGGAGATTACTTCGAGTCGAGCGCCGCAGGTTTCTCCTTTCGCCGCAGACTCCGCGCGCAAAGGCGGCCCGAAAGCTGAGTTCTCTGAAAGTGTCGTTGCTTCCGGTCCTCGATTGGTTTCCGGAACTAGTTCGGCCGCCAATGTAGTCATGGGATCCGCCGCGCCAGCGGCTGTCATGGAACAGCTTCCGGCAGCTGAAACCCCCATTCCAGAAACTCCAGCGGCAACTCCAGTTGCAGCTGCAGGAAACATCGAGGATGTCCGCAATATTGTTTTAGAAGCGCTCGCGAACGGCGGGCAGCGCATGCTTGCCTCCATGCTGGAGATCGGCGAGTGGACCGTAGAAGGCAACGAACTTGTGATCAAAGTCGCGGCCTCGGCGACCATTATTGACATGTCGCTCGGCGCGGACGCCAAGCGGTTAGTGATCGCAAAAGCCAGTGAGGTCATGGGCAGGTCTCTCCGGCTGAGGATTGTTCCGGGGGCAGCGCCCTCGCCGGCGGCAGTCACTCGCGCCGCTAGCACTGGCAATGGCGGCCGCGGGCGCGTAGAACAGGATCCGGTCGTGCGCCGCATGAAGGAAAAGTTCGGCGCTGAAATCCGGACTGTCATTGATTATGCGAACAGGGACTATCCGAATAAGAATTATAAGAAGTAGCGATTCCAACGAAGAGTGCAGGTAAACCATGGGTGGATTCAATCTCCAGGAACTGATGTCGCAGGCCAAGCGGCAATATGAAGTGCTGCAGAAGAAGATGGAAGAGACTGTTGTGGAAGCCTCCTCGGGAGGAGGTTCCGTCACCGTCAAAATGGATGGCAAAAAGCAAGTGCTGAATATCAAGATTGATCCAGAAGTGGTCAAGGCCGGCGATCTGGAAATGCTTCAGGACCTGGTTGCCGCGGCGGTAAATGCGGCAGGCAAAAAGATTGATGAGTCCATGCAGTCCACTATGGGCGGCATGCTGGGCGGAATGGGGCTTCCGGGACTCTGAACAGCGACGGTTGGCTGCTCGCAGACTAGTTCGATTACAAACTTTCCGACTGACAATTCATTATGTCCCGATTTGCAGAGCCGATGACCCGGCTGATTGACGAGTTAAAAAAGCTGCCGGGCATTGGCAGCAAGACCGCGCAACGCCTTGCATTCCATATCCTGCGCTCCAGCGACGAAGATGCGGAACTGCTGGCAGTAGCGGTGCGCGACGTAAAGGCCAGCCTGCGGCTGTGCTCAACCTGTAACAATATTACAGATGTTGATCCCTGCGTCTATTGCAGCAGTGCGACGCGCAATCAACGGCTAGTTTGCGTGGTGGAAGAACCCACAAACATCGCTTCCATTGAAAAAACGAAGCATTTTAACGGTGTGTACCACGTGCTGCACGGCGCCATTTCTCCTCTTCATGGTGTGGGCCCAGAGCAATTGCGTATTTCGAATCTCATGCGCCGGGTGGATGACGATCAGGTGGACGAAGTTATCCTGGCCACAAACCCCACCGTGGAAGGCGAGGCGACGGCAACCTATCTTTCGACGCAATTGAGAAGAGCTGGCTTGAAGGTTACGCGAATTGCTATGGGCATTCCTGTTGGCAGTGACATCGAATATACCGATGAAATCACCATGCTCAAGGCAATGGAGGGTAGGCGGGAAGTTTGAAAGACGGACGGCTGCTAATCAGCTCCTGCGTTCGATCCGCTTGATTCGGTCAAAAAGTGATTCTGCTCTTCACCTGCCGGCACAATGCCTTCCGGCAATTCCCCTCGGTTATATTCCGCCATGCGATTTTTCCATTTCAGAAATTCAGTAATGGATTCGGGTTCAATGCGAATTTCTACCCGCCGCAAACTCGCCAATAACAGATTCATCTCGAAGTTCAGGCCTTTTGCGGAACGCAAATTCTTGGCCGAGGGGTTGGTCATCTCTACCTTACGATTGCCATACTCCAGCAAACCCCACCCTGCGGGAAGTTCTTCCGCGGCCACCAATTTCGTAGGCACAAGATAAAAACGCTCACAACCCAGGCCGCTCGCGGAATCCAGGCGGAAAGGCTTCGCCCGGTCTGCCAGAAAATCGGCGCGCGAAATTTTACACTCTACCAATACCGAATGGTTCGCCCGCTTCCAGCCAATGGCATCGGGCATTTCCCCGCTGATGCAGGCCTGCTCGGAAAGCACCACTCCGCAGCGGTAGGCTCTTAACCAAGAAACAGCTTTGGCGACCAGTTGCCCGTGTGTCATCTCAGTCATTCTTCTACCTGAAGAGAAATCATGGGATAAGTAGCGTACCGGTTTCCGGCCAGTGCGCGGAAACCCTCGCTATTGGCTTCATTTCAGGCCAATTACCTCCGTAACGTGCGTCGACTTACCATTTCCCGTTAGGCTACCTATATCCGATCACTGGGGTTGACCTATTCAAGCGCCGGACACAACTAAAGAAGGCCGTATCGCCTCTGCTCGTGCCTTTGTGCACAGCCTGAACATTCTCGTGAAATACGTGCGCCTCTATGGTTTTGAGCACACCAGGACGAAAGGCCAGTTTGATATCACCTGGGGCGAATTACAAAGCGGCCTCCCCATGGGCAGCGATAGCGGTTTCCTGCTTGGGGTATCAGAAAACAGGCTCTTGCTCGATGGCATCCCGCTCGATAGCGGTCAATCGGAGCGCAGTTTCGCGCAATTGTTGACCACTGCCGGACTGGCGAGCATCCAGTTTTCTAACCAGATCACAAAGGACGATTTCGCAAAGCTGCTGCGCATCTTCGCCACGGGCACATCCAAGGCGCAGGACCTGAGTAAGCAAATTAAGGGGACGTTCGGCGATACCAAGCAATCGGCGATCAGAATTAATGAAGTTAAGTTTATAGCCGCAGATCCCTCTACCGGCGAAATCAGCATCGCAGCGCAGATCGCGGCGCAAACGCTGGGCCCGGAATTTAAGGATTGGTTGAATGATCCGCAGAAATTATTGCAACTCATCGCGGCTGCGGAAGGCGCCGGTAGCGGAGCCCCTGGAGGCGATGGCGGAGACGCAACAGGCAGCGGCGGCGGTGGCCCCGCAGGCGCACCTGGGTGGAGCGCTCCAAAAGCTGGGAAAGCGAACGTACTCGCGACAGGGCAGGCCGGTCAATGGGATGGAACTGTCGTTCCGTTGCAAGAGCAGGAAGTGATTCAGGCGATCCGCTTGCTGACTAAATTTGGCGAGGCCGCCAGCGATCCTTCCGTCAAACCAGAATTCCTGCAAAAAGAACTAAGCGACACAGACGCAAACACCAAGGTCAATTTGCAGCAGATGTTGAATTCCCTTGCGGGAAGCGCCGTGACTTCTTCCAGCGCGGACACTCCGCTATTAATGAAGGCTGCGGAGCACATGGCCATCCGCTTCGCTCTTGATCGCTTCCAGAAGGGCGACATTAAGGTTAACGCCGTCCACCAGATGCTGGAACATATGAGCCGGCAGATGGACACTTTGCGCCGGATCTTGAAAATCCAGGAAGACAAAATGAATAAGGCGGGGATGCTGGTTGAATCCCACGCCGACATTCTCGATCGCATGTTCTGGGCCGAAGTGCCGGAGGCAGGTAAAAAGAGCGTACTGATGTCGCATGAAGCCACCTGCGTTCCGCCGCGGAACGTGCGCCAATTTGTGGAGCAACTGCTTGAGCGTCCCGACAAAGAAACTGCTGCGGCCATCCTGCAAAATTACTGCTCCTGCCTCGACAGCAAAGATCTGGAACCGCGGCGCAAGACGGCCATCGGCATCAGCCAACTGGGCGACCTTTACGCCGCTCTTGGCGACAAGAGCATGTCATTGGCGTTGCATAAGCTTGGTGAGGCATTAAGCAAAGAACATGATTCAGAGCTGCAAGCGTTAATCGGTGCGGCTTTCGTAAGGCTCAGTTCAGAAGCCAGCAACCGCAAACAGTATGGCGCTTTGGCCGCCGTCTGCGATGCCCTGGATGCAATCGGGAAGCAGCGTCCGGTGCTAGCGAATGATCTTCGGCCCCGGGTTGGCGTAGAAAATCGCCTGCCAGAGTTTCTTGAAGATGGCATGCGCCAGCCAAAGTTTCCGTCGGATCTTATTCAGGTTTTGCGGCGAACTCCCCAGGCGGCCATTGAGCATCTTTCCGATCGGTTTTTCCGCAGCATGCGGCGCGAAGAGTGCGACCAGATGGTGGAACTCGCAACCGAACTGGGACCCACCGGCATGCTTGAGTTGCGCGAGCTGCTGCGTAACGGGCAGCCCAGGCAGGCAGCTTCCGTGGTCGGCTTATTGAGCCGCATTGACGTGCCTTCGTTATTGGAGCTTCTGCCCCTTCGCCTGAAAGATTGGACCCGCTTCTACCACGACGTTGTGGTGCGTCAGATCGCTTATGGTGCAGCTGACGATCGCGGCCGTACGCTACTTGAATTGCTTGAGGTCCTTGATCCGCTGGTAATACCGCAGGCCCTGGATGAAATTGGCATGAGCGGCGACCGCACGGCCATTCCACCTCTCATGGTAATGGCGGAAAGCGGGGAGGCGAAAGAACGGTCTCCTCTGCTTCAGGTGAAGGCAGTCGAATCTTTAGGCAGGTTGCGCGAGATGGAGGCCGTACCCGTACTTCGGAATCTTTTGGAATCCAAGAAGCGCTGGAAGTTGACCAGCCATCGTGAGCTGCGCATTGCGGCCGCTCAGGCGCTGGCCAAAATTGACCCACGCTATGGCAGCCAGGTGGTGTCCGATAGCGGCCTGGAGCCAGCAGAGCTCGCCATCGCGCCTTTGGATTCAGCTCCGGCCTGTCCTTGGGTGCGGCAGCGCCGTTATGAGCGCATCGCCCTACCACGAAGTTTGGCCGCGAGCATTAGTAGCTCATGGGGGAAATCCAATATCGCGGTTCGCGAACTGAGTTTGGGCGGGGGAATGGGCACCAAAGAAGATAATCTGCGGATTGGCTCAGAGGCAATGCTCGACATCCCCGTGGGAATGCGTAAACACATTCGCGCGCAGGTTCTTCTGCGTCGCGCCCGTATGAACGAAGTTGGATTTGAAATCGTGGAAACGGACTTAGAGAGCCGATACCGCCTGCGTGAATTACTCATGAACGCCATCGAGCAAAGTCCTGAAGCTGGAAGCGCGAACTGGAACGGACAGCGCAAGATTTAGGCATCGCCGATATCAATAAAGAAAGCCCTTGCTCACCAAGCAAGGGCTTTTAACTTTGCGGAAACCTATTTTACCTTCAGGAAGATGATCACGAAGGTGTAGAGCGCCAGTGATTCGATTAGGGCCAGGCCCAGAATGAGCGCGAAGGTGATTCCGGGGCGCGCGGCGGGATTTCGGGCCAGCGCTTCGGTTGCCGAAGCGGTCGCTCTTCCCTGTCCAATGCCGCAACCGGCAGAGGCGATAGCCATGGAAAATCCAGCGGCCAGTGCAACCCAATTTACAGAGCTTCCCGAACCGCTCTGCGCGAACACTGGCAACGCAAAAAACATCACAGCCAGCGCCATAAATACATAACTCATGGTTCTACGCATCGTGTTTCTCCTCGTACTATGAATTACCGCCAGTGGGTGGTTGACGTTCACCGTGCTGACGCCCTCACGCTAACGGCGAAAAACATTGCACCTACATCTGAAAAGTCTAATGTGCTTCTCCCACCGCGAACGACAAATACGCCATGACGAGAAGCACGAAAATATAAGCCTGTAAGAAGGCCACAAAAGTATGCAATCCCAAAAAAATGATCGGAACGCCAATGGGAATCAGAGAAAACCAAACCCACGTGACCATGTCACCGGCAAACATATTTGCATATAGACGGGCTGTTAGTGAGAGCAAGCGAGCAAAGTGGCCGATGATTTCCAATGGCAACATTAGCGGGGCAAGCCACCAGATAGGCCCAAATAAGTGCTTCAAGTAGCCGATGCCGCTCTTTCGAAAGCCCTGCGTTTGATAGTAAAAAAACGCCAGCACGGCGCAGCCAAATGGAACCACGGGTACGGCGGTAGGGGATTCAAATCCCGGTACCAGACCAAGCAGATTGCAGATCAATATGAATAGCCCGAGGCTCAGGAGAAACGGCACAAAGCGTTCACTGTGATGTCCAATGATCTCTTCGCATTGACTTTCCATGAAACCATGCAGCCCCTCGAACGTATGCTGCAAGCCGCCGGGCCTTTCCACTGAAAGTTGGGCTCGGACTATCGCGAAGACAATCAACAAAAAAACGAATACCAGCAGTTCCATCGCCACGGAATTTGAAATCGGCGCTTGGGCGTAGTGCGGCTTAACGTGGACGGCCAGCAGAAAATGGGTAACAGGGCCAGCCAGGTAGCGATTTAGAATTGCGGTAAACCAAAGCTGTTCAGGCATAATCCGGGTTTTCAGTTAATCGCATTCAACGCTTAACTTCGACTGTAATCTCTTTCTTTTTGGGAACTCAAACGCCCTTCGCAAGGGCGGCATACGCCTGGTAGGCGGCTTCACACGCGATAGCGGCAACGGGCAAAAAAATGCCCGCAAAAAGCCCCTTCAGACTCGCGGGGGAAACAATAAATATAGCACACGCGGCGAGCCCCATTAGCGTGTAGCGAAGCAGGAAACGGATGATTACGCCGGTACCGGATTCGGAGTGTCCGGACTGGGTTACGCGGTCCGCAACGGCCGTAACCATCCGCTTTAGCCAGAAGAAATTGAGATAAGCGATCGCGGCGCCTACCCCGAACCCTAGCGCCACTCTCCAGCCCCAAAGCGCAAAAAATATCGGCGTCACCCCGAAGCCCAGAAAAAGCATGAGGTGCTCGATGCGGGCGAGCGCGCCATCAAAAAACTGTTCACGGGTGAAATCGAGGCTGGTGAAAGGACTCATTGATTCGAGGACATTCCCGCGCGGACAAGCTGGATGAAGCCTGCCACTATACCCAAGATCAGGCCCACCATATAAAGCCAGTGTGTATGCAACCAACGGTCAAGTGCCATTCCAGCAAGCAGCCCCACAACGGTCGCCGCCGGGAAGATAAATGCGATCTCGCTGTATTTGGCGAACTGCGCCCAAACGTTCTCATTTTCCGGCGGTTTCTTTTCAGAAGTCAGATTTGCCTCGCTTTGCGGATCATCATCCCACTACTTGGATGCGGCCTGGTGGCCTTCAATCAAATCGCGGATGCGCCGGGCATCCTTTTTGCGATGTCCATGGCTCGTGATGGGATCAGACCCTCCCGAAGAGTCTATGCGTATGTCCGACCAGAAAACGCCCGTGGAAATCTGCACCGAGGCGACAGCGTTGATCGCGATGCTCTCTTCAGTGTTACCAAACAACCGTGGCTTGATGCGGCTCGCGCGTAGTGGTCCGACCACAATTCGCGTTGGGAAGAATAAATTCCCCTTGGTCAGGCGGCTGGCTTTGAAAACTTCTTCCGTGAAAGTTTGGGCTAGTGCGGCCATAGTGGTCCCCATGAGACGCAGTCATCTTACCGCCTTATGAAGGAGAAGGACAAACGGCCTATTGATGTTTGTCGGGCATGACGAACATTGTTTTCGCCAGATCCGATTGCAATGTTTCATCGCGGTAATAACGGCTTAAAATACCCGGCTTCCACGCAAGCAGGTCAGGGTTTTGCTCGACAAATTCTTCCCACTCGATCTTTCCTCCGGCCTGCGTGATTCGTTCGCGAATTAAAAACAGATATGCCCATGTGATCGTCTCGTTATAGAGATGCGATCTGCCATTTTTTGCCGCGAGCCGTTTCAGAGCGGACGAAAACTTTTCCAACGCTTCAGGGAAGGAAAATTCGCAGACGTAAGCGAATCCTACCCGCATGTGCTCGGCATGATGAAATTCCTCGCCTGGAGGAATGCCATTTTCAAATTGTTCCACGATTTCGCTATTAGTCACGATTTCTATGCTTGCGTCTGCGACCGCTCGTTAGGGGATGAGCCTCGTATGATTCTTGACAGCCACCACGACTTCCTCCACCGCCTCTGCAACGGCTTTAGGATCATCTATTTGAATGTCGTGACCGCTATTTGCATCAAGCAAAAACTTCGAATTATGTGAAAGATGCGCTGCCTCACGACGGTCGTTATCAATTGCCCGCCTTATGTCCCTATACGCTTCTTCGCTCATACCGGGTGGCGAGGGCCGTTTCCCCGCTGCCAGCACAAAGAGTGGACGGTCACCCAATGGCTCGGGGTTCTTCTGTCTCTTGATGTAAAGAAGTCGAGCCTCATCTACCCCAAATAGTCTTCGTCAGGGTTGTATCCGCTGCTTGGCGGCCCGGTCAATCGCGGCTCCGGCACTACGCGACTCTTTGCTTGGTCTCGCAGTTTCATCCACTGGTTCGCCGTCGTGCTGAATAACAAGCTGCTCTCATCTGCTGGATCCACGAGCACAACACCAGCGATTTCGCCCCGTACTCCTGGGTATAAAGGCGCACATTCAGCGCTACCTAGCGATTGGCCCACCAGAACTATCGGAAATCGATACCCTTGCCGCGTGCAGAAGGATATGCAATTCGAATACTTCTTGCCTCAATGTTCTTGGCGCAGGCCCTGGATCGCTCCAGCCAGCCCCGCACGATCGTATGCGCAAGATCTAACGCGTGAAGCCAAAATGCCTTGCACTGTTGTCCAATCTTTTAAGAAAGCACCGCCGCCAGCTTCGAAGACGACAATCGGTTTTGCATTGCGAGGTCCCACACAGTTGATGTGTAGATTATGGTCGCCCACGTTGATCATCGTCCCAGGTGCGGTTCCCAGTTTCGGTTGTCCGAATGCCACAATTACGGAACTTCAGTATCAATGTAAGCTTGCATATCTTTGAGAATCTGCTTGTGGTCCCCAGCATTTTAGTTATTATTGGACGTTCGTACGTTAACGATGTTACATCCTTTTACCGCTAATTCTCCGGACTTGAAAACACTTTATCGGATGGAAGGCGCGAAGTACGAGGGTTGTTATAATTTCATCTTCCCGATTGCAAGTAAGGAGCACTTTGGCACTCGACGAGAAAATTTACGAACTGCGCCGCGATAAGCTGAAGCAAATTGAGGCCTTGGGACAGGAAGCCTATCCGCGCAAGTATGATTTCACGCACACAATTCCACAAATCCTCGCGGACTACTCGGCCAGCAGCGGCGAGCAACTGGAAGCTCCGCGAGTGAACGCTCGCGTGGCCGGGCGCATTATGGCCATCCGACTCATGGGTAAAGCCGGCTTCGCGCATCTCCAGCAGGGCGGCAAAAAGCTTCAGATTTATGTGAAGAAAGATGCCGTCGGCGAAAAAGGTTTTGAACTATACAAGCTGCTCGACCTGGGCGACCACATCGGCGTGAGCGGGTATCTGTTCCGCACGCGCACTGGCGAACTATCCATCCACGTGGAGGAGATTACTTTCCTCTCCAAGGACCTGCTGCCTCTCCCCGAAAAGTGGCACGGCCTTACTGATGTTGAACTCCGTTACCGCCAGCGTTATGTGGACCTGGCGATGAATCCTGAGGTGCGTGAGGTTTTTGTGAAGCGTAGCAAGCTGGTGCAATCGCTGCGCCGCTTCCTCGACTCCTACGGCTTTATTGAAGTCGAAACGCCGATGATGCAGCAAGTGGCCGGAGGCGCGGCCGCCCGGCCTTTTACGACCCACCACAACACGCTAGATGTTGATCTTTATTTGCGCATCGCGCCTGAGCTTTATTTAAAGCGGTTGACGGTGGGCGGCTTTGATCGCGTCTACGAGATCAATCGCAACTTCCGCAACGAAGGCATCTCGACGCGCCACAATCCTGAGTTCACCATGCTTGAGTTTTATCAGGCTTATGCGGACTTCCACATTGCCATGGATTTCACTCAGAAGTTGATCGAGCAAGCCGCGCTGGATGTGAATGGCACGACAAAATCGAAGTGGGGCGAGATAGAAATTGATTGGGCAAACTGGCGGCGCATGACCATGCGCGAAGCCGTTATTCACTATTGGCCGGAAGCCTCCGGTGCAAAGCCCGAGATGTCGGACTTTGCTTCGCACGATTCAGTAAAGAAATTAGTCGAGCGGTTCAATTCTGCGCACTCGCACGTAGCCTACGATCCAAACGAGCCAGCGGGGAAAACGATTGCCGCGCTGTTCGAAGCTGCGGCTGAAGAGCACTTAATTCAGCCGACAGTGATCTACGAGTTCCCTGCCGTTATTTCACCGCTTTCCAAAAACAAGGCCGACGAACCAGAATGGGTTGAACGCTTTGAAATCTATGCAGGGCAGATGGAACTCTCCAACGGCTTCAGCGAATTGAATGATCCCGTGGAGCAGCGCCGCCGCTTCGAGCAGCAACTCACCGAACGCGAACGAGGAGACGACGAAGCCCACCAGATGGATGAAGACTACATCCGCGCGCTTTCGTACGGAATGCCGCCGGCGGCAGGCGTTGGCGTGGGCGTGGACCGCCTTTGCATGTTGCTCACCGACTCGCACACGATTCGGGACGTGATCTTGTTCCCTCTTTTGCGTCCTGAGAAAGAATCTGAGGCAGCCCCACCGGAACCTGAATCGTAAACGGCGCACCTACAAACGCACTAGGAATGGTGCAGTGGCTTTCTTACACTGAATCCAGTTTTCAGTCCATAGCGAGCAGCGCTACCGTAGTGGCCTTTAGGCACTGGGTCGGTAGCGCTTTGCTGCGTCTGGAGCGCTGCAAAGGTTTAGCCCTCAAGCCTAGCGGTTCCAGAACGCCTGTCGCTCCGAAGCTAAAACGCATAGTTCAAATCAAACTCCTGCCGCTTGAGAATTGGCTCAATCTGGCCCGGCGCCACCCCCGTTCCAAGGACCGCGTGCTCCAGATTGCTGTTCAGCGTGCGTCCCAGGAGGAGCTTGTAGTTTGCGGCAACGTTGCCACGCAGCTTCCAACCTGCATAAATTTTGTGCTGCAGAATATTGGTTGGCGCGCGTTGATCGCCCTCCGCCCACGAAGCGAGGATGGCATCCTGTTCCGTGCGCCAGTAGGCGTAGCCAAACTGAAGATCACCCTTATTCTTGAGTTGACCAATGCTGAGGTCACCCAGGTACGCATTACCCTGCGATCCAATGCGGGAAATCACATTCCCAGCGGTGTCGAGCGGGTGGCTTGCTGCATCCAGGTTCTCTTCATACTCGACCACAATATTGAGCGGGAAGCGTGCCAGTCCGGTTTGGATCTGGTTGTTAAGAATGAAGTCGGCATATTCGAAGCCCGAGAGAAAATGCGCTTTGCCGGATGCGTCAGTGAAAGTTGCGTTGGTCAGTCCATTCGACGCAAAAGCGCAAGGTGGGGTGGCAGGCAAACCGAATCCTCCGGCACAGCCAGGACCCTCCCCGGGGACCTGAACGCCTCCGTTGCCAGTGGTCGCTTGCAGGGCAAAGGCCGAGGCCGATAACAGCGCATCAGGAAAGCGCCAGTCAATCAGTGTGAATGATGGATTGGATGTCCATGGACCGGCTTTGAATGTTGCCGAGACCGAAGCGCCCAGGCCAAATGAATCGTCGCCCTTGGAGTTCTCGCTGACGAGCAATTGGAAGGCCTGCGCACTGACGTTCTTCAACCCAGGCGAATACAGATCAAACGACACCTTCTCGTCAAAGCCTTCGGGGTTGATGTCGGGATCGTTCGTTAGTGACGTGCGGGTCCACGTGTAGCCAAACTTGCCTCCAGTCAGCGAAAGCCATTTTTCATCTTGCGGATTGTAAGTAATGTATCCGCGCTCCAGGCCAATGGTTTTACGGTCAAAAAAGTTGGTGAGTGTCTCGTTCGTAGTGGTCGGGTCGCCCAACGTTCCCGTGGCAATGGCCAAGCCGCCAATGAAATCATCATTGAGCTTTCCATCAAGCCCCAGGCGAGCGCGGATGCGGGCACGATTCCGCGAGATAACATTGTCCTGGTAAAAACCCTCGCCGCGAACACGGACATCTCCGCTTAGGCGAAACCGTCCGAGTACATCCTGAAGTGCGCTCAGCTCTTTGTCTTCGTCCTGAGTCTTGGTGTTCACGACAGCCAACGCCGTCTTAGCTTCTATCGCGTTGGCGGAGGCCTGGTCGGCGATCCGCTGAGCTTCGTCGGCTGCATGCTGGGCCTGTGATGCGGCAGTCTGCGCCTGGTCTGCATTGCTTTGTCCTTTTTGGGCTATGGCATTGGCCTGTTGAGTTGTGTCCAATAACTGCTGCAATTGCTTTTTAAGTTGCTCGAGTTGTTGTCCCTGCGTTTCCAACTGTCTTTGCTGCGCTGCGACCAGGTCCGTCAATTGCGACACTTGTCTCTGGACCTGAGAAGCCACTGCGATCTGTTTCTGTCGTGACGCGGGAGAAGAAGAGGATTGGCCAAGCGCGCTCGAAGAAATGATCAGCGAGAAAGCCAATACGAAAAAGGGACGAGTATTCGTTCGCATGAAACGAGGCTCCTATAATTTGGGGAAACAGGTAGACCGCGGATACAAATTGGAACAATTGGCAGGATTAGTTACAACAATGATTAGTCATCTTATGGGCTCTCATGACAGCGTCTGTCGGCTCATTCCTAAATGTATAAACAAAGTTTGAAAAACTGTGAGGATGGCAAATCTGCCTAAAATAGCTCAACGCGACGTTAGTGCATTAACGCGGCATGGTTTAGCTGTTTGCGCCGCAGCACTTTTTATATTTCTTTCCCGAGCCGCAGGGACATGGATCATTACGCCCAACTTTCGCCGAGGAGCGCACCACTTGCTGCACAGGTTCGCGCTCTCCAGCACCAGCCATGCGGGCGTGTTCCAGTTCTCGTTTTTTCTTGCGCTGGAAGGCTTCTTCAATTTCATCCACCGACGTTTCCACATGCCGCGGGCGATGTCCATTTCCTGAAGGCGCACCGTCTTCTCCAGCCGCCATTGTGCGTTCCGCGGGCCGCTCGATGATCTGCATCAGGTATAAATAGCGGACGGTATCTTCCTGGAAGCGTTGCATCATCGCTTCAAACATGTCGAAGGACTCCCGCTTATACTCCACCAGAGGATCATGCTGGCCATATCCGCGAAGGCCAATTCCCTCTTTCAGGTGATCCATTCCCAAAAGGTGGTCTTTCCACTGTGAATCCAGCACGCTCAACATGATCATGCGTTCGTGATAACGCATCGCGTCTGCGCCAATCACCTTTTCTTTGCCTTCGTATCGTTCCTGCAACTTGGCGAAAATTGCATCGCCCAGCTCTTGCCGATTTAATGTCTCGGCCTTTACACCTTCCGCCAGGATGTCCACACCAAAGCGGCCGCCGATCGCATCTTTCAAGCCCTTAATGTCCCAATCATCCGCATGAACTTTGACGGGACAAAACTGGTCCATCAAGCCGCTAAGGATGCCGGCGACGTAATCTTCAAGAATCAGATCCTTCTGGTCCAGTCCTTCAAGCAAGCGGTGACGCAGGCCATACACAGCTTCGCGCTGCTTGTTCATTACATCGTCATACTCGAGCAAGTGTTTTCGTGAGTCAAAATGCTGCCCCTCGACCGTCTCCTGCGCTTTCTCAATACGGCGGGAAATCAGCCGCGATTCAATAGGAACGCCTTCTTCCATTCCCAGCCTTTGCAGCAGAGTCGAAACCCATTCCTTCGCGAAGATGCGCATCAAATCATCTTCCAGCGAAAGGTAAAAGCGAGAAGAACCCGGATCTCCTTGCCGACCGGCGCGTCCGCGAAGCTGATTATCAATACGGCGGGACTCGTGGCGTTCAGTGCCTAGAATGTGAAGCCCGCCAACAGCGATGACATCGTCATGCTCTACACTAGTTGCCGCGTTGTGACGGTTAAAAATTTCAGTCCATTGCTCGGTTGGGACTACGTACTCATTTCCCGCGTAATACCAAACTGTGCTTTTGGTTTCATCTACATCGATTTGAATTTGCCCCTGTGCAGCTCGCAAGGGCTGGGCCAACCCCTTCTTCACGCATTCCTGCTTGGCCATGAATTCCGCATTGCCGCCCAGCAAAATATCGGTTCCGCGGCCCGCCATGTTGGTGGCAATCGTCACCATATTTTTGCGCCCGGCTTGGGCGACAATCTCAGCCTCTTTTTCGTGCTGCTTGGCGTTTAATACCCAATGTTTAACACCCTTTTTCTTCAACAACTCAGACAACCGTTCTGATTTTTCAATGGACGTGGTGCCAACCAGCACCGGCTGACCCGCCGCATTCAACTTTTGAATTTCATCCGCAGCCGCGTAATATTTCTCCTTCTCGGTGCGGAATACGACATCGGGGTTTTCTTTACGCAGCAACTGCCGATTAGTTGGAATTACCAGAACGTTGAGGTTATAAATTTTCCCGAACTCCGCAGCTTCGGTTTCCGCCGTTCCCGTCATACCCGCAAGCTTCTTGTACATGCGGAAATAATTCTGGAAGGTGATGGTCGCAAGCGTCTGATTTTCCCGTTCAATCTTGACGCCTTCTTTCGCCTCGACCGCCTGGTGCAGTCCATCGGACCAGCGCCGCCCCGGCATCAAGCGCCCGGTGAATTCATCTACGATGATGACTTCCCCGTCCTTCACTACGTATTCGACGTCGCGGTGGTACAGGGAGTGCGCTTTGACAGCCGTTTCTACGTGGTGCTTCAAGTCCCAGTTTTCAGGGTCCGCGATATTTCCGATTCCTAAAAGCTGTTCAATCTTCTCCCACCCCGGGTCGGTGATGGTAATCGCGCGGCGCTTTTCATCAACCGCAAAATCACCCGTAAAAGTGCTTGCCTCTCCCGGCGGCCCTTCAATTTCTTCGCCCTGTTCGAGCTTGGGAATGATCTTATCCACCTTGGCGTACTTGTCCGTGGATTCCTCGCTCGCGCCGGAGATAATCAACGGCGTTCGGGCTTCGTCAATCAAAATCGAATCCACTTCGTCCACAATCGCAAAGTTATGCAGACGTTGTACGCAATCCTTTAAGTCAAACTTCATGTTGTCGCGCAGGTAGTCGAAGCCGAACTCATTGTTGGTTCC
The DNA here is from genome assembly GCA_963831435.1 of uncultured Acidobacteriota bacterium. Taxonomy (GTDB): domain Bacteria; phylum Acidobacteriota; class Terriglobia; order Terriglobales; family Acidobacteriaceae; genus JAICKN01. The sequence continues at coordinate 89,401 of CAWHQK010000131.1, forward strand.
GTAGGTAACGTCCGCCGCATAGGCTTCGCGACGTTGCTGGTCGTCCAGGTCGTGCACAATTACGCCGACCGTGAGGCCAAGGAACCGATACAGCTTGCCCATCCATTCCGAATCGCGTTTCGCCAAGTAGTCGTTGACGGTGATGACATGCACGCCTCGTCCGCTCAGAGCGTTGAGATATACCGGGAGCGTGGCGACCAGCGTTTTTCCCTCGCCGGTCTTCATTTCTGCAATAGTTCCGCTATGCAACACCATGCCGCCAATCATTTGCACGTCAAAGTGACGCATATTCAACACACGACGCCCGGCCTCGCGGACCACCGCAAAAGCCTCCTCCAGAATGTCATCTAATACATCTTTCAGGGCGTTCAGACGCTCTTCTTCAATCTGTTTTTCCCGGTCGGAATCGGCGTCCTTTGGAACTTCGGGCGACTTGGCGAGTTTTTCCTGAATGCGGCGGCGGAATTCATCGGTTTTGGCGCGCAATTGGTCATCGCTGAGCTTTTGGATCTCAGGCTCGAGCGCATTAATCGCTTGCACCCTGGGCAGCAGGCGCTTTACTTCGCGTTCGTTACTGGTGCCAAAAATCTTGGCTGCAATGTTTTGAATCAATGAAAGTCCTTGAAGGGGCGCACTTCACCCATGTCTTTAGAAGCCTAGCATATTAGATGCAACCCGCGGGCGTAAGTCGCTGAGGCCGTTCCCGCAGTTCTTGAGAGTTGGGAGTTCTTTCAGCAGTTTGAACAAGTTTTCAGGTATATTTTCCCAGCCGATGCCAACTTTCTACAACCGGTTCGTGGAGTGCGCGGAGCAATGGCCGCAAAACATCGCTTTACAAATTCAACGCCGCGAGCGCACGGAAAGCTTTAGCTACGCTGAAACGCGGCAGATGGCAGAATCACTGGGCCGCTGGTTAGTGGAAAGCCAGTTTGAGCCCGGAACTCGTTGCGCAGTTCTCGCCGAAAACCATCCGCGCTGGGTCATCACTTTTCTTGGAATCACTGCCTCCGGATGCACCGCCGTGCCCCTGGATACAGCATTCCACGCAGATCAAGTTGCAAAGCTTCTGCAAGACAGTGGCGCATCATTGCTGTTTTGCGACCAGAAGCACTTGGCGCTCGCGGAGGAAGCAGCGGGAAGTTCAGCGATCCGGATCGTGATCACAAATCCCTCCGATGAACCGCCCGACGGCACGGCGCGGGTCCTGCCAGTTAACCTTGAGCGCCACTGTTCTTCAATTCTTTCCAATCTCGACACTATTTTCGCTGCCGGGCCCCAGAACTTCGTCCCGCGCGCAGTGGACCAACAATCTCTTGCTTCTTTGCTCTACACATCAGGAACCACCGCCGACCCCAAAGGCGTAATGCTTACGCATGACAATTTATTAGCAGAGGTGGAAGGCGTGCGCAGTTGGGCAAGGCTCGGTCCCGATGATGCGATTCTTGGCGTGCTGCCGTTGTTTCATGTCCTCTCCCAAATGGCCAACCTGCTGCTGCCTTTGGCCAATGGGGCACGTGCGGTCTATTTGGAGACGCTGAACACAACAGAATTGATTCGCGCCTTGAGCGAACGCGGCATTACTGCTTTCGCCGTCGTGCCGCAATTTTTCTACCTGATTCACGAACGCATTTTTAAAGAAGTAGCCAAAAAAGGGGCGCTCATGCGCGCCGCGCTTCGCTTCCTAATGAAACTGAATCGCGGATTGCGGCGGCTCGGGATTAACGCGGGGCCGTTGTTCTTCGGCAAAATCCATCACATGTTTGGTAGCAAAATGCGCTACTTGGTTACGGGCGGCTCTCGTTTCGATCCCCAGATTGGGCATGATTTTTACGCTCTAGGTATTGATGTATTGCAAGCCTACGGTCTTACGGAAACCACGGGAGGTGCCTTCGTAAATCCTCCCGATGACAACGTAATTGGATCTGTCGGCAAACCGTTGAAAGGAGTCGAGGGTAAAATTCTTAATCCGCAGCCGCGAGACGGCGGCCTGCCTGTTGGCGAAATCGCGATTCGTGGCGCTCTGATTATGAAAGGTTATTGGAACCGCCCGGATGCAACTGCGGAGGTCCTAAAAGATGGTTGGTTACACACCGGCGATCTCGGCTACTTCGACGCTCACGGAAATCTATTCATTACCGGGCGTCAGAAAGAAGTCATCGTCCTCAGCAATGGAAAAAATGTTTATCCCGAGGAAATCGAGTCCTACTACTTGAAATCGCCCTACATAAAAGAAATGTGCGTGATGGGTCTAGAAGCCAACCCCGGCGATCCAGTTTCAGAACGTTTGTACGCTGTGGTCGTGCCAGACTTTGATGCACTCAAAGAACGAAAAATAGTGAATGCGAAAGAAGTGATCCGCTTCGATATCGAGACGATCTCATCGCAAACGGCTTCCACTAAACGCATCGGCAGTTACGAAATCTGGCAAGAAGATTTACCGCGCACCACCACCCGCAAACTGAAGCGTTTCGAAATTGAAAATCGGGTGCGCGCCACTCAAGGCAAAGCGCACCACGACGACAAAGAAATATCCACCGAACGTCCACTCTCTTCGGAAGAGCACGAATGGCTGAAACAGCCTGATATTCAGCGCGCCCTGGCGGTGATTCAATCGTCCGCGCGAAAAGCTCCTGCGCGGATTTCGCCGAATCATAATTTGGAACTCGACCTTGGACTTGATTCCATGCAGCGCGTGGAAATGCTGGTGGCGTTGGAACAAGAACTCGGCGGCGACGTGGAGGAATCACAACTCTCGAGCATCTACACAGTTCGGGAACTTGTAGATGCGGTACGGGAAAGCGCCGCAAGTGGGAAGAAAACCAACCCCGCGGCGTCTGCCGGATGGGAAGCCGTGCTGAAAGACCCTTCCTCGGATGCAGACTTTCCCGAGATCGCCAATCCACGGCCTTTCTCGGAAGCGTTTTGGTTTACCTGTGGCCGCTTTGTGAAGCTGTTCGCCCTGTTCGCCTTCCGCCTAAAAATTACCGGTTGGGAAAAATTGCCGAAGAAAGGGCCTCTGTTGATTTGTTCCAACCACCAGAGCTATCTCGACCCGATCATAATGGCCACCGTGCTGCCGTGGCCGCTTTTTCGCAGAGCTTTCGCGGTGGGTACGAGTGAAATCTTCGGCTCTGGTTTTATGCGGCGGCTGGCGGGTTGGTTGCGGGTAGTTGTCGTGGACCCTGACGCAAACCTTATTCCCGCCATGCGCGCTGGCGCATGTGGACTGAGGCATAGCGGTGTTCTCATTCTTTACCCCGAAGGCGAGCGAAGTATTGACGGCACTCCCCGCACATTCAAAAAAGGCGCGGCAATTTTGTCTTCTCATCTTCAAGTCCCAATTGTTCCGGTTGCAATTGAGGGCTTCCACGATGCATGGCCGCGCGGTAAATCCTTCCAGAAATTTGCGCCGCTAAAAATCGCATTTGGCGAACCCATTTATCCACCGGTACAAAATCAATTCTCTGAAGCCAGCTATGAAAAGCTTACTTCGGGATTGAAAACTGACGTCGTGCGCATGTGGGAACAGTTGAGGAATAATCAGCCTTCAGCTTAACAATGAGCACTCCGCCTTTTTAGCCTTAGCACCGCAATTCCTGCACCCAAAAGGATCGGAGGGCCATGAATATCGCGAAACAATGTCAGCACAATCGCACCCATTAAAATAAATGAAGCTCCTATCCACGCCTGCGCGCCTAACGAATAAAAGCCAAGCGGCCAAAGCCCCCAATAATCCTGCCCCTGCGATTGAAGCGCCCGCGCCGTATGGCTGCCAGAAGAGCGCGATCACTTCCGCGGTAATCCCTGGCACGAAATATAAAATGAGCCAGCGGGTACTACCAAAGATTCTTTCTGCCAATATGCCCACGGTGGCAATCGCCGAAAAGTTAAAGGCGATCTGTTGCCATCCATCAGCATGAACAAATAGCGACGTAAAGAGTCGCCAGAACTCATGTCCTGCGATTGCGGCGGGGGTTCTTTCAGAGCGGAAAGTAAAGCTGGGAATACAAATTGCAAACCAGTAAGTAACGCCGTGAGCGCAATGACGCAGATCGTGGCGACAGGCAATCGGCAGCTTGGCCTACTTGGCCCGAGGGTGTGTTCGGTCATACACATCCATCACATGCTTCATGGAGAGTTGCGTGTATCGCTGCGTGGTGGAAAGCCGCTCGTGGCCCAGCATCTCCTGGATCGCGCGCAGGTCGGCGCCCTCCTCCAGCAAATGTGTTCCGAAGGCATGACGCAGCGTGTGCGGATGGACGTCTGGCGGGAGGCCACGGGCAATGGCAATCTGTTTTCACAATCCGTCCTACGCTGCGGGTAGTCAGGCGTCCTCCGCGCAGGTTCACCAGGAATGCCGGGTTGACTTTTTCTTCCCGCCAAGCAATTGCTGGCCGCTCGGTAAATATCGGGAAGAGCGACTTCACGGAGTCCCCCAACGGGACATAGCGTTCCTTCTTTCCTTTGCCGCGAATCAAGATCGCTTCGTGCGGTGAGTCGAATATCGTCCGTATTAATTCCCACCAGTTCGGAATTGCGGATCCCGCAGCCATACAACAATTCAAACATCAACTGTTCGCGCTCTGGAAAAGCAGCAATCTCCGGCATTTCGCCGTCGAGGACTGAATTCATTTCTTCAATCGTAGGGACGCGCGGCAACTTCTTGGGGAGCTTTGGCGTCGAGACCAGCGCGGCCGGATTCTGCTCAACCACTCCCTCCTGCGCCAGCCAGCGATAGAGCGAGCGCACGGCGGCCAAAGAGCGCGCAATAGAGGCCTTCTCCAATTTTTTAACGTAGAGATGTGAAAGAAAACCACGGATCGTCAGATGATCAATGCTGCGCCATTCGCGCGAACCAACGTAACTCGAAAAATTGTCGAGATCTCCCGCGTAAGCCTTGATCGTATGCGGCGACGAGTTGCGCTCCCGTAATGTACGCAGGAATTCGTCTACCGCCTTCTCAACTACGGTTCGCTTGTGCTCGGGTGCCGGCATATTTTTATTAAGGATGTCTACGCCATCGGGAGAAATTAAGATCGGGCCGTTCTCCGTGCCTCAGCGCCTCCGTGGTGAACCTACCCAGCCCTCTTCCTGGCCCTCGGATGGTGTTTCTGATAAACATTTTTCAACCGGTCCAGCGCCAGATGGGTGTAAATCTGTGTCGTGGAAATGTCGGCGTGGCCAAGAATGGTTTGCACCGTGCGCAAGTCCGCTCCGTTCTCCACCATATGCGTGGCGCAGCTATGACGAAGCATATGGGGACTGGCATGGCGGCCAGCGGCCACCGACGCGGCGCTCACCATTTGCCAAACGCGTTGCCGTGACAACTTCTTTGCCCGCCTTCCCAAAAACAAAAATGGAGAGCTTTTATCAGCTGCCAGAACGGATCTTGAATTTTTCAGATAGGCCGCAACGATCTCCTGCGAGGTCCGCCCAAGCGGCACAATTCTCTCTTTGTCGCCCTTGCCACGGACCAGCACATAACCCAATTCAAGCTTTAAGTCCTCCAGCTTCACGCCAATAATCTCCGAGACTCGTAGCGCCGCTGCGTAGAACATTTCCAGCATGGCGCGATCGCGAATAGCCTGCGCCTCAGCTTCTTTACGATTCGAAGTTGCACGCGGAGCCTGCAGTACGCTCTCGATTTCGGAATGCGCCAGCGATTTTGGTAGCACCTTCCATTGCTTTGGCGAGTCAATATTAAGCGTCGGATCGTAGCTGATTTTTTTATCCAGCAATAAATATTTATACAGATGCCGCAATGCAGACAGCTTCCGTCCAACGGAACGCCCGTCTAAAGCTTTGCCAAATAATTGTTGAATGAAATCCTTAACGTCCTCGCGCCGCGCGTTGTTCAGCACGCGCTTGCGTTCCTCCAGAAATCCCGCGAACTGCCCGATGTCGTTTGTGTAGGCGGAAATGGTAAGTAAGGCAAGTCCCTTCTCGATCCTCAGATAGTCGAGAAATCCGGAAAACACACGGGAGTTAGCTTCAGAAGGCACAATCTAGAAATACCGTTATCGGACATTTGTGAGAAGTGTTATGGATGGTGCAAGCCTGGGAGTTCAAGCCGGACGAGGCCCCCTTATGCATTCCCCAGACCCACTTCCCTCAGAACCTCCACCGCATAGATCGCCCCCTGCGGCGTCTCTTCATGTTTAAAATAGGCATACACATCGCGCCCCACGCCCAAATGTTTCCGGAGCTGTCCTACCATCTGTTTGCGTTCTTCCGCCGAATATTCTGGTTTCCGATACCGGTAGTAAGCGAAGTCAGCGGTCACCACATCGGGCGTGACTCGCTCTTCCGTTTCAGCCACACACAACGCCCGATTATGTTTCCTGAGAAGATCGAAAATCTGGTCCGTGAACCATGACTCGTGTCGAAACTCAAAAGCAGCTGTCACCCCTCGCGGCACAACGCCGAGAAATTCTTCAAGCACGGCAACGTCCGCCTTCATATTTGGCGGGAGCTGAAAGAGTATCGGCCCCATCTTCCCGGCCTGAGCGAGTGGCGCGATTGTATTCATAAACCGCGGCAAAAAGTCCTCAGTTTTCTTGAGACGCTTGATGTGCGTAATCACCTGATGCGCCTTAATGCCAAACCGGAAATTCGCCGGCGTCTCCACAATCCACTTGGCGATCGTGGTTTCCTTGACCAGTTGGCGGAAAGTGAAATTCACCTCAACTGTGTTGAGCTGAGTGGAGTAGTACTGCAAAAAATTCTTTTGCGCCAACTTCGCAGGATAAAAGTCGGGCTTCCAGCCCGCATAAGCCCACCCCGAAGTTCCCGCATAAAGTTGCGCCATAAAGTGCTCGCGTTTCCACGGCCATTATAACTTTCGCGATTTCTTGGCGGGAGTGCGGCGCGGCTTAGGCTCAGATTTCGATTGTTTCCGCAAAGGCCTCTCCGCGTGCGCGGCCAACTCCAGCCCTGCCTTAATGGATTCCGCTTTGGATTCCTTTATGCCGGGCAGTTTCGGCGACTTCTGCTTTAACTCAAGGACGGGCGCAAATAAATCTCCTAATTTATCCACGCGCTTTAGCACTTGTTCGGATTCAAAGCGCAGCAGGGCCGGGTCCTTCTTCTTCAATGCCTGCTCAACTTCATCCCAGCTAACGGGGGTGGAAACGGTGGGCCGTTCCCGCGCGCGCAACGAATACACCGCAATAGTGGTTTTGTGCTCATCGTTCTGGCTCCAATCAACAAGCACTTTGCCAGTCCGTAATGCTTTTTTCATGTCAGAAACCACAAGCTCCCGATGTTCATCCTCCAACAACCGGGCCAGCGCATGAGCGAAGGGTTTAGTTTCATCGTACGAGATCGGAGAATTGAGCGGAACGTAAATTTGCAGCCCCTTCGATCCCGAAGTCTTGGGAAAGCTCTGCAATCCAAATCGCTCGAATATTTCCCGCAGCCAGAATGCCACCTGGCAACACTGCACGATATTCGCTGGAAGCCCAGGATCCAGATCGAACACCATCATGGTCGGAGAATCGATGTTCTTCGCCTTCGAGAGCGAGGGGTGCAACTCGATTCCCGCCAGGTTCGCAACCCATACCAGCGTGGCCAAATCATTCGCGAGAATGTAATTCACGTCGCGATTGTTGCCTTCACTCCAAATGGGAGCGGTCTTTACCCAGTCGGGACGATGTTTGGTTGCGTTCTTCTCGAAGAAAAATTGACTATCCACACCATTCGGATAACGCTTCAACGTCAGCGGACGACCCGCGAGGTGCGGCACAAGCACCGGCGCAATGCGCGCATAGTAGTCAATCACCTGTCCTTTGGTGAACTTTGCGGCGGGGTAAAGGACTTTCTCCAGGTTCGAGAGCGTCAACCTCTTTCCCTGAATTTCCACGACAGTTGAATCGCTCAAGCATCCCTCCAGCGGCCACGCTAAAGCGGCGATCGCGTCACACAGTATAGTTCCCGACCCGTTCGTCCTTTGGATGCAAACGGCGAGCGAAGTGATGATCTGCTTTTCCGAAGCCACTTATGACAAAATCCCCTGATATGACCACGATCATCCTGCTCACCATTTCCAATATTTTCATGACCTTCGCCTGGTACGGGCATTTGAAACACCGTGAAGCGCCCTTGCTCCAAGTTATCGTGATCAGCTGGGGAATCGCGTTTTTCGAATACTGCTTTCAGGTCCCGGCAAACCGCATTGGATCATACGAATTCAGCACGGCGCAGCTGAAGACGATTCAAGAGGTCATCACTCTTTCAGTATTTTCCGTTTTTTCTGTCTTGTACCTTAAGGAACCGATCAAGTGGAATTACGTCGCGGGATTCGCGATGATCGTGCTCGCGGTATTTGTGATTTTCAAGAAATGGTGAGGAACGCGAAGACTGAAAGGCAAAGGACTTCAGGCGTTAGTTTTGATCATCTGCTCGGCATGCTTAATAGAAGTTTCGGTCAATTTCGCGCCGCTCAGCATGCGGGCCACCTCTTCGGTGCGCTCTTCCCCGCTAATGGGCCGGACGGACGTTCTGGTTTTGCCGGCAGATATCTTTTTCTCGATCACGTAATGATGATCTGCAAAGGTAGCGATCTGCGGCAAGTGGGTCACGCATAAAACCTGGTTCGCCCGCGAGAGGGACTTCAACTTTTTCCCCACGGCTTCTGCGGCGCGGCCACCAATACCAATATCAATTTCATCGAAAATCAGCGTTCTCTGCGCGCCTGAACTTTTCTTGCCTTTGCTGGAGCCGGCTTCCACGCTGGCTTTTAATGCCAGCATGACCCGCGACAACTCTCCGCCAGAAGCGATTTGTTCCAGCGGCCGCATCGGCTCGCCCGGATTCGTCGCAATCAGATATACGACTTCGTCAAATCCCGCTGAGGTCCAGTGTATTTCTTCGTCCGTGCCGCCGACTTCGATATGAAAACTCGACTTCATCGCCAAATCATTGATCTCCGACTCGACAATCTTCTCCAGCTTGCGCGCCGCTTCGTATCGTTTCTTAGAAAGCGTCCGCGCAACTTGCAGATAACTTTCGCTTGCAGCCGCGAGTTCTATATGAAGTTTGCGGAGAACTTCGTCTTTGTTCTCCATCTCGGAAAGTTTCCGGCCCGCCTCTTCACCCAAACGGATCACATCTTCCAACGCCGGGCCATATTTGCGCTTCAATCTATCCAGCAGAGCCAACCGGTCTTCCACCTCGGCAAGGTGTTCCGGCGAAGCTTCGATCCCGCCTGCATAGTCGCGCAAGCCAGCACCTACATCCTCCACGCTAATGCGTGCGGAATCGAGAGCGGAGAGGGCTTCCTGAAACTTGGGCTCATAGCGGGCCAGCTCTTCAATGTGCTTTTGCGCGGTGCGCAATGTGGACGAAGTGGAGCCACCTCCTTCATACAACAGGTCAAATGCCTGCATGGCGGCGCCATAAATTTTTTCCGCATTAGCGAGCACTCGCTTTTCACCCTCGAGCCGTTCATCTTCTCCAGCGAGAAGCTTGGCTCCCTCAATCTCTTGTTTCTGAAATGTCCACAAATCCACTAATTTCGTTCGGTCTTGTTCCTCCTGTTCCAACTCTGCGATCCGATCCAACAATTTCCTTCCATTCGACGAATACTTTGTTTACAGCTTCCAATTGCGTGCCCGCATATTCGTCGAGAAGATGCAGCCGCGCCCCCGCGTCAAATGACAGCAAAGACTCATTTTGCGCATGAATGTTAGCCAAATGAGAGGACAACTGCTTTAAAACAGAAACAGTGGCAGCCTGATTGTTAACAAAAACACGCCCTTTACCCCCTACGCTGATTTCGCGGCGCAGAATAATGGAATTGTCGTCGGAATTTATATCCAGACCATTCTCTTCAAGAATTTTGCCAATGATTTTTTCAGCCCCGCCCCCGGCTCGAACACCGCCGCTACTACAGCCTTTTCGGCGCCCGTACGAATTACGTCACTTGAAGCTTTTTCGCCCAGAAGAAGGGCCAGAGCGTCTATCAGGATGGACTTGCCAGCGCCGGTTTCGCCAGTCAGCAGATTCAGCCCAGCAGAAAACTCAACTGCCACATTGTCAATGACCGCGTAATTTTCGAGCGCAGTTCAACTAGCACTGAGAATCCCGGTCATAGATGTTTTGCCAGAATCGCGTTCCGGCGCACATTCCATGAAAACTGAGCGCAGCATAGCATGGAGGCCAAAGAGAGCCCACAAGAAAAAGCCGCGGTTCCCCGCGGCGTCTATCTGTCGAGCCTTCTTGACGTTCTTCTAGCTGGCCTTTCTCTGCTCGTCCCGCTCCCGGTCCGAGGCAGTTTCTGAGCCGGTCGTCCTGTTGCAGGTCACACAACCAGCGGTCACTTCTCTCCGTCGTTGCCGCAACCGGTCCTCAAAAGACAACCATCGTTGCCCGGCTCCGGTCGAACTGGGTGAAATTTCCGCTTGATTCCCAGACGGCACAACCTTTCCGGGGTTACATCAAGCACGGGCTGCCGCGTACCAGCAAAAGACGAACCTGTATCGGAGGGACTTCATCATCGGTCGGCGTTAATTATGATCGCTGCCCGCGCGATGTTGCACTTCATTGCCCTCCCAAACCGTGCTGTACGCTTCCTCGTAATCGTCCCAGCTATCTTCAGATCCACTGCCTTCTCGTCATAAGCCGGAAACGTCTCAACCTGCTTTTGGTCAAGGCCACCTGGTAATCGCCCTCATGCTTCCCGGACGGATTAAGTCGGAGGAAGGAACGATAAATTTCTTGCTCGAGAGCCAGCCGCCGGTATCCACGACCGCGTAATGAATGTCCCCAGAAGAGTGATCAAAGATAACGTCGTCAATTTTGCCAAGTTTCTCATCGTTGAGGCCATAAAGGACGGCGCCGCGAATATCATCGGCGTCTCCTTCGCTGAACCGGAAAGATTTTAGCGTGCCGAAATGTGCCATCATTGCCTCCAAAATATGTTTTTCTCGTACGAATCTAGAGCTTAGATGCCTGCCCTAACGAGTGCGTTTTTTAACAAAATACGTTGATGGATGGGATTCGTCCTCGCCAGAATTGCCTTACATTGTTCTATAATTTCCAGTGGCCATTTTTCTTAATACGATGTATTTCCATTCCTTGC
>CAWHQK010000132.1:0-5919 GCA_963831435.1 uncultured Acidobacteriota bacterium
CTACAGCCTGAGGAGAAAACGTGGAGATGGTACAGCATCGTTGGTTTGATTCAGCAGCAGCGCCGTGGGGCGCGTCCCCGAGACTGGAACGCCCGATGGTTGAAGATGGCCAGTTATTGTTGGGATGGTTCGCGTGATGCTCTGAGTGGCGCCTGGTTGGCGTATATTTCAGCAAATGATCGGAAAGATTCAACCGGAGCGGCTGCTTACTTAGAACAATGCCTTCACGGAATGGATATCAGGGGAAATGAATTTCGTGATCTGATTGCAACCGAAGCGGGGGTTTTCCACTCGTGGTTTCGCAATGATTCAGTCAAGGCGAAGGAGTGGTTTTCACGGGTTCGAAATCCGAAGAAAATGCCTCTTATTATGGGTATCCGGGCCGACGTCGCCCGGGAGTTTGCTTTGGGAAATTATTCGCAAGCTCTTTTGCATTGGAACGAAGGTTTGAAAGTCATCAAAAGGATGGCAAATCCCATCCACCGTCGAAATGCAGAATGCTCGTGGTCGGAATGGCGACAAGAAATGGAAAAACGCCAGTCCCAAGCAATGACGCCGTCTATGGAGCAAACTTCGTAGCTTTACTTCAAACCCTCAACTCCACCACAGTTGCGCCGCCTCCGCCTTCATTGTGCGGAGGCTCAACTACCGAAACCACATGCGGATGTTTCTGGAGATATTGCCGGAGCGCTTTGCGCAGAATGCCCATGCCGCTGCCGTGCACGACGCGCACTCTGGGCAGCCCGGCTAAAAATGCGCGGTCCACGAACTTTTCCACTTCCTGCGTCGCTTCATCCACATTGCGTCCGATCACATTGATTTCGCTGGCGACATTGGTGTCTTCGCTCTGCAACGAGACTGAAATTCCACGCGCACGCGCGGCTTGTACCGGTGATTCCGCGTTTCGCGAAATCACCTCCGCGATATCGTCTCGCGAAATTTTCATCTTCATGACGCCAATCTCCGCCTCGAAGTGACTGTCATCAATACGGCGGGTCACGACGGCGGTCCTTCCGATAGACTTCAACTTCACCGAATCACCTTCGGAGACATGCTTCACCATTTGCGGCTGCGCATGGGGATCGTTCCTGTCCGAGCCGGTAGAGTGAGCTACCACGGTGGAATCGAATTGTTCCTGGAACTCGCGTTTCAGCCGGGCCATACGCCGATCCGCGTCTTTCGACAATTTTTGCGAAGCCGTACGGTCTTGCACTGCAGTGACCGCCTCTCGCGCGTGATATTCAAAGTCGCGCAGCAAGCTTTCAAGCTTCTTTTCCAGCTCTTTGATCTTTGCCTGTTGCTCTTTGCGCCCTTCGGCCGCCAGATGCGCCTTTTCGCGTTCTAACTCCAGCTTTCGCTGATTCAGACGCGTCCGCTCGTCAGCAACCGAGCGCAAATCGGCATGCAGTCGATCAAGGAACTCGCCCACGTCTCGCGCCTGTGTACCTAAGCGAGAACGCGCACTCTCAATGATCGTCGGATTCAAGCCCAGCCGCTGCGCGATGTTGATTCCCGCCGAGGCTCCCGGCACTCCAATCTTCAATTCGTAGGTGGGCTGCAGGTTTGCTTCATTGAATCCGACCGCGGCATTCAGGACTCCGGGCGTATTCGCGCCGTAAACCTTGAGCGAGGTATGGTGCGTTGAAATCACGCTGATGCAACCTGTGCGCCGGAAATGATCGGCAATGGCGACGGCCAGCGCCGCGCCTTCTTCGGGGTCGGTGGCTGACCCGAGTTCGTCGAGCAATACCAGAGACTCCGCCGTCGCGGTTCGCGAGATGAAATCAATATTAGTGACATGCGCGGAGAAGGTGGACAAGTTCTGCTCGATGGATTGATAGTCGCCGATATCGGCCAGCACGGCGTCGAAGATGGGAAGTTCCGCGCGATCGGCGGGAACGGGAATACCCGATTGCGCCATCAGGGCCAGCAAGCCAAGCGTTTTGAGCCCTACGGTTTTTCCACCCGTGTTCGGGCCGGTGATGATGATCTGCCTCTTTTCACCGTCCAGTTCCATGGTGAGCGGGACGACGCTGCCATTTTTCTGCTTCAGGTTCCGTTCCAGCAATGGGTGGCGCGCATTTTGCAGGTTCACGGCTGATTGCGCGGAGCACTTTGCGGTAACGCAGTTGTAGTCTTCGGCGAAGCGTGCCTTGGCAAACTGCAATTCCAGTTCGCTTAAAACATTCGATCCTGCCCGGATCGCCTCCGCTTTGTCCCCAATTCGGCGGGTCATCTCCAGCAGAATGCGATGAATTTCCGATTGCTCTTCTTCAAGCAGACGCACCAGTTCGTTATTTTGTTCAATGGTTTCCAGCGGCTCCACAAAGACTGTTTGCCCGCTGGAACTGGCTCCGTGCACCACGCCCTGCACGCGCCGCTTTTGCTCAACTTTCACTGGAATCACGAAGCGTTCGCCGCGGATGGTGATGAGTTCATCCTGCACCGCGCCGCCTTCGGCGAGGCGTCGCAAATATCCGCGCAACGATTCCTCGATGGCACGCCGCTGCTTTTCCATTTCCCGCCTGATGCGTGCAAGTTCCGGGGAGGCGCGGTCGTCGAGCGTGCCGTCGGGAAGAATCTTGTTGCGGAAGTTACGCTGGAACTCCGAGAAATCCTCAATGTTCAGCGAGAGCTGCAGCACTGCTGGCCAGGGCTTCATTGCGGCTGGAGGATTGCGCGCGATTTCCCGCCACTCGGAGGCGCGGTCCACAACCAGCAGCACATCGCGAATTTCCGTAGTCTCCAGCGTTGCTCCGGCGATCTGGGACTTTTCCAGCAACTGCGTGACGTCAAGCAGCCCGAAAAAATCGAACCGGGCGGCAACCCGGCGGAACTCGCGAACTTCGGTAGTTAACTGTTGCTGTTCTTCAATCCAAAGCTGGTTGCTGGAGGGAGAAAGCTCATCTAGCTTTGTTTGCCCCAAAGGCGAGGAAATATAGCCGCGCAGCAGCTCGCGAAAACTCTCATATTCCAGCACGCGAGCGCTGCTATGGGTAAGGGGTTGCATCGAAATTATGTTACAGGAATCGGTCCTTCGTGATCTGGACACCCAAACATGGAAACCAAAACACGGCGGCCAAGCGGCGAGGAAATGCTATAGAATCGTGGCTGTAAAGGCATTCGTGAATCGCCGCGATTGATTCATGTGATTGACTGAAATGACTTTTCCCATCACCCGCTTGCGCCGTTTGCGTCAAAGCGAGCCATTGCGCTCAATGGTGCGCGAGACGCGCCTTACGCCAGAGGCATTTGTGTATCCCCTGTTTGTGTGCTCGGGGGAAGGTGTGCGCAAGGAAGTTGGCTCCATGCCAGGGGTATTCAACCTTTCCGTGGATGAAGCCGTGAAGGAAGCGCGAGAGACATATTCGCTGGGAGTTCCGGCGGTCATCCTTTTTGGCTTGCCGGAAAAAAAGGACGAAGCTGCGACCGGGGCATGGGCCGATGACGGCATTGTGCAGCGTGCGGCGCGCGCCATCAAAAGGGAAGTGCCGGGGCTGGTGATTGTGGGCGATGTCTGCCTTTGTGAATACATGTCTCACGGACACTGCGGAGTGGTGAAGAAGACTTTGCCTGCAAAATCGTTGGGAGCGGCGGCTTCGAAAGTGATAGCCCTCTCCGCGAAAGCCGCCGCGAAACAAAAATCGGAAACGCTCGATACCGCGGCTGAAGAGATGCGCCGGAAGAGCGAGGCGGAGTACGAAATCGTGAACGATGCAACGCTGGAGATTCTGGCGAAGACTTCGGTCTCGCTGGCCCGCGCGGGCGTAGATATCATTGCGCCCTCTGACATGATGGATGGCCGCGTTGCTGCTATCCGCAAAGCCCTGGATGAAGCTGACCTGATCAATACGCCGATTCTTTCTTATGCAGCTAAATTCGCTTCCGGCTTCTACGGGCCGTTTCGTGAGGCGGCAGACTCGGCGCCTCGATTCGGCGACCGGCGTTCTTACCAAATGGATGGGGCAAATCTGCGCGAAGCAATGCGGGAAATTGAACAGGACATCGCCGAAGGGGCCGACATGATCATGGTGAAGCCCGCCATGCCGTATCTCGATGTGATTGTCGCCGCCCGCGAGCGCTTTGACCTGCCCCTTGCGGCTTATCAGGTCTCTGGCGAATATGCCATGATCGAGGCCGCCGCGCGAAATAACTGGATTGACCGCGAGCGCGTGATGATGGAATCGCTGATTTCCATCCGCCGGGCGGGCGCTGGGATGATTTTGACCTACTACGCCAAGGATGCGGCACGACTGCTCGCCTGATCAAAATCTGCCGCTTTTTTTCCAAAAAATGGTGGTGACAAAAAAATGGCCAGCAGAAAGCTGGCCAGATTGTTCACCGAGGAGAGGGAAAACCGAAACAGAGCCCTCGGTCTATATGCCGAAGGAGTCGAGCAAGACTCTTTCTAAACACTGCCCGGGCCGCGCCGTACGCGGCCCGGAATCTACAACTGTTTGACATCGTCCCGGGACGAAGTCTTAGAACGGGCAGCAGCGGTGGCCCGCTCAGGTAAGTCATACCCTAAACGCAGGTCGCGGGGGAATTGTCACGAACTCTTGGCCAGATTGTAATTTTTTTGTCAGCCCGGCAAATTGCAGGAACTGCGCCATTTAGGAGCCGATCGTATGTTGGGCACTCCGTTTCACGGCCGTTCATATGCGGGGCTGGAGGGTTGAGGCGGCTCATAATCGTGGCCGTACATATTCTTGTGCTTTGTAGGAATTTCCGCAGCTTCAAGATACAGCTTCGCGATCCCAGAGTCTGTTTGGGAAATCGTGATCTCCCTAGTAGTTGCGTCCAGGGGTTCTGGAGCCGATTCATACCAGATTCGTAACTTGTAGCGGCCGACCGGCACGTTGGCAATGGAAACGTCTCCATTGGCATCGGAAACCCCGTAGTAGGGTGTCGTCACAGAAACTACTACCGCGCTCATTTGAGCATGGATGTTGCAAAAAATGTAGGAGATCCCCGGCTTATCAAAGCGCACCTCGCGGGTGCTGCCGGCCTCATATAAACCAAGGTCAAAGCGTTTGCCTTCAAACAATGAAAAGACGTTGTGAAAGAAAGGGTCGTGGTTGGGAAACTCAACGACTGCGCCAACCGGAACCACCAGAATGTGCGGCTCGAAACTCTTGTTGTGCTGAACAAGCCGATAATGCTGTAGAGAAGGTTGCTTGGCATCAAACCCAATGGGAGTGAGCCAGACGACAACATTTTTCGAACTGTATTTTTTTGCGCTACCGTGGGGCCCGTGAACGACCACGCGCGTTGTAAAGGTCGTCTCCTGGGCACATGCAAGAGCGGCCGCGAAAAGCAGCAGCACGCACCCACTGGAGAGCATGAATCTTCCCGATTTCAAAACAGGACGCCCATAATCATATTGACCTGGTTTGCCTCGTAATGATCTCCCAAAAATCCGGCAGTAGCCAGATGTCTGTATTCGGCGGAAAGAATAACATTTGATCGAGGGTGATAGATCAGGTTTCCCAGCGATCCCATGTTTCGAACCAGGGTTGGACCCACATAAGTCGTGCCGGCGGAAAACCGCTGGGCATCGTCGCCATCTGGATTATCCAGACCGAGCGCGAGGTTAAATTCCAGCTTGGGAGTGGCCTTTAATTTCAATTGCGACCATCCCCCTCGCGAATGGAGCCCATAAACCACGGTCGTGTCGAGCGCAGGATTGCCGCTGTACAGCACACTTCTTCCAATACCCGCGCCGATGCCCGCTATCGCACGACCGCTGTAGAATTCCCCGGAGAATGCCAGCCGTGCGGGCAAAGGAATGTCCCAATCAGCCATTCCCGCCCAGCCGTCGACCTTTCTCCCGAAGCCCCAGTTCTGATGGCTGAAGTATCCGGCGGCGCCGAGTGTCATGGGTGAACCAAAAAGATCGTGCGTCCAGCCCACACGCGC